>JBAYWE010000001.1:0-68989 GCA_041674185.1 Minisyncoccota bacterium
ATCAGTCATACGGGTACTATCTCTGCCTTGTTTGAGTAATTCTGTGGGATTGAGGACTATGACGACGGCTGCGGTGAGGATAGCGAGAATACCGATGACTATGAGGAGTTCGATGAGGGTGAAGGAACGTACTGATGTACCCTGCCCCGTAGAAACCTGTTGTTGTGACGGGGTATATGAGAAGATGCGGGGCATCTTTCTGAGCGGGGTAAAAGAAGATTTATTTGAAAAAGATTGCATAAGAGATAATCACACGATGAGATTAGCTATAGTATACAATATTTTCTCATGGTGTGTCTGCATCAGAAACTAAAAACAGAGTATTGTGTTGCTTTATAGACTTTTCCATATTTTTTCGCGATCGCGAAAAAATATGGAAGATAAGAAATAAGAAAAGAGAAATATAGTAAAAGAGAGGAATGGAAGAAAGAAAAAAAGAGATGAAGTTATATAAAAATAAACTACATGAGAGAAAACTATCGAAGATAGATCCCTCTCTTAGTATCATGTTCATCAAATGTTTTACTAAAATAAGTTGTTCCCGTCAAAGGATCAGAGAGATAATACAGATACAAGCTTGTCTGAGGATAAAAGGCAGCACGCAGTGAATCAAGAGAAGGACTCGCAATAGGATTAGGTGGAAGTCCTTCACGTGTATACGTATTAAAAGGAGTATCCACCTTAAAACTATCTCTCGTAAGAACGCACTTCCCCATATCTGATAGGCACGCACCATATGATACTGATGCGTCAATTTGAAGACGCATATGAAGAGATAATCGTTTATAAATAATTCCCGCAACTAATTGTTTATCAGTATAACTCTGCACTTCTTTTTCAAGCAACGACGCAACAATAATTTTTTCATATAAATCACGATCGGTTATTGATTTATTATCAGTTGCTAAACGAAGATTTTTTTCAGAAACTTCGATAAGAGTCCGCACAACTGTTTCTGGATTACTTCCTCTATAAAATTGATACGTATCAGGGGCTAATAATCCCTCTAAATTTGTTGCATACGTACAAGGAGAACAAGAAGATCTTAATAAAGTAGGCATGATCGTTTGTAACAAACCAGCGGGGATAATACCCCGTTCAGAAAAGAGCGCATCTATTTCCCGCAAAGTCATACCAGGAACGATCGTAATACGAATTTCTTGAGGACCGAGTGAGAGCGCACGAGAAATATCACTGAGAGAAGTAGACGTTATTTCATATACCCCAGGTTTAAAAGCACTAAAATGACCAGAAAATAAAGCACGAACCACAAACCATAAAGGGGAACGAATAATCTGTTGCTCTGATAATCTATGAGCTATATTCCACACACTATCTCCCGACATAACTTCAAAGACAGTCGAATGAGTACGTACCATAGGAGTAGTAACGTCCGCCAAAACGGCAACAGTACCCCCAACTAATATAATAAAAAGAATTGAAATAATAATAAAACGACGAGATAACATAATGAGGATAATTTCTAACAAGAGAGATATATCAGATATTTCGATTGAATGCTAAAAATTAGATATAAAATATTTATACAACTATTTCTTTACATAAAAAGACTGTACTAATCCAATAAGCATAAGATTAACTAGCATACTCGACCCTCCATAACTCACAAAAGGAAACGTGACTCCAATAACAGGAATAATACCAGTAACCGAACCAACATTACAAATAAACTGTATAAAAAATAATACCGCCGTTCCTAAACAAAGAAATTTAGCTATATTCCCATCAACTAACATACCCATACGCAATAATCGCATCATAAACCACAGAAACGCCACGAGTACAACACCCGCCCCCACCAACCCTCCCTCTTCGGTAATGGCAGCAAAAATAAAATCAGTTTGCGCTTCTGGTAAAAAACCAAGTTGTGTTTGAGTCCCCTGTCGAAAACCTTGTCCAAATACCCCTCCTGACCCAAGAGCTATACGTGATTGAATAACATTATAATTTGCCCCCAAAGGATCTTGTTGTGGTTGAAAGAGCCCGACAATACGATCTTTCTGATATTCCTGAAACACCGACGTCCAAAGAAGGACAAACGCAAACAAGAAAAATACTCCCGCAACAACAAGTCGTCGAATAGGAATACCAGATAACAACAAGAATCCAACCCAAATACCCAACACCATAAGAGCAGATCCCATATCTGGTTGGGCAGCAATAATTAAGACAGGGATAAGCGCATATAAAAATGATCCAATAATAACTCTCCACCGTGCGATACCTACATGTCTCTTTGCAAAAAATACAGCCAACACACAAATAAGAGCGAGTTTTGCAAGCTCTGCTGGTTGAAATTGAAATGGCCCCATAAGTAACCAGGCACGGTTTCCATTAATACTGGGAGCAAAAATAAAGGTAATAAGTAATAAAATAATCGTCCCTATGTAAAAAAAGACGCTCACACTCGTGTGACTAAAAAATGATCTAAAATCTAAAAAGGAAAATACTATAATAAATATAAATCCAATAGCAATCCATAATAATTGTTTATAAAAAAGCTCTGGGCGAGAACTCAATAAAGAAAGTAATCCAGCCGCCAAAAGAAGAGATAGAGAGACCCATAATTTCCAATCTATATTCCGAGAAAGTGTTTTAAATAAAGACATAAAAAAATAAAATTTCAGATTATCAATATCCAATTACCATAGTATCATTATATATTCATCGTTCCATCGGCTTTGAGAAGGTACGGCTTCCTTTTTGAGTTATACCGCATATACCCAGCCACCGCAATCATCGCGGCATTATCCTGACAATAGGCAAATGGAGGAACAACAACAGAGACATTAGCTTCCAGTTTATTTTCTAATAATTCAGGGAGTTTTTTGTTTGCCGCTACACCACCTCCAATACACACACTTCGTGCACCATATTCCTGAACAGCACGAGAAACTTTTGCAACGAGGGGAGCAAATGCTGCCTCTTGAAAAGAAGCTGATAAATCTCTTTGTAATTGAGAAGATATTTTTGCTTTTTTTGCAACCGCACGCGGAGAAAAATTTTGAGAAACAATACCTTGCGATTTTAGGTAATATAATACTGCTGTTTTTAACCCCGCATAACTAAAATTATAATTTTTTTGATGAATCATCGGATGAGGCAGCACAATCGCGTGCGCATCCCCCTCTTTCGCAAGTTGCTCAATTAATGGACCCCCAGGATACGGAAGATCAAGCAATCGTGCTACTTTATCAAATGACTCTCCAACAGCATCATCAAGCGTCTCTCCTAACTTTATGTATTTTGTGAATGACTCTAAAACACCTAAGATGGTATGTCCCCCACTCACCACTAAAGAAATCATCGGAAATATATCTTCAGTTTTCAGTTTTTTGTTTTCAGTTAATAAGAAGCTGTATAAGTGTCCCTCTAAGTGATTTACACCGACAAGAGGAATAGTTTCATTAAAATAATTTTTATGAATTTCTTGTGCAAATTGAATTCCTGTCCACAGCGCTGGTTCAAGTCCCGGACCAACCGTTACCACTAAAAGATCTATTTTTTTATCTCGTACCTCTGATACCCTCTGTATCTCCTTCCATAGGATAGGTAAATTCTTAATATGCTCTCGTTTTGCGAGCATAGGAACTACACCACCAAATGGGGCGTGAAGTGCTATTTGAGATGCCACAATGTTTTTTTCAACTGTTACTAAAGGAAATTTAGCTTGTTCCTTAATAGAAACAACCGCAAAAGAGGTCTCATCACAACTTGTTTCAATAGCCAAGATACGCATACACACAAGATACAACGTAAAAGAAAAAACTCAAAACTAAAACAATTCAACGATTGACGCTCATCATTGAATAAATAAAAAAAATCCCGGTCGTAACCGGGATTCTTGGCTAAAGCTAACAAAATCTAAAATGTATGCTTTAGACCAAAGACAAATAAAGGTTGTTCCCCATCAACAGTATAACCAACTGATAGGGAATAATTCCAAGATGGATTCAGGTCTCCGTCGTATCGAAGCTCAGGAAGTTGATCGGCGTGACCGTTATCAAACTTACAAACGGCATATGTTGCTGAGAAACTACCAACTCTAAGAACAACAGCATTATATACAATAAGAATATTTGCTGTAAAACTTGGTTGATCAGGATGTCCAGCAGAAATCCCGTACCAGTGAACTGTAGAAATGAATGGGAATGGTTTTACAACCACCATGGGACCAACCCAAGGGCAGTTTTTAAAGAACCCACCACTAGCTGAAGCAGATAACCACGAAGTTCCCGTCGGAATCGAAAAAGTACCATAGACCCTCTGATGATTACCAACAATATTTAAATTGTTAGTTCCATTAGAGAACCCCAGATTAATGTCATATCCACTAGAAAGAGCCCCTTTTCCGATAGACGCCGCTACGGACTTCAATCCAAAAGATTGGGCAAAAATACTACAAACAGATAAAAACATAATTACGATTATTGCACAAACAGATTTCATTTCCTTTCTCCTTATTATTGATTATTGAATTGTTTAAATTAAAAAACGAATACAATAATCCAGAGAGAGGAATATGTTCAATCTTTTGTATAAACTCCTGCGGAACAGATTCGTGCTCCTCATAAGAAAGCATAAACGGGAAATCAGAATAAATCTTAAACTCATTTACAGGAACAAGCGCACAGATCCCAACATCGTAATCTACAGAATGAAGTCCCCCAGAATCAGCAACGGTTTCATATGAAGTAACCGTATGATTTTGTATTTCCGAGAAAGTGGCTTGCGTAGTAGACAAAGAACAAAGGATGAATGCGACAAGCCCCAGAGCAAACGATCTCTTAAAAGAACTCGAAAGTGACGTATTCCATGTTTTTAAAGACAAATTGCTTTGAGCAAATAATCTTACCGCGGCAACTTCATCTTCAGAGAGAATAGACAAAAACTTATCTTTGGTTCTCCTCAATTGAGTCTCTGCATACATTTCTCTTCCTTTTTCTCTCGTCCATTGGAAAAATACAACGGAAAAGAATATAGGATAAGAAATAAGAGATAACAGAATACTCAAAGGATTTTTAAATCGTTTCTTTTCATACGCCCATAATAATATAAGCAAGAAAGCGGGGATAAGGCCTAAAACATATTGTTTTAAAAACCATAAAAAAGTAGGACATATAATCTCCATTATAGGAGTATGTTTTACTTCTTTAAAGAACTTCTCGCGAAAATAACTATTCTTATCAGCGAGGTTTCTTCGCGCACGATCTATGTCGGCGTGTGAATATTTACCCTTATCAATAGATGCAATAAGCAATGCCTGCAATTCACTTGTTACCGAAGGTAACGTAGTGAAAACAGACAAACTATCCTCAAGACGAGAGATTTTATTTATGTCTCGAAAATAATTATCTGGAGAATAAGCAATTCCCCTTCGTACTTGCTCTCGCGCATGATCTGCAATCTCTATAGACAAACGATTTGCAACTGGAATGTTTCTCAAATTAACCTTCTTATCAGAGGCAATCCGAGAAGACATTTCAGAGATAATACCTGTATTTACAAAAAATATCGTAAACACAAGCAATTTCAGAAGAAATGTTAGTTTTTTCACGAATTACTCCTTCAATTAGTTAACTTAATTCTATAATTTAAACCCTTATTTTCTATATAATAAATTTCAAGGTACAAATACATTATATCACCAAATACGCAAAATGTCAATTTATATAAAAACCGCTGATTAAGCAGTTATATTTCATAATATTGTATCTTTTGCCCATTCTATTCAGTAATCACCCCTCCCCCAAGAACCACACCCCTCTTTGTATACAACACGACTGACTGACCCGCTGTAGGAAATAGTTTATAGGTGCGTGAGGGATAAATAGTTAGAATACCATCTTTCAAAGAAACACGCGCCTTAAATAATAACTGACGATATCGCACTCGAGCGAGAACGGTCATCTCTTTCCCCTCTCGTAATTTTTTCTCAAAACGAGCATTAAGAAAATTTATCTGTTGAGCATAAAACACATTCATTGAGAGAGCTGCGTCTCCTTCAGGAGCAACAACGAGTGTATTTGAAGTAATATCACGTTTTATGACAAACAGTTCATGTCCCGCAGTATTTATAAATCCATGCCGTTGACCAAGGGTATACAATAAAACCCCATCATGTGTCCCCACCTTTTTGCCGTTGATATCTAACACTTCTCCGGGACCATACGGAATATGTTTTTTAAGAAAATCAACAAAAGAAAATTTTCCTAAGAAACAAACCCCTTGCGAATCCTTTTTAGTTGCGGTAAACAAACCAGCTTTTTTTGCAAGTGCACGTACGCGTGGTTTTGTGAGCCCCCCAATAGGAAATAATATTTTAGAGAATCTATCGTGAGGAATTTGCCATAAAAAATAGGATTGATCTTTATTATCATCTTTTCCTGCCTTCAGTGCATAGTTATTTCCTATTATAAGTTTTCTGTTTTTAGTTTTTAGTTTCGTTTGTGCGTAGTGTCCACTCGCCACCGCATCTGCTCCCAATTTCATTGCCGCATCATAGAGTAGTCCAAACTTAATCTCTGAATTACACACCACATCAGGGTTAGGTGTAATTCCACACGCATACCCATCTAATAAATATTGTACAACCCGATTATAATATTCTTGTTCAAAATCCAATACATAAAACGGTATACCCAATGTATCAGCCACACGGCGCGCATCATGTGCTTCTCTATCTTGGCATCCATCCACATTATACCCGCGCACAAAAACACCAAACACCTCGTGCCCCTGTTTTTTAAGTACATACGCCGCAACAGACGAGTCAACTCCGCCCGAGAGAGCTACGCATATTTTCTTCTTTTTCTGAAAATGCTTAAACATACATGATTTATTTCTTACCCAAGAATGCATCCCCCACACGATATGCTTCTCCCGCACCCATAGTAATGAGCAGTGAATCTTTGTCTATGTGTTTATAAACTTCTCGTACCGCACGTTCACACGAATCAGCATACACAGTCACCTTTTCTTTCCGTCTTGCGCGAAGGGCTACAACAAGTTTTTGCGAAGAAATGGAAGGATCTTTTTTCTCTCGCGCTGCATAAATAGGAAGAATAATGAGTACATCGGGAATCAAAAAATTCTTTACAAAATCTTTGAATAACAGTTTCGTGCGCGAATACAAATGTGGTTGAAACACACATATAATTTTCTTATCAATAAAATGATTTCGTATTGCGCGTAGAGTTGCGATAACTTCAGTCGGATGATGCGCATAATCATCATATATAATCATCCCCTGTTTTGTTATGCCTTTATATTCTAACCGTCGCGCAGTTCCCGAAAACGAAGCGAGTGCTTTATAAATAGTACCCTGGGGAATATGGAGGGTGCGTAATACGGCAGACGCCGCGCGCATATTCATAGCATTATGATCACCTATTAATTTTGCATCCGCAGGAGTAATAAGAGAACTGTAATCAATCACATGGCACGAAACAGCATCTGCGATACGGGCACACGCAGAATCTTTCAAATTTGTAATTAAATATCCATTCTGGGGAATCTTTTGTGCGAATGCAGTAAATGCCTTAACAAGATTTGCCTTCGTTTTATAGTAATCCAAATGATCATTATCTATATTCGTAATGACGGCAATGCGAGGATTTAAGTCTAAGAAAGATTTCCCATATTCGCACGCCTCAACCACAAAATAATCGCTTTTCCCAGCAATAAAGTTGGTTGGAATATCAGTAAGAAGACTCCCCACAATTACTGTAGGATCCTTTTTTGCTTGGAGAAGTCCCCAGGCAATCATCCCCGTCGTCGTTGTTTTTCCATGAGATCCTGCAACTGCAATCGTGTACATATCCGCCGAAATAATTCCCAGTGCCTGCGAATACGTGAAAGTTGGAATCCCTAGTTCTTGCGCGCGTACTAATTCTGGATTGTCATTTGAAACTGCCTTCGTGTAGATAACCACATCCACATCCTTTGTTATATGAGAAACAGTGTGTCCTTGCCAAATCCGCGCTCCTAATGACTGAAGATCTTTTACTAATGGAGAAACAACCATATCAGATCCAGTAATAATCTTCTTTTCTAACAAAAACTTACGCGCAATAGCGGATACACCAATTCCCCCAATACCAATAAAATGAATATGTTTTGCCTGTAACAAATAAGATGATATATCCATAAATTCACCATATAAGAAAAGATAATTTCGTGCAAATGTAAAATGCCCTCCTCAAAGAGGAAGGCATAATATAAACAGAAAACAAAAATTAAAACGGCAAATCATCTTGTGAATCGAGATGATTCGTCCCAGAACGCCATGTGCTTTCTGGATGATTTCTTTTTATGGAACAGAAGTACATACCAAACGATTTTGGAGACCATATAAAACAGACAGCATAAGAACAAATATCGAATATAGCATCTGTTTGATAACCACTCATAATTTGAGGCCCTTTATGAGGAAGCGTTGTTTCGGAAAAAGGAATTTTTATCTTAGCACTATATACAACACCATCCCCTTCAATAAGATAGTGGACAACCTCATCAATAAAATAAGAACAAATTCCTCGAAGATCTTGTTTTTTCTTCATAGATACATCAAGGAGTATAATTCTTTTTTGAAACCATACTTCTAGTGCCATGTGAGTAAGACGAACACAGAGCATTTTTTGTTTTGAAAGTACTACTTTCATAAGTCCTCCAATTACTGAAGGTTTATCTACAAGGATATCTCATAGATAATTATCATTTCGATAACAAAAATATCATAAGACACAACAAGATAGAAAGTCAAGAGACTCACCATTTTTATCATTATAAAAATAAAAAACAACTCCTCAAGCTGTTTTTTATTTTTACTCTCAATACCATATACTAATTCTATCTATCCTGATACAAGGTCGGGACTCTCGCTCATCAGTCTCTTTCAAAAGAGTATTGAAGCTATCCACGAAATTATCTATTTCTGCACCCGTTCTACATATTCCCCTGTTTCCGTATTCACGCGTATCATATCTCCCTCATTCACAAACATCGGCGTATTAACCGTTGCACCCGTTTCCAAAGTGACTAGTTTATTCCCTCCTTGCGCAGTATTTCCCTTTATCGCTGGAGGCGCTTCGGTCACCAAAAATTCCATTTTAATAGGGAGCTGAACAGTAATAATCCTTTCTCCAAATTTCACCGTCGTTACTTCGCTATTCGGTTTCAAAAATTGAGCAGAAACTCCTAAATCAGATTCGGAAAGCATAAATCTATTCTTTGGGTTTCCTTTTTCGCAAAACCAAAATTCTCCCTTTCCTTTATATAAGAAGGATGAAGGCACACGATCCAATTCAGCTTCTTCAAATTCATCACTTGATTGAAATGATGTTTCTTTTACCTTACCACTTGCCAACTCACGCATTTTTACTTTCATAACTGGTTTGCGTTGTTGCATACGCAAAAAATCCGCTGATAAAATTTCGTATGCAGATCCTTCATACACAATCACGTGTCCTTTTCGTACTTCATTATATGCTAACATGAGATTTTTTGATTAAAATTATTCTTGAGTTTCTTCTTCTGAGGTTTTAATTTCAGGAGATGGATCTATATGTGAATCATGAGACTTTTGAAGAGAACCTCGAATTAAATCCTTTAATGCGTCCACATTCATTCGTTCTTCGATAGGCTTTCGCTCCCGTGGTGCCGACGAGACATGACCATGGTCTCGTTTTTTCTGTATATCAGAAGACACATCTTTCTTAAGCACTTCGTGTAACGAACGTTCATCTCGACGAGATACCATTTCTCCCGCCTTATCTCCTACAGAGCCATAATAATCAGTACGAATCTTTTCGTCAACTCGTTCTTTAGAAATAGAGTATTTTGAACGTGACGATTGTAAAATAGCATCAAAAAGTGAGGGTGCGGGCAGTGGAGGTGGAGGAAGGGTTTTTGCAGAAAAAGGACGCGACGAAACACCATCTACCATAATACGCGCATAAATATGTGCGTTTGGTAAATTTACAAAATCACTTGCCAAAAATTCTTCAAAAAATTCTTTCTCCAAAAATTCTGCGTCATCCGCTCCCACCCGAAATGAAATCATAGTTCCCACGTTTCCAAAAATAGCATCGCGCACTTTCGTATTTTTATCCTGTTCTAATTGAGCGATGTATTGATGCGCCACAATAAGAGAAAGACGATATTTACGAGCCTCAGAAAGAATTGTCGCGAATGATTCAGTTGCAAAGTTCTGAAATTCATCAACATAGAGAAAGAAATCCTTACGTTCCGCCATGGGAATATCTACACGAGACATAGCAGCTAACTGCAATTTCGTAATCAACATAGCTCCCAATAAATTAGAATTATCTTCTCCAATTTTTCCTTTAGACAAATTGATAATAATAATTTTTCCTTCATCCATTGCTTGCCGAAAATCAAAGGAAGATTTTACCTGTCCAACAATACTACGAATTAACGGGTTGGTAACAAATTGTCCAATCTTGTTTTGAATAGCGGCAACTCCTTCTGTTTCCAACTTCTGCGTATATTTTGCAAACTCATCAACCCAAAACGAACGGACGCTCGGATCTTGCAGATCATTCACAATTTTACGACGAAATTCTTTATCAGAATACATCTTCATAACCCCCAGTAACGTTGACCCAGGATATTCAAGGAGTGCCAACAAGGTATTATTGAGAATATATTCCATACGCGCAGACCATGCATCTGGCCATATTTTTTTAAAAACCGACATAAGCCCCGATGCCACCAAATGACGCATATCAAAATCAACCCGTTCTAGAGGATTAAACGCAACAGGAAAATTAATATCTGCGGGGTTTATATAAATAACATCATCAACTCGATCTTCAGGAATAAAATGTAAAATTTCTTCAGCTGTTTCTCCATGAGGATCCACAAAACAGACACCGTGTCCCGCCTTCACATCAGAAATAACCATGTTTAAAAGAAGGGTGCTTTTCCCAGTACCTGATTTTCCAATAATATACGTATGCTGACGACGATCTGCTAGTTTGATGCCAAACGTACGCTCTTGATTACGAAAATTAGTTTTTCCTAAATATAATATAGAATCTGCCATAATAGTTTTCTCATTCAAAATATATTATCCACACGGATGAAATATGTAAAATTATTCAAGGGGTAAATTGGGAGGAGGACTACCGCGACGAGAATCAATTTTTTGCAAACGGGGTGCACGCGTTACATTCGCAGGAGCATGAAATAAAGTAGCAAGTTCTTCAGTATTTAACACAGGAAGTTTTTCATCAGCCGTTCTATTAGACATACCAAAATAACGAGCAACATATGAATCATAAATCATACGCTTTTTTGAAAGAACGACTGATTTTTTATACCAAGGAAAAATTTTTCCCGGAATCCCCGCATAGAACGGCATAGAGGTAGGTTTTAATGCATTCATGGTTTGCGTATTAAATTGTTGAAATGCAGCCATAACAGTTCCCCAATTTTGACCATCAAAGGTATCTTTCTTATCAATATAAATAAAACGCATGGTCATTTCGAATATATGCTTCGAAACTTTATTCTCTACAGCTTTAATAATATCTTTCGTATTAGCAGAAACACCAGACATATTTAATATCCCCGCCTCATTTGCTTTCACCCCCTTTTTTTCTAATAATTCTTTTACTTCCTTTTCTGCTTCTTTTGCGATATCTACGCCCGTTGGCTTTCCCGTAGGACTAACAAGAAGTTGAATCCAAATTTGTTCTTCTCCTTTTAATTTAGACATAATTTCAAATAACGGAGAAAGTGGGTCTATTCCTTTTTCGTTCTTCATATCATTTCGCTCTTCAAAAAAATCATACGTACGAATGGGATAGGGATTTGCTTTTGCTAATTCAAACGCTGCGCCAAATATATCATACGCATCATTCGGAAGAAGAGAGGGCATTTCCGCGGTATAGTCGGTCCCTGGAACAATTTCGGCCTCTGGGTATTGGGCATATAAAGCGGCTTCAACCATATTACGACGTGCGGTAGGAAGTCGTATAAAAAAATGAATACCATCAGCACGTCCTACGATTTCAAAAGAAATCCAGAGTTCAACTTTTCCATCTAAATATTTATCAAATGATTTAATACCAAACGAATAAATACCATAGAGCGTGGTAAATACATGTTCCATGGACTTTGGGGTGCGTACGTTATCAGCAGGAAACCGTATCTCAAGCATTTCCCATTTTACATTCTTTAAAAATTCTCCTCGAATATAAAACAAGCGCACTTTCCAAAAAAGCGCAATAAAAAATACGGGAACCATAAACCACGCAACCGTGGAAAGGGTCTGATTCAGACTCGAAAATGCAATTTGTATAAAGTCCACCATATCCGTATGAGACATCAGTTTCGTAATAGAAATATAGTACCATTTTTATAACAAAATAACACCCCCACACAAGATAAGAGAGTACGATCAGAAAAAAAGTACTTGTTATTAAGCAAGGTGGTAATTACCGTTATTCTTTTTAAAGAATTTCTTGTTCTGTAAATTAAGAAAGATGGTATTGTGTTTTAACACCCGTTCACGTGAAACTAATTGTACTAATTGATCAAGTCCCATGGGACCGTTCTTTTTCAATAAACGAAGAAGAACATCTCTGGTGTTTCCTGGTTCAATACCAAATTCACGCAATGAATATAACCCACGTCCCACAAGAACAAAACGATCACTCGCCTTAATAAGTTCATTATGAACTGTTTGTGGGTGAGCCTTCTTTGTATCAAATTTTACCTTATTAATTTCTTGCGCAATATCACGAAAATGCATAGGAGCTTTTTGCTTCTTAAGCACGAGATATGCTTTATCACGAATCGTGCTGGGAGTTATTTCTGGCCACTTTGCTAATCCAAAATTACCATAGGCATTCACACGAAATTCTTTAGAGTTAGAGATGAAGTTCAATGCAACAAATTCTTTCACGTTATGTTGTTTCGTGACTTGAGCAAATAACATATCAAATTCATTCCGTTCAATAAGAGCTTCCTTTTTATTTTTAAGAAAAAGAGCCATCTTCTGTATAAATGTTTTTACCTCTTTAAGAGCAGTTGTATCAGTATACCAAAACGCACACAACTCATCTGTCTCAGAAAAATAGAGCGGTGATTTAAAAAGAGAGAAAAGCAAGGTAAGATATGAACCACTTATTGTTTTATCTTTCAATACCACTTTTAAATCTTCAACCAAAAAATCAGCGCGACGAACACCTCCGAGTGAAACGACATGATTAACAGCCTCTTTCAGAATCCCCTGAATTTCTTTTTGTTCTTGCGCCACTTTTAAAAGAGTGCGTAATGAAGCAGCCTCAATCTGACGAACGCGTTCACGCGTAATACCATATTTTTCTCCGAGATACGCAAGCGTACGCACTTGATTTGATCCCAATCCAAATCGTTGTACGATAATATCTTTTTGACGCTTCGGAAGCGTTGCAACAATAGCATCTAATAAAACTTTAAGTGTCATAACAATGTAATACGTTTAATGTATATAATAACCAATCCTTTCGTTATAGTATACCACAATACCAGGGTACACCGCAAGGTTTTTGATTAATTCTTTATATCAAATTTATGCCAAAGAGTCAAGAGCGGACTCGCAAGAAAGATCGAGGAGTATGTTCCAAAGACGGTACCAATAAGTAAAACACCAGTAAATACGCGCAAATTAGCGGGTCCAAAGATAATAAGGGCAACCAACATAAGAACGAGAGTGAGTGAGGTATTAATAGAACGAGCCATTGTTTGTGTAATGCTTTCATTAACCGTGTAATCAAAAGACTGTTTTGTTGAACGATGTATTAATAGATTTTCACGAATACGATCAAACACAACGATAGTATCGTGAACAGAAAATCCTATAATAACCAGTACCGCGACCACAAAGTTTGTATCTATTTCTATACCATGTGTCTTTCCTAGAACAGCTAATATTCCCACAGGAATAATTGCATCGTGAAACAAAGCAATGAGTGTTGCAATACCATATTTCCAAGAAGGAACAGGGTGTGAAACTTTACGAAATGAGAAAGTAATATAAAGAGAAATTCCTAAGAGGACAAGAATAGATGCCCATATAGCCCGCGAACGCAATTGATCTCCTATGGTAGGACCAATAGATTGATATTGTATCTCCTCAACAGAAGAGAATTTATTTTTTAAGATTTCTAAAAGTCGTGCATGATCTACTTCACTCAAGGTCTGTGTTTTTATTAAGAAAGAGTCAGAGGTTAATTCTTTATATACAACAGGACTCTCTACTCCCCCAACAGTGACAAGAACATCTTGAATATTTTGTTCCTGTACTATTTGTGTCTGATCACTGACACGCACTTGCCAAAGTGTTCCTCCCGTAAAATCAATTGAGGGGCGAAATCCAAAAATAATAAGACACGCAATACTCGCAACAACTAACACAGCTGATACAGAAATAAATATTCCCCGATATTTTATAATATTCATACCCAATTTTTATAGTATTAAATTTTATTTTTATTTTGAATTATCGACTTCCCTGGGAAAATAATCATAAGTGCGCGGGTAACCGTAATTGCCGTAAACATACTCACCAATACACCGAGTAAAAGTGTGAGAGCTAGTCCCTTTACAAATCCAGAGGTGAGATTGAAAAGAATAAGTGTTGTAATAATAGTACTCACATTCGAATCTCGAATAGCAGACCACGCTCGATGAAATCCTTCTCGAATTGCGGCTGTCTTTTCTAATCCTTTCTTCATTTCCTCTTTTGTGCGTTCAAATATAAGAATATTTGCATCTACTGCCATACCAATAGAAAGAAGAAATCCCGCGATACCAGCCAATGACATAGTCACAAATAATTTAAAGATAATAAGAGAAAGAACAATATATACCAACAAAGCGATACAGGCTAAAAATCCGCGTTGATGATAATACGATATCATGAACAACATAATAATAATGGTACCTATAAGTCCCGCAAACAATGAGGCGTTCAATGAATGAGTACCTAAACTTGCTCCCACAGTTTGCTGATTCACCAAAGTAATAGGAGCAGGAAGAGCACCTGCATTTATATTTTGAGCAAGAGATTTCGCCTCATCGATAGTAAATTGACCGTTAATAACCGCGCTTCCAGACGGAATTTTTTCATTTACCACGGGAGCACTAATAAGAACATTATCAACGAATATACCGATTTGCTTTCCCACATTCTGTTCTGTTAATTGTGCAAAGATATCTCCTCCCTCAGTCGTGAATTGCAATTGTACCTGTGGTTGTGAGGTCTGTTGACCAAAAGAAAGAGAGGCGGATTTAATATATTGTCCTTTTAACTCAGTCGGAATCCACGCAGGAGTTCCTGAAGCATCAAGAGCACCCACCGTTCTAAAATCTAAGAACGGAGTTTGTCCAATTTGTTGGATGGCCTCATTCACATCTGATATACCCGCTAAATCAACCATAAGAAATTGCTCCCCCGCTGATTGTGAAATAGCAATTTGTGGTTCTTTTACTCCAAAGGTATTCACTCGTTTTTCAATCACATCACGAAGACCCGCCAAAGTATCAGAGATTTGAGCTTGTTCAATTGCGGAAGTGTCTATTTTATAGGTGAGATGAGACCCTCCGACTAAATCTAATCCCAATTTCCAAGGAGACCATGAACTTATAGATGCTGACCATGGTGCGGGATATACAAAAAATACTCCTGCGATAGTTATTGCGAAGACGACCGCTAACAAAAGTGACGCTTTTCGTTTATTCATATTAAAAATAACATATCACAAAAAGCTGAAAAAGCAACAGATACAAAAAGAAAAAAGAGTGCGTAGGCACTCTTTCCTCTATAGTATCTTTGTTTCCTCACGAGACAAAGATTATATGCACAGTATGAACTATTTTGTTTTTTTTCGCAAGAGATATCTCTTTTATTTTTTTCTTGCTCCCATCCATAAACGCTTCCCGTCTAATTTGGTATCTATCTCTGCATCAAATTTTTCCATCTTTCCAATGGTAAGGACACGAGCCCCCACTTCCTTCTTAATAAATGCTTCGTGTATGCGTACCATTGCTTCAATATCCGAGGTACTTGAGAGTGCAAGAATAATACTATCCTTGGGTACGTATCCGGCATCTTGGCGTAATTCTTGTACTGCCCGAGTCAACTCACGCAATAATCCCTCCGTTTTTAACTCAGGAGTAATAGTAGTATCAAGAATAAACATCTCTCCATCAACAAGCTCTGAAGAGAAGGTAATTTCTTTTACATTCACTTCATCACGAATAATTTCAAGAATATCGGGAACAAAAGATCCTTTTGGTTTTTTACCTTGAAGAGTGAGTTTTGCAAGTGGTTGGCGTACTTTAATTTGTAATTCTGCTCGTTTTGCAAGAACACTACTCGCTATATCACGCGCCCACGACATAACCGATACTAATCCCTCATCAGAAGCTTTTATCTTAAATGTAGGAACAAGTTCTAAATGAACAGAATCCTTTTTTGAGAAACTATGATCTTTTTTAAGCGATTGATAAATACTCTCTGCAAAAAATGGAGTAAAGGGAGCAATTATTTTTGAAAATTGAAGCAGTGTATAGGCTAAAACCTGAGAAGCACTTTGTAGATCTTTTATATTTTCTGGTTTTTGGAATCGACGACGTGAACGACGAATATACCATCGAGAAAGATCATCAATAAAAGATTCAATAGCAATAGTTGCCTTCGTAAGATCATACATATCCATGTTAGTAGTCACTTCACGCGTCATAAGAGCAAGACGCACAAGAATCCATCTATCTAATACATACGGAGTAGAAGGCATATCAATAAGATTTCTTTTATCTAATCCATACATTTGCAAAAATGCAAACGAATTATAGATAACCATAAGCGTACGACGAAATGCCTTTCCCACCTCCTCTTCATCAAAATTCTTTGGATCTCCTGGCGCATTGACGGTATAAAAATACCACCGAATAGAATCCACTCCATATTTTTGTATTAAAGCCCACGGATCAACAATATTTCCTTTTGACTTAGACATTTTTTGTCCATGTTTATCATGAATAAGTCCCAAACAAATAACATTTTTATACGGAGTAGGAAGATCTAATGCGGTCGCAACAGCAAGAAGCGTATAAAACCACCCTCGAGTTTGATCCACTGCTTCAGAAATATAATCAGCGGGATACAGTTCTGGTTTTGATATCTTCTGTGACTTTGAATTCTTTTGAGCAAAGGGAAAGTGTCCTTGTGCAAACGGCATGGATCCCGAATCAAACCAAACGTCGGCAACTTCTTTTACTCGACGCATGGGCGCATGACATTTTTCACATGCAAAAGTAATCTCATCAATATACGGACGATGTAAATCCCCCAACCCCTGTTCATTTCGAGGAAAAGGAACAAAAGAAACATCCATACTCTGCGCAGTTTTTATAAAATCACCCCCTCTCTGTTTCTTATACGTAATGCTTTCTTCTTGACTCTTTCCCGAAAGAACTGACTCAAGCATCCATAATGGATACTCATGACTCACCACAAGAACATTTTTACCGGCATATTTCTTCTCAATATCTTTCACAAAATCATACATACGTGCAGCAACAGCTATAAGCGCTTCTCCTTTTTCTGGGAATTTTAGAAATCGATCCTCGTAGGTAGGAAAGAGAGCATCATATCGATCAACCGACTGCCCCTCAAGTTCTCCTAGGTATATCTCCCGCAATCGTTTATCAAAAACTACTTTTGCTCCCGTGAACTGTGAGACAATTTCAGCAGTTTGATGAGTACGATAAAGATCAGAAGAAATAATAATATCAATATGCTTCTGTACAAGTTTCTGAGCAGTTCGCTTTACATCCCCTATTCCCTTTTTAGTAAGAGGAAATTGTACACTCTTTTTTACATCACCGCTAATAATGTGTTTCGTGTTATGGAGTGCTCCTCCATGACGCATCAGTATGAATCGAGTCATACTTTTAGGTTGTGTAGCAATTAATTCTTCTTTCGATCCCAAAACCTGAATGTGGGTACAGTGGGTGCATCGCCACACCGGGAGTGGAGTCCCCCAGTACCGTTCACGAGAAAAATTCCAATCTTTTACCTCCTTGAGCCATTCTCCAAATCGCCCCTGCTTAATATGACTCGGAACCCAGTTCACAGACTCGTTTGAAGCAATAAGTTTCTTTTTCAGTTGAGTCATCTCCACAAACCATGAGGTGCGCGCATAATATAACAAGGGAGTTCCACAACGCCAACAATACGGATATTCATGTTCATATGGAACAGTAGATACGAGCCTCTTTTGTTTTTCAAGGTATTCAAAAATAATTTTCTCAGTTTCATTACTTTTCACAAACCGTCCTGCAAGATCAGGAACACCTTTTATAAATTTGCCCGCTTCATCTACGGTATGATACTGGGGTAATCCTATTTTTTTACCCAATGTATAGTCATCCTCTCCATACATAACTGCGGTATGCACAACCCCTGTTCCATCAGTCGTAGTAACAAAATCAGCGCTATATACTTTATATGCGGTCTCTGATTTTTTGAATTCCGCAATATCAAACAAAGGTTCATATGAAAGACCCACAAGATTTTTTCCTAAAATATTCTTATGTATAGTTTCAATTTGTTCATGAGGAAACACAGCACGAACCAACTCTGACGCAATAACATATAATTCAGATTTTCCATCTACACGAATCACATCGTATGAAATATCCTCTCCCACAGCTAACGCAACATTTCCTGGAAGTGTCCACGGCGTTGTCGTCCACGAAAGAATATAGGTATTCTCTCCTATGTGAATTTGCTTGTTGTTTATTGCTTGTTGTTTGTTATTTACAAGAAGTTTAAACTTTATATATACCGATTTATCAGTCACTGTTTTATAACCCTGTGCGATTTCATGGGAAGAAAGAGCGGTTCCGCAACGAGGACACCACGGTACCACTTTATGTCCTTCATAAAGAAGCCCCTTGAGCGACAACTGTTTAATAATCCACCATAATGACTCTATATAGGTATTGTGATAGGTAACATACGGATCTTCCATATCTAACCAAAATCCAATACGCTCAGTTAGTTTTTCAAACTCAGATTTATGCACCCCAGCCGATTCTCTGCACTTTTGATTAAAAGCAGAAATACCATACGCCTCAATATCTTTTTTAGAAGAAAGTTCTAATTGTTTTTCAACTTGTAATTCTACAGGAAGTCCATGAGTATCCCACCCAGCCTTACGGGGTACCACAAAACCTTGCATCGTTTTATAGCGGACAAAAACATCCTTAAAAACGCGCGCAAGAACATGGTGTATTCCCGGGCGTCCATTCGCCGTCGGAGGACCTTCCCAAAAATTAAACTGCTTTACTTTTTTTCCTTTTGCAGGAGTTATTGATTTTTTAAAAATCCCCCGCTCTTTCCAAAGTGCGAGTACTTTTTCCTCTATTTCAGGGAGGTTGAATGATTTGATGTTTCGTAACATATAGAACTTCACTATACAAAAAAAAGGAGGAGAAGTGAAGTAAAATAAAAATATTGACACATATAAATAAAAGATGTACGTTAAACACACCAAAAAATAACGGAGGCACCTTGAAAATTTTAGTAGATGAAAAGAGAGCGGTTGAGGTCTTTTCAAAATTAGTAGAGGCATTTAAAAATAAACTGCCTCCCTATGATACTGCACCACTCCCTCAGATACTCACCCCCACACAGATACAAAAGAAATCCGCAGAACATGCACGATTTCTATTCTGTTGTTGTTACTATATGCGCGGAGGTATTCGAAGTGATACAGCTATGAAAAGTTTAGCGGTATTATACGAAAACCATCCTGAATATTTTGATTCAGCGTATGTCGCACAAGCAGATGAAAAATCACTACTCCAGTCTTTAAAACAACATCTGCAGGAAGTGAAGCTGAATTATAACGCAAGTGTAATACCACAGTTTTGGATTGATAATTTCAAAAAAATCAATACATTTTGGGGTGATAATCCAGCACAACTCATTCAAGATGCGGATTATGAAGAAATCACAGAACGCATTATGAATAGCGGAAAAATAAAATCAGAAAATCCACATGGATTCTTTGGTTTTAGAGAAAAAATGGTCAGTATGATCATTTATTTTCTCGTAGATGCGGAATTTATAGATCCTCTACATTTTCCTGTGCCCATTGATTTCCACGCATTGAGAATCATAACGGCACACGAAATTCTTGATACAGAAACAAATACCAAAACAAATATTCTTTCACCAGAATATTTACAAGCGGCGCGAGATATATCAGTGAAATTCTGCTTAGAACACAATGAAAGCCCACTCGACTTATGTGGCGCATTGTGGCTTCTCTCACGTACGTGGTGTAGCCTTCACCCAGGAAATGCAAGTGAAGTTGGTATATATCACGGAAGGAAAACTCACATAGGAGTTTCAAAAAAAAGTAGGTGGACGCAGAAGAACGCATTCACTTATGAGGCAACGTGTGGAAGATGTCCTATAGAAAAAACGTGTAAGTATCTCATACCAGCAGGATATTATTACCGACAAGGAAAGATAATTATCCGCGGAGAAAGAAATAACCATCCACAACTCAATCTCTTTTCAACAAAATAGCCCGCCACACGCGTATCATATGAAAAACATGATACGCGTGTAGACGGGCTTTTATTTTACAACGTCACTTGAACTTGAGAAACAAGGCTGTGTGTAGTCGTCACAACTTCTTTTCCATGAGCAACTATATACATACCCTTTTTATCATTAATAACTCGCTGAAGGTGCGGAATAATTCTTTCTTCTAAAAGCACTATAAGCGATTGGAATGAGTTTAGTGGTCCTCGCAAAGAAAACGGCGAATCATCCATTCCCAGAAATCCCTGGTCAAATAAATATAAAACCTTTAAAAAATAGCGGGATTGATAATGAAATGCCTCAGAAATTTTACTATCAATAATTCGTTTTCTATGCTCTTTCTTAAATTCTTTATCATCCTCAAGTTTAAAGAGGTTAATAAGATCTCCTTGTGAATCACGTTCGCGAAGATGCTTCCTCACAAGATCTTGAAATTTCTTAACCGGATAATCTTGTAAGACAGCAGACACAAACCAGTCACGCAATTCTTGTCCACGAATTCTATGATCACGCAACCTTCCTAATTCACAGGCAACGCCAAAAGAAATGACATTATTTTCAGTTGCGGTTTGAATATACCGAGGGACGTTTGTGAATCGTAATGCCTGTTTTATCGTCTCAGGGGATTTCATCATTATCCGAGAAAATTCAGCAAGAGACATGTCCTTTCTTTTATAGAATCGAAAGCATCGCGTGATGAACAAAGCTTCTTCATCTGGACGGACTGGGTCACGCACGTTTTCAGATATTTGTAACTTGATAGCCTCCTCAGCTGAAATACCCACGCATAAAACAGCTTTAATACGATTTCTAAATTCTTTATCGTATCTTCCTTGTTCAATAAGTAATCGGGTAGCTCGAAGACGTCGTTCTCCCGCGATTAAAAAACAGTATTGTCCCTGATACAAAACGAACTGAGAATCATCAAGGTGGGTCTTAAATATCTCGCTAAAATGAGCAATGTATTTTTTCATCTCACGATAGTCGAGACAAGCAACCGTAACAGCATTAATGAGTCCATGTTCAAAAATATTTTCCGCAAGACTAGGGATATTTTCAAATATTTTACGTATTTGCGGAAGTACATTAATTTTGAATAGAGACAGAAAGACATCCTGAGTCTTATATTGCTTTGATTTGTACTCCATGAGTTCCTCCACGGAATTATTATGAATAAAATTTTCAATATTTACTGCCTATACTCTGAAATAAAAGTGGGGAAAAAGCAAGTCTTATACAATAAAAAAGCCGGGGGTTCCCGGCTCTATAAACTTTACCTCTATTTCTTATCGCGGAATGGAATATACCCAAAAACGTCTTCAACTAATTTTTTTACCCAATTTACAACGGCCATAGAAATAGTTTCACCGCCTGCTGAAACAAGGAGATGGTCCTGACGTCCATGGTGGGGAACATCTTTCCCAATTACCCATCCTCCACGAGATCCATCATTATGTCCAAGCTCCAACTCTTCATGGATAAAATGCTGTACACCATCCATATTCGTTGGTGGAACTATTGGATTATCAGAAACAATAAATAATACATACACTTTTTTCATACAACCACCTTTCTTATTTAGTTATAGTTATAAAATAAAAGTCTGTTTAGCTTTGATTTACTAAAATAACGATAACACCAAAATATAATTGTGTCAATATTTAAAACAGCGGGGAGATTGGTCTCACCTCTCGTCGCGCCGTCGCAAAACACGAAATGCGGGGAGATTTCACGTCGTTACACCACTCTTCTTTAAAAATTAGGCGGGGAGATTTCACGTCGCACTTCGTGCTCTTTAGAAACCCTCGGTTTCTAACATCCTTCGGATTGTTTTCCTACACGGTGAACTACAAGTTCCCCGACCCCCTCCGATTCAATCTCCCTAACACCGTCCACTTTATTACCAAACAAAAACACCCAACAAGTGGGTGTTTTTGTTTGGTAGTGGAGGCGGGGAGATTGAACTCCCGTCCATAGATATCTTCAAAAACCGTCTACACGCTTAGTTGATAAACAACAATGATTTAGTTCTATGTTTAACCATGATCTACGAACCACTCAACCATAGCGATTCTCATATATAACACCGGTAAAATCCCTATGAGAAATCGGGGACCGATGCCTTTCATAAAAGAAAGGATAACCCGTGTTCGTTCTTAGGCAAACGCGAGAGCCATAGGTTTGGCAATTATTGGTTTGATTGGTTTACAAGACAATCGGCTTGGCATGCAAGTTTTCAAAGGAGTACCTCTGTCAAAGCGTACGCCCCCATATATAATTCTCAATGTCCACAGTATTTATCTGCTCTTAGTGAAACGATCTATATCACGTTTTGTTTCACGTTTTTTGATGGTTTCACGCTTATCACGCTGTTTTTTACCACGCGCTAATGCTACCTCAACTTTTATTCTACCACTTTTTTCACGTATCTGCAAGGGTATGAGTGAAAATCCCTTTTCGCGTGTTTTCTCAAGTAATTCCCCTATTTCCTTCTTGTGTAACAGTAGTTTACGAGCATGGAGCGGATCATATTCTGAAGTAGTATTTTTTTCTTGGTAGGGAGTAATATGCGCATTTACCAACCACGCCTCATCTCCATACACCTTTATATATGAACCAAGAAGAGACGCCTTACCGGTACGTATGGACTTCACCTCTCCCCCAGACAATACTAACCCCGCCTGATACGTTTCAAGAATTTCATATTCCATGCGCGCCTTTCTATTCTGTATTGATTCCATAGAAGAAGTATATCTCATGTAGGAGATAAATTGCCAGAATCTTGCTTAAAAAATAAAAACTGTATACGATATCCTTAGAAATTTTAACAACAGCCAAAGAGGAAAATAAAATGAATCACTTCTTCAACAAAGAAGACTTAGATTTAAAAACTGTATTTACCCAAAGCTTAAGCACCGTTCTTAAATGGGATAACCACAGGAAAAACGGTACGTATATAGAAGAAATCTCGAAAACCAACCTTGTTTCGTTCAACTTCTTGAAAGAATTTTTAAAGACAGCCTTAGTAGGATTATCAATATTAGAAAAATTCTCCCTACGAAACTCTTTTGAAGGAAGCCTTGAAGGAGGAGAACAGGAAATAAAAATTCTAAACACAGATCAGCAACATGCTATTCTTGATCTATATGAACTAGTGGGAAAAGAAAGAGAAAAAGAATTGAATTATTACAGAGAAAAGATTATTAGTCTCCTCACTATAGTTCAAATTATCCATACCCAAATCAGAACAAAAGAAATCCCAGATGTATCTCCTTTACTCGGCGGATTGTGGTTCTGTGTTGACGAAAAAGGATTTATAGAAACTATCTCGGGACCACAGCTTCTAGAAAAAAACATTGAAAAATTAAAACATTTCTTAGCAAAAGAGGAATTATAAGACCTCTCCCCAATCCCCGGCTTGCCGGGGATTATTATTACCCAAAAATAGAGGTGTGTTTGACTTTTACTCGCATAAAATGGTATTGTTTTGTGGTAAGTAACGTTTAAAACATATTATTATAAAACGAGTAAACATCAACGAGCAGATACGAGCAACGCAACTGCGCGTCATAGATGATCAAGGACAAAATATTGGCGTAATTTCACGTGAAGAAGCGCTTGCACTCGCGCGGGAAAAAGGACTCGATTTAATCGAAGTAACCGCAACCACGAATCCTCCGATCGCAAAACTGATTAGTTATGATAAGTTTCGCTATCAACAGGAAAAAGAGTACAAAAAACAATACGCGAGTCAGAAACAAACTGATTTAAAACAAGTCCGCATCACTAATCGCGCTGCAGAAAACGATTTACGCATCAAAGCAAAAAAAGTTGATGATTTTCTTGAAAAAGGACATAAGGTTGAGATTATGCTTGCGCTCCGCGGACGCGAAAAAGCAAATGAGGCATGGGCATTTGAACGATTACGATTATTTATAAGCATGATTACCCCAGAACACAAAGTAAGTGTTGCTCCTAAAAAGGGAGGGAGAGGTATCGTTATGCAAGTTATTAAGAACAAATAATTATTTTAGAAAAATGAAAAAATCAATCACCACACGATTTAAAATCACCAAAACAGGAAAAGGAATGCGTCGTAAGATGGCACAATGTCATTTCAGAGCAAAGAAAACATCCCTCCAACAACGTCGTAAAGATGGTAATTATGTAGCAGACAAAAACGTCACGAGACGCATAAAATCAAAACCCGGAACACTCTAAACACTAATCACTATTTACTAATCACTAATTCATATGACTAGAGTAAAACGAGGAACGATTGCTCATAAAAAACGAGAAAAAGTCCTCAAAAAAACAAAAGGATATAAGTGGGGTCGCAAATCAAAAGAAAAGGCAGCAAAAGAAGCTCTCTTACATGCGCAATCTCGCATGTTGCGTGGACGCAAAGAAAAGAAGCGCGACTATCGCCGTGTATGGCAAGTGCGTATTAATGCCGCGGTACGCTTAGAAGGAACTACCTACAGCAAATTTATTGCTGCACTGAAAGCAAAGAAAATCGTCATCGATAGAAAAATTCTTGCTGAACTCGCACAAAAACATCCCGCAGCATTTAAGATGGTATACACCATGGCAATGAAATAACGTTTTAAAGATCACATATAAAAAAACCCCGCATAAAACGCGGGGTTTTTAATATAATAGATGAGATATGAGATATTTCCCCTATGCTCCCTCTGTATGCTTCTGAGGTGTATGAGTTACCCGAGGGGTATGCGTGACAGATGAGGTTTGGTGTACCCGAGAGGGGGCTTTATTTTTGGCTCCCAGAAAATCATGGGCTTGTTTTAAAACTTTTCTATTTTCATTATTTTTAGGACCCACAAATATTTGCAATGCCTCCCGATAGGTAAACCAACCATATCCTTCAAAACTTGGTTCAATACGGGGGTGTTTTTTGCTCGTTTCTGCAAGATAATAAATAATGGTTTTAAAAACTTTCTGTCCATTTTTAAGAAATGTCCAATTTTCGTATGCTTTAAAATGATCCGCAAAACGTAAGTCGGCACGAGTAAATCCAGTTTCTTCACGCGTTTCTCGCAATGCTGCTACAAAACTTCTCTCCTCTGCCTCTATTTTACCCCGAGGAATCTCCCATTGGTTTCTACCATGATACAACACCAAAAAACGAGCCTCATTATTCACGCGCCTATAAATAATAACCCCAGAAGATATTTCACGCCGCTCAACACGAGGGACATGCCCAGGAGTTTTTTCCCGTATGATTTTATGATTCGGAACCATCATATACTATAGTACGAGACTAACATAAAAAAGACTTCTTCTCAAACTGAGAAAAAAGTATAGTAAAAAAGGTCACTATGCTATCCCTAATCACTTACTGAAACACAAAAGTTCCCTGTGCATCAATATCTACTTGTATCGTTGCTCCCCGATGGATTTCTCCTGATAATATTTTCTGAGCAAATACCGCTTTGAGAGAATTATCAATAACCTTGCGAAGAGGACGCGCTCCAAACGAGGGATCATATCCTAATTCTGCAATACGATGTACCGCTGCATCACTTATTTCCATTTGGATACCATTCGTTTCCTGCAATAACTTCTGTAATGTAGCAAGATTAAGTCGGGCAATTTGTTCTATATGTTCTTGAGCAAGAGGGCGAAACACAACGATATCAGAGAAACGATTTAAAAATTCAGGTTTAAATAATTCTGTTAATTTCTTCTTGAGTGTATCACCAAACTGAGAAACATGCTCCCCTGCTTGAATACGCTCCTGAATAAATACTGAGTGTGCATTCGATGTTGCAATGATAATCGTATTTTGAAAATCAACCACCCGTCCGAGTGAATCGGTTAAACGGCCATCGTCCAAGACCTGTAAGAATAAGTTTAAAATATCCGGATGGGCTTTTTCTAATTCATCAAGCAATACAAGACTATACGGATGTGCGAGTACTGCTTCAGTAAGCGAACCAGAAACACGACCATCAGGAGAACCAATGAATCGAGTGATGGATTCTTTTTGTTGATATTCAGACATATCAAAACGCGCCATTAAGGAATCCGATCCAAAATTGATCTTTGCAAGTAATTTAGAGAGTTCAGTTTTACCAACTCCTGTGGGGCCGACAAACAAGAACGAAGCAATAGGACCTCCGCTGCGAGAAAGCCCGCTTCTATATTGACGCAATGCTTGAGAAACAGCGGTTACTGCTTCTTCTTGATCAATAAAATGTTTGTGTATTTCATCTTCTAAATGCAATAATTTTTCAGCCTCAATTCCAGAAACTGCATGAATAGGAATTTGGACCCGTCGTTCGACAGTCGCAATAACATCAGACCCCTTCACGACTCGCTCTCCTCGTTGTAATATACCCGAAATAACTTCAGCTAGTAACTCTTGAGCACTCGAGGGTAATGGTTTCGCGTGAAGATATTTTGCAGCCAATACCGCCGCTTGACGAATCGCAGAAAAATAAATAGTTACTTTGTGTTTTTTCTCCATCACCAACGCATCATAACTTAATAAACGTACCGTATCGGAGACCGATAATTCTTGTATACGAATCGATTGGAAGAGTCCTGAAATAGCGGTGTTTGATTGTATATATTCTTTTTCTTCGCGAGGATAGGTAGATCCAACCACAGGGAATATATTATTACGCAGAATAGGCATAAGTATATCTACAAGAAGAACGCCTCCTATTTGCGGTTGTGCAAGAACATGAACATCAGAAATGTATAATATAATATTTCCTGCTCGTAGAATTTCATCAGCAACACGAGAAAGTCTCCCTGAAACATCTTCAGCAGAGGCCCCTGCAATTAATTGACTCAACGAAAGAGAAACGACACGCCTATCAAAGAGCGATCCAGGCACTGAATCAGAAATAATCTCAAAGGCGAGGTGATACAACAATGATTCCTTCCCAACTCCCTGTTCTCCCACAAGAAGTACATTACGATTTGTAGATCCAGACAACATATCAACCATGCGTCGATACTCATCTTCATGACCAATAAGAAACCCCTCTAACCCCATACGAGCATACTCAGTAATATCTTCGGAAAATTCATCAAGGGTTGGGGTGGGTCGAGAGGTAAGAGTTCGATTGACTCTATGCGCATGAACACGAGATTGAGCCTGGGCAAATCCACTTAAAGAAGCGGGAATAGATGATCGTGATATAAAACCACCAAAAGCTACGGCCTCAGAAATATCAGATCCGGTAATATGAAAGAGGTCTAATATTTTAGTGATGCGCGGATGAGAGATGTTCATTAAAGCGGCGAAAAAAGATTCTTCGTCTACGATAGGTTTACGCAACATACGGGCAATCTGAACAGCTTCTATACACACAACTCCAATACGGTCCGTAAGTTGTGCTCGATATTCGTGCGGTGCCATAGTAGAAGTAGGAGCCGACGCTTGTGGTGCGGTTTTTGTTTTTTCATATTCCTGAGAAAGTTCACGAATAAATTCATCAAAAGATATATCAAGTCGTTCAATAATAACACGGATAGGATGACGCGTTACGGCAAGTTGATGAGCAAGCCAACACCATAAATCCCCCCCTCGTGTTTCAGTACGTTCAAGAGCAGAAAGCGTTAAGCGAAGTGTTTTTCTATTCATACAGAGAGCCACATTATTTTGAGGCACTTGCCCCGCATATAATTCATCAAGGGTATAATGAGCTCGTCGTATATGCACAATATAATCAAGAAAGAAACAAAACAATAACATACCAAACCACTGAATACGAGAAACATCAGAAAGAAGAAATGCTATGGTTGCCCCCCACCACACAATAAGAAAAATACTCGAAATAATACGTACAAGAGAACGAGCCATGGGAGACAAAAGAAAAAGACGCCTATGAAAAGTAAACTGAGAGGGATCAATAAATGAAAATTGTTTTTTAGAAAAAATATGCATATCGAAATATATCACGAACCAAAAATTCCCCTATAGATAAGAATCGCAGGAAAAAGCGCCCATACAATATAGATCCCAAAGGTTACAATTCCAGTACCCACATATAAAATTCCCCCAAAGAGAATTTTTATAAAACGATATAAGAATCCAAGCACATACCCCACAATATTACGTTCTTGATACAGAGGCTGGAATAAAAATCGCACATTAATACGAATGGCGAGTTTTCGCTCACACATACGCAAAAAACGCATCCATACCCCATAGAAAGCGAAAAAGCCATCTACATACCAATGACGAAAAAAGACACCCACACGAAACACGAACGTCTTTGAGAGATATATAACGACTTGCGAGACCATTTCCATATACATAAGTATATCAAAAAACAGATAAAAATGTTATCACAAATATAAAACTCCTCTCTGTTTCCAATTATACATGTATAAAAGACCGCCATTAAAGGCGGTCTTTTATACAATCTTGTAATGAGAACCTTCTCATATAGAGAGACTAAACCTGTTCTGGAGTTTCCTCTTGAGGAACTGCATCTAAAGCCGGAGCTTCTGTAGTAGTTACTTCTTCTTCCTTTTTTTCTTCTGTTGAAGCCACAACGGGTTCGGTTGAACCTACAATTTCGTCAGGTACTATGTTTGTATTTTGATCCATAATAGTATTATGTAATTATTTAAGACGGCTTACGACGATCACCTAAGTAAGATTGACCATATCACACAGTTTACAGAAAGCAAGGGTATTTCATTATACGGGCATCATGATGTTATGTTCAATTCTCCATATTTTTTCGCGATCGCGAAAAAATATGGAAAGTTATCTACAGAGAAATTATAGCTAAAAAAGAAGCACCCCTCTCTCCCTTCCTACCCCTCATTCCTCACAACTCACGACTCACCTCAAAGTTTCGTATATATTAAGGATCGCCTTTACCGCATCTCCCGCGGCAGTGTTGTTTTGATGGTAGAGTCCGTCCGTACAATCACCAGCAGACCAAATACCTTCACGAGAGGTTTGCATTGTTTTATGATCAACAACAATTTGTCCTCGTTCATTCAAAGTAACTAAGTCTTTTATCAAAGCAGTATTTGGATTATATCCAATCGCCACAAACGCCCCAGAAATAGCCATATCCTCTTCTTGTCCAGTACTCGTATTACGAAGATGCGCTTGTTGTAAGAAAACATCTCCGCTAAACTCAGTCACCACGGTATTCATACGAATAGACACATGAGGATACGAAGTTATTTTCTCTTGATACACCGGATCACCCCTCAACACATCAGAGCGATTTAACAACGTCACGTGTTGCGCATACGGAATCAAATCCAATACGGCTTCGAGTCCACTATTCCCCCCTCCCACAACAATAACGTCTTTTCCCTTCATAAGAGGTGCGTCACAAATAGAACAGTAGAATACTCCCTTCCCTTCAAATTGTTTTTCTCCAGGTATATCCAATCGTTTATAAGAACTTCCCAAAGCAACAAGAATTGTCTTTGTGGAAAAAACTTTTCCGGTATGTACCCGTACGTCAAATCCCCCTCCTTCATGAGTAGTAATCTCAGAAACCGTAGACCCGAGAAAAATATCAATATCTTGTTGTGCGCGAAGATGTTTTTCTAGTTGTTGAGCAAAATCAAAACCAGATATAGTCTCAATGCCAATAAAATTTTCTATAGATCCCGAATTAACTGATTGTCCCCCAATATCTTGGGATATAAGAGCTGTTTTTAATCGTTTTCGCGCAGCATAAATTCCTGCTGCAACACCCGCAGGACCTCCGCCGATAATAATAAGATCATACATAATCAATTTTTGAATAAATTATTTTTCTGTAGGAGTGATCGGGTGAATACGAATACCCTTAAGAAGAAAAAGGAGTACCGTAATAAGAAATCCCGCAATCACCCCAAACCATAGTAACCCGATACCAATCAAAATTCCCACTCCCGCCGTTGCCCAAATCACAGCCGCGGTCGTAAGTCCATGCACTCTATTTTCATGTTTCATGATAATTCCTGCCCCCAAGAAACCAATACCCACCACCACATTCGCAATCACACTCAAAAAACCACTATTGCGCGCAATAATATCAGAAACACCCTCAGGAGAAAGAGCAACAAGATACGGCAAAGAAAGAGCAATTAAAGAAAAAAGAGCGGCTCCTCCCGAAACCAACATAGAAGTACGGATTCCAGCCTCTTTTCCAATATATTCACGCTCAAGCCCAATCAGACATCCGACCGCAAGTGCAATAATAAAGCGCAAAACCATTTCTTCAAGTGATAGCATGTGTAAGTTAAAATTTAAAGTTAAAAAGTATAAAGTAAGTATAGATTAAATACCATAAAACTCAATGTATAAAACAACACTTTATAACGTGAGAATTTGATGGCTTTATGACTGTAGTGCCTCATCTATCGCCCCCCGATCAAAACCAACGATAATTTTCCCATCAATATCTAACACGGGAACTCCCATTTGACCCGATTTACGGATCATTTCTGCTGCCGCCGCATCATCTTCTTGTACATTTACTTCTTTGTACGAAACCTTTTTTTCGTCTAAGTATGCCTTTGCTAATTTGCAGTAAGAACAAAATGTTGTTGAGTATATAGTAATCATGAATTTAAAGTTTTTAATTTTGTAATTTTATGAATAAATTCCAACTCTCAATTTTTAAATAGGTGCATTTGAAACATTATTTAAAAATTAGAAATTATTCTATCATCCCCCATCAGCTATTTTAAGAAAACATTTCATAAATAAGTATTTAAATAGTATGCATGAAGGATGAAATCTCAAAAACAAAAATTGGAACTTGTTTATTGAATGAGTGCTTCGTATTCCTTCAGATCAAACGCATTTTCCAAACGGGTTCCATTAATAAATATCGTGGGAGTCGAGATATTATTACCAAGAAGTACCTGAGCATCTTTCAAATATTCATCAGTTATAGAGGCGTACGAATCAGAGTCATAACATGTCGTGAATGCAGGAATATTCAACCCCCCCTGTTCTGCAAATCCAATAAAAGTATCTCGTGTCAGATTGTTATTATTTTCATTATTCTTTTTCGCAATAATCTCAGAGCTCTCCACAGAAAGAATTGCATCATGCATGTTCCAAAAACCTTTTTGTTCTCGTGCACATTGTGCAGCACGCGCAGCAGCAAATGATTCTCCTCTCTTGCTGTATCCATCAATGAAAGAAAGTGTTTTAACAATCATTTTTGCTTTTCCGGTATCAATATACTGTGCCCGTATCTGGGGCTCTATCTGAGCAAAAAATATGGCACAGGCACTACATTGAAAATCTAAAAACCCTACAATAGTAGAAGATGCATCGGGGTTTCCGAGAACTTCCTCAGAGCGTATTTCGAGGCCAGTACGACCATCAGTCACAGGGTCCCCACTCCCGTCAATAGGTTGAGGAGAAGAATTTTTTCCAAAAATAAGAGCTATACTTATAATAGCTATACCCAAAACAACCGCACTTCCAATAATAATCCGTTCAAACGAAGATTCCTTTTTATTTGTATTTTTTTCTTGCATAACATACGATATATATATTACCAAATCGACTAACCAAGAGTATAAATGATCGTAAAAATAAAGCAAACATTGCTGGCAATAGGAGATATTATCGCATTATATCTCAGTTTAATAGCGGCGCTGCTCATGCGGTATGGGTATATAAATGAAGAATATAGCCATGCACACCTCGGTCCATTTTCAATTATTTTCATACTATGGATTGCTATATTCTATATCGTAGGACTGTATGATATCCGCAATTTAAAAAATACGCTCTCATTTATGAGAAAATTTGGCGTCAGCATTCTCGCGGGTGCCGTAAGTTCCATAACATTATTTTATATCATTCCGTACTTCCATATTTCTCCCAAAAGAAATCTCGCGCTATTTTTAGGTATATTTATTATAGTAGGAGGAATGTGGCGATTATTTTTTAATCGTACCATTCGCGTACCGCAACGACGCGTCGTACTTATGGGAGAAGGAGAAGAATTAAATGAACTCGCTGTACATATGCGCGAAAATCCACAGATTGGATACCACGTAGTGCATCATATCACCACCCTCCAAGAAAATCAGACGGCCCAAGAATTGAAAGCTATCCACCATCCAGATACCATTATCATCAGCGAAACACTGCACGCGCCAACCCTTATGAAAGAATTATCATCGGAGGCAATGCACGGAATAGAAATTATTGATAGCACGACCGCCTATCAAATAATATTTAAAAAACTACCTCTTTCACAAATGCACGAATTGTGGATTATTACACGACTCTCTCGTGCAAAACGAGTACATGAAACCATGAAGCAGGTGTATGAGCCTATAGCCGCTCTATTACTTTGTATAGGACTCTCACCTCTCTTACTCGCTATCTACATACTTATTATAAGCACCTCTCGAGGACCAGGGATTTATAAACAAATACGAGTGGGAAAAGGAGAAGAAAAATTTTGGATATATAAATTCCGTACCATGCGCGTAGACGCAGAAAAGAATGGAGCGGTCTTTGCACAGAAAAATGACACACGTATTACGAAAGTCGGCACCTGGTTACGGTTTTCTCACCTCGATGAACTCCCTCAAATTTTTAATGTGATACGCGGAGACCTATCTTTCGTAGGACCTCGTCCTGAACGTCCCGAGTTTATTATTCAGCTCAAAAAAGAAATTCCTCACTATGAGTTACGACATCTCGTGCGACCCGGTATCACCGGATGGGCACAGGTAAACTATCGAGCAAATGTAAATTTAGTAGAAGACACCTATCATAAATTGCAATACGACATGTTTTATATTCAAGAACGATCCTTTATATTTGATGTTCTCACCATATTAAAAACAATTAAAATGTTTCTCTTTAATTATAGATAGATAGGTATTACCTTACTTATTTTAAAATATGCCCTTGATTAGGGCGTATTTTTATGGTATCATATAGTCAGTTCATAATAACAATTAGGAAGGAAAAATGAAAACATGGATTAGGGAACATATCCTAGAAATGAGATTATCCATAGAAAAAAAGCGGGGGGCTATAGAACAGCAAAAAATAAAAATGAAAGGCTTTTTAAGAGGAGAATATATTGCCCTTAAAAAAGATTTTGGCGCAGGAGTAATACTCATCCTCACCATAGGAGTGATCCTATTGCTCATCCAAGTAGTTATGAAAGTACTCGCACCAATCGTACTCATAACCAACAATGAATTATTTCAAATATTATTGTCTCTTGGTATAATACTCATTCTTGGACTTCTCTCACGGAAATTAAAGGAAAACGAGAAGACCGCATGGCTCGTTGACTTCTTGCCATCAAAATCAATGGATCAACCAGAGATGATCTTCTGGCATGAAGAAAAATATTGTTCTGGAATCTTAATAGGATATAGAGAAATTAAGACTCCAGGAGGAATCACTATAAAATTTGCGGAAATATCGGAGGTAAATATAGGACCAACAGGAATAAGCATGTTATCTCCAAAATTTATTTCCGTGCTGTCGGAGGATTTACAGCCAACAGGAAGGAAACTAAAAGACGTAGCAAAGAGACTGGCTACATTAGGAACTATACCAAATTAATTTTTCTAAAAACAAGTTCGGAGCGCAAAACGCTCCATTTTTTTATTCTATTTCAGTTTGAGGAACATTCCCTTTTCGCAATGCCATAGCCTTATTCCATACAAATATAACACTCTCTTCGCGCAACAGAAAAAGCGCAATAGCATAAACCACCATACTTATAAAAATATTTATATATAAATTAATTTCCAACATACGGAACAATAAAAGTATGAGAGCCATAGCTACAGTTGCCCCAATCAATTTTTCAATTTGATGTAGAATACGAAATTGTAACTCCTTGCGTAAGAAATGAATAAGATATAGCGTGAGAATAACCTGATTAAGTACGGTTGAAATCGCTGCTCCCTCAATACCAAATAATGGAATTAAGAGAAGATTAAATAGAAAGTTTCCAAAAATACCAATAAGAACATAGGCAATAAGCTTCTTTTCCTTATTAAGAGCAAAAAAGGCGTTACCAAACATAATAGCAATAAAAGCAGGAACAAAAGTCAAACTCAATATACCAAACGGACCAGCGGCAGAGTAATATAGAGAACCATAGAGAAGCTGAATGATTTGTCGCGAAAGAAGAAATCCCCCAACCGTAAGAGGAATCGCAAATAACATCAATAATGAGACACCTCGTTCTAATAATTTTCTTAGTAGTTCGCTATCTTTAATAGCCCGAGACATAGAAGGAAAAAAGGCGGTGGCAAGCAACGCGGGGATCATATAAATAATTTGTATGATGCGCTGAGCAGCACCATAGTATCCAACATCATCTATGGTACCAAACCATCCAACCATAATCGTATCCGTGTTAAGCATAATCGCCCCCATAACTCCCAGCATACCAAACGGCCAACATGAAACTAATATTTTCTTCGCGAGTTTTTTATCAAAATTATTCCACAGATTCTTAAAATAAGATCGGTATGGATAAAATGCGACTATCATACCAAGCCCTGTGCCCGCAACATACCCCCACACTAAAGAATATGCAGTACGAGAAATATATAAAGAAAGAAATCCAACAAGAGCAATTATTGCATTCGTAAAGACCTGAACGAATGACTCAACTTCCATACGATCCCATGCACGAGAGAGAGTTGCTCCAAAATCCCGAAGTCCATCTAATCCAAGCATGAACAACGTAAGTGGAATAAGGATCAGCACCTCATGTTGTTTAACAAAATATGGAGCACCGAGAACCACTGCACAAATAACAATAAAAAGAAATAGAATCTTTACTAAGAGAGCAGTAGAAAAATATTTATGCTGTAAACTAATATCACGAGCAGACTCTCTCGTGATAATCGCGTTAATACCAAAATCTACAAATATAGTGAATAGCGCCGCTAAACTAAGCACATAAGAAAACACCCCCCATTCAGTAGTTCCCATAACCCGGGCGGCATATATTAGAATAACCGCCTTAAGAAAACGAGATAGAATAGATCCAAAAAACAGCCAAAAAGTATTTTTCGCTATAGTCTGTCCAGTAGTTTTATTTTCTAAGAGGAAAGACTTTACACGCTGTATCATATATAAACCACATTACATGGTTTTTAAATATTTTTCCACCTCATCAATAAATCGAGTATATATAAATAGAGCGTGAGCCTTCTGACATGCGGCTTGTGCATATTTCTCTCTTAATACATCGTCATTAAGAAGAGTTATTATTGCTTTAGCAAACCCCTCAACATCTCGTATAGCAACCGTAATGCCCGTCTCACCATCAACACTGACCTCAGGAACTCCTGTAGGAAGATTGGTATTTATCACACATTTACCACACATCATAGCTTCCGCTTGTGTGATACCAAACACCTCTCCATTTCCACAAGAAGGGAATGCGAAGATATCACACGCATAATAATATGGAACGAGTTCATGCGAAGAAATGAGCGAAGGAATAATATGAACACGATCCGAAACACCAAGATGGATGGCAAGAGATATAAGCTTATCATGGAGAATCCCCGATCCAATAATTAATACATGGACAGAAGGAACTGAAACGATTGATCTAATGAGATATTCAAATCCTTTATAATAAATAAGTCTTCCAACCCCTAAAATAAGAGGTGTTCCGTATATATTCCGAATATCCTGAGCTTTTTGTACGATCTCAGGGGTTTGGGCGTACGCCTCTGGCTTTAATCCAAAATAAATTATTCGGCATGAATCAGAAAATTTTTTTAAAATGGGTGAATATGAAACAAGACGAGAATTTGAAACAAAAATATGACGAGCGCGACGCAACATAAACAATAAAAATGGCTGAAAAAATATTCGCGTTATTTTTTGTCGAATAATATCAGAATGATACCAAACAACAACTTGTTTTCGTCTTCCAAATAACCAATATGCAACACAGGCAAGGGGAAATGGATGATGTATAAGAATTACATCAAAATCCTGAGCCATTTTCCTAAATAAAGAAAAAAACTGTAAAGAAAGAGGCATCCCCATAAATACACCAAAACTTTTTGCGCGATGAGTAACAACATCATCTATAATATCCCGAGCATACGAACCCCGCGACTGGCAAACTAAATTCTCTATGTATATACCGTCTTTCATAGACAAACCAGAGGCGATATCACGCGCCACAGTCTCGACTCCCCCAACCCAAGGAGCATATAATTTATTGATTTGAAGAATTTTCATGATTTGTGTGTGATATAAGTGAATTGTATACAACGTGGTATTGAGAAACCATACCTGAGATAGAATACCGTTCGGTCACCAGCTGGTATGCGCGCTGAACCATATACTCAGAGTCTTTAGGATGCTCTTGTATGAACCGTATACACCGAGCAAGAGCATTAAAATCTCCCCTTTCAAAAAGTAATCCAGTTTGATTATTATGTACTAATTCCACCACTCCGTGAACTCGAGATGCTATGACTGGTTTTTTAAGAATCATGGATTCTAGTAGTGCTATGGGAAGACCCTCCCATCGAGTAGAAAGAACAGAAACATCAAAAACTTCCTTAATAAAGAATAAAGTATTCTGCCCATCACCAAGAAAAAGAATGTTGGTTAAATGCAAATTATTTGCTTCTTTTTGTAACATATTCAAATCAGGACCAGAGCCAATAACAAGAAGACAAAACAGGTGTTGATCTAAAAGATTCATTGCACGAAGAAGCGTTTTTATATCTTTCTGATAATGCAATCGAGCAATAGTCCCAATAACAAATCTTTTTGAAATAAAATCTTTTATCTCTTTTCGGAGAATGTGAGGTAAAACAGCAGTATTTTTAACACCATTTTCTATAACCTGCACTCGCTCAAGAGGAGCTAGGTTTTTTGATATCAACAATTTTCCATCATCTTGACCGACACAAATAATCCGATCGACACAGTAATTACTTATCTTCTCAAAAAGAAACAAACATCCGGTAATAATAGTTTTTCTGTGCAAAAAATGCAGTCCGTGAATGGTGTAAATGATGCGTGGCTTCTTTCCTCTTATAAGGAGAATGGGGGTGATTATTTTAATAAGAAAACCAGCCCGTACCCCATGTGCATGTACTATATCTGGAGATTCTCGAATAACGCAACGATAGAGGGTAAACACAGTAGTTAAAATATTTAACGAAGACGGAAAATAGGAAATGACACCCATGTCTTCTAAGAAAATAGCCCGCTGGGGAGAAAAAAATACAAAAGTAAAAAAAGAATGAAGCCCGTGGTAAATACTCAAAGAAACCCGCTCTCCCCCACTCAGAGAACCACTCGAATGTATAACAAAAATCTTAGGCTTCATATTTTTGAATTATTGATTTGAAAATATTAAAAGATTCTGGAAAACGTATACGAAACGTATATAATCGAAATCTCCACAGAAGAGTCCTCTGAATAAATCTTAGAAGGCTTTCTATTACTAAGTATACACGAGTTCCAAAAAAAGAAATAAAGTAAAGTAATAACGAAAATATGGAAAACTTAACTCTAAGCGCTTTTTTAAAATAACATCTTCCCATAGAAAGATCTCCGGTACGACTATAGAAATTTCCCAGACGAGAATAGAGTGAAACTGCGTCTTCCGGAAATAGAGTAGTATCGGAAAGATCATTAAGTAGTGACTGAATACGTTGTATAAATATTTTATTGTGGATTAAATCAATGTGAGAATTTTGCTTTCGATGTCGATTATAAATAGTAAGTGGCTCAGTATATATAGCTATATGTGTTTTCGTTTTTTTCTGTTGTGTATCTCGAATTAACAGTCCAATTTCATCAACACCATTCTGGTCTGCTTTAAAAAATTGACCAGACACAAGAACGTCCTTCTTCATCATAAGATTAAGCGGAACAAATGTCGCACAATCAATAAATTTTCTGGTATCTAAATCAAAAACCCAACTGAAACCACTTAAAATAGTAATGTGTGGATGATCTTTAAAAAATTGTAGCTTCTTGGCAATATACTCGGGAAAGAAGAGATCGTCTTGATCTATAAACGCAATAAAATCCCCTCGCGCAATTTTGCACCCCTGCGTTCGAGGAATTGCAGGACCACCCATATTCGAATCTAAAAAAATGGTCTGGATCCGTTGATCAGTAAAAGATGAGATAATATTTCTTGTTGTGTCAGATGAATTATCGTCAATAATAATAAGCTCAAAATTAGAAAAAGTTTGAGCAAGAACACTCCGAATAGTGCGGGCAACAGTACGCTCGCCATTATATGTGGGCAATATCACCGAAACAGTAGCATGTGAAGTTTCCATAAAGAGTGTGTTGATTATATCACTCTTTCAAGAAAGGACGTAAAGCATCAAATACGATTTCTGGTTGTATATTTTTCATGTGCGGACAAGGATATGTACACGTGACAAGAGAACACTGGTGAGAGGTGTCCGTGCCATGTAAAGTAACGACGTGGTGTCCTAGAGCATAGCAACTTTGAACAGAAGTACCCCCGTTCAGAAGCTGAACTGTCGGAATATCATATGAAGCGGCAAAATGAGCAAGAACAGAATCATTTCCCACAAACAAAGAAGCATATTTTAAAAATGCATAACATAAACGTAAAGAAAGACTCCCCGTCATATCTTTTATGGGGATTGTAGGACATAACGATATAACAGTTTTTGCAAATTTCTTATCAGAGGCAGATCCACACAATACAATGTCATACCCACGACCATACAGTGTATGAGCTAAATGAGAAAAATAATCAAGTGGCCACATTTTGAAATAGTGTCCTGCGGATATATGAAAAGCCACAAAATGTCTTGGGGTGATATCTGTAATAAGAGATGAGATTTGTTTGCTTTCTTCTTGAGTAAGAAATATTTGCGGCTTCCATGTGGAAATCTTTATCCCTAAAAGGGCAAGCATATTTCGATAACGATGCCATGCGGGATCCTGTAGATGATATCGAATAACATGAGTATATAAGAAAGAAAGAACCTCCTCATACAAAATACCCACTCTATAACGAGCCCCTATACATATTCCTAAAAAACTAATAAACGGCTCTCCCCGTGGATCAATATATACATCATACGATCCTTTTCGAAGTGTGCGTATCAACTGCCATATATTTTTAAAAGATGCCTCAACACGCCGAGAAGGAGACGTCCTTCCTTGATTAAATCGAGTATATGGAAATGTGTGTATAGTATGTATGTACGGGTTGTGAGAATAAATGGGCCGTGTGGCTTCTGTACACAGAACATCAATTTCGGCCTGAGGAAATTTTTCCTTTAGGTGAAAGAATATGGGGGAAATATAAAATGCGTCGCCCAACTGATCAAATCGGACAACGAGAATTCTTTTAACCAATTGAGTATTAATAGGTACATTTTTCCTTATGCAGAAGAATAAAAAACTTCCCACACTATCAATAATGCGAGCAATAATACGAAACACAGGATTCTGATATACATAATAATTAAGGCTATCTTTCATATGTAGTGGAAAATAAAATGGAAGAAGGAATATGAGAGGTTGTGTGCGAAAGAAGTTCGTCTACTCGAGCACACACATCTGTACTCGCAATAGAGGCCACGCAAGGAGATGCAGTAGATACCCCCCAACCACATAACCAATTATCTCCCAAACAAGAAGCGTGAGCATCATACACCCACATAGTATACGATGGATACCCATATAAGGAACATCTTCCTATATGCCCTCCTCCTACAACACAAACCGTAGGAACGCGCAGCGCTATAGCCAAATGAACAAAGGATGTTTCGTTACTAATACACATACAAGCTCCCTGTATAAGAGCACACACATCCAATAAGGAGGTCTTATTTACATGATTCTGTACAAAAGGAGCTTTTTGCACAATATACTGAGATAAAGCAAGCTCTTGTTCACCGGAACCAATAAGAATAACAGTACATCCCTTTTTATATATATGGTGTATAACCTCAAGAAATCTATCTACGGGCCATTGTCTATACATAACAGCAGCACCACATCCCAGAACCACATACGGAGTCTGAGGAATTGTATACGAGGAAATAATTTTAATATGGGTACTATAGTCCAATTCTTCTTTGTGGGTAACCGTCTCATAAAAAGAGATAAGGTGTTTAAAAATTGATGTTATGGGAACAGTTCTAGGCGCACATGAATCAATACTCGAAACACAGGTTGATAACGCACGACGATACATAGGAAAAAGGACCGAGATAAGATATCGATTATATACAGTATTCACCGCAGCATCAAAAAATATTTTTTCCCCCTCATATCCAATAATTTCTTTTGCAGAGATATTTGAAACGATACCGAAATATTCCACAAAAGAAAGTTGATTTGTACTATGGTAAATCACTCGCGAAAAACCCTCTTGATGTATATTTTTTAGAACCCCCACACTATAAAAAATATTCCATAAAAACTTATTTCGGTTAATATATATAACACGATCAAAGAACGATTCACACAATCCTCGTACAGATCGATGGGCTAGTAAAACAATTTCACACCCAGGAAATGCATTCCGATAATGTTTGAATACAGAAGTTGAGCAAACTACATCACCCACATTATCAAGTTGTATAATAAGAATTTTTTTATCTTGAGGCTGAACAATGACAAAGCGACGATATAAAAATAAAGATACCTTTCGTAAGAATTGAAACAGACCAAAAAAAATAACTGTTTTAAAAACTATTTTTACAATATCAGAAATGAGACCAATAATAACATTATATATGCGCATATATCGTATTTTTTCTAAAAGAAGACACGGTATACGTAGGCACCAGATCATGTATGGTGCTAGAAATCACATTATAATCATGGGGAAAATGGTACGTTCGAATGGCAAGTGTTGGAAGAAATTTCTGTATAACGGATTTACTCCCTAATAATAAATCATTTTCTGCGCCCTCTATGTCTGCTTTTATAAAATCTATTCTTTCTATTGCATAACTGGAAACAAAAGAATCAAGTTTCGTTTGAATAATGGTTCTCGTCACGCCCGAGCGACGTATATATTTTGAAGATCCCTCAAAAGAATCTGCGAGGTCAATACTCATGGAAATATCTGTGTCTTTTTCTCCAAGCGCTTGAGAGATAAACTGTACATTCTGTAAATCATTGACATGAACGTTGCGCTGAGCATATGAAAGAACTTCTGCGATAGGATCAAACGCAAATACTTTTCCAGAGGGCCCCGTGAGTTTCGCCGCAACAACAGAAAATAAGCCAATATTACAGCCAGCATCAATAACATAATCTCCATTTCGTAACATCTCTAAAGAAGTAATATAGGGGCCATCAAAAAAGTCTCCAAAGTTTATGTGATAATATTTTTCAAACACATCCCCCTCCTTCTCTATAGAAACAAGATAGGGAACGATAATATCAAAAAAGTCACCCTGCTCCAATCCATGCAAGGGAGCATAGAATGTTAACCCACGTATAACAATACAAATTTCTGTTTCTGTTTTCGTAATTGATCCAATGGGAAATTTCTTAAAAAAACGATGTATCAGAAAATATTCCCCAAAAAATCTATTGCGTAAAGACCCCACACAAAGAAAAAACAGCATACTCCCCCAATCAAAAACAGTACTAGTAAGAGATCGATACACCGACTTAAATACATATATTATTCTCCAGATAATTCCTTTCATATTCATGTGATATATACTCGCTTTATAGCCTGTTCATAGGCTCGTACAGACTTTTCTATAGAGAAGGATTCTACAATATCTTTCTGAACGGAAGATGGGCTAGGGAGTGTCCGTGGACAAGACAGGACGGCTAGTAACTTTTCACCCATAAGCATACCATCACCCACAGGAATAAGAAATCCGTTTAAACCGTCACGAATAGATTCCCGCGGACCAAAATCACAATCGGTTGCTACCACAGGAATTCCACAGGCAAGTGCTTCTGTAATAACACGAGGATTTCCTTCATACCGAGAAGCAAATGAAAAAACATCACTTTGAGCAATATACTTTATGGGGTTATCCTTAAATCCAAACAAAAAAACATCTTTTTGTAAAATAAGATTATATTTTTCAAGTAAGGGGGAAATAATACGAGGATCTCCTGACCCCAACAATACCAAAACAGCTGACACATTTTTCCTAACAAAATCAAAGGCAGTAAATAATGTATCAAAATCCTTATCTGCACGACTAAGACGCATACTACTAATAACAATCTTATATTCTCTTTTTGCATCGAAAACAGCCTCGGAAACAGGCTCTCTCATATACAATGGAAATTTTTCAGCATCAATAACGGGAGAATGAATGGTTATTATGTTTCGTGAATGAATACAAAATTCTTCCTGCATTCTTGTGAGAGCTTCTTGGTTATTCACTATGGTGAGTTTTAATTTCGGAAAGTATCTTTTTGCTAAATGAAAATATATTGCAGAAAATTGTGAAGCAGAAAAAAATTTAAAAATATTAGTATACTCAATACGAATTATTGGAGTGTGTAGACACAACCGTGAAATATATAACAAAATGAGAATTGCAAGATCAATACTCGGACTTGCACTTAAAATAACACCATCATACGCGTGTTTTTTAAAAAAACAAAAACAACGATACAATAAATTAATTATACCCGAGACAGAAATACTATGTAGGGGAACATTTTCTCCCAGCACAGTGCGTCGATCTAACTGAGGAGAAGATGTATGTAATTCAAAATTGAGTACAGAAACAGAGAAATCGCTTTTTGCAAGATGTGTAATAATGTGAGCTGAATCTATACCCTTTCCACCAAAATCGCTCATCCAATCGTATGTGATCCAAATAAGTTTCTTCATTTTATAAAGATAATATTATCAAAATCAGAAACATCACCAATACGATCATACTGCGTCTGAATAAGCAAAAAATATTTTGAAATTTGAGAATACTCAATTTGTTGCAAAGAACCATCGTGAGAAATAGAGAACATAGAAAATCCATTCTTCTGCATAAATTCCAACACCGTACTATAATTTTCTGAAAATGGTCTAAAACGAATTTCTATACAAGCAACAAGATGCTCCTGCGCCAGAATATGTTCCGCACCACGCAGCACTAATGATTCGGCGCCCTCAACATCTATCTTAATAAGTGTAGGTTGTATTACATGATCAGAAGAAAAAGAATCGAGGGTTACTGACGATGTATGTATTTCTTCAAAGGGGGCATCCTCATTCTGAGTGCCATCAAAATTATCAAGAACTAGAGTAGAAATCCACGACCCAGAAAGAGGGCGAGAAAAGAAAGACACTACATCATTCTTCTCAGAAACAGCCTTCTCAACAATAGTCATATTGTCCCTTTTGTTCTTTCTTAAATACACTAATGTGTGTGGATCTGGTTCAAATGCATATACACGGGAGTCTTTTGATATCTCTGCAATTAAACATGAGTAATATCCAATATGCGCCCCCACATCAAAAAATATCTCATTGTCCTTCACTTGATGTAAAAGAAACTTAGTTAGTCGAATCTCTGGATCGGTCAAAAGAAAGGCTCCAAATTTCCACATATCAGCACACAATGGAACGGGGATTGTCATCGTCGAGCCAAAAAACATTTTTCTTTTTTGAGGAAAAATAAAATCACCTCCATAAAAAATATTGGAAATTCTTCCTACGCACGAAGCCATGAAAACACGTACAGGATTATACATAAGTTGAGACCATCTCCCTCGACGCCAAATAGTTTCTATCTTTTCAAATTTCTTTATTAAAAAATCTTTGTGTATCATATGTTCTTTTTAAAGACAATAAATCCATCGGATGTGCTATCCACCACACACAATCCTCCCTGAGAATCTATAAAAGACGGTGCATATCCTACCTGTTCTAAATATGCTCGTGCCTCTTGGTGCATAGGAAGATCAGGATTATATTCCATAACAATAATAGGATTGTGTGATGAAAGCAACCGGTGAGCTCCTTGTAATATCCTAAATTCAGCACCCTCAGCATCTATTTTTATTACATACGGAGCAATATTATATTTTTGTATAATACCGTCAAGAGTAAATGATGGTACCCATATCTCTTCCTGAATACTTCTAAACTGCTCGTTAAGGTCAACAATGCTTTGTTCTGTACTACTATTTTCAGAATAAAGAAGGGGGAGTTTAATAAAAGACTCACCTTCTTCATGAGAAGAAACAGTCCCACAAAAAAGTGAAATATTATCGTGAGATTTCTTATTAATATTTAAATATTCCCAAGCCTCTACATTTGGTTCAAATGATAAGACGCGTCCTTTTTTACCAACAAGAAAACTAGCTAATAAAGAATAGAATCCAAAATGAGCACCTACATCAAAAAACACAGCTCCCTCGGTAAGGGTGTTTAATAAAAATCTTGCAAGACGAATCTCAGACGGATGCGCCTTCGCCCCATATAGATAATATTCTAAGCCAATGGGAGCAGGAATACACATGCGCCACCCAAAAAACAAAGGACCCGATATCAACGTTACCTTTTTAGAAAACCTATATCTAACCTTACTATATATACCCACAACAAATCTGATGGGATGTTTTAAAAATACAGAAAATAACCGCCCTATTCTATTTTTAACAGTTGTGTGCTCCACCGCATCAAGAATCAAAGAAAAATTATCTGCATACATAAAGAAATCTATTGAAAATTAATGGGCTGCCATATTTTATCGTCTATGTTCTTGATAATCATATCAAGTGCATCTTTCTTCTCAGGAACCATTATTTGTAGTGCTTCGGCGCATATCTTTGCTCGTTTGTCGTGTATTTTATAATAGTGCTGTAACAATATATAGTATCCAGACACCATCCCTTGTTCTTGTTGATAAATACCAGGACTAAGTTTTCGAACAAATTCTAACGAATCAAATCCATCATCATAATAGATTTCTCCTGCGGATATCTGAACTAAGGCAAGATATAGATGAGATTGAGCCACTTTATCATCAAGCACAACCACATCCTTTAAGACAGTAATGGCTTCGTTATATCTCTTCTGAAATCCAAGATTATACGCGCGCATATAATATAAATCTTGACGCTGAGGAGATAATTCTTGCGCTTTTTGATACGCCTCTTGTGCCAAAGGAAGATATTCAGTTAATCCCCCTTTCCCCAACGCATCATATCCACCCCCTAAATTAGCCCAGTAGCGAGGATTGTAGGGTTCACGCACAAGTAAATCTTTTATTTGATCAATAGCAAAGAGTACTAATTGTTTTTCACTTTCTTTTCCTTTATACAAATCCTTTACATTATCCAACATATTAGTACGAATAACATCCTGCGCATATGTATAAGGATGGAGTGCTGAATCCATATTTTCTTTAAATTCATCTAAAGAGACTGATGCTTGTGAATTACGAATAAGAGAAAGGTACGAACTCATTTGAGAAAACGGAATAACAGTCCAAAAGATAAGAGTATAGAAGAAGAAGATTGCGACGACACTAAAAACAGTGGTTAGAGCGTAGTAATTAGTATTAAGTGAAGAAGTCTTCTTTCCTGAATTTTTGCTCGTTCTCAAGCCCCTATCTCTAATATCTCCTTCTTCCCCTCGTTCCTTGTTTCTCGTCACTTCAGCTACTACATAACCGAGGAATCCAAACCATAAAATATAGGTAATAATTGAGTCAAATACCGTAAGGTTTTGTATAAAATAAGCGGTTCCAAAAAACAAAATCATCGCTTTTACAAAAGAGAAGGCACGACCTCGAATACAATACCACAATAGAAGTCCCCATATACTCAGATAAATGAGTAATCCGATGACTCCATTCATAACCAATACATCAAAAATCTTGTTGTGAGCTCTATCAAACCACTTATTTTCAAATTCAAAATATCGAGGATTATAGTTTGCATTGTAGGCAATATTAAAATTCTCAGGACCCCAACCCAATAAGAACTTCTGTACTCCATACTCAGAAGGATTTACCGCATCCAAACTCACCCCCGCGGAGATCAAACGAGTCTGAGTGCTGTTGTCTTGAAGAGTAAACTGGGCAAGACGATCAAATCCAGGAATTTTCTGCCAAAATTGAGCATTTTTTGTTGAAAAGAAAAATACTCCACAAAAAACTAGAATAAGCAGTATATATCCTGCAATACGTGAAAGTGAACGAGAACTAATATGTACGTTCTTTCCTGAATACCACACATATAAAAATACAAGAATAATACCAACCCCCACACCTACAATAACACCACGCGTTTCAGTAATAAAAATACCAAAAAACGAAGTTATGCCGACAACAATAGATGCAATAATCCAAAACAAGCGTACACCTGTTTTATTTTCTTTTTGTCGATAGTATTCCCAAAAAACAATTCCCGCCGAAAATAAAGCAAATAAAAATACCTCCGCAAGATAAATGGGATTTCCGGTAAATGAGGTGGGGCGTATCACACCACGGGAAAAATCAACAAGCGCATCAAAAAATAAAACAAAACTCACACCTAAAGAAATCTGAAAAAAACGAACCCAATCTTTATATTCAAATAAAAGATATGAAAACACAAAAAATCCAAAAAAGAAAAGAAGCCCCAAAAGTCCCTCCCCTCGTTCAATGTCTCCAAAAAAAGCACGATATGAATCAAAAGCAAAAAGAGTACTCACCACATTAAGAGCAATAAAAGAAAAAATCGCAATACCCAAAGGATTCTTTAATAACGTATGCACCTTACGACCAATATCTTCACGAAACTCTCTGTTATACCATAGATAGCCCCCAACTAACAAGACAACAATAGTAACAATCCAACGAATTAATAAATTCTTCCCACTAATATAGGGGAAAAAATATGACTTCGCAATGACCAAGGGGATAAACGCCAATACATACAGAAAATACTTTATAATATTTTTCATTCAAGAAAATTAATAGCGGTCTTCTATAACCGATATTATAAAAATTAATAATATGAAGCAGTATAACCTAATTTAAGTATAATGGAAAGATAGTAAATAAGATTTTTGCCAACAAAAAACAGCCCCGAAGGGCTGTTTTTTGTTTTTACCTCTTATGTGAAATCAAAAGATAACACACGAATAGTTAAACTATTAAGGTAAGGTTACACCAGCTCCTGTGGTCTTATACACACTTGAATCAAGTGATGTAGTGACAGGAGAAGCTAAAGCAGAATCTGTGCTCCAAATGATATTTTTAACAAACATCATGTAAGAACCAGAAGTTACTGTTGAAGGAATTTCTCCCTTTACAGTAATGCTTGCAGTAGTATCCTTTGAAACTTTGTAAACTCCACCAGTGTACGCATTGTATCCGGTTACAACCAAGCTGTTATTAGCAGTTGATGAACCAGTTGCACCTGCGCTGACTGAAGTTGCATAGGTAAGATTCGTTGAGGTTGAATCGCTCAAGTAGATATCTCCACCTGCTGCGGTTACGCTCAATACGAAGGTTGCCATACCTTTATAGGTAGGAGTTGCATTTGCTCCTGCAGTGTTCTGAGTAGTGATACCAGAAGCTGAGGTCAATGATACAACCAAACCTTTGCTCAATACAGTCATGGTGTCAGACAAAGCTGAACCACTCAAGTATCCTCCAGTGACTGAATCGCCACGTGAGTTTTCTGCTACGAATCCTGCTGCAGAATCCAAGCTTGCGGTTGAAGTTGCTGCAGTGGTGGTAGCACCAGTGTAGTCAGCTTTAATCGTAATGGTCTTGGTTGAATCTGCTGGTACATAGAGGGTCATGCTGGTAAAGGTTGCACGATTGCTTGAAACAGTCGCTGAACCCAACAAGGTTGATCCATCATATGCATATACAGTTGATTCTGAAGCATTTCCTCCCAAGGTTACTACAAAGTCAGTAACTTTGATTTGATCCTTTTCAGAGCGCAAATCAACAGCCAATAAGGTTGCTTCTTTTACATCTCCGTTAGTATCAGACACAATGTTTGCTGCCTTTGGTGAATTTCCGTTCTTGGAAACAGTCAAAGTAGCATTGGTAACTTGGCTCTTTTCAGGATTGAATGTGCGGCTGATAGCTGAAGCTGGGCCGTATTGATCAATTCCCAAACCATCCTTTCCACGTACTCCGTTTGCAGGAACAGTAACGGTGCGATTTGCTGCGTTTGCATCTGCAGTATCAATGGTGCTGTACAAATCACCAGCTACAGTAAGAACTTTGTATTCACCTGCTTTTACAAGGAATGAAAGTCCACTAACAGTAACATAGTAATTGGTTCCATCTTTAACCACAGTGTTTGAATTCAAAGCAGATGATGACAAGACGGTTGAACCATCCATGACATACAAGGTGCTCAAAATTTTGTTGTAAAGCGCAGTTGAGCTACCAAGATCAATCTTGACGCGCTCTACGTTTACATCACCATTGGTTGCCTTAAGTTTCAAACCAATTAAGGCAAACTTGGTTGCTCCTTCATAAGCCTTCTGTCCATCGGCTGGAGTTGGGTTCAACTCAACAGTCAAAGTTCCTTCGGTTTTGGTCATTCCGGTAGGAGTGGTTGGAGTAGTAGGGGTAGTAGGAGTGGTTGGGGTAGTAGGGGTCGTAACAACACTCATTGAATTGAAGTGTGCGCGAGTTACTGCTCCAAAGTATCCAACAGCAGGAGAGATTCCTACTGATTTTTGATAAGCGGCCAACGCAGCTTTAGTCATAGGACCAAAGAATCCGGTTGGTGCTACTGACAAGAATCCTTTTGAATTAAGGAATCCTTGCAAAGCGGTTACTTCTGCTCCCTTTGAACCAACAGTGAGGTTGCTGGTGTAAGTTGCTGAAGTTGCTGGGGTTGTACCTGCTTGTGCCTGTAATGCTTGAATCTGAGCCAAGAGGGCTTGGATTTGAGCGTTGATGTCAGTCTGCGCGGACGCTGACGGAGCAACAATTGCTACAGCCAACAAAGCAAATACGAAAATTTTTGAAAATTTATTCATATCGAATTTTTGTTTGTTCTGAATTAAGTGATTTTTGTAATTGTTAGAAAATTCTTGCAGCGGTGACTACCCTTATTACCGACCCACTACTCCATCGGTGAGGACGAATAAGTAAGTTAATAATAGTGATCACGCTTGTGTGCGAGAATCTTGACTTCCCATAAGGAAGCCACGCGCTTGTATAATAGACAAGTATTATACCAGCGCGCGAATCCCCTATTTAGTTTTAGTCCGGATGAGATAAAGAAAAACCTCATAGAGATGAGGCGTTAAAAACAACAGTATACAATACTGAATCATACAATATATATACAGAGCTCGTATTCCGCCTCACACGGAAAAACTTTTATTGATTTATATAGTACAAAGATAGTATAGCAAGTATTGGCATAAATGTCCAATAAACCTTTTATACTTATCTCTACCCCGTCACATATCTGTCTTCGTCAGGGCTTATTATAAGAAACGAGCAACCCTCCAAAACGTTACAAGAATACATCTCAAGGGAGTTCTGGGGGATATTATTCTGCTTATACATACCCACATATACCCTCATTTTACACTTTCACGCACACAATGAAGCGCACCATACACACATAAAATATACACATAATATCTATATCCGCACACATCCATATATATATAACAGATACCCCTCGCACACACACCCTGTACACAACTTTCCATATTTTTTCGCGATCGCGAAAAAATATGGAAGTCTTACCCAAAGAGGAAAAACCAACCAAAAACGCCCCTATAATGGCGTTTTATCTATATATTCTATATATAATCGTATATAAAAGCTTATTATTGCTCTTTTTTTCGTAGTCTTAAAAACGAATTCGGCCCCCCATTCCCCACACGCTCAACAATCTTACTATCCACCAAGGTTTTAATATCATATCGCACCGTGCGATCACTCACCTTCGGAAGACGTTCTAAAATGTCATTAATATTACAAAAATTCTTACTCTTCAATATAGAAACGATCCGCTCCTTACGCTCTGCAGAAGAAAGGACAACGCGATCATTTTGAGCTGTTTCTCTCGATATTTCATTGCCAGTATTTCCGGAAATAGAACCCCTATTTTTTTCCGACTTATTTCCGGAAAACACATTGCCAGACTCAGTAATATCGTTTGCCGGACTTTTTCCGGAAAATGATAGGGCATTGTAAGAATCAGTAAAAGAGCCATTTTGGGTGGCTTTTCCGGAAAGGACTTTGCCAGACTCGGAAATATCGTTTGCCGGATTAACGTCTATATGAGAACTCTCACCATGGGGATATATCTCGCTTGTGTTGGCATCAGAATGTATCATCTGGGCGAAGTCGGAAAAAAGCACAGGGGGTTCGGAAAACATATGTTCTATTGATTCCTGTTCAAGGATTCCAGAGTTTTCTTCAAGAGTTTGTTTGGCTTCTATAAGAAGTACCTGTAAGGCACCTATTTCTCTCAAGAGCACCGCAGAATTTATTGCGGTAATATCTCCCAATTTTGAACCAAGCTGAACTACCTCCTCAAGAGCATCTAACGTCTCACTATTTTTGTGAGAAAAATACTGTAAAGCACGGTCTTCGAGAAGTTGTTTGAGACCTACATGCGGAACAACCTGAGCCACACGAAACACAGCCCATACCACCTCAAAAGAACGCTTTTTTATAAATTCACTTGGGTAGTTCATAACGTGTAATTGACTTAAAAATATACCACCCCACCCAAGGAGTCAAGTGAAGATATCATTCCTACTGTTTTCGTGTTTTTATCATTTTTACTAAAATCACTGTTATAAAAAACCTCCCAACCTTTTCCATATTTTTTCGCGATCGCGAAAAAATATGGAAAGTTATACACAGATAAAAAAATATCAAAAAATAAGAATGATATAATAAAAACCATACGAGAGAGATACTATAAAAAAACAAAAGAATAAGAAAAATAAAAAAATCTATTTCTCTCAAATCATACAATTTATTTTCTCTCCTCTGCGTCACAGCCCTCTCTCTCAGTCCTCATCTACACCTCTCGTGAGGATAACCGGAAGAATCTTCCCTCATCATACACGCCGACCTATTGCTACGACTTTTATAGCACCATACTTACACTGCATAAGTGAGTGGTTCTTTTTTATAATATACCCGGTACCCCACCCAAAAACAAAACTATTTTAAAAAATAAATATAATTTAATTAAAACATAACACATGGACGAACCTATTATACAAACAATCCCCCAAGACCCCACACCCACTCGTCATCAAACACCGTGGTGGAAATTTGCGATTGGATTTTTAGTTATTATCGCACTCGGCATTATTGTAGATGCTATTTGGGTACAGTACTTTAGCCCCGCCGCCCAAGACACAAAACAAATGGAGGAACAATACGCGGCGTACGAACAACAACAAAAAGAATATGAAGAGGCAATGCAACAAGACACTCCACAATAAATAAATTCTCTCGCACAAATAACACAAAACATCTATTACGAAAAATTTACTTATTATATACACCTTCTTCCTAAAACCCCGCATCCGCGGGGTTTTAGAAAACTTTATTCAAAGAATACTACATTAAAAACTTATTTTGCTTTCGTTTTGATGATATTATCAATAACTCCATACGCTTTTGCATCTTCAGCAGAAAGGAAAAAATCTCTATCTGTATCTTTCTCGATACGAGATACTGGTTGACCTGTATGCTTTACTAAAATTTGATTTAAACGATCTTTTAATTTCAATAAATGTTTGGTCGCAATTTCAATGTCGGTTGCTTGTCCTTCAGTACCTCCCATAATCTGGTGAAGCATCACCTCAGCGTTGGGAAGCGCAAACCGCTTTCCTTTTGCCCCTGAGGCCAAGAGAACCGCCCCCATAGAAGCCGCCATACCCACACAGATTGTAGAAACATCTGGTTTAATGTGTTGCATGGTATCATAAATAGCTAATCCTGCCGTCACCGATCCTCCGGGACTATTAATATAGAGTTGAATATCTTTTTTGGGGTCTTCATGATCTAAAAAGAGCAATTGGGCCACGATGGAATTTGCTTCTTCATCAGTAATCACTCCGCCTAAAAAGACAATACGTTCTTTCAATAATCGCGAATAAATATCGTAGGCACGTTCACCATATTGTGAACGATCTATAACCATAGGTACTAAATTCATACAAGTATATATATTAAAAATAATACTAATTGTATATATTCGATAGTATACACATCTATTTTATTCTTCCTCTGTTTCATCAGAAATAGGAGTAACCTCTTCAGCATCAACAACCCCCCCTTCCTGTGCTTGATCAGGATTAGATTGTGAACGAACATCTATACGAAAATGAGTCAATAAAGCAGCTAAACGCACATTCTGACCCCCTTTTCCAATCGCCAAACTAATTTGATCTTCAGGAACTAATACCCGAGCTTCACGCTGACCCGTTAATTCTACACTCGTTACCGTCGCGGGAGAAAGAGACGCTCCTACAAATTTTTCCATATCCTCTGACCACTCAATAATATCTATTTTTTCATTTCCCAATTCACTATTCACCGCAAGTACACGCGCACCTCGCTGTCCGACACAAGATCCCACGGGATCAACTCCATCTGCAGTTGAAGCAACTGCAATCTTCGTGCGACTTCCTGCTTCTCGCACAATTCCTTTTATTTGCACGGTTCCATCTCCCACCTCTGGAACTTCTAATTCAAATAATTTCGCAACAAAACGAGGGTGTGAGCGTGAAAGCACTAAATTAGGACCACGCATATTATCCTGTACGGATAGCAAAAAGAATTTTAAGCGCTCACCAATACGATAATGTTCTCCCGGAATAGATTCGGTGCGGAACATAATACCCGACGCCTTACCCATGTCCACAAATATATTTCCTCGTTCAATGCGTTGAACAATACCAAACACAAGACCGCCTATTTTACTCTCATACTCTTTACGCATAGAATCTTTCTCAATTTCACGTAATTTTTGCAAGATAACTTGTTTTGCAGTTTGTGCCGCAATACGTCCAAACTCTGACGAGGGAGATTCTAAATCAAATTCAATTTCATCTCCCACCTTCGCATCAGATTTTATAAGCTGTGCTTCAGCTAATAATAAATGACGTTCGGGACTATACAAAGGCAATAAAGGCTCTCCCTCTTCTTCTGTGTGCGTTATACGATCAGAAGAACGCCGATCGGAATATTCAGGATTTTCTTCTTCTCCCTCTTGTTTAAAACGCACCGTCGTTTCATCTACTACTGTTTTTATTTGCACAAATTGAGTTGAACCATCTTTCATATTCAACGCACAACGCACCACTTCACCACGTTTGTTGTATTCTTTTTTATATGCCGAAGCAAGTGCAGCTTCTATTGCTTCAATAATTTGTGCTGCATCGAGTTCTTTTTCTGAGGCTAATTGTTCAATTGCCTTTTGTAATACTTTTATATCAAACATATTTTTTGATCTTGAACACGGTACTAAATTTATACCCCATTCATATTTTTCTCTATTTAGTTTTATAATAAAATCCGCTCAAGGCGGATATAACAGATGCTTATAGTATACTCTCGGGAGCATATTTGTCAAACGACGTACTTTATGGAAGGATTTAACTAGAACCCACCACAAAAACTATGAAGGAGATACTATAATGACAATACCCGTTTTAGAAAAAGACGACCATTTGCTTAATTTTAAGCTCGCCATGAAAGATCTCGTTAACATAAGCGAGACAGACGCAGAACAAGTTTTTCTAAAAACAGAGATAACATCACAAGAAGATATTGCAACCGTAGTAGATTATCTAAAACAATATCGCCCCAATCTGTACAAAAAATATGTGGGTAAGATCCATTAACCCCTACAAGATATAAAAAGAGCGGATTTCTCCGCTCTTTCATATTCATATTATATTGAAGAGAATTATCGTTATTCAACTCTCTCTCGTAATTTTTTAAGCAAATCCGCCGCATAATCTTTTCCCCCCAATCCAAAAGCAATACCACCCGCAAGGGAAATCATGGCTATAGCACCCATAATAATAGATTCAACAATTTGCGTTGCGACTCCCAATTGGAGAAGAGACGCAAGAATACCAAAGATAACAGTCACCCACCACACAAGAGTTCCTAAGAAATGGGCCGCGTGTAACTTTGCGCCCTTAACTGAACCGCGCACCAATGAACGTAAGAAATTTCCTGCGATCACCGCAATCAACACAATAAATGCAGCTACAATGATATTAGGAAGGAACAAGAGAACCTGACTCAAAAATGAAGAAAGTCCCCATAAACCAAGAATGTCTGACGCCGCAAGTACCAAAACGATAACAAAAAACCAATATACGATACCCCCAATAAACACGCCACTATTCAAAGAAAACCCTCCTCGCTGTGCAAATTCGGCAATACCCATTCTTTTGAGCGCCGCATCAAGCTTGATCGCTGAAATAAATCGCTCAACAACCAAACGAAAGAGCGAAGCAATAAATAATCCGACCAACAACACAATAATCGCCGCAATGAGCGACGGAATAAAACTCGCCACAAGCATCCACGCATTACTAAATGCATGTTCAATGCTTTGAGTCCACAATAATGAATAACTCATATACTATGATGTTAAATTAATAGTACTCTTAGTATATCGCTAATATCCCTCAAAATCTACTACTATTACATTTGACATATTACATATATAAGTGTACAATATAAACAGAAACTTAACACCCTTGAATTACTCATATAGATCACCTTTTTGGCTATTTATGTGAGTAATTCAAACTAATCTCAAATTGAAAGTGGAGTAGAAGATGAAAACTGCATTATTAATATTTTTACTCGTTATTGTTGGACTTTTATTCGTCATATATTTAAGACCGTCCTCAAAAGAACCCGAGGGAAAGAAGATAGCTCTTATAAATACACCCGACTCATTGGTGATTCTGTACGAAGGAGTTATTGTAAAGTCGGAATCAGAAAATTTTTCTGGATCATCATTTCTGTCTTGTAGATATAAGATGGAAAACGATCGGATATCGGACATTACTGTTATTACCCCCATGGCAATCGCGATGAACATGCGCATTGGAGATACTATATATTTTCAGAGAACAAGTGTATCATCCTTGTCACAACACGGAACACATCACACAACATTTATTGGCGCCTTCTACGACACAGAGAGTTTGAGAGAGCCAAAGCACATTCAGAGATTTAAAGAGTAGACAAACCGCCGTAGCCCCCCTCAAGGGGGCATTTGCTTTTTATAAACAACTTTACCCACCCCTATTTATGCCGTATACTTATATATATCCTCTATATATATGCATTTCTTAACACGCATCATAATCCTTTTCATATGTAACGCGATCGCACTCTTTGCGGCGGTATACTTTGTAAATGGGTTCAGTATCGCTCCTGGGTGGGAGTCATATGCAAAAGTCGCTCTTATTTTAACTATAATCAATATATTCATCCGTCCGCTTCTCAAAGCTATCCTAAGCCCACTCATATTTATTACTCTGGGTATAGGTGTTTTAGTCGTGAATGCAGTCATTTTATATGCCGTTGATTCATTTTCTCCAGAACTCACCGTTGCTGGACTTTATCCGCTCGTCTATGCTACGTTACTCATTAGTGTTGTGAATGCAATTCTCTCGGTTATCTCAAAAAAGGTCCGTGAAGATGAAAATGCATAAATCACAAAAGAATATATACCATCTAACTAAGAGAAAAATCTCTTAATAAGACATAATTTCTTAATCTTATGAAAAACATTATTTCAATTGCACAAGTAGTTATTGCCTGTATTATCGTTGTCCTCGTCGTTATACAAGGGAATGGATCGGGTATGGGAGAAGCACTCGGAGGAGACACCTCTGGTTTTAGTCATCAACGTCGTGGCGTAGAACGAGGAGTTTTTGTTCTCACCTTAGTAGCACTCGCACTCTTCATTGCAACCTCTCTTGCAAATCTATTAGTACGATAACATCGTTTTTCTTAATTATTAGCATCACCTGTTATGCTTACATCTATACAAAAAACGTTAAAAACGTTTATTCGCATCCTTCTCGCTTTTTCAAAAAGAGAACGTCTTATATTTGGTATTTGTGTAGGAGCGCTCCTTATTTCTGGATTTTTCATAGGAACCTCAATTATACAATCCGTTACTATAGTCGTTCCTGATTCTGGGGGTGATTACAGCGAAGGTATTGTGGGGCAAATATCATATGTAAATCCAATTCTTGCAAAAGATGGATCATCAGATAAAGATTTAATAGCGCTTCTCTTCGCAAATACTATTGACCTTGCAGAAACAATCAAGAACAGCACCGATTTTAAAAAATGGAATATACGCATAAAAGAGGGGGCGGTGTGGCATGATAACAAACCTATTACCAGTGATGATTTCGTATTCACCGTAGAAACCATACAAAACCCAGACACACTTTCCCCTCTATATCCAGATTGGCAACACATAACCATATCTCGAGTCAGCGAACGTGAAATAGCCTTTCAATTAGAACAACCCTATGCTTCATTTGAAACGGTCTTAGCTGAATTACGCCCCATTCCTAAACACATATTTGAATCAATCTCGCCCGCAAATATGCGTCTCTCAAAATATAACTTCGAACCAATTGGAAGTGGACCCTTCTCAATTGTGGGATCAGAAGTAGAAGATACCGGATTTGTAAGATCATACGAAGTACAACGAAATAATCTCTACACACCCATTGGACACCTTGCGTATCTAGATACCATTACTCTTAAATTTTTTGAAGATGAGGAAGGATTGATCGAAGCATATAATAAGGGACGTATTGATGGTATTTGCACTACAAATCCAACACTAAAAGACGCCATAACACTCCGTACACAAGAATATGCTATCCCCAGTATGAAATACTACGCAGTATTCTTAAACCAAAATTCAAGCTCATTATTACGATACCCAGAAGTACGCAAAGCACTCGCACAAGCACTTAATAAAGATACTCTTATAGAAGAAATCTTTCATGGACAAGCAACTTCTATGAAAGGACCCCTTCCAGACGCACTTACTATTGAGCAAAGAAATAATCCCACAGGATCTCCCGAATCAACACTCTCACAGGCGGGATGGAAACAAAATGAAACTACAGGCATATGGGAAAAAGGCTCAATCTCATTATCGGCAATACTTAGTATCCCCAACAGTGAACCGCTACAAACACTCGCAAAAAAAATAGTACAACAATGGCAAGATGTAGGAATGAATATTACTATAGACGCACGTGACCCAAAGACACTTGCTGATGAAATAATAAAAACGCGCAATTATCAAATGTTACTCTTCGGAAATATTTTACTTTCTCATCCAGATCTTTTTCATTTTTGGGATTCAAGCGAAAAATTTTATCCCGGATTAAATTATTCACTCTATGAAAATAAAGCTGTTGATGGAAGCATTACCGCTCTGAAACGCATCGGTATCCACGATACAAGACGAACACAATATTTAGAAAACATCGCCTCCCAAATTAATACAGACATTCCCGCAATCTTTTTGATCTCACCGTATTATACGTATATCACTAAAACATCACTTGAGGGTATTATACAAGAAGCCATTTCTCTTCCCGACGAACGCTTTAAAAATATTACTGACTGGCATATCAAAACGAAAAGAGTATTGAAATAAGAACTCTTACTAGAGTACACCCTTTACTTTAAATCTTAGGTATGCTATAGTACCAGTACTTTAATTCTCTTACTTTACTTAACGCATGTGAGGCGCTCGTTTACTATTTTTGCACCCATAGATAGAACGTCTATTTACTGAACGATATCTCATATAAGACCAGAACAGCATACATGAAACTGAAGGAGCGAAATTGATAAATACCCCCCCACAACAATACAGTTTATATACAGGAAAAACTTTGTACGCCGAGGTGGCGAAATTGGTAGACGCACTAGCTTCAGATGCTAGCGACCGAAAGGTTGTGCAGGTTCAAATCCTGTCCTCGGCACAAAAAAATAAAAGAAATATAAAGTAAATAATAGTACTTATAACACGAGAATAAGTTCTGTTAGAAAATTATAAAATTGATAAAAATAAATTCGTGAATAGAGATATATTTAAATTATCTCATACACAAAAAAATACATTATGGAACAAATACAAAAAACAAAAGGACGCCCAAGCGTTTCTACGACTCGTCGTGCAGTCACATCGACGACCTCTCGTCGTACACCCACACGATCAACAGGACACAACCCACATACAGTTCATCAAGGATACTCCGCTCAACATTCAGTGCGTAGTACTTCAAACGAACAAGAGAAGACGGTAAAATTTACTCCTTTAGGAGGATTAGAAGAGATAGGACGCAATATGTCTGTCTTTGAATATGAGAATGAAATTCTTATTGTTGATATGGGACTACAATTCCCCGAAGAAGAGACACCGGGAATAGATTTTATCATTCCCAATATCACCAGCCTTATCCCTAAAAAGAAAAATATTAAAGGAATTGTTATCACCCATGGTCACTTTGACCATATTGGGGCAATACCCTATTTGATATCAAAACTAGGAAACGATATCCCTATTTACACAGCCGCTTTTAGTAAAGCTATTATTACCAAACGACAAGATGAATTTAACAATGGAGGAAAATTACATATTATAGTCGTAAAACCGGGAGAAAAAATTCGTATATCTGAACACTTCAACGCAGAATTTTTTGACGCCGATCATACAATCCCCGATTCACTCTCTATGGTACTACAAACGCCCGTAGGAAATATGGTGTATTGTTCTGATCTTAAAATCACGCGTGATATTGATGGAGAACCACACCACACAGATTTATATAAATATGTAGGAGAAAAAAATATCCATACCTTATTCCTCGAAAGCACAAACGCATGGAAGCCAGGAAAGTCTGTATCAGAAGAAACAGTTATAAAGAATCTAGATGATTTCTTCATACACGCAAAAGGACGTATCATCATTGGACTCTTCTCATCTTTGATTACGCGCGTCGTAGATATATTCCGTCTTGCAGAACAACATGGACGCAAAGTAGTTCTGAGTGGATTTTCGTTAAAAAATAACGTACAAATAGCTCAAAATCTTGGATATTTAAAAGCAAAAAAAGATACTATTGTTCCTATGGAAAGTATCCATAAATATAAAGATGACAATATTCTCGTACTCAGTACAGGCGCACAGGGAGAAGCACGTGCCAGTTTAAATAAAATTGTTAGTGGAGAAAATAAAAACATTACCATTAAAAAAGGTGACACCATCATCTTCTCCTCTTCGGTCATTCCAGGAAATGAGCGTCCCATTCAAACACTCAAGGATAATCTCACACGCCAGGGGGCCCGTGTGTATCAGACACAACATATTGATATTCATGCAAGTGGGCATGGTCCCGCAGAAGACCTAAAATTAGTTATCCAATTAATCAAACCGAAATTCTTTGTACCGATTCATGGTATGTATTTTATGCGCGCTGCAAATGCAGACCTCGCACAAGAAACGGGAGTTCCTGAACAAAATACACTCCTTCTCGATAACGGACAGGTACTTGCACTCACCTCAACAAAAGCAGTTATAACTCACGAAACAGCCCTCACCTCATATGTTATGGTAGATGGTCTCGGTGTAGGAGATGTTGAAGAGGTGGTCGTACGTGACCGCGTAGCCCTTTCTCAGGAAGGAATGTTTGTGATGATTCTCACGCTTGATAGACGTACGGGACGATTCTTAAAAAATCCAGATATTATTTCCCGAGGATTTATTTATCTAAAGGAAAATAAAGATATTATAGAAGAAGTGCGTAAGAAAATTAAAGCCATTATCGGCCGCATCCCTCATTTTCAGTCAGTAGAATCAGACTACTTAAAATCAATGCTACGAGATCAAATAGGACAATATATTTATCGTATCACGAAACGTCGTCCTATGATTATTCCCGTTATTATTGAAGTCTAGTAATCTAAAAAATTCCACATATGTGGAATTTTTTAGATTCATAATCAATTAATACATAGGACGAACAATAACATTATCCAAATAAAATTCACTGGGAATGGAGGTTGGTTGTGAAAAATAGGCCGCATTCACATTCGTAGTACCAGTAGTATCATCAACATATGTTTTCTTTTTCCAGTCGGTGCTACTGATACCAACTGAATGAAACAACCAGCAACAAGATGTATTACTACACTCACAATTCCATCCAAATGTCTTCGTAGGAGCAGTCTTATAGTATAATTGAACAAATATTTTTTTACTCACTGGATTTAATATCGAACCAAATCCATAATAAACTCCCTCATTCAGGGTTGTACTATCAGTAATAATATGTAGCGCATACCCCCCACCAACACCATCAAAAACCTTCTCAACAAGAAGAGGAGTACTATAATCAGACCAAGAACCCCGTCCTACTACCTCCATATCTCCATCGCGTACCAAATTTTCATTATCAAGGAACACCGTAAGATTTGATCCCACCTCATACAAATAGTCATTATTTCCTCCATCAGAAGACGGCTTCCCGGAAAAATCTTCCTTAAATCCATATTTTGAAGAGCTCAATCGTGCATTTAATTCCCACGCATTATTCACCGTCGTATACATATAATACGAACCAGACGAGGTTGTATTAGTTGGATCAACGGGGAGCGTAGAAAGGAGTGTTCCCGCAGAAGATTGAGTTACAACGAGAGGGATCCAACCTGTACCATCGATATCTCTATAAGAATCAGGAGAATGACATTCATAATTCCACCCAAAAGGAGGAGGAAGTAATCCCAAACTCCCACACGTAGAGGTTGCATTACCGACAAGAGTGGTGTCGGGTATTGATATATAGATAACATTATTCACTCCTATAGAAGACACAGACTGTTCAAGTTGTAATAGTGAAATAGCTTTATGGAGAACAGCAAGATCAGTCATGCGTGATGAGTCTCTACTTTGTTGTAATAATTCAGAGGGATTAAGCACTACAACCACCGCTGCGGTTAGAATAGCAAGAATACCAATAACAATCAGTAATTCAATAAGAGTAAATGATTGAGTATTTCTTGTAAACATACACAAAATGACTTTCAAAAAATCTACACAAGATCAACTACCTCCCCTGCTTTTGGGATAATAGCTTGTATTTTTAACTCTTTTATAACCACATCCTGAAGCGCCTTCTGCTCTTCACTATCTCCCTGTACCACAAACAAAGTCTTGGGTGCTGGTTGTATTGCTTGTATCCATTTTAAAAGCAGTGGTTGATCAGCGTGTGCACTATATCCCCCTAATACTTCTACCCGCGCACGCACAGAAACAACGTCTCCCATAATAGATACCTCTTGAGCACCGTCTATAATACGCCTCCCAATAGAATGATCGGGTTGATACCCCACAAAAATAATAGTGCTTTGCGGATCAGATAAATATCGTAATTCATGATGAAGCACGCGACCTCCATTCGACATACCTGAACCAGCAATAATAATTTTAGGAGGAGGTACTGAATTTATTTTCTTCGATTCCTCTGTGGTTACCGTAAAATTCAATCCCGTAAAATCAAAAATTTCATCTCCTGATTTTACCAGGCCGCGCGTTTCACTATCCACAAACGATGGATTATTTAAATATTTTTTATATACCGACGTCATTTTTATGGCGAGTGGACTATCAATAAAAATAGGTACTTCAGGAATACGTTTATGTTCCACTAATTCATTTAATTCATACAATAACTCCTGAGTACGCTCCATCGCAAAAGCAGGAATTAGCACGGTACCCCCAACCGCAACAGTTTCTTGAATAATCGTGCGTAATTTTTCTTTTCGTTCTCCGATAAGAGGATGAAGCCGCCCCCCATAGGTTGATTCTATAAGTGCATAATCAACGGCAGGAAGGTATTCAGTATCCTTTACCAAGGGCGCAGGAACATTCCCCAAATCACCAGAAAAACCAACTCGTACACCCCCAGCCTGCACAACCACAGAAGCAGATCCCAATATATGCCCCGCATCATAATACGTAACCTCAAAGGGACCAACGTGTATGGTTTGGTGATACGCTATAACATCCCATTGAGTCATCGCATCATCAATATCAGATATTTCAAACAACGGTTTTGGAGGATTAATATCTCCCTTATATTTATGCGTCATGAGTGTATACGCATCAAGCAACAATTCATATGCCTCATCTTTGGCCGGAGCCGTTGAATAAATAGATCGATGATATCCATTTTTGACCAATAAAGGAACTCGTCCAATATGGTCTATATGTGCGTGAGTGATAAACACCGCATCAATGGTATGCACATCAAAAGGAAGTGGCTCTGCATTTTTCTGTTCTAATGTTTCATCTCCTTGAAACATCCCGCAATCAATCAAAATACGTTTCCCTTCATGTTCTAATAAATAATTCGATCCCGTGACACTTTCAGCCCCTCCTAAAAAATGTAGTTTCATATGAACAAGTATACTGTATTAGGTAGTAAGTATAAACCCCCATAACTATACATAAAAACGGAAAGGTAGAAATATGAAATTTTAATAAAAGCCTCAATTACCTGAGGCTTTTATTTTTTATTCGTTACAAACCACTCACAATTTGCGGCTCATTACAGGCACGTACTTGAAACAATAGTATCTTTTTCTTCAACGCGCATGACACGAACCCCACTCGTGGCGCGAGAACTCTGACGAATATCAGCAAGTTTTGCACGAATTACTTGTCCTTTTGCTGAAAGCACAATCACTTCTTCTTCGTCAGCAATAATTTTAAAGGATACAATATTTCCGGTTTTAGGAGTTATTTTTGCCGTCTTGATCCCCTGACCTCCTCGTGATTGAGTCTTGTACTCATTTATAGAGGTTTGTTTTGCAAAACCCTTTCCCATAACAACAAGGAGTAGTTGTTTCTTATCCGCATTTTGTTTCACAATATCGATACCCACCACCTCATCATTTTTTTTCAGTTTAATACCTCGTACTCCTGCGGCGGTACGTCCCATAGGACGTAATTGACTCTCTTTAAAACGAATTGCTTGTCCAAGTGCAGTAATCATAATAACCTCATCCTTTCCTGACGAAGGCATAACCCACTTCAGAGAATCTCCTTTTTTAAGATTCAACGCGATAATGCCATTTCTGCGTACATTTTCAAAGTCTGCAATAGGTGTTTTTTTAATCACCCCATCTTTTGTTGCCATAACCAAAAACTTAATATCAGAATCTTTGGCATTATACGTCACAAACGCACGTACATTTTCTGAAGCGGGAATATCAAGGAAATTATGGATAATCTTTCCCTTGGAGGTACGTGATCCTTGTGGAATTTCATGTACTTTTGTTTGAAAAACTTTTCCCGAATCGGTAAAGAAGAGGGCATTATCATGCGTCTGTGCATTCTTCAGATGAGTAAGGAAATCGTCATCCCCCACATCAGATCCTATAAGTCCCTTTCCGCCACGGTGCTGCACCTTAAATATAGTAGGGCTAATACGCTTGATATATCCTCCCGCAGACATAGTTACTATTGCATCTTCTTGTGCAATAAGATCCTCATCAGTAAAGGTAGAAAGTCCACTATCGACAAGTTTGGTACGACGCGCATCTCCATACGATTCTTTCATATCAACTAATTCTTTTTCAACCACAAGAAGAATATTCTTTACGGAAGATAAAATACGTTCTAATTCTTTAATAAGCTTTCTTTTTTCTGCTAACTCATCATCAATCTTCTGACGTTCCAAAGAAGCAAGTGTTTGGAGACGTATTTCCAAAATCGCAGTTGCTTGTAAATCAGAAAGTCCAAATTTCTTCTTCAAATTAGTATGCGCCTCTTCTCTATCTTTTGACTTTTTGATAGTAGTAATAACCGCATCAATATGATCGAGGGCAGTAACCAATCCTTCCAAGATGTGTTCTCTGTCTCTTGCTTTCCCTAAATCAAATTCAGTACGACGACGAATAACTATCTGTCTATGAGCAATATAATTTTCTAAAACATCTTTAATGGAAAGTTCTTGAGGTTGCGTACCACCCTGAACTAACCCGATCATATTCAAATTAAAGTTCTTCTGTAATTCAGTAAGCTTAAACAGTTGATTTAAGATTTTTTGAGGCGCGGCATCATTCTTTAGTTCAATCACAATAGAGAGCCCATCTTTATCACTTTCGTCACGCAAATCTTTAATACCCTCTAATTTTTTATCTGTTACCAACGCAGCAATTTTCTGAATTAACTCAGATTTATTTACTCGGTACGGAATTTCAGAAATCATAATATTAAACTGACCAGGTTTACGCTCAGTAATTTCAGTACGTGCACGACACACGATAGCCCCTTGTCCCGTTGCATACGTTTCTATAATATTTTTACGATCATACATAAGACCCCCCGTCGGAAAATCAGGGCCCTGTATAAATTTCATAAGGTCGGTTGTTGTTGCGGTTGGTTTTTCAATCAGATGCAACACTGCATCAATAACCTCAGTCAGGTTATGAGGAGGAATTTCAGTTGCCATACCTACCGCAATACCCGAAGTTCCATTTAATAACAATTGAGGAATCTTAGAAGGAAGTACTGATGGCTCCTGACGAGAAGCATCATAGTTGGGAATAAAATCAACGGTATTTTTTTCAATATCCATCAACATTTCTTCCGCTATCTTTGTGAGTCGACATTCGGTATAACGCATAGCCGCCGCACTATCTCCATCAATAGAACCCCAGTTTCCCTGTCCTTGAATCAAGGGGTATCGTAAAGAGAAATCTTGCGCCATACGAGTCATAGCATCATAAATAGAGCTATCCCCATGAGGATGGTATCGTCCCATAACTTCTCCCACTACATTTGCAGACTTGCGTAGTTTTGCACTATGCGTAACACCACTATCCCACATACCCCATAGAATACGACGGTGTACCGGCTTCAAACCATCACGAACATCAGGAAGTGCACGAGAAACAATAACCGACATGGCATAATCAAGATATGATTTTTCCAACTCAGACGTAATTCCCGTTTGCACGAGTTGGGCATCTCGTTGAGAGATATCGGATTCAGATTCTTTGTTCTTTTGATTTTTTTGTTTCATATAATGCGTAATAGATTACAATAGTAGATAGTTATATTTTATCATCTTACTCGGGGGTACTTGTTGCGAAAGAAGGTACTAGAGAAGATGTTGATGCTGTAGAAGACGCAGAAACTTCCATTTGTTGAACCGCACTTCCAAAAAGATTCTCTATATTACGAAATGCATCTCCAACTGCACGCTTCGTTTCGTTCCATTTCTGCCCCATAGACTCTGTATCTGGCATAGATGATTCAATCTTTCCAGAAGCATCGTATGTGCGCGTACCCGCTATCCAATCCCCCTCCCAATCTATGAAACCTAGTTGCATAGCAACAAACCAAATTCCACAAATTAAAATAAAAGATATAACCACCATCCACACAAGTACACGCCGCTGTCGTGAGATATCAGAAGATCGAACATCTTGAATCCAGTTTTTTATGGATGTAAACATATAATTTGTGTCTTCTTTATCTCTCCTAAATCTTTCTTTTTAAACACAAATTTTTCTTGCGACTCAATCTCCCCCCCGTTCACTCGTTCTAATAACGGCTTTACTAATCCAGCCTCACGTTTCAAACCAGGTATTTTATAAAAAGAAGGTATAAATATTTTAGGAGTAATCTGTTTTATAAGTCTCGTCATAGCGTCGTGGGTAATAAAGGGAGCGTCTCCCCCAGGACCAATAAGAACATCAACCTCCTCAAAGGATTCGAGAACGTGGGGTGGAAGATCGCCGCTCAGATGTCCTAAAATACCAATAGAAATGTCTTCCCAGGTGAGCACATACACCGTTTTAAAAAAATGAGCTGACGATTCTTGAGATAATTCAAATCCTTTGATACCAATACCACTCACATCATATTCTCCCGCTCCATGGATAATAGTGCCCCCCTCTTCTGTTTGTGTAAAATCAAAGGGCCACGGAGTCAACGTTTTAATAAGAGCATCATATTTCCCTCGAGGAGCTGTTAACCCAGTAGATTTATCAGGAAGATCGAGTAAAACAGATCTCTCACCACTTTGAATACGAAAACATCCCTCTCCATACCATGAAATAACCATAAAAATTAGATGCAGATTAAAAATAGAGCGTTATAGAGCAGATAGAATGGATACACGAGCACCATATGAAACACTATAACAGACTATATTTTATCTCACTTTTACTTGATTTGCAATACATTTTTTGATATGGTAGCAACACAACGGTAGAACCGTTCTTATATTTTTATGTTAAGCAAAATAATAGACGAATCAAAAAAGACTCATCCGCTCACCAAAGCGCTCAAGAATAATCCCACACTGATAAATCCCCTCAAAGAGGGTGATACCTGTGAGGTATATCTCATGAAACGGAGTGGAAAAATAGCGTTTTTCGATATTCCCGGCAAGGGAACGGGAATTGTATTTGGTATAGAATACGCCAACGCACAAAACAGTATTAAGAATTTAGAGTCGGGACAATCCATTACCGCAACTATTGTAAGTGCAGAAAATGAAGACGGGTTTATTGAATTATCACTCAGTAAAGCAATGCGTCAACAAAATTGGAATGACATTAAAGGACTCAAAGACAGCGGTGATACATTTTCAGTTAAAATTAACGCGGCAAATAGCGGTGGATTAATGACTGATGTACAAGGAGTAAAAGCATTTATTCCTGTATCTCAATTAAGTACTGAGAATTACCCACATGTAGAAGACGGAAATAAGAATAAGATTCTCGAAGAATTGAAGAAATTTATTGGCACGACTATGGAGGTTCGCGTTCTAGATTTTAACGCAAAAGGAGAAAAGCTTATTCTCTCTGAAAAAGAAGTTACAGGAGAAAGTGTCCGTAAAAGCTTAGAGGGATACAAAGAAGGCGATGCAATAGAAGTTATCGTATCAGGAGTTGCTGATTTTGGAGTATTTGTACGATTTGTAGAAGATCCTAATATTGAAGGATTGGTACACATTTCAGAAATTGATCATAAACTCATTGATTCTCCAAAGGAGGTAGTAAAAGTAGGAGATGCATTACGTGCAAAAATCATTGAATTAAAAGATGGAAAAGTTTCTCTCTCTTTCAAAGCCTTGAAAGACAACCCATGGGATGAGGCAGAAAAACTCTTCACCGTAGATCAAGAAATAGAGGGAATTGTCACAAAATTCAATCCCTTTGGCGCACTCGTCGCACTCGGACATGAATTACAAGGACTCATCCACATTTCTGAATTTGAAAATGTAGAACAAATGAAAAAAGATATTGAGGTAGGAAAAACATATACATTTGTTATTACTTCAGTAAAACCAACAGAAAAACGGATTATCTTAAAACTCAAGAAGTAAAATTATATAAAGTACAATATAAAATAAAGAGAGAGCATGTGCTCTCTCTTTATTTTATATTAAAAAGAATATCACATTATATTCTATATATATTTACTACCAAGTTGCATTACCTGCCCAGTAGTAAACTTTTGGTGCATGCACTTGTATAACAAGCAAAAGTTTCCTGCCGGCAGGCAGGTACTATCTGGGTAGATTCATATCTCACTTAAATGAGGTGATATTTATAATTCTACTTTGTAGAATTATAAATAGAAAGAATCTCTCGTTCTGAAAGAGCTCTATTATAAATACGAATGTCATCAACAAAACCATCAAAATATTCAGACCCAATAGAACAACTGCCATCTGGTACTATAGGAGTAGCGCCAATTGACGTTGCCCAGGCTGACTCAATTACCCCATTCAAATATATTTTTGCATTCAAAACGTCGCTTATTTGATTACCCACAACCACAAAAGAAAAGAAAGACCATTGATTATTTCTTACATCGGAACTTCCATAGCGATAATTCGAACCATTTAAATACATTAATGGTTTCTGCGTATTAGAAAAACTTGGACAGAACGAAGGATATGAGGAACCCATTCTAACAAAAGCATGGCGGGTCGAATCTGGTGCAGTAGACGGAATCTTAACCCAACCAGAGACAGTATATTGGGAAGAAGTTATCTGTAGATTCGCTCCACAATTAACATATTGATTACTCGCACCTCCTACAAAACTCAAACAGTTCCCCCGCTTACAATTACTTCCTGTCTGCCAGGTCGGACTATTGGTCAGTGTCCCATTATTCCCCTTTCCACTTCGATCATAAGCAGTTGTTCCTGATCCTTCATCAAAGGTCCAATAGCCTACCAGACCTCTATCTCGGAGAGATGGAGTCTGTGCTATGGTAGATCCTATTTCAAGAACTCCAGGAAGAATACCGCCATCCGTAATAGCTTGTTGAGAACC
>JBAYWE010000002.1:0-66643 GCA_041674185.1 Minisyncoccota bacterium
ATACCAATAACGATAAGTAACTCAATAAGAGTAAAACCTTTCTTCATAAATTAATTAATTATTTTGTTATTTAATATGCATTATAGCACATTCTTTTATACAGTACAAAGAAAAAGTGGATAAGTGTATGGACCTAGAAATTTCCTCAAAAAAACAGTCTATTTTTTATCTGAATCTAGGAAAGAAATAACATTGTTTACCAAATCTTCAATCGAAGTTTTCGCCTTGATAAAATATTCAACAGCACCTAATTCCTGTCCTTTTTGAACATCTTCGGGTTGCCCTAAATTAGAAATAATAATAACAGGAGCATTCTGCATTTGGGGGTCCTGTCTGATAACTTGCAAAACCTCAAATCCAGATTTTTTAGGCAAAATAAGATCAAGTAATACCAAAAGAATCCCCTGCGTTTCTTTAATAAGTTTGATTCCTTCTTCTCCATCTTTTGCGTGCAGTACCGTAAGTCCTTCTCGAGCAAACCGATTTTTTAAAAGCGACGATAAAAATGGGTCATCTTCTATGAGTAATACCTTTTTTTCTTCCATATATATGTAGTATAAGACAAAATAAACATAAAAACAATACTATTCTACAAAAGATAATTATTAATCTCATCTTAAAATAAAACGTGAACTAAATAAGGTTTACCGAGTTGTACTAAAAAGAGTTGGGACATCTGAATCTGAGAGAGCTCGAGTATATAAACGAAAACCATCAAATTTACCACATTTCTTCATTGTATATATAAATTGTATATATAAGGAAACAAGAATCATCATAATATATCACGCTAGATACTTTTCCATATTTTTTCGCGATCGCGAAAAAATATGGAAAATAAGGAATAAGAAAAGAGAATAATAAAAAGAGATAAAAGAAGAAAGAAATAGAGAAAGAAATAAAAAAAGAATAAATATTTAATAAAATAAAACAGCCTATTATCATAGACTGCTTTATTTCTCATCTTTATCAAAATTAAGTTTCAGAATTTTTTCAGTTGCCCCGGTACGACAACTTTCGTTGAAGGGCCATAACTTGAGGATCCATGGCCAACTCCTTACATCTACCGAAGTAGATAAACGACTCTAAAAATATGTAATTGTTTCACGCACAGCTTCCGCTACACGTGCCTTGTTACGACTTTACCCGTGTCACCGAATTTAGGCTAGTCCGCTTGCGCAGATTTCACCTACTCCCGGCTCCCTTGGTATGACGGGCGGTGAGTACAAGACTCGAGAACGTATTCACCGCGGCGTGCTGATCCGCGATTACTAGCAATTCCAACTTCATGAAGGCGAATTTCAGCCTTCAATCCGAACTGGGGCCTGTTTTGATGGGATTGGCTCCGCCTCACGGCTTGGCAACCCATTGTGCAGACCATTGTAGCATGCGTGTAGCCCAAGGTATCAAAGGGCCACGCTGATTTGACGTCATCCCCACCTTCCTCCCGAAAAATCGGGCTGTCTCGTCTGACACTTGTAACAGACGATAGGGGTTGCGCTCGTTAACCTACTTAAAGGAACAACTCAAGCCACGAGCTGACGACAACCGTGCAGCACCTGCTCTCCCGTACTAATAAATTAGAAGGGTCCAACTTTCATCGGACTTTCGTGAGAGTTTCAAACCTTGGTGAGGTGTTTCGCTTACCATCGAATTAAACCGCATGCTCCACTGCTTGTGCGAGTCCCCGTCTATTCCTTTGAGTTTTAGTCTTGCGACCGTACTTCCCAGGCGGTCTACTTAACGCGTTAGCTTCGCCACTGAAAGGGTCGATACTTCCAATAGCTAGTAGACATCGTTTAGGGCGTGGACTACAAGGGTATCTAATCCTTTTTGCTCCCCACGCTTTCGCGCCTCAAAGTCAGGAACATCCCAGTACACTGCCTTCGCCTTTGGTATTCCGCACGATATCAACGGATTTCACCCCTACACCGTGCGTTCTATGTACCTCTGATGCCCTCTAGCAAAGCCGTATCTTGTGCATGTTTACCGTTAAGCGGTAAGATTTAACACAAGACGCACTATGCCTTCTACGCGCCCTTTACGCCCAATAAATCCGGATAACGCTCGAGGTCTCTGTATTACCGCTGCTGCTGGCACAGAGTTAGCAACCTCTTATTCCTATACTAATGTCAAACCACACGAAGTGATCTTCTTCACATAGAAAAGGAGTTTACAACCCGAAGGCCTTCTTCCTCCACGCGGCGTCGCTCCATCAGGCTTTCGCCCATTGTGGAATATTCTCGACTGCTGCCACCCGTAGGTGTACGAGCCGTGTCTCAGTCTCGTCGTTGGGGATCAGCCTCTCAGCTCCCCTACCGGTCATAGCCTTGGTGGTCCGTTACACCACCAACTAGCTGATCGGGCCTAGGCCACTCTCAAAGCGTCTTACGACTTTTCCCTCTCGGGAGTATGGAGTATTACCCAATCTTTCGACTGGCTATGCTCCACTTCGAGGTATGTACCAAGGTGTTACTAACTCGTTCGCCACTAACCAAAAATCTTCATTGACTTGATGTAATCGCATCTCTGTTAAAACTTGGTTCGTTCGACTTGCATGCCTTATCCACGCCGCCAGCGTTCATCCTGAGCTAGGATCAAACTCTCAATATAGATGTATAGCTCCATGGTAGGGAGCGAAGTGCGAATGACCACAATAATAAATTATAATAGTCAGTCGATCTTCGCTGAACCGGAATCTATACATTTTTTCGGGACAACCGAAAAAATTCTTAAACTTTTTTACACTTCACTTAAATTTCTCAAACAGATGATTACGCTATTAACTTGTAGGGTTCAGGATTGCGTTCGTGTACCTTCCAGCCAGTGGAGATAAGTATATATAAAGTTATCACAAAGTCAAGAGGAAAAAGTAATGAGTAATGAATGGCTAGAAATTACAAAATAACCCCTCAATACCAATATAACGAAAGTTGACCTAAGTCATATATCGTGGTATATTAAGGTCAGTAAAGATTGTGTAATCTTTTAACAAATCCAATAATAATTCGGAGCGAGAAATGAAAATCACAGTTAATCTTAACAACGGTCCAAATTCTTTTGAATTCCATGACTACAAAGAAAATCTTTCTATTTCTAACAGTACATATGCATTTAAGAAAGAAGAAGAAAAAAAAATGTATAGTAAAATATCAGAAGTTGAATTCTTCTTAAAAAACCAAATCCCCACAGGGATTCTTCAAAAGATAGATGAGCATTATCACGAAGATAATAAAGAGTTGCAAATGATAATATCTTTGTTTTATTTTTCCAACGAACCTCACCAGTGGTCCGCAGAAATTAAAATATGTGCACCTGAGGGATGTAATTATTTCTCAAAAACTGGAAATAACGAAAATTACTCCTTGGAACCACATGATATACAAGAAGAGTTGGAAAAAATTTCCAAGGAATTTGAATTTTTCTGCGAAGACAAACTTCTTGATGAACAGTTCGGATATTTCACAAAAAAGTTATAAGGTAAAAATGAAGAAATAATTAGGCAGCAACACGCTGCCTTTTTTATTTTTCATTCCTACTCACCCTTAATATCTACTGTTTACACCTTAATACTCACCAAAACTTGCAAAATAGACTCAAATGATGTAGTTTAATCGTACACAAATTTAGTATCTATATCTCAATATTATGAAGAAAAATATCCACCCAGAATATCACTCCCAAGCAAAAGTTTCTTGCTCATGCGGAAATGTGTTTTATGTTGGCTCAACCAAAAAAGAAATGGCAATTGAAATCTGTTATGCCTGCCACCCTTTCTTTACGGGTAACGAAAAACTCATTGATACCGCAGGACGCGTAGAGAAATTTAAAGCAAAAGTAGAGAAAGCAGCGAAAACGACAACGAAAAGCAAGGCGACTAAAAAAGCAGAAAAAAAAGAGAAAAAAGTAGCAAAAAAGAAATAGCAAAAATTAGTAGAAAGTGATTAGTACCTAGCGTATAGTAGATTTTGATATACATCAAATCACTATCCCCCTACCAACTAATCACTTTTTTGTTTTAAAAAATAAAACTATGGAACAAAATGTAAACAAACTTATTATAGAGGTTCGTGCGGGTGCAGGAGGAGATGAAGCATCTATTTTTGCAGGAAATTTAGTGCATATGTATCAACGCTATGCCATCAAAAAGGGGTGGCGCTTTACCGAACTTGATTCAAATCAAACAACACTTGATGGATACAAAAGCTTTATGGGACGCATCGAAGGGCAGGGAGTGTATACACTTCTCAAACAAGAATCAGGAGTGCATCGTGTACAAAGAATCCCCAAAACTGAAAAAGGAGGGCGTATTCATACCTCCACGGCATCAGTGGCAATTCTTCCAGTCGTTGATGAACGAGAAGTAGCTATTAATCCTTCAGATTTGGAAATCTCATTCTTCCGCGCTTCAGGACCCGGAGGACAAAACGTCAACAAAGTAGAAACAGCGGTACGCATTGTACACAAACCAACGGGCGTCGTCGTTGCGTCTCAAAGCGAGCGTTCACAAAACGCAAACAAAGAAAATGCCATGGGTGTTTTACGTTCTCGTATTTTTGAAGCCATGCGTGAACAGCAAGTCGCTTCTATGAGCGCGCTGCGTAAAGAACAAATTGGATCCAACGAACGTTCAGAAAAAATCCGCACCTATAACTTTCCTGAAGATAGAATTACGGATCATCGATCAAACACAAAAGCGCATAATATTGAAAAAGTACTTGAGGGTGAACTTGATATCTTATTTGACAAAATGAACAAACAAAAATAGAAATAATATCCTTCATAAAACCGCATACGCGGTTTTATGATTGCGTGATGTTATGCATAAAGTCGTAAAATATTCTTATAAGATAGAATATTCTCACTATGAATAACTTTCCATATTTTTTCGCGATCGCGAAAAAATATGGAAACACATCAAAAGGAAAAAAAGACAAGAAAACAATATTCAAAATAAATTATATCCCTGCAAGAGATATACCCAAGATATAGAAATTGGATATTAACTTTAAACTAAAGACCTCGACATTTTTTCATTCGGAAAAAATCGGAGGTCCGACTAACCATCAGAATTAGAACTTATACCTTACTCCCCCATCCCAATCTTATAATTTCTTGAGCTAAAACAAGTGCGGCATCAGGAGTTGCAAATGCATGCGCGGCCGTAGACATATGATGATATGAGGAAACATCGGTACTAATTTTTTTAAGCTGTGTGAGAAAAAGAACCGGCGTAAGATTATCTTCTTCAATAATAATACAAGCTCCTTTTTGTGAATATTCAAGTGCATCGTACCACTGGTGGTTATTTGCGGATTCTTTTAATGGAATAACAATAGATGGTTTTGCGAATGTTGCAATTTCAAAAAGAAAACTTCCCGAGCGAGACACAATAATATCAGCAGCGATAAACGCGTCCTTAAGATTATCTCTAAAAAAATCTACCACTTTATATCGTTCTTGATAGGGATGTATTTGATTCTTAAATATAAGATTTAATTCTCGTGACACATCTGAGAAATTTTTCATACCTGTCTGATGTAACACTTGATAGTGAGGAACCAACTCCGTAGCCGTATCCAATAAGAACGTATTTAATCGCTGTGAACCCTGAGACCCCCCCATAACAAGGATAAGAGGTACCTGTGGGTCAAATCCAAATATACGCTTTGCTTGTTCTTGAGTTACATCACTCGGTGTCAGAAGAAACGGACGGACAGGATTGCCCACCAGAGCTCCTTTATTTCCCTTCACAAACGTAAGTGCGCGTTCGAAGGCAACTCCGACACGAGATGCAAATGGAAAAGAAAGACGATTTGTAAGTCCCGGAACAGCATCAGACTCATGAACTATGATCGGAATACGATATATCCACGCAGCAAGAATAACGGGAAGCGCCCCCGTCCCCCCTTTTGAAAACAGAACATCGGGCATTATAAATAATAATTTCAATAACGCCTGGAGAAATGAAAACGGAAATTTTATTGCATCAAGTATATTCAGAAACGATGCGTATCGACGCAGCTTACTACCCATAATATGACGAATGGTAATTTTCCGTTTCACAAATTCATCACTATACATACCTGGATCTCCAAAGTATGAATAAGAAACACGAACATCGGGATATCGACGCATCCCCTTTGTAATTTCATCCGCAACAGCTAGAAGTGGATAAATATGTCCTCCTGTACCCCCTCCTGTATATGCGATTCTGATATGTTTTTGCATAAAAAATAAAAGTATTAAGAAATGAGTACTATATAATAAGAAATATATTTAGACAGATTTCGAATGAGTAGTGTGTCTTGATATGTTAGCAATGATACCCATCATCGTCAAAGAAACTGCAAGGGCTGTTCCTCCATAACTAATAAATGGAAGAGGGACTCCCGTAAAGGGCAGAATGCCCGAATTCGCAGCAATATGAATAAATGTTTGAATCATGATGATTGAGGAAAATCCAAGTACGACTAATTTTGCAAAATCATCATGCATGTGAAGCATGATATCAGATGAACGCCAGAAAAATATAAGATAGAGTCCGATTACCACTAACGACCCAATAAAACCAAATTCTTCAGCTATAACAGAAAAAATAGAATCACCCATCGGTTCAGGAAGAACACTATATTTACTCGTTGATTTTCCAAACCCCACACCAGAGATCCCCCCCGTACCAATAGCTATACGTGACTGATCCACATGAAAAGAATCAGCAGAAGCACCCTGCAAGGAAAGAGATGGGGCGACCTGATCAGTAATTGCATTCAAAAAGGGAGCAACACGATGAAGACGATAGGGAGTAAAAATCGCCAAAAGTAATACAACACTCAGAGCAAGACCCGCTGTCAGTGCAATATGTTTAAATGAGGCCCCGCTAAAGAAAAAAATAACCGCTCCTGCTCCAATAATAATGACAGCCATAGTAGTTGCGGGTTGAATAAAAATAAGCACACTCACCACACAGGATACAAACAAAAATAAACCATATGATGTCCACGATTGCTTTAATCGTTTCACCGAAATACTAGAGAAAAGAGATGCTAAATAAAGGATAAAAGTGATTTTGAGAAGCTCTGAGGGCTGAAAAGAGAAAGGACCTAAGTTTATCCATCGATAAGATCCTTTCGCAGCAAATCCAAAAGGAGTAAAAACTAATATCATTAAAATAATATTGAGAAGAAGCAGTAGAGGCGCAAATTTTTTCCATTTACGATAATACATAAAATACCCAAGACAGAAACCAATGAGTCCGGGAAGCAATCCTTTTAAAAACTGACTCGAAAGAAAAAAGAAACTATCATTATATTTAATCTTCGCAATATCAGAAGAAGCAGAAGCAAGAAATAAAAAACCAGCTAACACTAAAAATAAAATGACTCCGAGTAAGACATAATCAGCACGATGTCCAGCAAAAATAAATTTGTTCTTCAAAAATCTCATAGATAGATATCAAGACACATTATGTTATAAACGAGTATTTCTGAGAATCTGACCATACGCTGTTTGAGGACGTGCCGTAACAACTCCATCTTCCAAAACTCTCTGTCCATTTACCCACACCTGCAAAGGAACAAAATCATGAGACAATAAAACCATATCAGCATACGATCCTCCTTGCAGACGTCCCCGCTTTGAAAGTCCCATAACCCGAGCGGGAATACCCGTGAGTCGCGCAATTGCAGATTCAATAGAAAGAGACGCATGAGATGCTTTTTCTAAGAAGAGGGAGAATGTATGTTTCGCACGATCGGGATAAAATTTTGCAGATGTATCAATACTCGGACTATTACTTGCAATAAGAGCGCGATCAGACAAAAGAGCTGTATCAATATACGACTGATTTAGATTTTCATAAAAAAGGAATCCGCGCGCATGCGTTGCTTGTAGTAATGAAATAACAGCTTGAGGAACAGTTACTTGTCTATTTTGTGCAAAATCATACACCGACATACCGTTCACAAACTCAATACCTGGCGCATGAACAATAGTAGCATGGCGTGCATCAATTTTAGGAAATGATTTAATTAATAAACGAACCACTGCTGGATCGTGGAGAGCATCTATGAGTTTACGACGATCCCATCCACGCATGTCATGCAACAAGAATGAATCAAGAGGAACAACACTATATGAAAATGGATTTGTAGAAAAATGAACATCAGCAACCTTTCCTTTTTCACCAATAAAAGCAAGAGATTTTTCAAATTCAGATTCAAATCCAATAAAAGGACGTAAATGATTAATAAGTACACGAGCAGATACATCTTGTGCAAGACGAACAGCCTCTTGTACACTGGCAAGTAATCCAGCCTTTTCATCACGTACATGGGTTGCATATAATCCTTTATAACGAGCGACTACCTCAACTAAGGCACGGAGTTCATGATACGTTGTTCCTTGATAGGGGTAATAACCAAGTCCTGTCGAAAATCCAAACGCTCCCTGTGCAAGAGAATCAGAGAGAATAGATCGAAACACGCGCAATTCATTCATCGTAAGAGCACGCCACACACGAGGATCTTTTAATAAATCTTCTCGAATAACTTTATGCCCCACTAATGTTCCTATATTTACCCCAAATGAAAAAGATTGTGAAAATGAGTCGAGAAGTTCCTGCACCGTACGCCAATTACTGTTAATAGTGCTTGTCGGAGCCCAATCAGTAAAATGCTGTAAGGGACCATAGAGAGACGGTGCTAAAGAAAATCCACATTGTCCAATAAGAATCGTAGTAACTCCCTGGGTAATAAAATTAGCGTGGAGCGGAGAAGAAAATAAAGTTAAATATCTATCCGATGAAGCATTAATATCAATGAATCCAGGACAAAGATATGCTTCGTTGCCATATATAATTTTATCCGCTTTATAGTTAGGGAAATTTCCTACCGCAATAATCATGGCATCACGAATTAATACATCGCCCTTAAAAGGAGGAATTCCTGTTCCATCAACAACTTGCACATTTTTAATCAACGTTGTCATAGTATATGTATTATAGTATACACTATTTGAGAAGGGTAATATAGAAAAGAAAACACGATACACCAATAGATAAGAGCTTATCAAAAAAGACCGTCTCTATTGTTCTTAATATGATGTATTTTATACTAAGGATAAAGAATATTCTAAATTCTTTTAGACAAACATACGTGAGAGAAAAAAGATAACCAAACCAAGTCCATTAGAGACCGCAGATATAATCCAAAATCGCATCGTCACCCGTGACTCATGCCATCCCAATGCTTCAAAATGATGGTGAATCGGTGTAGACAAAAATATTTTTCGCTTAAAAACTTTTTTAGAGAACAACTGTACTATAACAGACAGTGATTCGAGTACCAGAATAGGAGCAAAAAACGGGAGGAGTAATGCGGTATTCGTAAGAAGAGCAATAATACCCATAGTAATTCCTAAAGCCATGGATCCCGTATCTCCCATGAAAAATCGTGCAGGATAAATATTAAACCACAAAAATGCAAGTAACGCCCCAACGATCATGGCAGTGAAAACAGCTAAATCAAATCTCCCCATAACAAAAGCGACTACAGTCAATGATGCAAATGAAAAGAGAGAGACGCCACCTAATAATCCATCGAGTCCATCAGTTTCATTCGCAGAAAAAGCAGAAGCAACGATAATAAAAAGAAAAATAGGAATATACCATCCATTTATTTGAAAGAATCCCGCGAATGGAATATATAACGTCGTCCATCCTAATTTGACAAAAAACCAATATGCCCCAATAAGTCCAATAATAAAATACACTGCTATTTTATGCTTCATAGATATTCCCCCGCCCTTGGGTCCAATACGCAAAATACCTAAAATATCATCTAACAGTCCCAGGAGTGCGGCAATTAACATGGCGGCTATAGGAAGATATGTTTCTGCTCTATTGATAATATTAAAATATCCCCATGTATCTCCAAAAAAATAATTAATAAGGAAAAAAATAAGTGCGAGCGCAAGTACCGAAATCCAAATAATAATCCCTCCCATCGTAGGAGTCCCCTCTTTCCCTTTATGAAGACTTGAAAATATAGGAGCATCGACAGCAGATCGAATCTGTTTTCCAGCTTTATATTTAAAAAGTAACTTGGTTACCAATGGAGTAATGAGTAATGCAATAACGAATGTGATACCCGTCAAAAGTAATAAACGAATCGCCTGAAATTGAAGCATAAAAAAATAATTAAATAGTATATATATAATACCACGAGCTCATCTTTTTCTGCAATAACAAAAATAAAAAACAAAACCTATTGTTTCATTTTTTGTGCACATAAAAGCAATCTACTTAAATCTGCAAAACGATCATCACTCCCCAAAACTTCAACCGCCCATACACTTGAATTTTCATGAAACAAGGCGACTAAATTTCCCCCCGACTCATTAATAAAACCCGTCTTCCCTCCAATAAAATTTTTTGTTCCGGCAAAATAATTAACATTCAATAAACGAATCGTACGTTGGCGAGTCTGATTCATAATCGGTACTATTTTTTCTCTCGTAATAGCAAGGAGGGTTGGTTGTGTTTGATATATATACGCAAGCAGAAGAGCTAAATCGGACACAGTAGATTGATTGAGATATGAAAGACCCGATGGTTCTGTAAAAATAGTTTGACGCATACCTATCTCTTTTGCTTTCTCATTCATACGAGTAACAAAAGTATCAAATCCAAATGATTCTGCGAGTGCATACGTAGCATCATTACTCGAAACAACCAAAGCGGCACGAATAAGATCTTGTACGGTATATGAGGCACCAACCTCAAGAGAGGCATACCCCTCCGCGAGAGCATGGGCATTTTCACTCACCGTAATAACTGCCTCAGATTGCATAGACTCCATAGCAACAAGAGTAGTCATTAATTTACTCACCGAAGCAATAGGCCTACTCCCTGTTTCATTTTTTGAAACAATAATTTTTCCATGGGTTATATCTTTTACCAGATACGCCGCTACCGATAACGAACAAGAAGAGGCTATAGATCCCACAGAAGGTTTTTCGACAACCGAAGTTTCTCCTTGAGGAGAGGGTTCTTGTAATGGAACATCAACGGGTAATTCCCGAAAAGAAGCAGTTTGAAATTTATTTTTTTGAGCTAATGACGGCACCGTATAGGTCCCCAAACGAGTAATTGATTCAGGAAGAGGAGGGGTGGATAAAACAGAACGCTCCTCTGCAACCAAGGCGTGTAACATAAGCGTCGAAAATAATATCGCAATAACAAGAATGAGAGCCTGGTATTTCATGAATAAGGAATACAAAAATTATGATTATATACAAGATGTATCAAGATGATCGTCTACTTTTTTTTCAGAATCAATCGTCACAGGAATAGATGCCGTCTCGTCTGATTCAAAAAAATTCTTCCGTGTTTCCTGATACTGTCCATACTGAGGTAAATCTTCAAGACGCGCAAGTCCAAGATGAGTGAGAAAATCAGTTGTGACTTCATACAAATACGTATTTCCCTTACTCGTACGTTCCACAAGTCCACGCACCAACAAATTACGCAACATAAAACTAGAATTAACTCCACGAATATAATCAATCTGCGCACGAGTAATAGGACCAAAATATGCCACCAACGATAACGTCTCCACCGCAGAAGGAGTAAGTTCTTCTTTTAAACTATCCTTTACAAATGATTCAAGAAACGGAGCGAATTGCGGTTTAGTAATAAGCATATAGGCATCCCCTTTTTCCAAGAGAAGTAATCCCCTCTGTGAATCCATAAGTGTTTCTTGAAATGCACGAATAATTTCACTCACCTGCTCAGAAGAAACCTGTAATAATCGCATAATCATATCTCGCGAAACAGGTTCTCCATATAAGAAAAGTATCGCTTCAAGAGCAGCTATGTGAGACGATGCCGACGATGTGGTTTGTGTATTGATTTCATTATCCATATTATAAATTCAAAAATAATTATTATTTACTGCTCAGTAATTTTTTCCATACTAATCTCTCCAAATAATCCTTCTTGTTTTACCCGAATTGTTTGATCTCTCAATAAATGCAATAACGCTAAAAATAAAACAATCAATTCTCCCTTTGGACTCGCCGAAGTTACCTGAGAAAAATGAGATATACCATGTGCAATCTTACTTGAAAGTTCACTAATTTTCTCTTCCAAGTTAATAAGTTGTTTCTCTATATGCTCAGTCTCAACTACAAGAGATCCAAGAGATTGTAATAAATTACCCAGAGCAGTTTCGAGATGAGACACCGCAAGAGTTGTGGGTGGATAAAAAATCGGAGGCAAGTCCTTCATAAATTCACGAGAGAAAGAAGGAGATGCGGTTTGCCACGATGTGCGCAAAAGTAAAAAGAGTGGTTTTAAAGCGCTATACATTTTGAGACGTCGCTCTAAATCAACGATATCTTCTTGTTCGTCTGGGGTAAAAGAAATATCGGGTAAAAGTTCTTTTGATTTAATTAAGACTAAGTGAGAAGCAACAATAAGAAAATCAGATAAAATACGAGGAGAAAGACCCTCCTCTTCTCCAGAAGACGGTATTTGATTCCGTAATATTTCTATATATGAGAGAAAATCGTTGGTAACTTCTGCTAAACTAATAGTCGTAATATCAAGCTTTTTTGCCTCAATAAGTTCTAATAGTTTTTCTAGAGGGCCAGAAAATTGCTGTGTTTGCACCTGATACATAGAAGTAGTATAGAGGAAAAAAGACGAAGGGTAAAGAAGAAAAAAGACGTAAATAGTAGGTAATAGAAAAAAGAAAGGTATTGGTAAAAATTTAAATATAAGATATAATCAAAAAATAAGGAGAGGCTTACAAGCCATAAACATCATTTTTTATGTCCGCAATTTATCGCACGTATCGCCCCAAAAGAATAGAAGATATAGTAGGACAAGAGTCTATCACAACGATTCTACGCAACGCGTCTATACAAGATAAATTTGCTCATGCATATTTATTCTATGGACCCCGAGGAACAGGAAAGACGAGCATGGCGCGTATTTTGGCGAAAATAATCAACTGTGAAAAACGCCAAACTGATTTAGAATTTAGAAAACAAGGAGAACCGTGTGGAACATGCAGCGCATGTACACAAATAGAATCAGGAAACACACTCGACGTTATTGAAATCGACGCGGCCTCAAACCGCGGTATTGATGAAATTCGTAATTTAAAAGACAATATAAAAACCATGCCCACTCAATTTGGGCACAAAGTATTTATTATAGATGAAGTACACATGCTCACCACACAAGCATTTAATGCCCTTTTGAAAACACTCGAAGAACCTCCTCAGCACGCTATCTTAATTCTTGCAACTACAGAATACGAAAAAGTTCCTGCAACCATTATCTCTCGAACGCAACGATTTCATTTTAGAAAACTGACTCTCAGTGAGATTATTTCTATGTTGAAAACTATTATCACAAAAGAAAAGATCACATGCGAACCATCAGCATTAGAAATGATAGCGTATCTCGCAGAAGGAAGTATGCGCGACGCACAATCATTACTTGATCAAATCATTGCCATGCAAGGATCATATATTACCACGGCCAATGTTGAATTATTACTAGGAAAAACAGATATTCTCAAAATTATAAGTTTATCGAACTCTCTTATTACAAAAGATGGAAAAAAAGCGCTCCAGTTATTACATGAAATCCATAATGACGGACATAATCTTCCGCAACTCAATAGGGATATAACTGAATATATTCGCCGTGCACTCGCCCTTCATTTAAACCCCGATTTAGAGAAATTATTTACTCGCGAATTAGCACAAACGGAACTTGCTTCATTACAAAAACATGCAGAACTCATTGAAACAGAATATATTATAAAACTTCTCAAACTTCTCATAGAGGCGCAAACAAACATGAGATATAATTCTCTCCCCATTATTCCATTTGAAATTGCGCTGATTGAAGCAACACAAAAAGAAACAAAAAAATAGTTGAAAAAATACTATTTTTTTGATAGGGTTCAAACATATCATATTCGGGGATCGTCTAATGGTAGGACAGTGGCCTTTGAAGCCATTAATTGGGGTTCGAATCCCTGTCCCCGAGCCAGCGTGAACGAATAGATACGAGAGCTTCATTCTGTTCGCAATTTATAGGCAATTTATTTGGTTCTAACCTTAGATATTCCTCTTGAAGACGAGAGTAATTTTCTCTGATTGGAAAGAACCAAGGATGTGGAACTACACTTAAGATTCCATCGCGTATTTTAATGTCATTACCGATTGTTAAAAGAAATTCTTTCCTTGGTTCTAACCTTTTTTTATTAAAAGAATCCATCAGATTTGACATGAAAATAAATGCATTTTTTATAGTTTCAACATCCCTTCCTCCAACCTCTGAAGTATTTTTTAGAATGTCATTTAATCGCAATATTTTGCCCTCTATTTCGTTTTTTTCTTTCAAGTAGAAGGAATCATCAATTAAGCCCCGATACCTCATACGGGTCAATTCTTCGAGTTCCTTGTGCAATTTTATTTGGGTTTCCTCTTGTGTCATTTTAATCTTTTGGGATTTTTCAGATGACTCTTTTTCAGTGTCCCCAATTGAGTCTAAAGCCCATGCATAAAATTGTGGGATTAAATCGTATTTTTTTAGTTCACTTGATATCATCTGAATAAGACGATCTTCTCGAATTGCTTTTCTTTGAGAACAGATAACTTTATTTGTCTTACGCGTACAATGATAATAAGTATATTCCTTGATCGTTGAGTCACTCTTTATAATTTTGCGTTTTGTTTCTGCGGTGAACAAACATCCACATTCTCCACATCGAATTATTCCGGTAAAATCGAACGAGTGTTTTTGAGGACGAGGTTTTCCTTTTCGTCCTAAAATTATTTGTACCTGATCATATTCTTTGAGGGTAATCATTGCCTCATGATTTCCTTGATAGTGTTTTCCAAAATATTCAATGTTTCCTGTATAGAAAATGCTCGTAAAAATTTTATATATACCACTACGAGATAATTCTTTATCACCTTGACGTTTACTTTTTCTTGTTCTAAATCCCCACTCTTTATTTACTATCGTTAATATTTGGGGTGGAGTGTAACAACCAGTAAGCATCATATCCCACATTTTGCGTATGAGAGGGAAACGGATAGGATCAGTTATAATAGTTTTGTCTTCCTTATTGTTGAGATAGCCGAGAGGAGCTACATTGGGAGCCCATCCTTTTGCTAACTTACTTTCAATTCCGCGTTTTACATTTTTTCTTAATTCAATGATATATTGATTTGCCATGCCACTTTCAACATTGAATAACAACACATTATCATCCGGCAAGTATTGCCGATCAATCGTTTGAATCGATTGAAGTATACCTGTTTGCAAAAGCCAGCTTATCTTACCACTATCAATTGGATTTCTTGATAATCGATTGAGCTGCCAACTGAGAATACCACCAGCTTCACCTGCTTCTATTCTTTTAATCATCTCATCAAATATGGGACGGTTATTTGGTTTCTTTGCTGATTTTGCCTCAGAAAATATTTCAATTACATCTAGATGTAATTCCTTTGATAGTTGGGTAAGTCTACTAATTTGATCATCTATTGACTGAACCTGACGATCTTCGTTTTCGGATGACTTACGGGCATAAAGGAAATATTTGAGGTTTTTGGATGATTGTGTAGGAAACATAATACGTCTGTTTACTTGGGTACAAATAATACCGTTTAAACTATCGAGTGTGCAAGTCCCCACTTTTTTCTAGGGCATCTTTGAGAGCGCGAATTTTTTCTTTCGTAATCGGCTCATAGACTAACTCTACTAAGCGAATTACTTTAGATGCTTTCTCATACGCTTCGTTTTTATCTAGCTGTATTCCAAAATGTGTAAAATATAATTCTTGGAATTTTTTTATGTGTTCATCTGATATCATGCAATCACCCTATATCTTAAGAGAGAAATTAGTAGATACGAATATTCCACAATTTTGGGTAAAACACACTCTATAAAGATAATTTGAATGAATTTTACTTGCAGATGTAAATATTCTTACACTATACGTAATAGATGAATGAGAATAGATATTTAGTTATTATTTAATAATAGTTCACTTAGATAATTGTACTATGGCTGCTTGTAATACTTGCCAACATATTTTTGCGGTATGTTCATCTGGATCGAAACTCGAGGCTAATTGCTGATATGGGTGTATATAATTTCTAAAGTCTCTGAGAGCATGGCTGAATTTTTTTACATCCTCACCCAGAAAATTTAATTCTCTTGCAACATTGATAAAATCGCTCAGCGACCAATCCTGAAATTGCTTTACTTTCCCAGATTTATCTTTCGGGCTTGCAGAAGCAATGTTAAAATCTTTCGCGTTATTGCTTGCTATTCCAAGTAATATCCCTTCCATAGTACTTCCACAAAGAAAGATTACTGATAAGGATGCATTTATTTTTAAACACCTTTGGATCTCATCAATTCTCTGTTGAATTACTGTAAGCACCGTTCCATCCAGCTTCAACATGTTAACATCGAGACTCCTAAAATCTTTGCTTAAAAAATCATCTTCCCTAATTTCATTTGTTTGTGGTTGGGTGCCTTGAAGTTTATTCGATATCTGTTTCCCACGATCCATAATTTTTATAGAGAAGTCGATCTCATTTAAATGACCAAGCAATATTTGGTTTTCGATATATTCGATAAGTTTTTGAATCGATTTCCCCACTAAAACATCACTCGCATTTTGCCAAAATCCTCTCATATAATTCGCCTTTGAACCCGAAGCATATTTATATTGTGGATTATAAATATCAATACCAACATCATCTCTAAAAAATTCTGACATTGTTCTATCTGAGAAATTTAGAACATATCCACTACCCATATTGAATAATTTTTCGAGCAATTGTTTTTCGTTTGTACTAAGATTTGCCATATTACTTGTCCATAATGGTTATCAATTTTGAAAATTCTTAAGATTATAAAAACGTCTTATATGATTACATGTCTAAGATAAAATCGTCGTATGATTGACTATCAATTTATTACTCTTCATTATCTTCAGTTTCGCTTATTTCTTTCAGATCAGCAATTTTTATATGATGAGAATATACAGCTCCAACTGTAAGAGTATAAGAATGGTGTCGATGTAATTTTTTTTTACTTTCATGGTCGACGTAGAAATTAATCTTGTTTCCCTTAAAACGATCATCCAATATTTCACCAACAATTTCAATTTGGTCTTGGACATTCTCCCATGAAAACAATCGGATATTTAATTGATCATTTTCTTTCAGTGATGGATAATGAACATCGTTTCCAACAAACTTGCGTTTTGATACATGCCTGATTTTTTGATTAAGAATTTTCTTGCTTCTAATTTCTGATTTTCTTCCTACTCTTGAAAGTTTATCCGCAACTTTATTATACTTTTCTTTTTTGTAATGAATCTCAACTCGGCCACCAACTTCTTTTGAAAGTTTCATTCTTGCTTTTTGTATACGACTAATCAAATCCTTGTCTTTAATTGGTTTTTCTTCAAAAGTTTTCCATTTATTTTTTCGATAATTATCCACCCGATAGGGATTTAATAATCTTTCATCTGTCACACTCATCCTATCAGTATAGATCAGGACTCGTCCTGCTTTTCGTAATACACCTGGATTTTGCTTATTAAATACCAATAACTCATCAATCGCTTCTAGAATACTTATCATCTCAAGTCGTTGGATCCCTTGATGATCATTCCTATAAAACTTTTGGATTGGGTCTTGTTGAATTGATTCTGGAAATTCGATAATAAAACCATTTCCACCAGTCTGGGCGGAATCGTAATTCATTGCACCATCACAATGCACAACAATAGCGCGAGGGTCATCCATTGAATTTCATTTATTTTTATATATCGTTACTCTAAAACATCAAAACAATTGAATGCTCTGCAAAACATTGTACCCGAGCTTTAAAATCCTGATGGTGGAATCAATGAATCATTATCAATAGCATTCTTTGATGAATTCCATTTCGCAACCTTGATATATCTGTTCTTATTGAATTCCAAAATATCCAGTCTATTAAAATGAATGAGTAATTGTTTGAGAGGCTTAGATAATCCTTTGGGAGAGAGTAGAAATGCAAAATCAGGTTTTAATATCTTACAATACCCTAATAACTGGGATAGATTTATTAAGCTTAATTGTGTGTCCTTCACTTCAATGAATACTAATTTACACATTTCTTTTTCTATCATTACTCCTAAGAGATCAACTCGAATCTTATAGGTAGCATATTCAGGAAAGAATCTTGCATAATTATTCCGTTGTAAAAAATCGCTCAAATCTACTGAATGGACATCATAAGTTTTAATTGAAGCTCGAGGATGTTTTGCTTCTAGATATGTTTGTAACCAAGTAAGCATACTTGGATAAAGTGATATTTCTTTTTTTGATTCGTAGTTATTCATATGCACGGATAGGATCAGTTTCTTCCAACCGATTAAGTAGTTCTGAATAATGATTAAAATGAAGATCTCTCAAAAAACCGGGTAACTTTTCCGAATGCTCTTCGGGATTTGACATTTTTTCTTTTATTCTAAGTCTTTTACTCTCAGCATTGTCTCCGAGTCCTAGTCTGTTCATAGATGCAAGATCAACTAGAACATCCTGTTTGTGCCTAAGGTATGACCCTATTGGTAAAAATTGGTTAGCAAACACTTTTACTTGATGTTCTTTTGCCCAGAAACCACTTGATTTTCTAAAATTCGGATCTCGAAAATTTGGATGACCAAAGTCAATGCTTTCTATTGGAATTTCCACACTTTGAAAAAGCTTGCATAAATCTAACACCAAATACCAATTCCGATGATCTACCTCGAGATAGATTCTTTGTTGATCAATCTTACCAAATTGAGCATTTGAGGCACGAACATAACCAGTTACATCAAAGTAACCTCTTATAAATTCTTTTTGTTTTTCCTGATCAGATTGAAAAATCACTTTTGGAATCCTAAAGGAATGATAATCACTGAAATCACCATTTAGTAAATAACTCAACAGTTGCCAAGTTAAATCAGTATTTCTCCAAACAATCACTAAACTAACCCCTCTATTATCCTCATCATTAATTTTATTAACATCAAGTCCAATCCTTTTGAGTCTTTCAACGATTCTATCCAAGCTATTAGATAGATAAATTTGAGTATTAAATCTTTTTGTAGGATCGATGGGGCTTACAGCTTCAAGATTTTTAAAAGGAAAGTCAATTACTAATTTTTGTAATTCAATTGACTTGATAATTGTTCCTCTTCCAATAATCAAACCAAGTAGATAAGCAGCATCCTCACTCAAAAAGGAAGAGAGTCTATTCGTTAGATCCATATTTTTTAAAGATTAGAATGTATTCATGAACTTTGTTAATAATAAATTTATATGGGTAACCCAAAGGTTTACAATTGTTATATTCTTTTTGCCTATCCCAAATAAGCAAATCTTCGAAAGAAAATCCAATTTCTTCCATCACTCTCACCACATCCATATGAAGAGGATATAATTTACTCCCTTTTCTAATATCCATCACATTGATCACACAATATCCACCAACGCGAATAGTAGTATATACCTCACTTAAAATAATTCTAAGTTCGTTAAGAAAAGCATTATACTGTTCAATATTACCTATATCATTAGGGTCAGATGTATAATTTCTTCCGATTTTTAAATCTGCACTTCTTTTAGCATTTAGTATATTCCAGTAGGGTGGTGATGTGAGACATAAATCGATTGAGTTTGCTTCAATAAATTTTGAAATCTCACGAGAATCTTTTACAAAATATTTAATCTTCCCATTTTGTTTGTATGTTGAGTATTCTTTCGAAAGTCGATCAAAGAATAAATTTTTAAATTCATCGCTAATATCTACTCCAAAAACATTCATGTTTTTTTTTAGACCAGCTATAAGGGTACTACCGCTCCCTGCAAAACAATCAAGAATATTTTTACCTGATCCGTTAGTAAGAATATCTATTATCTTTTCGGCTAATTGTATGGGAAAAATTGCAGGATGTTTTAATCCAGTTTCCTCTTGATTTTTTGTTACATTTCTCCAAATACTAAACGAATTTTGTAGCCAAGAGTTACCATCAAGTTTATTTGCTCTTTTCATTGCTGATTGAGTCTCGACGAAATGCAACCTCTCCTCAGTAATATTAGGATCATCTTCATCTTGGTTAATACTTTTATACCTCTTATGTGTCTTCTTGAATAAACTAACTTTTCCTTTTTTTGATAATATCTGTTCTATTTCGCCAATTGGAATGATTCCTTCATTATTATAACTCAGTAAGATATATTTTGCATTTACTTGCGTAATTAATTCATCTAATGCCTTGGATGCTCGTCCTTTGTAACAATATTCCGATAATTGATTTTTGTAATCACGAACGCCAGTTTTGCCAGTAATAATTGGTTTTTTATCCTCGAACCATCCCTCAGCAATCAGTTCCAATAAAAAATAATTTGAAGCATATTGACGGCTATTATAAGGAGGATCAAGGTACAGAATATCAATGCTTTTCAATTCTTTGATAAGTTGATTAGCCTCAGACTTAAACGCCTTGTTTTTCCTTGAGCTATGGATTATTTCAGGTGCAGTAATTATTAAAGGTTTTGTTGCTCTTTTATCCCAAGTTTTTAGATAGGCTCCATATGTTCCAGCAACATTAGAAACAAGATTAACAGCCTCAAGAAGTGATGTAATCAAATAGTAATATTCTAGTTCAGAGATCAGCTGATTTTGTTTCCATTCATGTATGATTTCTCTAACAGCATCTATCTTTTGACCATTCTCATTTGAAAAGTATTTTCTTTTCCCATTTCCATCAGGACAATAATTATTATAAATAAATCCCTTCTTAATAGGAAGACTATTTAAATAGTTGATGACATAATTATTATCCAAATCGGGAACTGCGAGATGTTTCCTTAACTTCAAGAATTTTGGTTCTTCATTTGTCTCTATATATGTTTTTGCGAGAGCAAATGAAAACTCAAGGAAATCATTTGCGATGACCGTAAAACCTTGTCTCTTGAAATGTTTGGCAACCGTGGTAGTGCCACTAAATAAGTCAACAAACTTAGCTCCGTGATTCAATTCGGTTTTTTTTACACCGTTTTCAATTAAATCCAATAATTTTTCTTTACCGCCGTAATAACGCATATTATGATTTTATCAATTCGTCTATACTTACATTGAGTGCTTTAGCAATTTTTGAAACTGTTTGAATGGTCGGATTCTGTACACAGCCAGATTCAATTTTTATTATAGTATTATACGCGACATTTGCTATCTTGGAAAGTTTATCCTGCGAAAAGCCGCGTTTACTTCTCATTTTTTTTATATTTCGAGAAATGTCATTCATCAACATACTTGTAAAAGATTACTATTATAAGTATACATTTATTTTCATATAATTTCTATATTTATCATAGATAGATTAACCCTTATGAAAAAATGATAAATCCTTCCTGTATTATTTGATTAGTAAGAATTTTTTTGTTTTGGTATAGTTATTCATTTGCAAGCTGTAAAAATAAACACCACTCGAAAGATTACTTCCATCAAATCGAACTACATACGTTCCCGGTTGTTTTATTTCATTCACGAGCACAACAACTTCGTTTCCCAATAAATCATATACACTAAGATGTACTACTTCAGTATGTGTTAGAGCGTAGGTAATATTCGTTACCGGATTAAAAGGATTAGGATAATTCTGAAACAGGTGAAACTCTGTCGGCTGAGAATATGAATCTTTGGCAACATCTGTAACGGTTTGATTTATTTTAAATACTGATCCGTTATCAACATAAAATATATCTCCGAAAGAATTCATTTGTATTTGCTTTACATACGCATGAGTGTTTACACCACTCAGTTCTCCAAGCAGATTCCATGTGGTTGTGCCATTAGTATTTTTATAAAGATAGCTTGAAGTATAATCACTTGTTTCTGCAAACAAATTTTCCTGCTGATCTTTAAAAATTTTTGTGGTAACAAATGGAGTTTGAGTTATTGGGACAATACCTAAAGTAGTTCCATTATCCATAGTCGTTCTGATTTCGTTTGAAGTCGTAAAATAGATCAGTCCATTAGATCGTATTGCGGTTGCATATACAGTCCCTGGTTCGCAATAACTCCATGATTCTCCGTCAGTAGATTTGTATAATCCTTGATACGTTCCAATGTAGATAGTTTTATTCGGATGGATAGCAATACCCAAACCAAGACTTTTACTAAACGAATTTTGTGAGGGAAGAGACTTCCATGTACTGCCATTATCTTTAGAAAGATAGAAGGTATAGACACTGGAATATACCGCGTTATTATATGCAGAAATATGAAAGAGCAAATTCCCATTTGCATGTTCAAACATGCGATCAATCTCTACATCTTGAAATCCGACTAACTCCCAATTTCCTGTTTCGTTTTTACTTCGGTATAATCCATTATAAGATGCATCGACATATAGATCACCAGAATTCGTTTTATAGACCATTCCCGTTTGTTTATACGGGAAGCTCAGAGAAACCCAGGTTACGCCATTGTCAGGCGAATAATATAATCCATCACTTTCTGTCCCGACAAAAATTCTATTATCAGAAAGAATAGAAATAGTGCGGGCAGTACTAAACGGTGTCGTGATTTTTGTGCCGATTTTTTGAGACCACACAAAACTTGCAATCAATAAAAGAAAAATAATAGTTACTGATTTTTTCATAATTACCTCTTCATAATTTTATTCACCACTAGGTGAAAACCATGTAGGTGTGTTAGCCACACCCACACGCAGTTACGTTTATTACTATTTATGATTCTCAATTTTTTCATAGAGATAGTTTTCTAGATTCTGAACCTTCTCACTATTATCTTTCGATATATCGTGCCACTCGATTGACTTGGATGATGATTCAAGTGTTGCAAGTATGGTTATTGAGGTAGTGTTTTTGTTGGATGCATCAAATATGATGTTGTATTTGTATCGAGTTGTGAGTGCACCACCAACCAAACCAACCTGTGTAGATCCCTGAATATAATCTGTTTGGATTTTTTTATTCGCTTTATCCTGAGTGGCTATGGTTATACGTTCAGCAAGCAACACATCCTGAACTGATTTCCATACCTCATCAAATGATTTCTCATATGTTTTTTTCGGTGTATATCCCTCAGTTGCGGAAGGGAGCGTTGCCGAACCAACAGTAAAACAAGAACACAACAAGACGCTCATGAGAGCGGAAGCTAACACTAATCGTTTCATAAAGACTCCTTTGTATTGAGCAATGCATAATCAAAGATGGGCCACACATCTGGCATCGCTATTTGCAGACGTATAGCGTTCGTTATTTTCTTTCACACATAATTTTTAAAACAAAAAAAGGACGCAACTTTCATTACATCCTTCTTCGAGGCACTGGCATGCCTGTGCACAAAGACGTAAGAAAGCGCGTCCATCTCGGACGCACCTTACTTGCTTGTTCTTGTGCACGTTTAACTTGCCAGTTTTCGAAGAAGAACAACGCAGTAAATGCGTTAAAATATTATGTTAAAAAACTCTCTGAATTTCCTTGGATTAATTTTCGATTCACATTAAAAGTAACAAATATTTGAATAAGATATTAACAAAAATGTATCGCAATTGATTTTCACCACATGAGTTGCTCTTTCAAGCAAATTCTCATTCCTTTTTTTGCGATACAGGCACTATAAAATTACATTATGGAATATGACATATGTAAAAAAATTCCCAACCTCTTACGCAAATACCGTAAAGCTAACGGATATAAACAAAAAGATGTTGCGCGGATTTTAGGAATAAAAAGTTCGAGCAAAATTTCACGATGGGAGAAAGGAGAGTGCATTCCCAATCTGGTGAATGTTTTTAAAATATCCATTCTCTACCGTGTTATGGTCGATTCATTATTCATCGATCTGCTTCGTCAATTAAGAATTGATGTGAATAAGCAAGAACAAGAATATTCACACAAAAAGCAATTGACGATTCGGCGTTAATCGAAACAACTCCTCAATGCACGATCTACGATCAATAAAATCAGGAGAGTGGTTTTGGATTGATAAATCTATTATTTGGAAACATGCCTCTACAATTGGATTTTCTGCATTTGTAATCTATGCCTTTCTTGCAAGTATGGCAGATGAAAACCAAAGCTGTTATCCATCACAAAAATATATTGCTGATCATTTAGGGTGTTCACGAGCAACAGTCAATCGAGGAATACAAAAACTTGCTGATCATAAACTCATAACTATCGAAAAGAAAAATAAAATTCATCATCGTTATTATCTTTTGCTCACTGAGCGTTTCACTGGTGATACACAGGTGTTGCATGGGTGCAACCAACCAGTATCAAAAGTTGACACTAACAAGACTAACAAACAAGAAATAAATAACAACATAGTTGTTAGTGTGACAAAAGAGAACACCCTAGCAAACGAAATAGCAAATACGCTCAATAGTCATGAACACATAAAAATATATCAACAGTTGGTACATACCTATCCTGAAGCATTTTTAAGAAAGATACTAGCAGAAGTAAAACTAACCCCGCTCCATAAAATTAAGAAAAGTCGGCACGCATTATTTATATATCTCATTCGTTATTATGCTCAATCACACACATAATATTTTCTCGATGGTATTAGGGACGCGATATATCGGAGTCGCAATCATGAAAGGATCAGACCTACAAGATTGGTTTGTAAAATCCTTAAGTGGAAAATCAGTAAAAGAAAAAATCACATATCTCATAGATATTACAACAGATTATTTACAACGATTCAACATTGACGCGTTCGCAATCAAAAAATTACATCCATCACGAAGTTCTCCAACGCTTAATAAACTCAGTGAATCGATAAAGTCAGTTGCCCGAAATGAACATCTTTCTATCATAGAATATCCGATCTCGACCATAGAACGATCACTCCTTATTGGTAAAACAAATAAAAAATTATTAATCGATGAAGTGCTGAGAATCTATCCAGTCATCTATCACGATTATGAACGAGAACAGAAAAATAAAAACAGATATCTCACGAGAATGTTTGAAGCAATTGCATTAGGAATCGTATGCAATCAAGCACTTGATTCGAATAAAAGAGTCATCACCAATTCTTAAAAAATAATTACTATGAAAAAGCAATCATTACAAAAAGTTCTCTCAATTGATCCGGGGACAAAACATTTAGGGGTTGCGTTTTTTGAAGGGAAAAATCTTATCTATCATGGAGTAAAAATTATCAAGCATCTCAAATCTCCAGAAGAAACATTACAAGAAGGGAAGAAGCTTATTCTTCGATTAATTACTGATTATAAACCTGATGTGTTGGTTGTCGAAAAAACATTTTTCTCAAATAACAGAAACTCTGCTCTGCTCAATGTATTCGCCGATGAAATACAATCCGTCGGAAAAAGAAAAGGATTGATCGTAAAATCTTTTGCCGCAAATACAGTTCGAAAACAAATTTGTGGAAATGGTTCTGCAAGTAAAGACGAAGTTGCAAAAGTAGTCGTCTCACTCTATCCCGAACTCAAACCCTATTTAACCTCTGATAGAAAATGGAAGGAAACATTCCATCGAAATATGTTTGATGCAGTCGCTTTAGGATTATTGATTGTAAATCAATCAGCATAACTATGATCCCCTACTTTGGTGGTAAATCATATTTGGCGGATTGGGTGATTTCTCATTTCCCAGAGAACTATAAAAACTTATCCTATTGTGAAGTATTTGGAGGAGGAGGGTGGGTGCTCTATAAAAAAGAACCTAGTCGCATTGAAACATATAATGATCTCAATAAAAATATTGTTAATCTGTTTCGAGTCATTCGAGATCGTTTTCCTGAATTTAATCATCGAGCGAATTGGTCGTTACACAGCAGAGAGTTATTTCAAGAAGCGAAAGCAAAATTACAAGATGATAAAACACTAAGTGATATTGAACGAGCAATTCATTACTCAATTCTACAAACACAATCATTCTCCGGAGATGGTCATTCATGGACATATCGTGTATCTCCCAGTCATGTGTTTTCTGGAAAATGGTTGCCTCTGTTGAAACGACTTGAGTTAATCAATATTCGATTGAAGCGTGTGCAAATCGAATGTCTTGATTTTGAAAAAGTAATTCAAAAATATGATTCCAAAGACACACTCTTTTATCTTGATCCTCCATACTTCGGGAAAGAAAAATATTATCAGAAAGAAGAGGTCTATTTCGGAAATGAAGATCATATACGATTAGCAACTACGCTCCACAATATCAAAGGAAAATTTCTTCTCAGTTATTATGATCATCCCAAAATCAAAAAGCTATATCGTGGAAATCGTATTGTGCAAAAATGCATTCCTAAGTATGGATCTAAAAGTAAATTGGTAGAAGCGATTGCTACAAAACCACGAGCGAAAGAAATACTTATTATGAATTACTAAAACATATTCTGAATTGTATTTCGTGCAATGACGCTTTGGATAATTTATTGGTAAATACATATATTTAAGATATGCATGTATTGTTCTGGTTTTTGTTAGAATCTATTGGCTCTAGTAAGAAAAGAAGAAACTTAACGGGGGCGTATGCGAATTAAAATTTATGCCTGGTCTTGTGTAACATTCCTTTTGGTGATGACACCACTGCAATACATTGCACAACAGCATACGCTCGACACACTTCACTATGAACTTCCCGAAATATACAGTCATGATCAGATTGTAAAACATTTTGCATTCACGTTACGGTATAACGAAGCGCATGAACAATCTGATTGGGTTGCGTATCGATATACTAAATCAATGACTAATAAGAAATATCCGCGCACGAATAAATTCCGCATCGACCCAATAGTAAAGACTGGATCAGCCACTCCGTCAGATTATAAAAATACTAAGTATGATAAAGGGCATCTAGCACCATGCGATGATATGCGCTGGTCAAAGCAAGCGGAATTAGAATCGTTTCTCATGAGTAATATGAGTCCCCAATCACATGCGTTTAATGCGGGTATTTGGAAACGACTCGAAGGAATGATACGGAAATATGCAATCGCATTAGATACCATTTATGTTGCAACGGGTCCCATACTTGAAAAAGGACTGCCATCAATTGGCAGTAATAAGGTTTCTGTTCCAAAATATTTTTATAAAGTAATACTTGTGTATCGTGAACATAGTAAAGGTGCAATTGGATTTATTCTCCCTCATGCACAATCAAAGAAAGATCTATTATCATTTGCTGTCCCGGTTGATTCTGTTGAGAAACGAACGGGAATTAATTTTTTTGCTTCGTTGCCTGATAGTATTCAAAATAAATTGGAATCAACTTTTCAAAAAGATTTTTGGAGAAATTAATATCAGGTTAGGTATATATCATTAACAAATAATGAGGAAAGCATGGCAGCAAAAGATAGTATTCCGTTTGCTCACTGGTCACATCTCAGTGAGGGCTTACAAGAATCTTCCATGAAGTTTTACCAAGCAACTGAAGAAGCAATTAAAAAGCGTCAGATACCAGATATCAAACTCTCACGCATTGATTATAGAGAAGGAGGATTATTCTCAGCGAAAAGAGAATATCTCCGAGTAAAATGGAAATCATATATCTTTGATATTTGTGCCGCACCATTTGGAACTGGATTTTTTATATCATGGTGGCTAGGACAAAAACCATCCGCACTAATGGCGCTCGTCTATATGATTCCGTTCATTGGACCTTTAATGGTGCGTTCATTCAAACCGGAAACATATTATCAACTCGATACGACGCAGATGTTTCAAGAATCAATTCATCTTGCCGTCTTAGAAGTATTAGATCAAACAACACAAGCAAGCGGACTTCGTTCTCTCTCCGAGATGGAACGAAAACCAATCATGCAAGATGTGTTAAAGAAATCGTGAGAGTTTCTGAATGCAGTATGAATTGATTGAAGAATTAACAAAGCAATTTTACGAATGGGAACAACGGGGAAGAGGTTGGGATTTATGGAGCTTTCCCGTTGATCCTGAACCACCGTTTATTCCGTTCTATTATCACAGCGCAGAGAAAGTCGTGCAGATTGATGATGGACGAAAACCAACACTTCTCAGTTCATTTGCCGATACATTAAAACGTGTATTACTTCCAAGTGAATCTCAAGATGCTCATAAGAATCAAACAATTGAATATCGAAAAGAAATTTTACCACAACCATTCACCCGCAGTGATGATATTCAGGAAATAAAAATTGTATTACCGCACGACTATAAGATGGATGCAGAATATCTTGAGCAGTGTATTCTTGGCATTACTCTTCATACATCTTTGATCAGTTTCGAAATAGTAGGATCGTATGAATCCATAACCATCCAGTTTGCTTGTTGTGCACATGACACAATACATCTTTCTCAACAACTCAAAGCATACTTTCCTGAATACACACTCTCAGTATCTGAGAATTCATTTTATGATACATTTTTCCCAGATGAAAATGATGATGTTGCGGTAATCGATTATGGATTGTCTGAAGAATTTATGAGACCAATTCGTGTGTATGATTCTTTTGACCCCGATCCTCTCACCGGAATAATTGGAGTATTAGATAATCTACAAGAAGGAGAAACTGCGCTCTTACAAATACTTTTTACTCCAGTAGAAGCTCCATGGTCTTCAAGTATCATGCGATCAGTTATGACCAGTTCAGGAGATTCTTTTTTTGCCGATGCCCCGGAAATGGTAAAACTTGCTCATGAAAAATGTAAGTCCCCTCTCTTTGCAGTTAACATGAGAGTATTAGGAAAAGGAATAAATCAACATCGTTCATGGGAAATTGTTAAAGCTGTATCAAGTTGTTTGAGTTCATATACACTGCCGCAAAGCAATGAGTTAATTCCTCTCACAAATCAGGATTATAATCCTATTGCGCACTATGAAGATGTTATCTTACGGCGAACGAGACGAAGTGGGATGATTCTCAATAGTGAAGAGTTGATATCACTCGCTCATTTTCCATCTGCATCTATAGTTTCTAAAAAACTTCGAGGGCAAAATCAAAAAAGTATTCTCGCACCTAATACCTTAGCTGGACATGACTATATACTTGGTGAAAATATTCATAGTGGAACGTCACATGAAGTATCACTGAGTCATGAGCAACGATTGCGACACATCCATATTATTGGAGCTACCGGCACCGGAAAATCGACTCTGTTACGATCACTCATCACACAAGATATAGAACGTGGACTTGGCATAACGGTATTAGATCCTCATGGAGATTTAATAGAATCGATTCTTGAGCAGATACCAGAAGAGCGTTTTGAAGATGTGATTGTATTTGATCCTAGTGACGAAATGCATCCGATTGGATTTAACATTCTCGAAGCAAAAACTGAAGTTGAAAAAAATGTATTATCATCTGATCTGGTTGAGATATTCAAAAGATTTTCTACCAGTTGGGGTGATCAAATGAGTGTGGTTTTAGGGAATGCTATTTCAGCATTTCTGGAAAACTCACGTATTGGTTCATTGATGGATTTACGAAGATTCCTAATCGAGAAAGATTTTCGTGAGGAATTTTTGCGTGATGTTTCGGATGATCATGTCATCTACTTTTGGGAAAAAGAATATCCCCTCTTACGCGGATCGGCATTAAGCTCAATCCTCACACGACTTGATTTTTTCTTGCGCCCTAAGCTGATAAGAAATATTGTCTCTCAAACGAAAGGAATTGATCTTAAAGAAATTGTTGATCATAAAAAAATACTTTTAGTAAAACTTGCTCAAGGAATTATTGGTGATGAGAACGCCTATCTGTTAGGATCATTGCTCGTATCAAAACTACACCAAGTCGTTATGCAACGGCAATTACAAAATAGCCATGAACGCACACCCTTTTATTTATACATAGATGAGTTTCAAAACTTTATTACGCCATCCATGAAAGCGATGTTATCCGGTGCAAGAAAATATCATATGGGACTAATCCTTGCGCATCAAGATTTACATCAGTTATCGGAAACGGATACCGGGCTTGCTAATTCCATTATATCAAACGCAGGAACGCGCATTTGTTTTCGTGTCGGTGATTTTGATGCGCAGAAATTAGAAAGTGGATTTGCACATTTTGATTCAAACGATTTACAAAATCTGAGCATTGGTGAGGCAATCGTTCGTGTTGAGCGATCTGATTATGATTTTAATCTAAAAACATTTTTACCAAGCTTGAAAAATACCGAAGAAGCGCACAGAACTAAGCAAGCAATCATCGATCTTTCCAGAAAAAAATATGGTGGAGTTCCTGCTGTAATTGAACGAACAAAACAGGAACCACAAATATATTCCATACCGCAGACATCGATAAAGAAAGATGTCCCTAAAAAAGAACCTATTGAAATCCCGAAACGGAGTAATGATACAATTCGAACTCAGAGCGAAGATCAAAAGAGCATCACCTATCATAGATATTTACAAACATTAATAAAACGATTAGCGGAACAGAGAGGATATAAAGCTGTTGTTGAAGAACAGACAATTGACAAACTTGGACGTGTTGATGTTGGACTTGAGCGAGATGATGAAAAAATCGCATGTGAAATTTCTGTAACCACAAATGATGATCACGAGATAAAAAATATTGAAAAGTGTTTTCAATCAGGGTACCAGAAAGTATTATTCTGCTCACCAGAAAAGAAGCGTCTTGATTCAATAAGGAAATTGATAGTTGAAAAGTTAGAATCAGTATTATGTGAAAAGGTATTTTTCTTTTTGCCTGATGAATTGGTTTTGTTCTTTGAGAATGAAACTATAGGTAAGGTCAAACAGCAAAGTGAAAATATCGTGAAAGGATACAGAGTAAAGGTGGAATACAAAACTATTTCCGAAGCTCAAAAAAAAGAGAAACAGGAAGTAGTAAGTGGAGTTGTCGTTAATGCGCTGAGAAGATTGAAGGGAGAAAAATAAAATATATTATTGTGTGGCTTTGCATCAGTAATTATGTATTTATTATAGACTAAACAATACAAAGTAATCAGGATTAATATGGTGATTGAAGATGGCAAAAATTAAAAAAATAAAAAGAAATCAAATATTGATTAAGAACTATGGATTATTCTGGAAAAAAGATGATGTCTTTTGGGGAAAACAAAGAGCTACAGGTAGACTATTAGGAATACTTGCTGGAGCAAAAAGATCTGACACAGTTGATTTCAGAAATCAGGTTGGAATTTATGTGCTCTATGCTGATTATAAGATTGTTTATATAGGTCAAGCAGGAAATGGAAATGCAAAACTTTTCGCTCGTTTAAAAAATCATTCACGTGATGATCTTGCTGGTAGATGGAATCAATTTTCATGGTTTGGTTTAAACTGGGTTACAAAGCAGCATAAATTATCAAGTGATATAGCTCGTCTTTTCCCAAAAACGCTCTCCGTGCTCAATCATATAGAAGCAATATTAATTCATGCAAGTGAACCCCCTCTTAATCGGCAAGGGGGAAGATGGGGAAAGGAAGTTCAGAGATATCTTCAGTATAGAGATGCCGAATTACTTGGAAAATCAGAAACAGAACTGTTAAAAGAAATTCACAAGAAAATAAAAAATATTGGGACAGCATCTTGAAAGAAATTATAATCGACATCGGCGACAGCACTAGAAATGAATTGAGATGGTTGGCGTTTTATCGTTCTCTAGAATCCAAATCTATCAAAAAAGGTAAGCAGGTAATTATTGATTTTGAAAACGTCACGTTTATTATACCTTTCTGTTTGCTTGGTCTGTTAGCATTTATTAAATCTACATTTGAGATCACTCAAAAAAAAGTTAAGCTAATAAATATTTCTTCAGATAAAACAATATACCAATACATGGAAAGGGTAGATTTTTTTAAGTACACAAAAAAATATTGTACCATTATTGGTGATTATACTGATGTAAAATTGTGGGAACGAGATAATGAAGCTAAAAAGGTGCATGGAATTATTGAGGTAGAAAAAGATCCAAATAAGAGTGCTAAAAAAGTAGCACTAATCATTGATGACCTACAGAACAGATATAAACATATTCTTGATTTCTTTTCTACAAATCATAAAAACGCAAACATCTTCTTTACTATATTATCTGAGATTACTGCCAATATTCCCGATCATAGTAATTCAAATGGATACTTATTGATACAGAGATGGGAGAGTCAAGCTAAAGGAAAAATTTTCACTAGTCTTTCTATCATTGATACAGGTATTGGAATAAGAAGAAGTCTTCAAAAACAAATAAAGACTCGTAATAGGAAGCTTCCTAAAAATCTTGATGGTGATTCTGATTTTTTAAGATATGCTTTTAGTGAAGAAGGTACTCGAAGTGGAGCGGGACTACATAGTGTTGTCCGATCTCTTCACGAATGGAACGCAAACGATACTGCCTTATTGGTTCTTTCTGGTAGTGGCATTATGTACAAACCCCAAGGATCTTGTGACATAACATTCATCGAAGAAGAACACTACTTTCAGGGTACCCATGCAACAATTTGGTTTTATGGAGATATTTAAACTTGACAATCATTTCTAGAATACCTACCTTTAAGTAGAAGATGCTTAAGGGTATGTTAAAAAGACAAAACAAAATAGAGATTTATCAGGTAGCCCAAAAAGCGGGATGGAAAACTCCAAACACTTTAATTTGGAGAGAGCCCGCACAAAAAATGAGACCTGAATTTGTAAAGCGATTATATAAAGAAAACGAGACAGTGTGCGAATTAGATTTTTCAGGAATTGAGACGGCAGATGGTTCTTTTATTGATGAGTTTCTTGTGACTGAATTAAAAAGCATGGACGCTGGTAAGGTAAGTAAAAAAGCAATTTATCTTTCCAATCTGAATGATGTTGTTTTATACAACGTCGAATTAGTCTTTACAAAAAAGCGTCCAGCTGGAGAAAAATTTTATATGATGTTTCGTAAAGCAGATGGAACTTGGGAACTGTTTTCAGAAGGAATTGAAGCATCATTAAAAGAAACATTAGAGTATATAATGATAAAAAAAGAACTAACCTCTAACGATGTTTCTAAGAAATTTAACATCAGTGTTCCGGCTGCTTCGGTAAGATTGAAAAACTTATTTGATATGAGAATCGTAGACAGGAAAGACGAAACAACATCGACAGGAAAGGAATTTGTGTATGAATCTCTCTTTTGATTTTTTTTGCCCTACTCTTAAGTATAATTTGCTTAAGAGGTATTGGAAAATTTTTTACATAGCAGTTAAGCAAAAATAGCTTATAGGTAATTCACTTAATAATCATAAAAGAAAGGAGAAATCCGATGAACGATTCAAATGAAGTAAACAAAAATCAAAATGAACAGAAAACTCATCCTGATCATTTGAAAAAAGAAATTGATGAGCTTGAACAAAAAGCTGAGAAGCTCGAAGAGGTAGCAGACCAATTTGAGAATGATGCTGAAAAACTTCATGAAGAAGCACACAAACTTGAAGAGAAGGCAGAGCAGCTTGAGAAAAAAGCACATCAACTGGAAAAGGAAGCTGATAAACTTGAAGATAGAGCAGAAGAGCTCGAAGAAAAAGTTGAGCAGCTAGAGCATGAAGAAGAGCATAAGGAATTTACTATTTCTGTGAATGGGAGAATGAAAACCGTTCAGGGTAAAACAATTTCGTATGATCAAATTGTTTTTCTTGCCTCTGGAAACCCAAATCCTGATCCAAATATTATTTATACCATTAATTACAGTAAGGGTCCCAAACAAAATCCTAAGGGCTCAATGTCACAAGGCGATATTGTTAAACTAAAAGAAGGAATGATATTCAATGCTACCCCAAGTAATAAGTCTTAGTCCCGACCTTAAACAATTGTGGGATGAAGGTTTTGAATTAGAGGTCAAACATGGCTATCTATTAGTGCACAATGTCCCCTATGTTACTTCCTCAAAACAAATTAAAAGTGGAACCCTCGTGTCAACACTTGATCTTGCGGGCGAAGTAACCAATAACCCTCAAACACACGTAATCTATTTTATTGGAGAATACCCATGTCAAAAGGATGGTTCGCCCATCCTTGCGATTCAGCATCAAAACGGAGATCAGAATCTCGGGAACAAAATTGTCGTGAATTATTCGTTCTCGAATAAACCGGCGAATGGGTATCCAAACTATTATGAAAAAATAAAACGCTACTTCGAAATTATTTCGAACCACGCAAAATCACTTAATCCTGATGTTGAAGTAAAAAAATATGAGGTTCATCTTACTGAAGATGAGGAATCTGTATTTCATTACTCAGACACAAATTCGAGTAGAGCAAAGATTAATGCGCTACAAGAAAAACTGGAATCACAAAAAATCGTTATTGTCGGTTTAGGAGGAACCGGATCGTATATTTTAGATTTGGTTGCAAAAACTCCTGTTAAAGAAATACATCTGTTTGACGGTGATGAATTTCTACAACATAATGCATTCCGTTCTCCTGGTGCACCATCACTCGAAAAACTTCGAGAGCGAAAAAAGAAAGTAGATTATTTTGCTGAGGTATACTCAAGGATGCACAAGGGAATCATTCCCCATGCAGAATTTATCAGCAGTGAAAACATCAATCAATTACTTGACAGTCATTTTGTATTTCTTGCAATCGATGGTAGTCAGATAAAAAAGGAATTGATTGAATTTTGCATGAACAACAAAATTCCTTTTGTTGATGTGGGAATGGGTTTACAGCTTGCAGATAATGAACTGGTAGGCATTGTGCGAGTCACCACAGGGCTACTCTCTAAAACAGATCATCTTGAAAAAAGAATTTCTTTTTCGGATGAATCTGAAAACGCTTATGCAAGCAATATTCAAATAGCGGATTTGAATTCATTAAATGCGGCGTTGGCAGTCATCAAATGGAAAAAGATATTTTCTTACTATCAAGATTTAGGAAAGGAATGCAATAGTAACTATGCGATAAACACAGGAGAATTATTCAATGAAGACTTTGTCGTATGAGTTTGTGGAATATATTCCAGACCAAATTGAAGAGGGTAAACTGTATGTTTCAATTCCTAATTGTGTGGCGATTCATAAATGTTGCTGTGGATGCCATACCGAAGTAGTTACTCCTCTATCCCCTGATGATTGGAGATTAATTTTTGATGGAGAATCTATTTCGTTATATCCCTCAATTGGTAATTGGCAATTTGCCTGTAAGTCCCACTACTGGATTAAGAATAATACAGTTGAATGGGCTAAATCATGGGATGATACAATGGCTGAGAAGAATAGTAGTAAAAAATCTAATAAAAAAATGTTCTCGAAATTTTTAAAACATTTTTCTAAAAGAAAAAAATAAAACAAACGTTCTTCACAATTAATTTAATTCATTTTACTAATCGGTTATACCATGATGAACAGTATAACCGATTAAATATCATCAGTTTTTGTAGAACTTGATTGTGGCTTGTTAGATAAATCACGTAGAGTCTTTCGCCAGAAAAACACTTGATCCTTCTTAACTCTTAAATACTTCGTAGAATTCTTTTCTATTCGACCCAAAGTTGATGGATCCACTCCTAATTTCAATGCCATTTCTTTCTGGCTTAAGCCACGAATCTTTCTATAAGAGATCAGTTTTTCACCCAGTGTCTTATTAGGAAAAACTTCTGGAGTATATCCTAAAAACTCTATGATTTTGGGTATGTACTTAACCGTAGGATTACTCAGATTCTTTTCCCAGTTATAGATACTGGTTTCTTCGACACCTATAATACAGGCAACATCCTTCTGAAATAGATTTTGCTCTAGTCTCCGTTTTCTTATATGTTCCCCTAAGGATTGTGGATTTTTAGGAATATTTGATGGTTTTTGAGCTGTTAGTACCAACTTGCAGATTGGCAACGCAGGTATGAAGTTGTGTTGCCTTTCTGTCATCAATTTCTCCCCAGCGGAAGCATACTGAAGCTGTATAGAAACCTCATTTTGTCCAATATTGATTCTTTCTGTAATAGTCTCAATAATCTTACGTTTTTCATCAGAATTAAATGTTTCCCACCGATTATATAGATCCTTCGCTTCGCGAAGTATTTCATCACTAGAAAGAAACTGAATCTTGAGAAAGTCTATTTCAGCTTGTAACTCCGGAATCTGATTCTCCATTTGAGAGTACTGCTCATCAAGCGGTTTGTAGTAGGTACCAAATCCATCTTTGGGTAACTCCCCTGCCATATGGAGTTGTACCAATTTGTCCATATCAGATTTTATCTTGGATTGTTTTTTAAGCAGGGTGGAGAGTAGTTCTTCTTTCTCTCTAATAGATTGATCGGCGGTGTTGAGGTACTGCACCATCTCAGTTGGAGAAAGTAAAAAACTTTTTAGTTGTTCATGGAAAATTGATTCCAGATCAGACGTTCCAATTTTGTTATGACATTTCTGACAAGTGTATTTGGGTGAGTTGGATGGAACATACATCTTCGTATCACATTCACAAAATACAAACCCGGTAAATAGATGGACTGCTTTTTTAGCTGGCTTATGATTACTTTTTTGTTGCTCATCTAAAATCGCGTTGCATTGATTCCATATATCCTCAGAAACGATTGGTTCTATTTCTATAAATACCCAATCTGAGGGGGGCTTTAATTCCCATTTTTTATTTTCTCCTAAGCTCTTGGTATAGTTTGCACGCCTTACTCCTTTTGCACTTGGGTCTTGCAGTAAACGAGTTACGGTCGTATCACTGAACTTAGAACCATTGCGTGTTCGATACCCTGATTCATTCAGAATACGGGCAACAGTTTTTTTACGTTGATGTTCAATGAATAATTCATAGAGCAGTTTTCTGATCGGAGCTTCTTTAAGATCGGGAATTAATTTTTTATCAAGCCACTGATATCCAAAGGGTGCTTGGCCTCCTAACGGCTTTCCCATTTTTGCTCGAACTGGAACTGATGCAGCAACTCGTTCAGCAATTTCTTCCCGTTCCCACTGAGCCATCGCCGCAATCATCGTATAAAATAATCTTCCCGCCGGAGTTGAGGTATCAATCGATTCTTGTAGAGAAATAAGATCGGCATTGTACTTTCTAAATATCTCTGCAAATTCTAAAAGTTCTTTTGTGTTTCTTGCTAAGCGAGCAAGTTTAGAAAATATAATTCCTGTAATTTTTCCTGACTTGATATCTGAAAGCATCCGTTGGGTTTCGGGATGTTCCATGACTGACTTACCACTAACGGCTTCAAGCTTATATACTTCTTTTATATCCCACTCTTTTGATTCTGCATAATAACGAGCGCGTCTCTCATGGTGTTCGGGGCTTTCTCCTTTAACCTGATCTTCAGTTGAAACACGAATCCAAATACCTATTGATTTATTTTCACCCATTTCATTTCCTCATAATTCATTGCAACAAAAAATCTCGTTACATAATCAAGTTATTATTTTTTTGTAAAACAAAAAAGGAGATGTTTAGCATCCCCCTTTTTCTTTACGCATTGCCGACACGCTTAAAAGATGAATTTGCTTTTTCTTTATAATGAGAAGAGGAAACAAGATTAATCTCATGGAGAGAGTAATCAGATGGAATTTTATTCTCCATTTCTGAAATAGTTTTATGTAGCAATTGATTCACCAGTCGTGTCATCGGTATGCGTTTTTGTTTTGCGATTGGATAGAGTTTGGTAATCAACTCCTCCGAAATTTTTGGACTATACATAATGATGGTCCCTTATTCTGTTATCAAAGAACTATCTAAAGCTTACGAGAGATAAAAAAATAAATAAGAAGTGATTATTTGTCTAAGTCAGCAAAAACGTGTGAATATTTTTCCCAGATGTTTCTACTAATATGCCATGCATGTGCATGCTTTGCATATCCATACCATGAAGCACGTGATGTTTGTATTTTCTGAGCAGTAATTTTTTTCTTTAGTAGTTGTATTACATATTTCTTAATACGCCGTTTGCATCGTTTGATCGTCGAGGTGCGTAATCGGATATAATGAGGAAAGAGTATATATCCCAAAAAGGGAACACCCGTCGTGATAGGTGATATAAATACTTTATGGGGATGTATCGTTAAAAGTAAGCGTTCTGTTAAAAATGTCTGCATGGCATCGCGTATATCATGTAATCTTTGTTTGTCCTCAGAGCAAATTACAATATCATCCATATAGCGGATATAGTACCGACAATACAATCGTTCTTTCGCATAGTGATCAAGTTCATTGAGGTAGATATTAGCAAATAATTGACTGGTCAGATTGCCAATAGGTATACCCTTTTTTCTTCCCCCTTTGTTTGAATCATAACTACTATCAATAATGAGTCTCAGAAGATTGCGTATATCCACATCATCAATTACGCGAATTAACAGTGCATATAAAATTTCATGATCAATACTTTGAAAATATTTAGAAATATCTAGTTTAAGAAAATACGCCCTGCGCGTATATCCATGACTCACCCCATACATAAATTTTTTCAATCGTCGAATAGCACGGTGTGTTCCTTTTTGTTTTCTACACACATACGAATCATAAATGAATCGCTTTTCAAAGAGAGGTTCAATATGTGCACACACCACATGATGCACAATACGATCACTAAAGGGAGCGGCACGAATTAATCGTTTCTTAGAATCACACACGATAAATTCTCGATACGTGCCGTGATAATATGTTTTGGTAGAAAGCGCATGTAATAAGTATCCCAAATTATATTCAAGACATTGTTCAAATCTCACTACACAGCGTTTCTGTCGTCGCAATTTTCGCGCACGACAATACGCATAATAGAGTTCAGAAAAGGAACAAAGCGATTGATACATATCATAGATATCCACGGGCGCATGGCTTTCCTCGTACAGAGAATTCTATACGAGGAAATCTTATAGCAAACATGTTGCGATAAGTATATGCGCATATATTCCCTTGCGGGACAGAACAAAGCCAGTAGTCATCATGACACAGTTGTATATTCCGTAGAATATATATTCGGGCCACTTATAAAAATAATGATGTATACCGAGCGCACCGGAATCCAATGTTGTTGTTCGTATTGCCTGGGGTATTGTTCAGATTGAGTGTCTCTACACCAGCGTTCGTGTCATTGTTCCAATTCCCACCACGAAGGAAGCCCGCCTTCATTCCGGTTTTAAATGCGGCATTATCCTGCTTCTGATAATAGATAATTCATACGATCAGAAGCATATTATAAAAATCGTTTGGTAAGTCCTTGCCAGATACGTCCAAGTTCATTTAGTTTTTCCGCACTTACACCATACTGTCGTATAGAAATAAAACGTAAATCTTTTGCGAGGCGCATATATAATTGCAACGTATCAAAATGTAAGCTGATAGATGCGATGCATTCTTTTTTTGTTTTTGATATTTGAAATCGCATCATGGTTTGTAATAACGCGAGGCATTCCGATTCAATATGTTGTCCTAATACAAATCGCTGGTTTTTAGGAAACTTGCCGACGAGCGGAAATACCCACACAAAGTATGCATACGCTTTTTGAAACAACAATAAATCTTCAATCATATGATGATCGTAAAAAATGCGGGGATAGATTTTTAGATAGCTAGATTGCTACGGTTCATTTCGCTATGCGAAATGATGACTACCGAGCGCACCGGAACCCAACGGCGTTGCCCGTACTGCCAGGGGCACCGTACAGAAGGAGTGTCTCTACACCAGCGTGCGTGCCATCGCCCCAACCCCCACCACGAAGGAAGCCGTACACAGTGGCATTGCTTGATCCATCAGAATAGATACGACCGATTCCTTGAGTAGCACTCCATGCGCTATTATAGGGACCAGCAGTTTGTTGAGTCATAGTTCCCCATGTGGTAATAGCAGTAAATTCTCTCCAGTTAAAACCAGGAGTGGAACCCGTAGGTTGATTCGTTCCTGTAATAGTGTCATTCGTCCACTCCCACACATTTCCTGCTATGTCCCATAACACACTGCCATTAGAAAGCGTGTGAGTGCGGAGATGGGTGAAATCGGTATAACCGGTGCCGTATTGAGAAGAACCATCCTGAGCAGCAGATGAGTTTGAGTTGCCTCTTCCTAGGTAATTGGTACCCACAACTCCGCCATACCAGTTGATGGGTTGTTGTTGTATGTTCCAAGCGATAGTTTGCCATTCTGCATTGGTAATGAGATGTGCGCCAATAGATGCGCAATATGTTGCGGCTGTAGTTTGAGAAATGTTTGCAATCGGATAGCCAGCAGACGTAGAGGCAGGGGTAAGCGGAGAAACACAGGGAGTCGTATTATTTGCGTAGGTGTTATATCCCGTGTTGGGTGTAGTTAGAGGCGTATTACCAGAAACACACTTGGCTTCGTATTGCATGACATAGAAATCTGAGGTACCAAAGGTTGTATTACCAGGAACTTTAGCCCAACCAGAGGGAAAGACACCTTGTGCTAACGTAAGATCAGTACCAGCTTCAAAGGCAGTAGCACTAGTACCTCCATCCGCTTGTGCTCTCGGTATGTATTTAACTGATTCTGCAACAGCAGTTACTTCATAGGTTTGAGCTGAGGGATTGGGAACATACGTATAATATAATCCCGTGGATGAGGAGTTGGTCGGATCAATAGGAAGTTTGGAAAGATTTTGAATTCCCGAAGCAGTGAAGTCTATGGGAATCCACCCAGTCCCATTGGTGAGAGTGGATGATGCAGTAGGAACACATTTATATCCATATCCCGAAGGGAGTGCGGGAAGTCCCCAACTTGCACAGGTAGCAGAGGTATCAGGCAATGAAACATACACCGTTGAAGCAGTACCTAAAGAAACCTGAGGATTTTGGGTGAGTAATAACTGTATAGTTTTATGCATAGATGCCACATCGGTCATACGAGTAGAATCTCTTCCTTGTCTGAGAAGTTCGGTAGGATTGAGAACAATGACTACTGCGGCAGTTAAAATAGCTAAGATACCAATGACGATAAGAAGCTCAATAAGTGTAAATGCTTTCTTCAAAGGAGAAGGCTTAAAACAAAAGCCGGTGCGTTTAGTATTCATAATGACAACTTGGTATCAGTATACACCTTTTTGAAAATCAGTAAAAGTGGATAAATGCACTCTCAAAGTCTCGCTCGATTTCTCACGATTAGCAGAAAAGTTTTCTTTGGTGAGAATCGCTTTTAGCGGTGTGAATATTTTTTGTTTGAATTTCTGTCTCAATCTGTTTTAGGTGTTTCGCATATTGCATTCGAGAATGATCAACAATTTCATCTTTACACGAATTGAGAATATGGGGCAACGGAAGTGTAACTCCACTAAAGGGGACAGATGTAATTCCATCAATCATGAGCTTGATACAAATGTTGTAATTAGGAAGATTGATTAGATCATTGATGTTAAACGTAGGTTCAAATTCTTTCTCTAAGAAGTGTGCATCATCAACCCCAACTCGAAAAGAAATCATTGTGCCTACATTTCCAAATACCGCATCTCGTATTTGATCGGGAAGTTGTTTTACATATTGATGTGCTAAGACTAAATTGAGTCCATACTTTCGTGCTTCGGAAAGAATATTTGCAAAGGAGAGTGTCATAAAATTATGAAACTCATCAACATAAAAATAAAACGGTTTTCTCTGATCTTCTGAAACATTCGCTCGACTCATCGCTGCTAAAAATATCATCGTCGTTATCATCGATCCTAAGAGTGAGCTAGTATCTTCACCAACTTTTCCTTTTGATAAATTCACAATGAGAATTTTTCCCTGATCCATAATCTCCCGAAATCGGAAACTATTTTTTACCTGTCCTACAATATTTCGTAAGGGAAGATTGGTGAGAAACTGACTCATCTTATTGAGTATCGGCGCTATTGCTTCAGCACGAAAGTGAGGTGAATATTTATCAAATTCATTTGTCCAAAAGGTGCGTATTTGATCTTGTGTGCAAAATGATAACACATGCTTTCTAAACTCAGCATTGGTTAAGAGTGTGGGAACATCGAGTAACGTTCCGTGTGGATATTCTAATAAAGTATAAAAAGAATAACGTAAAATATGTTCAAGTCGTGGGCCCCAAAATTCTGAATATATTTTTTTGAAAACAGAAATCAATCCAGACACCACGAGATAATGAGAGCCAAGAGAAACATGAGCGAGTGGATTAAACGCAATCGGATATTCACTATCACTTGGATTAAAATAAATTACATCATTGATTCTTTCTTTGGGTATATGTGATAACAACGTTTCTGCTAAATCTCCATGCGGATCAATGATTGCTAGACCATTACCTTGATTGATATCTGCAATTGCCATTTGAGCGAGTAAACTTGATTTACCTGTTCCGGTTTTTCCCACGATATACATATGACCGCGTCGATTCTTTTCTTTGATGCCAAACTTCTTCCTGATATCTCGCCAATTAGTTAAGGCAATGGGTGTGATTGATTGTGCTTCGTGTTGTGTGTGTTCCATATGCATCGATCATAGAGAAACAATATCGGTGAGTTAAGCAGTGTAGTTTTGTTTATATCAGCATAGTTTCCCCTCTTATGCCGATCTGATTTTTGCATGAAGATGAACATAGCTCATCACAATTAAAAAAGGAGGCATAGATGCAACAAGCAAAATCAATTGAAGTGTATACCCCAAATGGCATTCTGCTTTTTAGAGCAGTGCTCACAGACATTGCGATATCTCTTGGTTCAAAAGATGAATCGCATATCCAACATTCGTCAAAGCCCGAAGGAAGGGGCAATGGCAGATCCAACGGAGAAGCAGTCACTGATCCACAGAAGCGGCTGCTCTTCCGGCTTATCGCCACAAACTATCAGCTTGCGGGAGATCAGGTTGTAGAAAAGTTCAAAGAACTCTTTGGCGTAAAAACGATCAAAGAAGTTTCCAAATTTGACGCAAGTAAAATGATTGAACGCTTACTCGAAGAAGAACGGGAGAGTGCGCATGATTAATCATTTATCGGCAAGTCAAATTAATCTCTATCTCCAATGTGGATTGAAGTATCGATATCAGTACATCGATCTGTTGCCAAAACCATTTCGTCCATCGGCGTTGGTATTTGGCAGTGCGCTTCATTCTACACTGGAATGGTTTCACTCACAGCGGATGCAAGGGAAGTCCATAACTCTTGAAAAACTCTACCAGATATTCGATGCAGATTGGTATAGCCAATGTGTCGAAGCAACGATTCATTTCAAAGAAGGTGAGAAAGAAATGAATCTGTTAAATCTGGGAAGAGAAATGCTCACCATCTTTTTTCAAGAACAACATCCAAATGTAAAAGGGTGTGAAATACCTTTTACCGTTCCCTTGCGATCCCCCATTGGTGGACCTGATTTAGAGATTGCACTCGAAGGTTACTTCGATCTGATAGAGGAAGATGGAACTATTGTGGAATACAAAACATCAGCTACCACATTAAGCTCAAGTGATATTGATGCGCGTCTTCAATTAACAGCTTACAGTTATGCATATCAACTCCTCTATCGCAAAGCACCCAAAGGAATCCGGGTTGTGGATTTTGTGAAAGGGAAGAAACCCAAAATGGTTGTTATAGAAACGAAGCGTGATCACAATGATCATCTGGGATTTCTGCATACCGCACACGAAGTGTTGAAAGGAATCAAAGCAAATATCTTTGTTCCGAGACAAAGCTTCATGTGCAAAGAATGTGAGTATGCAGATATATGTCCCTTAATGAAAAACAAATCATCTGTTCCCAAAGCAGAATCTCTCTACGCAGCATAAATAGCTTCACTAAACACATGCCCTGTTTTACACAGGGCATTCATTTAACAAAATTGATAAGGAGAATAAATCATGAGTCATAATATTAATATCGTAAATGGAGTTGCCTCAATGATGTATGTAGGAGAAACTCCCTGGCATAATCTAGGAACAAAACTCGATACACCAGCTACCGCACACGAAGCAATCACCTCAGCGCATCTGAATTTTCAAGTTGAGAAAATGCCGTTGCGTATTGCGTTGCATAACGTGCCGGTACCAGATCATTTTGCAACAGTGAGAACAGACACGATGCAAGTACTAGGAGTTGTTGGTTCGCGATACACGCCAATACAAAATAAAGATGCATTCACGACGTTTGATTCTTTGGTTGGTGAAGGAAGTGCAATTTATCATACAGCCGGAGCGTTGGGAAAAGGAGAACGGATTTGGATACTCGCTAAATTACCTGAGTATATCAAAGTAAATAAGCATGATATTGTCGAACCGTTTTTATTACTCACTAATACACACGATGGCTCAGGTGCAGTAACCGTAAAGCTCACGCCGATTCGTGTTGTGTGTGAAAATACATTATCGGTTGCGTTACACGGAACGGAACAAGAAGTGCATATTCGGCACACCACACAAGCTGAAGAGAAATTGAAACAAGCGCATGAGATTTTGGGATTGAGTAATAAACTCTTTGAAATCTTGGGACAATACTATGTTGGTATGAGTCAGAAGATGATCAATGCTACTATGTTCTCTCAATACCTCAATGAAATATTTCCTGAACCAATTTTTACCATGCAGAAAACTCGTGTGAAAGATATTCATGAAAAAATCATTGAACTGAGTGAAGTAGGAGTTGGGGCAGAATTAACAAGAGGAACATTATGGGGCGCGTATAATGCGGTGACTGAATATGTAGATCACTTTCGACTATCCACTAAGAATAATTCAACACGATTAAAATCTATGTGGTATGGATCGGGAGATGCACTTAAGAAAAAAGCTTTTACGAGTGCTGTTGCAATGTTGAATTAGAATTTCGCGGAGAGTTATGAACTCTCCGTTTTTAATAGTTATTTGACTATCAAGTTGGATAGTGTGATAATTTATGTAATTAAATAAAAATATGGATACCGGTTTATTAAATATTCTTCAACTTGCTATGGCGCTACTTAGCATGGTTTCAAATAATACAAATATTTCTGATACGATGCGACAACAAGCAATTCAGATGGCAAATAATGCAATTCAGATGGCTAGATTATCAGAAAAACAAGATGTAACGAAGAGCAAGCAAGAAATTCCTTTATCACAAGAAAAAACAGCCAAAGAAAACGTCAAATTTACTTTCAATTGGAGCCCCAATAAATATCCCTCAAATTCCATTGGATACATTGAGCTGACAAATACTGGAAATAGTTCAGCTATATATATAATCGATAATATCCCAAATACTGGTTCCTTATTATGGAATCCAGATAATCCTGAGAGTGGATTTCCGTTACCAACTGGAACGTATGTAGCTAAAATTGTTATGAGTGGTAAAAGCGATATAATTGGAGAATGGCCTACGACATTTATACACTCATCTAAACATACAGAACAACCCATAATAATTTGTAACGATTTAAAAAATGGTAAAAAGTGGCAATCAGGAGAACCTCAGACGATATGGTGGTCAACTAATGATATTCCTAGTGGTGCTTCTGGATATATTCAACTTGATAAACAAAATACAAATGGAAGAGATTATCTTATCAGAATCACTAATTCTGGAAGTTATACATTCTCCAAAAATGAAATTGCTATAGGAAGCTATACAGCAAGGATCGTAATTGGAAATATTGGAGTTATTGCCGGATTACTGGAAGTTACTAAACCAGTTCCTTCTTCTGGAAATAATTATAATGCAGAAAACAGCGTCCCAATAGTAACTCGTTTAAGGATAATTCCACGAGATTAAAATCTATGTGGTATGGATCGGGAGATGCACTTAAGAAAAAAGCTTTTACAAGTGCTGTTGCTATATTGAATTAGAATTTCGCGGAGAGTTATACACTCTCCGTTTATATTTTCCATTGAATATATTTATAATCTGAGTAAATTATAAGTAATGAACTTGATATGTGAGTAGGTTATTATGAAACAAAATTTATTTGAAATACTTGGCATCGCTTCAATCGAAAGAATTCACTCTCAAATGATGTGTTGGTTATTTTCAGACTCACCACTTACACCTATTGAAAAATCACAGTTGTTGCAAATCATCAATCCAAAGGCAAAAATATATTCAACTTTCCAATGTCTATCGGAATATAAAAATATTGACATAATAATTCGAGCAGATTCAGATGTGTATGTAATTGAAAATAAAATTAAATCCAGTGAACATGACAATCAGTTGAGTAAGTATCTAGCCACTATCCAAAGCGATTCATCATCCTTCTTTCAAAACACTAACAGATATTTCGCATATCTAACTCTTGTACAAGAAAAAACCAAAGCGGTGAATGAATCATGGGTTAACATTACATATCAACAAATATTTTCTAACCTAAAGAATTATAAAAGAAAAAAACCTTCTTCATTTGATGAATTTGTATTGAATGAATACATACACACTGTAGAACGATTAGTTGTTTGTGTTGAAGACTTTATCTCCAACCATTCTCAATACGCAAACGTATTTGAAGATGGATGGAAAACAAAGGCACAAAAATTAGAAAACTTAGAACGCTGCTCTGACAAACAGAAATATATCGCACAAAATCAGCTTGAGACAATATTACAAAGAAGTTTTCTAGGTGTTATTGCTGATAGCATGGTATTAGATAAAGATAAACCGGAAATTGACGAAACACATGGTACTGCACTATTGCAAATCATGTATTCATTTCACGAATTGACCAAGTTGAATAAATATAATATCGGAATACAATACCAGGGAGATTCAATAAAGCTGAACATTGCCTCAAAGAATTATAAAAATTCTACTATAAAAGATATTTCAAAAAGGTTGACTGAGTGTGTTCAGATAATTGCTCGACAAAATAAATATAGAATTAATAAGGGAAAGACAAGAGAATACATATCCATTTCCAAACAATTAGATAAAGAGATATGGGAAATGAATCTAGATGAAATAATTGCAGTCTATCAAAGGGAATATGAGCATTTTAAAAAACTCGCGAAGGAAATCATTAGGAATGGTATTTTCCCAAAATGATTTTTATTGTAAAATGATCTTATTAATAAAATAAACATATGTCACTTATTAAATGTTCTGAGTGTAATAGTGAAATCTCAGAAAATGCTTCATCATGTCCTCACTGTGGAAATCCCATACAAAAAGAGAGAGTTTTCGTTTCAACAGAGAAGGAAAATCCAGTCGAAATAGAATTGACAAGTAAAAGATGGAAGAGAGTTATCCTCTTCGCATGGATCGTTATTATTTTTTCTTTATTCCTTTGTAGTATTGCTAGAGTCAGCGAATGGCTAGGATTAACAATTTTGGGTGTTTTTATTTTGATTATTGGTAAGATTGGTGCTTGGTATAGTAACCGATAAATATACAAGAAGGATTAAAACAACATCTCTTTTTTAGAAAAACTTATTGTAGTAAATTAACTTGTGTGGGATTTAGATCAAGACCATGAATGTCCTTCCCATCAGATAGGTTTACTGAGATTTGGTTTCCAACATTGTCCACATCAATGTTACTAAACAATTTAGTATTCTGCTTATTTCTATGATCCTCAGTGGGATCGCTTAACTTATGCTTCGATAATTTTCTTTACAAACTCTACTATTTTCAAATAGTTTACTGACTCTGTACATTTATTTGTATTTTGTTCAAGGTTAACGTACATCTCAATATCTGCATTTACTCCTTTTGCGACACCAATGCTTTGTTCTAGGTCTGGATCTAACCTAAGAAAATCTATAATCGTTCCATCAGTCTTCATTTTCTCGATTATCTCGTTTAAGTATTTGTGTGAAATACCATTTGAACAAGCATCGTTATCTCCATCATGAATACACCAAACCTTAATACCGAATTTTGCAAGTAACTTCGCAAATTTATAAAAATGATATTTACCAACAGTATCAACAATAGTGATTTTAGCCGTGTGACTCTCATTATAAAAAGTCCCCTTAGGGTTATTGAAGAGAAAAGAGAAAAAGGCTTTTTCTGTAGGACCCTCAACGAGGATGACTTTCTGAGAAAGAAAGGCATTAGCTCTAGTTGGATCAATCCAAAGGAGATATCTAAGATGGTCTGTTTTTGAGATTGTTCCAGATTCAATTTCCAAATCGTCTTTAGATAATTTTGGGTTTCGACACTCATTCTTTGCCAAAGCCATTAACTTTCCATTCTCTAGGCAGATATCTTCAACATCTTTCTCGGTAACAATCGCAACCTTAGAAATAGTATCGTCCGCATAAACTCTTTTTATTTGAGAGAAATCTTCGACGTTGTTGAGAAAATATGGTGAGTGTGATGTTATGATCACCTGAGAATCTGCTGTCACAGAAATTTCTTCCAATTTGTTTCTAAAATAAGTTTGATGATTAGGATGTAGGAATAGTTCAGGTTCTTCAATTATATAAAAAGTGCAATCATTTTTTGCTGTCTTTTTTGAAGATTTTTGATCTTCCTTATTAAGTTCAGCAAGATTAGATATCAATGAAAACATCATAGAGCGTTGAAATCCATCACCTTGTGAACTCAAGGGTAATTTATCATCGGTTCCATCTATACTTGTATGTGGACGAAAACAAGATTTTATTAGATCGTCTGCATCAGGAGGAACCAGATCAAAACCTATTTTGACCTTACCGTAATCCAACATCTTATTGGATATATCGGTTTTAAGTTTTTGAATAGCGCTACCTTCTCCTTCACTAATAAAAATCGAAAGGCCTGTAATAGAATCTATCACTTTGCTGTAGTATTGATTTTTCTCGTCCTCAATTTTTATTCTTGTGATTATATTTTTTGTTACAAGTTGATTCAGTGATGAATTGGCGGTAAATTTTAATTCCTCACTAAGCGGCCTAACTGAAGGTATGTAAATAACATCACCAAAACTAGGTTTGGCCACTGTCTTCCAACCGAGTAATTTAGTGTCTTTTATTGTATCTTCAGTATTTCCTGTATAGCCGAAATACTCGCACGCTACAGCTTTTTCAAGCACCTTACTTTTACTTATTGTAGCCCTTACTCTAAATTTTTTGTCAACAAGATATTCAGCAGGATGACTGAATTCCTCATCTTCTTTTACCTCGAATTCAACCTCAACATACGGATCATCTTTAACAGAGCTATTTAGATCCTTTGATGAAATTTTTTCTTTCCCAAAAAACCATAAGAAAGCAAATAATATATTACTCTTACCAGAATTATTCTCCCCAACAAAAACCGTATAGTCTGGCGTAGTTATTGTCGTATCTACATGAGATTTAATTCCGTGAATTTTAATTTCTCTTATTTTCATAATTTTTGAAACACAAAGAGATGTTCGTGTATTATCAATAAAAAATTAGTCTCTTTTGATATCGATTATATAACAATATAATAATATTATATATTATACGACAACTTAGATGTCTAGGCAATTAAATTTTATTCAATAGTAGCCGAAGTATTATCAGGAACCCTTAGAATATAGGAGAACAATATTTCTGCTGGAACTTCATATAATGAAGAGAGTCGTAATGCATGCTCTAAACAAGGATAGGCGTGTTGTTTCTCCCATCGAGAAATCATCGTATTATTTTTTAGATGTAGATGAGCTGCAACCTGGAGTTGGCTGAGTTGTTTTGCAATACGTGCTGCTCGCAATGGTGTATCAATGATTTGATCGTAGTAAGACATAGATTTGTTTTTGTATTATGGTGAATAAAGATAAGTATGATAAAATAATGATGTTAATCTAAGAGATGTGTCTTTGCTTTTTTAAGCACATACACACATCCATTATGGTGAATAGTAAACTAGCCATAATCTGATGGATTAATCGGAATATGAATATGTTTACCAAGAAGTGATGCTTCTGTAATAGAGTTGTCAACATCATCCACGATGGTGAGCAGAAAAAAATTTATTCAAAAAAGTAAAATAAATTTATGAAAATTCTATTCCTTTGCAGAGGAAATGTAGGAAGGAGCCAAATGGCTGAAGCTTTATTCAGAAAAATGACTGATAATAGACACGAAGTAATCTCTGCGGGTATTAAATTAAGCGGGGCAGAACAACCAATTGAAGAATTGGGTTCGATTATAGACAATCTAAACATAGTCATGAAAGAAGAAGGATTGGATATTTCTAAAAATATCCGCAAACAAGTTACTCAAGAAATGATTAATGACGCAGAAAAGATTATTCTAACAGTAGATGAACGAGATTTAATCCCCGACAATCTTAGAAATAACCAAAAAGTTGTTATATGGAATGTTGTAGACCCCAAAAATCAATCTCTTGAATTCACACGTCAAATAAAAGATCAAATAAAAGATCTTATTGAAAATTTTCTTAAAAGCTTGTTATAAACATAAGTTTCTATATAACCAAATAACTACCAGCAGTTCCAACTCGAGATAAGAAACACACACAAACACGTCTCTATGACGTTTTTGTTTTTTATTTGTAAAGAGGTGAAACAAATCTTGACATGGTTCGTTATAGTATATATAAGAAAAATATGCACAGACATCATCATCACGTAAATATGAGCAATATTCAAAAACCACAAGTATGCGGTCTTTTCGCCGTTACCACTTATGGAACACAAACGCTTATATTTAGTCGTGATACGCATAATTTTTAGAATCTATTTTTTTCAAATTAAGAAAATCTCGACTGAATAAAAGTCGAGATTTTTTGTTCAGTATTCGTTCTTTACAATTTCATAACAAACATAAGGAGAAAAGAAATGAATCAGAAAGATATGAATCGTAATGTGTCTCTCTATAAGTGGTATGTTTTATTTAATGAACCACTATTCTGGGGACCCGTTCTTATCATCTCGCTACAAAAATTAGGGCACATGACGCTTTCGGATATCTATTTTATGGAATCCGCAGTTGTTATTATTTGTGTCTTGTTAGATATTCCCTCAGGAACACTCGCAGATATTATCGGAAAAAGAACAATGCTCATTTTCGGACGCATGCTATTATTTATAAGCATATGTTTATTTGCCTGTATGTCATCTCCCCTCCTTGCATGGACAGCAAACATAGCCTGGGCAATTGGATATTCATTTCAATCAGGAGCGGACGTCTCACTTCTATATAGTAGCCTTAAAAATGGAGGACATCACACACAATTCAAAAAAGTGGAAGGACGTGCGGTGGGATCACGATTCTTACTCATGGCATGCTGCGCACTGATAGTGAGCGCGTTGGTAACCATACACCCAAGACTCCCTCTCATCTTCTCTATTATTCCTATGGGAATACCTCTTATTATTTCTTTTCGATTCAAAGAGTCGACTCAAACAAAGAAATATAGCGCCTCAGAGCAAATACGTATTCTCAAGGCAGGAGTATTATGTGCGCTCAGAAATAAATACATACGATGGATTATCGGATTTTCTGCATTCATCGCGGGAACATCAAAAATATGGTTTTTTACCTATAACCCATATTTCGAAAGAGTTGGTATTCACATTGCATATTATGGATTTATATTTTTTCTCATCAATATTGTTGCGTGGGTATCAAGCCGCTATGCACATCAAATGGCAAACTTCACTACAGAACGGAATTCTATTCTATGGATGACTGCCTGTATCGCAATACCTATTCTACTTATGGGATTATTTCCTTTTTGGCCACTCGCATATCTCATATTATTTCAAAATTTAGTACGCGGATTTATGAGTCCCTTCTTAGGAGATTTTATTAATAAACACATTGACACAGAAGAAATACGAGCGACCGTACTTTCAGTAAGATCATCAACCACAAACACCGTCTCTATTTTTGCCCTTGCGTGGTTTGGATTTATGACAAGTCAATTTAGTTTATTATCTTCGCTCAGTATTCTCGGTATAATTGCCCTCGGTGTAGGAGCGCTGAGCATACAACGATATCAAAAATTATTTCTCACACCAGGGAAATAAGAAAAAAATCACCCTGATACACATCAAGGTGATTTTTATAAAAAGTATATACCCCTATTCACCAGATGAAGAGGTGGTATTTAAAGTTGATTCCTGCGTAGGAACTACAAAACGATCCATTCCCCCACAACGCCCATCTTCAGAATAAATACTGGAACGATTTTGCATGAAACGGCCATATCCATACTGATCATCATGTCCTCCTTGTCTAAACAAAAATGACATTTTACCAAACCAAACCCCCGCAAAAAAAACAAATGCAAAAATCAACAAAGTTAAAATAATACGAACTAAGATATAATTTCCACAACACCCACTTTTTCCCATAGGTCTTTGTTGACACATAAAACAGACACATCCCTCAGGACATCCTCCTTTTTTTATTTCTTCCATAAAATATATGTTCTTATTCTATTAATAATAAAATGACCGTTCTGTATAGTATAGCATACACACCACATGAAACCATAACAGCTATATACTATAAACTAATTATAAGCCCTTGCGAAATAACGGAATATAAGGCAGTATAAGGCGACATGGCACAAGACGAAACAATTCTTCGATTTAATGAAGTAACCTTTGAATTTGGACATAAGAAACCTATTTTACGAGAAGCGAGTTTTTCTATACGCCGAGGAAGCAAAATGACCCTCATGGGACAAAATGGCGCAGGAAAAAGTACTATATTTAAACTCATTACTGGCACACTCAAACCAGAATCAGGTAGTATTACCACCATCCCCGGAATTACCATCGCGACATCGCGACAAGTCATTCCTCGCGAACAAATGAATTGGACCGTAAAAGAATTTTTTGAGAGTGTATTCCCTAAAAAAATATATGATATAGATCCACAAATAGACACGGTATTAGATGTGGTCCACCTTTCTACATCGCACGATAAAATACTCAATACATTTTCAGGAGGGCAACAGGCACGACTCCTCCTTGCACAAGCACTTATTCAAAATCCAGATATTTTATTATTAGATGAGCCCACAAATAACCTCGATAAAGCAGGTATTGCGCATCTGAAAAAGTTTCTCGTTGAATATTCTAAAACCTGTATTGTTATTTCTCATGACGCAGATTTCTTAAATGCATTCACACACGGCGTGTTTTATTTGGAAGCATTTTCACACATTATAGAACAATACACCGGAAACTATTTTAAGGTAGTCGCAGATATCCAAGCACGCCGAGAACGTGAACGTATGAAAAATGCGCGCCTAGAAAAAGACATTGAACATCGAAAAGAAAAAGCAAACTTCTTTGGGCAAAAAGGAGGACATTTGCGTGATGTGGCGCGTAAAATGAGAGAAAAAATTGAAGAACTAGAAGAAGACACCGTGGAAGTACGCCGAGAAGATAAAACAATTAGAAAATTCTCCATCCCTTGTCAAGAACACACCGGAGGCGTTCTTCTATCTCTTTCATCGGTTTCTATTATGCATCCGTATGAACAAATTCCCGTTACTAAGAAAGTACATATAGAACTACGCAAGAAAGAACGCCTCTTACTTACGGGACCCAATGGAATAGGAAAAACAACACTTCTCCAAACACTCGCCACTGGGCATGCACAGGGAGAAACAGTTGCGAAAGGAGTTCATATTGGATATTATCGTCAAGATTTTTCCGCACTTGATTTTGAAGAAACAACATACGAAGCGCTCCGGAAAGCAATGAAAGTAGGTGGTGAAGAAGAGCTTCGCTCATACGCCGCGGGATTTCTATTGGATAGTGAAATATTAAAGACAAAAATAGGGTCTCTATCTGAAGGACAAAAAGGACTTGTGGCATTTGCTAAAATAGCCCTCGAACACCCAGGACTATTAATACTCGATGAACCCACGAATCATATAAACTTCCGTCATCTCCCCATTATTGCAGAAGCCTTAAATGCATATGAAGGAGCTATGATTCTCGTAAGTCACTTCCCTGAATTTGTAAAAGAAATAAAAATTACCCACGAATTAAACCTAGGAGAACTCGTAGAAAAAGATTAAATAATTTCGTCTATTTTTTGAGCAAGCGCTCTATCTTTATCTGTTACCATTTCTGCGTCATGCGTAGTGAGAGTAACACGAACGTGTTTGTAATCATACAATAATATATCGGGATGATGTTGTATTTCTTCCGCAAGAACTCCTATTTTATTTACAAAAACAAGAGCATCGTGAAATGAAGTAAATATGAATTCCCGATAGATGGTATTTTCTTTCTCTTTCCACATATATATTATATCTGTAGAAATCCAAGCGCGTGATATACCAGTATCGCGGGCCATACCAAAGCCTTTAAAATACCAAGAGCTCCCGCCCAAAAAAACGTATCTGCTTGTTGCACAAAATAAATAGCAGCACCAATAAACGCGACGCCATATATACAACTCGGAGTAGCACACGTATTTCCAGAATATTTTTTACGACAACTTGATTCAGGTGAAATTTTTTGTTCTTCAGTATTCATATACAGATAGAATAACACACAAAGAAAGAATACACGAATGGGGTTATAAAAGAATATCTTTAATTTCTCATCCGCCGAAACTCATCTTGGGGCATATCCTGTTGTATATAGGGCTTCATAAGTCCTCGTATAGGACCCCGACGAGCAAGGAAAGTCATTAATCCCAAGGTATCAATTATAAATCCCCCTATAATAATCGCGACAATAAATCCCCCCGCAATGAGTTTAAAATTTTTCTTAAAAGAAAAATCGTACATACGCAATAACCAAATCCCCAAAACAAAACTTCCCAGAATAAGTATGGGAGCCCACCAAGGAAAAAGTTCCATCATTCGATCAAATCTATATCCTCCCATAGGACGATGGGTGCGTATAGAAAATCGTATAAATCCAACTAAGAAGACAGAGAGAACTACCGATCCCACAAGTCCGACAAAGGTACTTATGGATCCGACAACAAAATATATTTTTGAACGCATTTTTATTTTATTATGCGAAATTTTCTCCATAACCACAGCGGAAATATTTTTTAATTCTTCTGACATATTTTTTTTATTATTTTCTTCGCCCGACGTATACGAGTTGCAACTGTTCCCATGGGAATTCTTAAAATAGTACTAATTTCTTCATATGATTTATCATCTAAATAATACAGACTCAGGGGTTCAGAATAAAGAAGAGGAAGAGCACTGAGACATGTTTCCACCTGTGCCTGAATCTCTTTTTGTTCAAATTCTTCTTCAAGACTGTAATCGTCCTTCATATCAAAATCATCTATAAGAGGTATCTCTTTCTTATATTTTTTAACGACATTCATCGCTTCATTATGAACAATACGATACAGCCAACTTGAAAACTTCTTTTGAACATCAAATCCATGCAAATGAATATAGGCATTTATAAAAGCATCTTGTACAATGTGCTGTGCGCCCCCCTCATCATGAACAAGATGATTTGCATATCTCAAAAGTTTGTCAGTATAGCGATCCATAAGAACTGCAAAAAGTTCTCGATCATCTGAGCGAACTCTTTCTACAATTTCTTCATCAGTTAATACCGTACTATCGCTCATATACAATACTTTAAAAAATATGCGTGTATCCTACTCAATTCTAAATATACTGATTTGAATTGAGTAGGATACATAAATTATTAACGGTTAAAACCTCTTCCCGTACCACCCATTCTCCCGAGTCCATTTTGTGTGCCAAGTCCAAGCTCTTGACGAATTTTCTGAGCTTCCACTGTTTTACCCTGTACCGCTAAATTACGAGCTTCTACAAATTTTGCAAAATTAGCTTGAGTAATAACCTGACTTGCTCTTCCTTTATTTTGCATAAGATTTTTCCACGCGGTGTAATCTTTATTCTCAAACGCCTGGGTCATTGCCGTATGACGTTCTACTGAATAATTTGGACCAACGCGTGTGGGATCTCCTTGATACGCGAGTGCAGTACCTGTTGAAATTGCAATAATCCCAACCATAAACACCAACACTCCAAATCCTAATATGTTTTTTTTCATAACATTTTTTTGAATTAATATTATACGATAGAGAGCTAAAGTGACGTATATTTCAGCCCATCTACCTCTTATACAATCCAAAACTACTATTTCTTTCCTTTTTTATATATTTCTTTGTCTTTTAATTTCAGAGATGATAATTGACGTAGCAACAGCAACGTTTAATGAACTTGCGGACCCTTGTATGGGAATTGCAACCATTTCATCAGCTAATGCTTTATATCCAACGCTTAGTCCTAGTTTCTCATTGCCAACAAGTAAAATAGTAGGTTTATTGAAATCATGCGCATACACCGTATGACTTCCATGCTCATCAGTACCCACAATTTGTAAATGAGGAAATTTTTCTTTTAAATTCTTAATCCATACTTCAACTTCTGTTTGAGAAGGAATACGAACAATGGGCAGTAAGAATAATGAACCCGTCGTTGCGCTAATTGTTTCTGGATCGTATACATCAACCGCATGCCCCGTAATAATGAGGCCGTCCACTCCAAACGCATCACACGATCGAATAAGAGTTCCTAAATTTCCTGGACTTGAAGGTCTATCAAAAACAACAACTAATAAAGTATTATGTATTTTTATTTTATGTAAATCATCTTCGGGTATTTTAGCTACCATAAGTATTTCTGAAGTCTCTTCTTTATTGCTTAATTTTGCCAAAAGCTCTTTTGAAAGATCGTAGCACACCTCAGCTTTTGCATGTTCAATAATATGCTTCGCCCATGGAGAAAGTCCCCCATCTGATGAAAAAAGTACCGCCTGTATCTTCCACTTATAGGCAATGGCGTTATTGACATTTCGTACTCCCTCAAAAATAAACCCTTCTTTATTTCTTTTTTCTCTATTTGTTTTCAATGCATGAAATATCTGAAATTGAGCATTTTCTTTTGTGATCTTTAGAATTTTCATATTTTTATCTTTTCTACTTTTTTACTAAACGATCCATGAATCATACGAAACGAAGGACGTTTTTCCTTTTCATATAAAAAAGGAATTCCCATAATCTCTTTGCATTTTGTACAGGTCAAAGGGGATATTTTTTCAAGTGGATAATTTCTTAATTGAGTTAATTCCTCGGGAGCAGATATTCTATCGAGATACATTCGTTTTAACGATCCGATGCCATCTTTTTGATACAAGGCAACAAAAGTTCCACACTGCGAACAAGATATGTTCAAAAATTTTGAAGATCCTCCCCGAACCCTTCTGTAATTATCTTTTTTAAATTCTAACTTTTTCATAGATTTTAGATCATCTAATTAAAAGTTCTTTTTGCGGACTGTGTCCGCCGTAGCTCGCTTCGGCGAGCGAAGGCGGAGAGGGGGAGATTCGAACTCCCGATACCTTTCGATATACTCGCTTTCCAAGCGAGCGCACTAGACCACTATGCGACCCCTCCAAATTATATATAAAATCTATCATTATTTTAGATAAATACAATCCCCTTTCTTAATGTAAAGAAAGTGATAAAATAGAGGTATATGAAAAAACTTATACAAGCAGAGTTTATTCTTCTTCTGGTCGGTACATTATTTGCATGGACTAATTTCGCCATCGAATTTATTGATTGGATAAACGGACGAGCCTGTAGCACAGGATGTGCAGTAGGACTCGTCAATCCATTCCTCACCCCCTGTTTCTATGGAGCACTCATGTTTCTCACTACATTTATTATAAGTGCTATATTATATACAAAAAATAAATAACATATGGACTACATACCCACACTTACTTTTTTCATCGTCGGTATATTATTTGCGATTATTTCACTCCCCTTAATATATAGAAAGATTCCTGTAAATATCGTATACGGATTTCGCATATCAAAATATGTTTTTATAGACAAAGATATTTGGTACACAGTAAATGAATTAGGAGGAAAATACTTTTTTGGTATAGGTATTATATTGCTCCTCCTCTCTTTTGTTTCTATGTATGCGAGTCCCGAATTGCTATATCAAATACTCATTCCTTTTGAAATAGCATTTATTATCACTGGTGTCTTTTATACATGGTATAAGACACTTATATGCACCTATAGTCTTGCTCGTAAAAAAGGACACAAAAAATAATTAAAATCCCCCTAGGGGGATTTTAATTATTTAATTTCAAATTTCTAATAAATTTTATTTCTTAAATTTAGATACTAGATGTTTTCTGTCTACCGATAGGCAGAAAAATTAGACACTTCTCACATGGTCCGCTCCCACCGCTTCGGTAACAGAATGAAATCCATCCTTTTTTAAAAGTTTCACTAACCCTTTATTTATACGCTTAATCAAGAAAGGTCCTTCAAATATCATTCCCGTCATTAACTCAACAAGCGATGCTCCCGCACGAATCTTTTCATAAGCATCTTTGGCACTAAAAATTCCCCCCACACCAATAATAGGATACGCCCCACCCGTAAGAACATAAATACTTCGAATCATTTCGGTGGAGAGTTTTTGCATAGGTTTTCCAGATATCCCCCCTTTATACTGCTCAATATCAGCTAATTGAGTATGGGATAACAAATTCCTATTCCGAGTAAGATTAGAGACAATAAATCCAGTTACACACGAATAGTTTTTTACGAGAGCAACAATAGCACGAACCATATCATTCGAAATATCAGGTTTTAGTTTTAAAAAAATAGGTTTCTGCGACTTCTCTGCCTGGAGAGCATCTAATAATTTTTTGAGTAATCCCATGTCTTCACAAAAAAGAATACCATCACCCGAATTCGGACAACTGATATTAATATTAATCAAATCAGCAACGTGCTGTAATAACCGAAATGAAGCAATATAATCTGCAATAGAATCATCTCCTTTAATTTTTGCATCATTTGTTTTTGCAATATTAACCACCACAGGACAGGTGCGATGTTGTTTTTGAATATAGGGGGTCAACACAGTTGCCCCTTTATTCTTAAGTCCATAATTTACAATAAGAGATTCATCTTTTTTAAGACGAACACTCCACGGATGTGGATTTCCCGCATACGCGTATCGAGTAATAGAACCAACCTCAGTAAATCCAAATCCTATACAGGGTATAGTCTGAATGAGCTGAGCATCTTTATCAAACCCCCCCGCAAGTCCAATAGGATTTTTAAACGAAATACCACATACGTGAGTTTCTAAAGACGGATGGGTATATGAAAAAAGAAAGGTGAGTAAGCCTCGTGAAACACCCCAGGCCCCCAACCACGAACCAAATTGAACGGTGGTAAGATGTAACCAATCAGGAGAAAATAAAAATAAAATAGGTCTAATAATTCGTTTATACAACATAGACAAGAAGCTATAAAAATTATTCTTTTCTCATCGGGGCCTTTTTGACGATCTCTAATATTTCATCTTCATCATCAGTAATAGTGAATAAATTCATATCTTCCTTATTGATGGTCTGATGTGTTTTATACATCAGATTTTCTAGAAAATGTTTGAGTGGTGTCCAAAAATCAGTTCCCACAAGAATCATGGGTACTTGAGGAATTTTTCTTGTTTGTACGAGAGTAAGAATCTCAAAAAACTCATCCATCGTACCAAACCCACCCGGAAAATAAATGTACGCCTCAGCAGAAAAAGTGAGTGAAACTTTGCGCGTAAAGAAATATTGAAAATCAACATGTTCTTGAACATACGGATTCATAACTTGCTCCTTTGGTAATACAATATTAAATCCAATAGAACTCCCATCAACATCAAATGCCCCCCTATTAGCCGCCTCCATAATACCTGGTCCCCCGCCACTCACCACAGCAAATCCTCGCTGAGCCAAAAGAGATGCAATACGTCGTGCTTGTATATAATAGGGATTATCTTCTTTAAATCGAGCTGATCCAAAAAAAGTAACTGATTTAGGGTATGAACCAATAAACTCCAATCCCTCTAACAACTCTTTATTAATAACGGAAACTTTCTGATGTACAAGATCTGTCATGTCTTTTTGAGACATAGGACAAACATTTAAATGAACCGACGGAATATTAACACGTTTTCGATTAGTATGTGACATATAGGAATAGTATATCATAAAGCAGAAATCCTGGGGAGATATGTCTTGCGTCCTTTCTTCCAATACGATACACTACAAACCATTATTACTAATTCATACGTATGAAAACAAAGCAAGAGATATTGCAAGATTACTTAGATGATGCGCAAGAAACACTTATTAAAATAGATATTACCTATACCTATTTACAAAATAAATATGCTGAAGATAATAACAAACATATTTTAGAAGAACTTGCAAAATTAGAGGCAAATAAGAAAGAAACAGAAAGTTGGTCTACATACATAACAGAGCAAATTTCAAAAGAAAAATAAAAAAATAAAAACCCGGATAAACCGGGCTTTTTATAAAAACAAAAATTCTAAACTAAACATATACTCGTTTTGCCATACCCAAGGAAACTCTACTGGGGTGGATCCCTGTATCAGCAAGACGTATAACATGGTCGCCCCCTCCCACAAGAACAGTGTTCTTATAGACAGAATTACATCGAACCATGTGATTACGATTGAGAAATTTATCAAAAAGATTCTTATGAACCGCTTCAGGGATTATCTGTAATCCCATAAAAGGCACAAATGAATCTTCTTCCAGATCCTGTTTTTGTTCTAAAGGTTTTTTACCGAGTGAAACGCCACTCGGCTTTGCAATATAAACGCCCTCTTCAACACAAAATCCTACCTGAAGAAATTTATTAAAATCAAAATCATTGGAGGTAAGATCATTTTTAAAGGATACCCCTAATTTTTCCCAGAAAAGCCCATTAATCTGAACACTTCCCACCTTGTTCAAGCCAATGAGAACCATCTCTTCACTTGAGCGTTTAACGTTTTTTAAACTCTCTGTAGAAGGAATGGTGCTTAGAAAATTATCAGGAATAGAAATCTCCGCTTGTAGGAATAGAAGCTCCCATGTGTGCGGACCAATAATTCCCTCTTTAAACTCAAGTTGAGCTTTCTTCTTGAGTTGTAGAACTTTCTGAGTACAATTTTTTCCTTTGTTCATATACTGACTCCCACTTTAAAAAATGAATAGAATTATAGAGTACAACAGACCACGCCTTGTGGCCAGATAATAAATATATCACAAAATAAAAAAATGTCCATAGAACCGTATGAACATTTTTATTATCTATCATCATCTGCAAAAAACTCATATCCTCCAATAAGCACGGGAGTTGAAACAAAATACCAAATAATAACATCATCAATAGGAAATACGTGGCCACACAACATAATGGGAAATACATATTCTCCTGGCCACCACCAACTTCCCACAACGAGAGAAACGACCTCATATATAAAAAATATAATCGCAAAAAATAAAGTGGGAATAAGTGTTTTTTTAATAAGGTGCGGACGATGACTAAAAATAAGCACCGCAGGAATAAATAAAACAATAACTGCAAGAATCATATACTGCAGTGAAACGGTGGTGGGATCATAAAAATAAAGTGAAAAAACCACTCCTGCAAAAACAACATATAACCCTACAAGAAACTTAAAATATTTTGATATGTGTCGTTGTTGATGATCTTTGTCTATAAAATATTCATAGAATGAAAGGGCCCAAAAAAAGTTCAGGAACGCGAATAACATATTCTCAAATGGAACCAATCCAAAAAGTCGAGGAAATACCGACTGTACATCCCATGCATTTGCTAAACGAGCTGCAAGCTCAACGGGAGGAGCAAAAATAAGCGCAGATATAAGAGAGAAAATAAATACTCGCATACGAGCATGGCGCAACCACATGAAATTAACAACGGAAGGCACCAGAAGCACAAGACAAATTGAAAAAATATAAGAAGGACTCACCATTAAAACAACCGTACAGGCACACAACACATAGACAAACAAAAATAACATCCGGTAGATATGATAACGAGACATAAGATTATTTTCTTTTACGCTTTTTGAGATGTATCTGTTTAGAGCTTTGTGTAATAGCAAAAACCATGAGAACCATAATATATATAGAGGTGACATCAGGAGAAATAGTAAAAGCACTTCCCATCCAGAAAGAAGCTATCGCAAGTCCCATAAATAAAGCACTCCACACTGCAACAAATAATTCACCCGGATGACGCCCCCCATCATTTCGCTCAAACCACCTATTAAATTCCTTCGTTCCCACAAAAATACTCAGTAAAGAACCGTAAATAACAGAAAAGGGAGTCACTAAATAATGATACTGATCGTTCCCAAAAAAATCCAATAATACCACAAGAATAGAGGCAAATGTCCAGATATTGGTGATATACCGCCAAAAATTTTCAAAAAAATAATCTCTCCTAGATTTCATCTCAGAATATCAACAGCGGTTTTTATCACCGATGTCATACTATATTAATAATAAAAATTATATAAATATCGTACCACAAAGTACAAAAAAACAAAACCGGCACGCATATAAGCCGGATTCTGTTCACTATATCGGTATATAATATAGATCGATAACAATTTATCTGGGCCATCAATTACTCTCAGGCTCAAGCGACTCATCCAACCCCACCTTTAGAGTATAGAAATTTCTATTTTCTAAAGGTGGAGCTGGATACGGTCTTGCACTCATGTAAGGATTTTGCCGTTTCACCTCTTATATTACTATAAGAGCTCATCCTCCTCCACATAAAGCTTCGGAGGATGTTGTATTGCTTTCGTAATACAACGTCTCTGTTCGCACCTCTAAGCTTACACTCGATGGGAATTACCCACTACACATACCTCGTGCATAGCACGAGATTGAGTGTCCGGACTTTCCTCCCAACACCACTTTTAAACTCAATAAATTATAAAGTTAAAAAGTGATGTTGGGCTGTTATCCTGCGTGCCAATATTAAAATATAATAAAATAAAGATTGTGTCAAATAACCTTATATACAAAGATTATGCACTTTTAGAAAGAGGGTGTATTATTGTTCTATTTTCATCCTCATACGCAATGAAAAGAGCAATTTGTATTGAACGTACACGAGAAATCTCTTGTATTTCAAATGGAATTTGTTTTCCTTTTTCAACCGCATGAGTATACAGCGTCGTAAGGGCATCTATAAACTGTGTATGAGCTTCCTCCTGACGATCTAATAACCCTCGCATACCCTCGACAGATCCATCCTTAACGTCTGCTAATTCTTGGAGAAGAAGTACCTCTCCTGCATATATATGACTCCGCGTAATGAGTGTATCAACGTCTTGCATGAGCAGCTCATCTCCCTCTGTTAATAAAGAGAGCGCACGCATGGAAAAGATTTCTCCAAACTCAGCCTGATATTTTTCAAGAACAGCAGAATCCAACTGTATATGATATTCATTTTGATGCATCGTGTCATGTTCAAATTTTCCTTCAAAAGAATGGTGTGTATGCATATAGAATAATAATTAAAATAGAGATCTTTTTTGATGTTCATCAAGGGCTTCGTTTACCATTCGATCCGCAACACCATTCTGTTCTCGAGGAATATGTATAAACAAAACTTCCTTAAATTCCTGTTTTAGATTCCAAATAGAAACAAAATAAGAAAACAATTCTGGTTCTTTTAATTTAAATATTCCTGATAATTGATTCACCACTAATTGACTATCTGAACGTATTTCAATACAAGTCTGTTGAGCAATATGAGATCCTAATAAACTCTTTGCCTTTTTTAAAGCAAAAACAATCGCTTGATATTCTGCGGTATTATTGGTTCCTTCTCCAATATATTCCCCATATCGTTTATCGCGGTCAGGAATAAAAACACCAATAGCACTCGGACCAGGATTTCCCCGAGATCCTCCATCAGTATAGATAATAAAATGAGTCTGCGTAGACATATATAACATGTATTATACACTTTTTTTTGATTCTTTCATCCTCCGCCATGGAAATGGTTTACAAGAAGGAACTAGAAAACCAGCGGCAGCCGCATGTCCTCCCCCTCCATACCTCTGAGCTAATTTTGACACATCATAGGTACCATTTGATCGTAATGATACATGAAATACATCCCCTTCTTGAGACCAAACGACAGAAAAGGGAGGATATTTTTTGTACAATGCATGAGCCACCTCAGAACGAATAGCTTCCGTTGCTTCATTAACCGCGTATACAATACGTCCAGCAAATCGTATAGGATATGCGTTTTGAATAGATTGTTGAATGAGTGTTTTTCTATATCGTTCTATAATCTCTCCTTGTGCAATAATTTTTTTTCTCTGTTGTGGCTGTTCTAAGGCACGAGAAAATATGTCCCACTTTTTTAAATAAAATCCACCCAAAACAAGCATATTACGAACACGATCCGTGTGTGGAATTTTAAAATTCCATAAATCACCATCTTCAACATAGCGCACTAACCAAGGAACTCTTATATGAGGAAAGAAATGTTTCCATGTTAAGAAAGCACCAGAATGAGCTACATCAAACATATATTCATCAGCAAAATGTACATCGTTTTCACTACTTATGTGATGATCAAGTATGACAACTCGACACCCCCTCTTCTGTAAGAAAGTTATATCACTTACTAATAAACTGTTATCAAGAACGTATATATCAGTATCTCGTACCGTACGCAAGTCACGCGGAAACTGACGCGGAGGAATCGCATAATAAGAAGCTTTCGCACCAAATTTTTTCCATGCGACCCAAAAAGCACAAAATCCATCCAAGCAATCATTATGATACAAAACAATAATTTTTCTTTTCATATATTAACGCAAAGTTTCTAACGCGGGCATTTTTTTACCACTCATATAGGTAAGAAGGGCTCCCCCTCCTGTAGATAAAAATACGTTTTGAGGAATCTGTTTTGATTCCTTACAAATAAATGAAACCGTTTCTCCTCCGCCGATGATAACAGCAACTCGCGAGTTGCTTTTTGCTCTTTTTTCTATAGCGCGCCATATAGCGCGAGATCCTTTTTGGAACTGAGGAACATCAGTTAATCCCAGAGGACCATTCCATACAATCGTATACGCACGAGATATTTCTTGACCATACCATCGCGCTGTTCGTGGGCCGATATCAAATATAGAGTTGTTTTTTATTTCTGTATCCCGAGGAACTTGGATCTTAGACTGTAACACAAATTTTTTAACTGTTGAAACGGCATCATGAACAGACGATCCAATATTATATCCGCACCACAAAAGAAATGTATTTGCCACCCCTCCTCCCGTAAGAATCGTATCAGCGTGTGAGACAAACCAATTTAATAATCCAATTTTATCAGACACCTTTACCCCTCCTACAAGCGCCACAAAGGGACGCTGAGGAGTTTTTAATACACGATTAAGAGCAACTAATTCTGCTTCAAGCGCAGGACCCACATATGAAGGAATAGATGCCGTAATAGCGCACATAGATGCGTGTGCTCTGTGCGAATTCGCAAATGCATCATTCACATATATATCTCCTAGTTGAGCCAATTTCTTTGCAAAGATTTTATTATTTTTCTGTTCTCCTTTATAAAAACGAAGATTTTCACACAAAAATATATTTTTGTCTGACTGGGTAATAATATTTTTTCCGTTCACAATATCAGGAATAAAAACAACTCCTTCTTTTAGTTCTTTTTCTATGATTTTTACAAACGGTTTTAGTGAAAATTTTTTATTCTCCTCATTTGAAATTAGAAACTTGAAATTAGAAATTATTCTCTCGGATGCTGGTCTTCCTCTGTGAGTTAATATAACCACCCGAGATCCACGCGTACGAATAAAACGAATTGTTTCTATGGCACGTTTCACGCGTAGTGAATATTTAATATCATCATCGTGTACATCAAAATCAACGCGTAATAATATCGTTTTTCCTTTTACTTCTGATTTTTTTAGTTGAGTGAAAAATTTCATAGATAATTTATTATGAGCGGGTAACGGGAATCCTTTTCACCCGTCGCTTCGCCGTGCTTACGCACATGCTTCGCTCCTCCTTTAAAGCCTGGGTTTCTCAAAAAGTGAAGCAGTTCACTTTTTTCGAATACCCTTCGATTCCCTAGCATTGGATTTTATAAATAAATTATTATCACGCAGGGTAATTATAATTTATTATGAGCGGGTAACGGGAATCGAACCCGTGTCTAAACCTTGGGAAGGTCTCATTCTGCCACTAAACCATACCCGCATATCATGCGGTACATAGTACAGAGAAACAGTAAAAAACTCAACAAAAAAATGATCATTATTATGAATATCTTATTTTGTTGCGTTATATAACACTAGGATTTCTGACGCAGAAAGTGCACGATTATAAACACGAACATCGTCAATAAGACCATTTAGAACACTGTTATAATAATTACTTTTACCAATCCATAAATTATAACCCGTATTTGTAACATTATATGCGGTGCTCGTAATTAATGTTCTTGATCCATTTACTATTAAATATGTGTTCCCACCCACCTCTCTAGTAATACCCAGTTGTATCCACGCGTTCGGAGTAAACGGACTTATAGAATATTCTCTTCTTGCCACATCACTACTAACAACAACATACGGAGATGTAGCAAAACCAATAAGCCATCCAGCTATATTGGCATCAAAACGAGATCCTTTATTAATAAACATAGCTGTACCCTGATTAGTTTGAGCTTTTCCATACAACAACACAGTAAATTGATCTGTCCCAAAATTTAATGATGACGAATCAGTAACGCTCACATAATCATCCACCCCATCAAAACTCAAACATCCTCCTGTCTTACAGTTGTTTGCTTGTTGCCACGTCGGACCATTCGTCAGTGTTCCGGTATTGTTATTCCCACTGGAGTCGAGTGCTTG
>JBAYWE010000003.1:0-65208 GCA_041674185.1 Minisyncoccota bacterium
CTCCCCGGCTGATTGACACTTATAGTAGGTACACTCGCAATCGGTTCAGAATATGTTGCGGTGATAGTTACTGTTCCTGCATTCACAGGACTTTCACTATATGAAAGTGCAACGGTAGGACTTGTGTTATCGACAGTTAACCATCCTGGAACAACACTTGATGTATTATTAGCAGTATCAACAGCAACTATATCGTATACCCCCTCAATTAAATCTGCTGGTACCGTTACAGTATACGGCGTGTTTGCTACCGCAGAGCTTTTTGCAATAAACGCTGTATGATTAATATTTATTGCTGTATTCCAATCATATGTGGTTGTATAGTACGCACTTGCCATAGCGCTGTTGTAACCCGCTTTCACCGCTAATGCTTTCACAGTCACACTGCCATTGATAACAAGTGGCGTGACGGCTTGGTTTGTTGAAGATGTTGTGGGTATGCTTCCATTGGTTGTGTAATAAATAGCATCAGCACCTGCTGAAGTAATCGTCACCGTCGTTCCAGCTGGAACAACACCACTCGTACTAAATGTTGGCGTAGCTTGAGTTGTAAGGGGCGAAGCAGTAAATGTTCGTACAAAACGAGCGGCAGGAACGTTCCAACTTTTACCATCTTGAGTACTAGCCCATGTTCCTCCATGATATGTCCATGCATAACTTGGATTCGAATACTCGCTAGAAGTCCAATATTTAACAGCATTCACTCCATTATCAAGGATGTGACTAAATTCGTCCTTGCTTGGTAAATACCAATCACTATAACCACCTCCTCTATAATCTCTTGCTTGTCGTGCAGCTATACCTGCAGTTCCACAACCCGCAACGATGTCTAGTGTATTTTGATATCCTGTACCCAACGCTTGTCCATCAGCTCCAGAAATAGCCGTACCCTCACATCCCCACGTAGCACCATTCACATCGGTTGTTGTCATTATTAAACCTCTTGTTTGTCCTGCTACATATCCAACATCACCAGAACCAAAAATCTTTGCTATCTTTCCTCCTTGATACAAAGTATTTTCACTTAACACAACATCTCTCATAACTCGAATGAGATATAATACTGGTATTTTACCCACCTCTGTAGCAATTACTTCAATAACGGTTTCTGTTCCAGCAGTTAATGCGATACCCCCCGAAGCACTCCCCGAAGAAACCACATTTCCATTTACGGTGATAACCCCCAATCCCGTTGGCGTTACGGTTACACTAGAAACACCATTTGCTACTAATACCCCATTATAGTTATATGTTGAACCTGAAAATGAATAGTTCGTAGGAGATCCACTAATTACCAGGTTAGTCAAATTTGCAGAAGTATTTGCTGTTGCTGATGGACCAGTTCCATTCTTCACCATGTAAATATTCCCCGCTTCATTCATCTGCACTGTTGAATTAGAGGTTGCCCCACTTTTTAAGGATTGTGGTGTTGCTGTTGGGGCAGATGCAATAGGAGGAGTCGTGTCAGCCGCAGAAACTATTTGCGGATTATAAGAAAGAGACAGAATAGAGAATAGTAAAACAAAACAAACAACTGCCTTACCCTTTATTCCCTTGCATTGTATATTTTTTATATTCATGTGTATGACGTACTGTTATTATGTTATATTTTCTGCTCTATCTTAATGTTTGTGTACAGTAATAAGAACAAAGTTAGTGTCAATTGTACATGAATAGACAGTTGAAAGCAATTTTCTATTCCATTAAAAACATACACCAGTTCTGTGTATGTTTTTAATTTATAGAATAAAACTTATTATGCGCGCACTTCTTCTACTACCTTGTCCAATTCAAGAGAATGAGACCCTTTTACGAGTATAATATCTCCCGCTTTCATTATTTCTTGCAATTTAAGTCCTGCTTCCTGCGCAGTATCAAACGAATGTACTGCCGCTTCATACATTCCTTTTTCTATCGCTTTCTGTGCTATCAATTTTGCACGAGATCCTACCGTAATAAGTACATCGATACATTGAGCAGCAAGTATTCCCGCTTTCTCATGAGCCTCTATAGAGAAAGATCCTAATTCCAACATATCACCAAGAACCGCTACACGACGCGTATGAGCAACAAGTTGCATGGTTTTTAATGCCGTCTCGAGAGCTAAAGGAGATGAATTATAACTTTCGTCAATTACTTGTGTATTTTTAATTCCTTTTAAAATAACTGACCTTCCTTCCATGGGGCGATACTGTTTTTCAATAGAATCAAAAATGGCTATAAGATTTAATTTCATATATTCACTCGCCACTGCAACAGCACATGCAACCGCATACGCATGCGCTATAGAGAAAGCATTTTGAACAGTAAACGGAACCTCCGATCCCGCATATTTTAATTTAAACGTGATTCCTATAATACGATTGTGTTCTACTATATGTCGTATATGAGAAATACTTACATCCGCAGAATCTGTACACCCATACGTAATTATATGTGCTCGTATTTTTTCTGAAATTAATTTTGTGTGAGGATCATCAGCATTGAGAACAGCACTATCACGAATATTTAATGCATGAACCAAACGTGATTTTTCTTTTACAATTGAACTTACTCCTGAAGGATAGAACTCTACATGAACGGGCATTTCTCCTATAGCTGAGATAACTCCTGTATTCGGATGCGCAATAGATAATAGATGCGCAATATCACCTGGTCTATCTGCCCCATATTCAAGCACTAAAACTTCTGGATATTGTTTCCGTAATGGAAATAAGATTTTAAAAAAAGATCCCACAATAACTCGAATCCAAAACCACCCTACGGGTCGCGTGATTGTATGCCAATTTCCTAGAATAGTAAGTGGAACCCCTAATTCATTATTAAAATTTGCTTGTGTTTTTCGCACTCGACGTGCTTCACAGAGTGCCGCATAAATTGCCTCTTTTGCAGATGTTTTTCCTACACTCCCTGTGATAGCAATAATATATGGTTTATAGGTACGTATGGTTTGACGTGCGAGCCAATGCACTATGCGATGTAATATACGTACCATTGTTTTTTTCATATTATGCATATGTTTTTTAGGAATGAGTTGATGATGCATTAGGGGTTATTCTATCTGGTCCAATCTCATAATAATTAAGAATAAATTGAGCTAAAGCTTTAAATGCAGGTACCACTGTTTGTCCTGCGAGTGGCGCATTGCGTGGTTTTACTAATTTAATAAGAATAACAAATTGAGGGTGTGATGCAGGAGCTGAACCTATATAGGTATTAATAACTTGTTCAGTGTACCCATTGCGTCCGAAATCGGGAATAAAGGCGGTACCTGTTTTTCCTGCTACATTGTACTGAGGAATCGCCGCGAGAATATTTTTATCTACCGCCGATACCATCATGTCCATTACTTTGCGAGATGTATCTTCACTAATAACTCGTCGCACCACCTGTGTCTCATCATCTTTTAGAATAAGAGGCTTTAAAAGTAATCCGCCATTTGCAATTGCTGACGCAGCACTAATCATACGAATCGGTGTCACTGAAATACCCTGTCCATAAGAAGCAGTTACATAGTTTATCTCTTCTTTTGTATTTTCAATATTTCTAATATTTCCTTTTACTTCTCCTGGTAATTGGATTCCCGTAATTTCTCCAAATCCAAAATCTCTTACATACGTACGAAAAATTTCATTCCCCATGGTGCGTTGTGCGAATGCAGTCCCTGTATTTAACGATTGCTCAATAACATTCGTCATAGTAAGTGTTCCGTGTGCTTTCCCATCCCAATTTCTAATAGTACGTCCATTTACTGTCAAAGAACCCGTATCTCGATACGTAGTCTGAGGAGTAATTTTTCCTGAATCAATCCCCGCCGCCATGGTTATCATTTTAAATACTGACCCAGGTTCATATAAAGATTGGATGGAATTATTTAAAAAACTTCCTACGTTGAACTTTGCATATTCATTCGGATCAAACGTGGGCATATTTGCCATAGCAAGAATTTTTCCACTGTAAGGATCCTGTACAATCACACTTGCCGATTCTGCAGTCCACGTCTTTATTAAATCTTTAATAATCTTTTCAGCTTCCGCTTGAATATTTCTATCAAGTGTTGTGTATATATCTTTCCCCCGTTGTGGTCCCTGCGTCGTATCTCCCGTGACGATACCATCAATCCCTCGTAATTCCTTATCAAATTGTAATTCTAATCCATATCGTCCTGCCATGATATCATCCTGACCCGATGAAACAAATCCAAAGACATGTGCCGCCATATCTTTTGAAGGGTAAAATCGAAATGTTTCGTTCTTTACATACAATCCCTTAATACCTAGTGCGCGTACCTGATCAACTTCATTTTGCGTTGCTTTTTCTTTGATTAATTCATATAAATCATTTTTTTTACTCAATGATTTTTCCAATGTTTCATTAGAGATGCCCACTAAAGGAGCTACCGCAAGTGCTGTTTCTAATGGTTTTTCTATTTCTTTTGGAACTGCATATATGAGAGGATATTCTTTATTTAATACACTAGAAATATCCGTTCCATTTTTATCAGTCATATATATAGTTCCTCGACGTGCCTCGAGGGCTCCTGAGGCTTGATCTTGCGCTTGAGCTTTCTGTGTATAAAACTGCCCCTGAGAAACTTGAATCACATATAAATTGGCGACCAAAACGCCAAAAATAAGTACAAATCCTATGCGAATAAACCAAAATTTAAACTTCATCCCCGTAACGTTACTTTAATTAGTACAGATCACCTTCCGTTGGAATCTCATTCGCGTACATTTTTGCACTAAGGACGTTGTGTTGCCACTGTCGATGCTGTTTCTGAATATTGAGGATGTTTTTCAGAAATTAATCCTCGTGATTGAAGAAATGTTTCTTGAGTTGCTTCATCAAGAAATTGATACATATCATTTTTTAATTCAGCATTTCGTACTTGTGCGTGCGCGAGAACTGTTCTCTTACTTGCAATGTCTTGTCGTAATGCAGCAACTTCATTATACAGGAAAACTCCTCCAATAAAAGAGGCGAAGATAAGTGTGATGGTTGACAGTATAAAAATATTTCCTCTGAGTTCTCTTTTTTTGAATTCAATGACAGTCATAAGTTTTGAAATCTCTAATTATTAATTTCTAATTTTATATTTTTTCAAATACACGAAGTTTTGCAGAGCGCGCACGTGGATTTTCTTGTATATCTTTTTCTGTAGGAATGAGTGGTCGTTTCGTGATACTAATTCCTATTCCTTGATCTACTAAGTCTTTAAATCCTTGCTTTATTCTCCTATCCTCCAGAGAATGGAACGTAATGATTCCCAATCTTCCCTGTGGAGCGAGTATAGATGGAGCATCTGTGAGTAATTTTTGTATATTCTCAAATTCTCCATTCACATATATACGTAACGCTTGAAATGTTCTGGTCGCAGGATGAATACCTCCCCGCTTATACTGTGGCACCATCTGTTCAATCAATTCTGCTAACTGCCGTGTAGTGTAGATGCGTTCTTTTTTTCTCTCGATGACTATTTTTTCTGCAATTGCACGGGCATATCGTTCTTCTCCGTAGGTATGTATGATATCGGCAAGCGCTTCCTTAGAAAACGAGTTAATGACTTCGTATGCGGGAATGCGCGATGAGATATTATATCTCATATCAAGAGGACCTTCACGCATAAAACTCATTCCTCGCTGTGGACTTTCAATTTGCAAAGAAGAAAATCCTAAATCAGCAATAATTGCATTCACTGAAGTAATTTTTTCTTTTTCACACACGTTTTGAATATCAGCGTAATTACTCCACACAAATTTCAATTTTGATTGATCCTGTGAAGAAAATTCTGTTCTGATTTCTTTTTCGGTGCGCTCAATAATCTCTCTATCCCAATCAATACCCACAAACACACCACCGGGAAAGATGCGCTTAATAATTTCTCGTGCATGTCCTCCTCCATTCGTTGTCGCATCTATCACCGTCATCCCTGGGATACATTTGAGCGTCTCTATAACTTCATGTAAAAGTACTGGAATATGCATGTCTATATTCCTAATTCGCCTAACTGCTCGGCGATCTGATCTGACTCTCGTTCGGTTTTTGTTTTATACGCTTTCCATTCAACATCATTCCAAATTTCAATACGGTTATATAATCCGGTTACGATGACATTTTTTCCTAAACGTGCATACGTACGTAAATGTTCTGGAATTAAGATACGTCCTTGTGTATCAAATTCTACTTCACCCGCACCCGCTAACATGAGTCGTACAAACGCGCGTGATCCTGATTGTGCCAATGGTAATGAAATTAATTTTTGTGCAAGGGTATCCCATTCCTTTTGTGTGAACACAAACAAACAATGATCCAATCCTCTAGTAATAATCGCCCCTCCATCTAATTTGGAACGAAACTTAGCAGGAATAGCCATTCTGCCTTTGGGATCAATACTGTGTTTGAATTCTCCTAGAAACATACGTGTAAATTAATAGTCACCACCCCATTTATATGAAAAAACTTTGTTTTCTTCTTTGTCTGCGTCGTTCCCCGATGCCTCATGCCCATCAGGGCAGACAAAGAAGAAAACATCAACCTTTTTTAACTTATCCACACAGTTATCCACTTTTCACCACTTTTATTTAATTATACCCACTCTACACACCTTTGCAACACCTCCCCTGTGCATAACTTTATATATTCTCACCGTAAAAATGAATCTCACTCAATACATAAAAAAACAAACTAAGATAGACAACTCTACTATTTTTTTGTACACTTGATACACTTGAATGCATCCTTAGTTTAGTGGTAGAACGTCGCATTCACATTGCGAAGGTCGTAGGTTCGATCCCTACAGGGTGCACATAAAAAAATAACCCCGTTTGATAACGTGGTTATTTTTTATAGAACAATAAACTAATTTATTGTAATTCTACAACAGCACCTGCTTCCATTAATTTCTTTTTCAATTCTTCTGCCTCTTCTTTCTTTACTCCTTCTTTTACTGCTTTGGGAGCTCCATCAACAATATCTTTTGCTTCTTTCAAACCAAGACCAGTAATTTCTTTTACTACTTTAATCACGTTAATCTTTTGCTCTCCAGCTTCTTTTAAGATAACAGTATACGCTGATTTTTCTTCTGCTGCTCCCGCTCCTGCTCCCGCTCCTGCGGCTGCGACCGGCATCGCTGCAGTTACTCCAAATTTTTCTTCTAAAGCTTTCACTAAATCTGCTAATTCAAGCGCAGTCATAGATTCAACTTTTTCGATAATATCTTTAAATTCCATAGTTGTAATGAATTAATTTATAATTTTTTATTTTTGTTTTGCAATCTGATCCAGGGTATACACTAAAGATTTCACCGGGGCCTGCAACATACCCAATAATTGCGCGAGTAAAATATCACGCGAAGGTAATTGACCAATGCGTTGCATCTCACTATCAGAGAAATACGTTTTTGATTTCAAATCATATCCTCCCAAAATTTTAAACGCCGATCCTTTTCCAAATCCTCTTGAGAAACGATATACGATTCCACCCGCTTCGGAAATATCTTTCGGACTAAATACGGTTGCAAGTTGTCCTCCAAATCCTTTCGTATCAACGGAAACTCCTTGTTCAGTGAATGCGCGTTGCAATAAACGTTTCTTAATGACGCGATACACCCCCCCTATCGTCCGTACTTCATTTTTAAGTTCGGTAATATTTTTTACCGGTGTCTTTGCAAAATCAACGAATACCATTGAAACTGCATCTTTTGCCAATACTACCCCATCTTCTATTTCTTGTTTTTTTTGTGCTTTTGTCTTCATAATAATTTTATTATCAATTCCGACATATGTCGGATGATCCTGTTATAGCCCTACACGGTTCTATACCATACGTCAAAAAAACGACCTTTGAGATCGCAGTACATAAAAGAATGTATCCTCGGTAGGTCTTATATTCCTTGCGGAATGCCTATCCCGACATGTTAGTCGAGATCCCTTGCGGGACGGTCTGCAGATCTTGTATATATACTACTTTACTATAATTATATTGTCAATAAAAATTAATGGAAATTAGAAATTAAAGATTACCATTCTCCCTATAGCTAAAAAATCTCTTGTTAACAAGAGATTTTTTAGTATCTTTATTGGTAGAGAAAGTTTTTATGCTTTCAACACATCAATATCCTCTTCCACCACCTCTTCTTCTTTCTTTTTAAAGAAGATCCAATAGATAAGGAATATAATAATGAGTAAGAGAAGCAAACTAAACCACCATGATCCGAAAAGTCCTTGGAACGCATCAAATATACTTGCCGTCAAAGTGCGTCCTGAGAGAGTTTCCGCGGTTAGATAAGAACTTACCGATTGTGGACGATTCTTACTATCGGTGAAATTAAATACTGAGCTGAAAATAAGAATATCTCCTTTATTAACCCCTGTACTTACTTCACCCTGAATAGTCACTGAACCTTGATCACCTGACAATACAGTACCAAGATCATAGGTTACCTCGTTTACATTCTGTTCTTTAACACCTCGATCACTTGAAACAAGTTGTATGTCGGTTTCGTCAGGAGCAATAATTTTTAAGAATGAATTTGTTAATGGATACGTACACCCATTACGATAGGTTAATGTATAGGTATACGCTTCTCCTGCGTTTATATTTTGAGGAGCTATACTAGGAACAACTATTAAACAAGAAGATCCTCCTGTTGTTGTATTGGTAAAACTCGTAGTATTTACCGTTGTAATAGTATTACCCGTAAATGTTTGCCCTCCCGATTGTGTTTGAACAGCAAGAATATATCCATATACTGTTCCATAACTGTTTTGTGCAACAACTCGATAGAAATATGTTGTTCCTGGAGTAAGTCGTGTTAATGCATATGATGTTTGTGCATCATTTGTTCCATTTCCTATTTGCTGAGCTGTCGTACGTGATCCCAATCCTGCACTCGTACCATATTCAAACCATGCAGTTGTATTTGTTATACCATTAGGATTTACCGTTGCATTTAACAATGCAGAGTTCTGAGAAATAAAGGTAGGAGCCTTTGTTAATACAGTTGCTAATTTTCCAGATGCTTGAGTACCAAATGTATTAAAGGTAAGTATATTTCCATATGAAGTATTTACTTGATTCCGTGCCGCGGCGCGATAGTAATATGTTTTCCCAGTTTGTAGTCCAGAAAGTTCTACACTAAAAGGAACAAAGTTTTGAGAATTTTGTATAGATTTCTCATTTGTCTTTGCATCCATAGCATCCTTTGTAAGACCATACTCAAACCATGCATATCCTGCGTACCCATTGGTAAACATAGATCCATAAATGGTTGCGCCTGTAAGTGAGATTGCTGATGCATTATCAGTGTTTACCAGTGGTCCTCCCGCACTACTTCCTCCACCTCCACCACCTCCGCCACCACCAGAACTTGTTGTAGTAAATGAAAGCACCGTTCCTTGTGAGCGTCCCCTGGTGTTTTCAGCAACGACACGGAAATAATATACTGTACCCGCACTCAATCCTGAAATATTCGCGGTTACATTTTGTGCTGTAGAAAGCGTCTGAGATGCTGTCTTTTGACCCAAAGAAGAATCGGCTCCATATTCAAACCAATAGGTACTCGTTAATCCATTTGGATGTATATATCCTGCAAGTGTTGCATTCGTTTGAGTAATATTAGTTGCATTCTGAGTAGTCACTGTTGGTGCTGAAATACCACCACTTACTGTTGTAATAAATGAAAGTACATTTCCATACACACGTCCCTTACTGTTTTGAGAAGCAACACGGAAGTAATATGTCGTATTTGCGCTTAATCCTGAAATGTTTGTGTATATAGGATTTGTTTGTGATCCAGATCCTCCATTCTGTGTTGCGCTTCGGCTTCCCAATGTTTGATCAGTACCATATTCAAACCAGTAGGTAGTGGTAAGACTTCCTGGATTCACTGATCCATTTAAACGAGCGCTTGTACTTGTAATAGTATCTGCAGCGATAGTCTGTGCAATAGGAGCTGTTGTTGTATCTCCTCCTCCCGTTGTTGTAGTAAATGAAAGCACCGTTCCTTGTGAGCGTCCCATAGTGTTTTCAGCAACGACACGGAAATAATATACTGTACCCGCACTCAATCCTGAAATATTCGCGGTTACATTTTGTGCTGCATTTATATTTTGTGATGTCGTTATTTGTCCCAATGATTGTGTGGTTCCATATTCAAACCAATAGGTACTCGTTAATCCATTTGGATGTATATATCCTGCAAGTGTTGCATTCGTTTGAGTAATATTAGTTGCATTCTGAGTAGTCACTGTTGGTTTTGAATTTCCCCCATTTCCATTCGTTGTTGAAAAATTTAATATAGATCCATATGAAGTTCCCTTACTATTTTGAGCTACAGCACGGAAATAGTATGTCGTATTTGCAACCAATCCTGAAATACTGCCTGATATTGCTTGTACTACTGATCCATTCGTACTTTGTGTTGCGCTTCGGCTTCCCAATGTTTGATCAGTACCATATTCAAACCAGTAGGTAGTGGTAAGACTTCCTGGATTCACTGATCCATTTAAACGAGCGCTCGTACTTGTAATAGTATCTGCAGCGATAGTTTGTGCAATAGGAGCTGTTGTTGTATCTCCCCCTCCCGTTGTCGTAATAAAACTCATAACATTCCCATAAGTACGTCCTTTACTATTTTGAGCTACGGCACGGAAATAGTATGTCGTATTTGCGCTTAATCCTGAGATGCTCGTAGAAACATCATTTGTTTGTGATCCAGTCCCCGCACCTTGTACTGCTGTACGGCTCCCTAATGTTTGATCAGTACCATATTCAAACCAATAGGTCGTTGCAAGATTATTTGCATTAATTTGTCCATGGAGCTGAGCTCCTGAAATAGAAGTCGCACTTGCTGCTTGTGTTGAAACTGAGGGTTGTGCGGTGGTATCCCCATTTGCCCCGGTCGTCGTAAATGAAAGAATTGAACCAGTAGTTCTTCCTTTATTATTCTCTCCAACGACACGATAATAATAGGTGGTGTTTGCAGATAATTGAGATATTAAAGCACTTACTGACTGCTTTGAGGTAAGCGATTGCGTTAGTGATTGCGTTGCGGTTCTTTGTCCCAAGGAAGAAGTTGTTCCATATTCAAACCAATAGTTTGTATCTTGTTTATTGGGAGTAATATCTCCTCGCACGGTTGCAGCTGAAGCTGAAAGACCCGTTGCTAAAATAGTTGTTACAGAAGGAGCTGCTCCTGTATCATCACTCGCTGCGGTAAAACGGAAACGCACGATAAGAGATCCTTGTGTGCTCCATCCTCCCGCAACGTCTCCAATATTTATACCATTTGATGAGGTTATCTCTGCTCCACTCTGTCCAGAAGGAAGCGGTGCACTGGTGCTTACCATTTGATTGGGACGCCATGCAACAGAATCGAATACCATATTCCATGGTGTTTGAGGTGCTCCCTGAATTTGTATAGTTGTAAATCCTGAAACTGACGCTGCGTTATCTGCCCATAATTTTGAAGTTGCTTGAATTTTTCCTGATATAGGATCCACATTGAACGAAAGATTCATGCGTGTGTTTAATGCGGTTGTCCCCGATGTATTGTGATAATACAAACTATAACTCACCACATCTCCTGCTTTTACATCGGTTTGATTGCTCCAGGTAGGAGTACCTGGATTGTTTGTATAATTTGAGACACGTAAAGAAGCATAATCCTGTGGATCATTATTAAATATAGGATTGCTCAGAACTGCGGTTCTCCCGCTTGAAGTTCCCGCCGGAGATCCAGTCGAGGTTGGATTTGAAGTTGGAGTTCCTCCCGTGCTTTCGTTACTTACTGTTGTAAACGAAACAATTGATCCCTCCCCTTTTCCATACTGGTTCTGCGCTACTGCACGAAAATAATATGTCGTTCCCGCAGTTAATCCAGAGAGAGAAGCAGAAACTGCTGATGCAGAGGTTGCATCGCCTCCTGCTTGTACGCTCGTATGACTTCCCAATGATTGAGAGGTGCCGTATTCAAACCAGTATGAAGTTGGTGCTCCGTTTGCATTTACCTGACCATTCACGGTTGCTCCTGAAGTAGAAACACCACTTGCAGAAGCTGTGGTAACAGTGGGAGTCGCTCCCGCGGCCAGTACTGATATATCAGAAAATGGCAAAATGCCGTTTCCTAAGATAAGGCTGATGAGTATTACGAAAATGTTTATTTTTTGTATGTATTTCATACGTATATTGATTATTATTTAAAATGTTAGTTGTGGCTTGTATTATATCACAATGATATTTCTATGTCAATATGCTCCACATATAAAATCTCAAACTGCCACACAGCTTAAAAACTTATATATGGAGCCGTTTTGAGCCAAGGGTTATTACGCCCTCGCTTAAAACGGCTTCTAAAAAATAAATCAAAATCTTACACCGAATGAGAGACCAAATCCTCCTCCTGGCGCCATGGAGTTATTTGGATTTGCGGGACCGCCCGTTGGTGGTGTAATTGGTGGATTTACAATGATAGTAGTTCCATTATCTTTCTGCTGGAGTAACTTATATGTTATAACTCCTAGAGTAATAACGCCCACAGCTCCAAGTGCCCATTTCCACCAATCAGAAGAAGATTCAATTTTCTCTTCATCTTCCTTTTTTCCTTCTTTTTGAGATTCAAGCCATTCTTCTAAAGTCATTCTAATATTATGTAATTCACCTCCTATAATATCTAACCTTCTATCCATATCACTTCCGATACTAATAGATATACTTTGAAGCCCTTTTTGAATCAGAAACAAAACACTATCCGATGATGCTGATTGATTCTCTGTTCTTATTTTTTCAACAAAAGCATCATAATCAACGATTAAAGTGGTCTCAGAAAGATCTAATTCTGTTAGGGATTTTCCCTTTGCATTCTTAATTGGAATTGTTTCATTCTTACAATTTACAATTAAAAATTCTTTTATGTGTCCGGACAGGAAAACTTCCCTAGGAACAGAGAGTACGGCCCCCCTATTCATAAGAATAGTAATTTTCTTTCCACTTCCTGAGTTTGTTCTTACCCAAACATCAGTTCTGGTTTTAAATAGAACCATTCCTGGACCAAATCCAGTAAATGTAAACGTTGGGTCTTGTGGATCATTCCCCACCTTAGAATACGGTTGGATATTTTTTGAATCTTGCGCATATGTGTTTATCACCAGCGCAGAAAAAATGAATATAACAAAAATGAATATAATTTTTTTCAACTGACACCTCTTCTGTTTAGTTTTTGATTTATTTTTATAAAATTTTTCTCAATTTGCTTCCTTTAGTCTACCACAAGATAATAAAAATGTCAATTATATACTATTCCCCCATATACAAAAAGAGATACACAAAATGCACCTTTTTTGTACTCATACAGAAAAACTTTAACTCTGCGGGAGTTGAGGCCTGCCTGCCGGTAGGCAGGGAATCTTATATCATCTTCTGAGATAGTTTACATTTGAGCGGGGACACTAGGATTCGAACCTAGATACCTGGTTTTGGAGACCAGAGTCTTACCATTGGACGATATCCCCTTCTTTTTATTTTATCACGTATATAAAACAAAATCACCCGTGAGGTGATTTTGTTTTATAGTACTAGCCTTTTAATTGCTTCATTACACCTTCACTTGTTTGTGGTTCGTATGTATGCGACACCACGGACAATGCTTCTTCACCGCAAGTTTCCCCTCTGATTTTTTATTTCTGCTCGTATAATAATTGCGCCGTTTACATTCGGTACATTGTAATCCTATTAAATTCTCACGAAATTTTGACTTTGCCATATTGGTTTGGACTATATCTTATTTTTGAATAGAAATCAATACTGAGCCGATGCGCGGATTTGAACCGCGGACCTACTCCTTACCATGGAGTTGCTCTACCAACTGAGCTACATCGGCACATACCATCTATCAATCTGATTTATACTAAAGGAAAATATATAGAAATTCAACTATCTATTTTCTCTGAGCCACCTCGCGGACTCGAACCGCGGACCTTCGCTTTACAAAAGCGTTGCTCTACCAGCTGAGCTAAGGTGGCACCTCTCCTTATAACAAGTCGAAGTGTGCACGGGGAAGGATTTTCCCTCGCCTCTCGTCGCGTCGCCACGCTCCTCGGGTTAGGCACCGCCTCGCTGTGCTCATTGCTATTTGCACATGCTCCGGCGTTCAAATCCTTACGTTTCGCACGCAGGTGCGAAACTCCTCCAATCATATTATACACCCCCATTAAGGGAGATTATAATATATGTGCACGGGGAAGGATTTGAACCTTCGTAGCCCGTAGGGCGTCAGATTTACAGTCTGATGCGATTGACCGCTCCGCCACCCGTGCATTTTTATTCATTACCCGTACTATCAGTATTTTTATCCTTTTTCTCAAGTTCAGTAAATACTTCTAGTGAATTTTTTTCATGTGCTCGACTTTTTTTCTTCACTGTATCGAGTTTCTGAGAAACAGCGTGATCAACCTTGAGAATTGCCACTCGCGCTTTGCGTAAACCCTTTTCAATAAATACAAGAATCTTTTTATCAAGCTCATACATAGTATCACTCGCACCCTGTGGCTTTTTTGTGGTGGACTCTTCTTGCTCCTGTTCTTCCTGAACCAAAGGATACGTACGAATTATAAGATATATAATTCCTGCGAGTGCCACCACAAATATTCCCTTCGTAATATACAGCCACATAGTTTTTAAGTTTAAAATAAAAAGTCGAAAAAGATATACTATATCAATACAAGAAATTTATATCTCGTATCGACAAAATCGTTCTATTTTTATATTTTCTCCAATCGTTGCAATTGCTTGAACCACACACTGCTCAATCGTTTTACTTGAATCTTTTATGAATGCTTGCGCTAACAAAGATTCAACTGAGTCTGGATTCATAGAAGCAATTTGCATTGCAATATCATGTGCTAATTCAATAAATTTTTCATTTCGTGCAACAAAATCTGTTTCACACCTCATTTCCAATAATACCCCAATTCGTCCTGCGTGAATATAGGTCTCAAGGTATCCTGATCCCGTTTTGCGCTCTTCTTTCTTTGCCGCCTTGGCGAATCCGCGCTCAAAAATAAGTTCCTTTGCTTTTTCAATGTCTCCCTGAGCATCATCAAGTGCGCGTTTACAATCCATCATTCCCGCACCCGTTACTTCACGCAATCGTACAATAGCTTCGTTTCCCATAAAATAAAGTACGTAATTAATTATTAATTATTATTTACTTAATTGTGCTACCAATCTCGTTATAACCCAATTTATAGATGAAAGTGAATGATCGTTTGCAGGAATAAAGAATGAAAAAGAAGTTGGATCATCATCGTTATCAATAATACCCACTACTTGAATTTTCTTCACTTTTGCTTCATGGAGAGCGGTTTTATGACCGCGTACAGAACTATCAATTACAAACATAATATCAGGAACTCCTTTGAAATCCTCTAATCCTTTAAATTTGTTTTCCATTTTCGAAATTTCTCGTTCCATGAGTAATCGCTCACGCTTCGTATATTTCGCAAATGCTCCTTCTGCTAATCCCTTTTTTTGACGTTTAAAATAATCTAAACGTTTTGAAAGTACTGAGAAATTAGTAATTAATCCCCCAATCCATTTATCTACTACAAAAGGACAATTTCCCAATGCGACAGAAAGTTTTTCAACCCCCTCTCGTGCTGCTGCTTGCGTGCCCACGATTAAAATATTTTTTCCCTCCGCTTTATTCTTCTTCAAGAATTGCGCAACAATTTCAATCGCATGTAAGGTCTTGGTGATATCAATCAACTCAATTCCATTACGCACGGAAAAAACGTATTCGCTGAAGCGTGGATTTTTTCGTGATTTTTTGTGTCCATAGACAACACCTGCTTTCGTCATTTCAACTAAAACATCTTCGTCTATAGGCGCCTGTTGCAACGCAAACAAGGACGCGAGTTGATCGTTTTTCTTTTCTTCTCCTGCATCGGTCTGTATTGCCCCTGTTTTTTCTTCGTTTGCCATAGGTTTATTTTTTATTATTCGACGTATCCGAGATTACCATAAAAAGAAGCTTATTGCAAGATTTTTAGAATAAAAACCGCCCAAACTACAGGCGGATTACTTAACCCATTCAACATTGAGCCGATTTTGTGAGATGTAAGTTGCGTCTAAAATTCGCAAAATCTTTCTTTAAAATCTTAACCCCTTCTACAAGAACAATACTAATTCCCAAAGTGAGAAGAATATTTCCCCAACGAGGAATATTTCTAGAACTATCAGTTTTTTGTTTCATTTTAAACCTCTCCCAGTAATTTTAGTTGCTCTCAATAAGATAAATAGAAGAATAAAATTTGTCAATTATTTCTTTCTCCATTCCTCTATCTGCTTATGATTCCCCGAAAGTAGCTCTTTGGGAACCCCCCATGCCTTCTTCTTCGTATTCTTTTTATCAGGTATATACTGCTCTGGTCTTGTATAGACAGGATAACTTCCCTTAATATCCTCAAGAGATTCTGTTTTCCCTAAGACCCCCGGAATGAAACGGACAATAGCATCAATAATCATCATTGCGGGAATCTCTCCTCCCGAAAGTACCACATCTCCTATTGAAATTTCCTCATCAGCAATATGAGTTGCCACTCGCTCATCTACTCCTTCGTATCTGCCACAAATAAAAACAAGATGATTATATTTTGCCAGACGCTTTGCATGTGTAGTATTAAAAACTGCTCCTCGTGTGCTTAATAAAATTACTCGTGTCTTTTGTTTCTTCTTACTCTTGTGAATCTTTTTGGTTATTGCTGTCACTCCTTTATAAATAGGATCCACCATAAGCACCATGCCCGGCCCCCCTCCATAAGGACTATTGTCTACTTTATGATGTTTGTCACTCGCCCATTGTCTCAATTGATACGCTCGTACCTGAAATATTTTTTTTTCTTGTGCCTTACCCAAAATAGACGTCTGAAAATACGATTCAAAAAGTTCTGGAAAAAGAGTAATAATATGAAACTGCATATACCGAACGATTACTATAAATAATACCCTCCTATTAAATCATAAACCCCGCTCTTTTTACAGAAGCGGGGTTTATATATATCGTAAACTAATTTAGAGATTCTTCAACTCTTCCATTGCTCGATCAACATCTGAAGGCTCTGATTCGATTTCTTGACGAGGCATTGATCCTCCTTCGGGCTCAAGGATTTTGAGGTTCACTCGGGCATTATTTTTCATACCCACGATACGAAGCAAAGACCGAATCGCTTTTGCGGTTGATCCTTGGCGTCCAACTACTTGACCCATGTCAGCGCGGTTTACCTTAAGGGTAAGAAGAACTCCCATTTCATCAATCTTGCGTTCTACTACTACATCAGCAGGAGTATCCACGATTGATTTTACGAGAAACTCAAGAAATTCCTGATCTTTAAACTGTTCCATGAATGTCTATTCTTTCTTGTTTGAAACGACCTTTTTTCTTTACAGATGATAAATGATTATGACTTCTTTACCTCTTTCTTTTTTTTATGCAATGCAATCTTTGTTCCCTCTATTAACTTTGCAGTAACTAAAATATTATGCACAGAATCAGTAGGCATGGCGCCAGATTTCATCCAATACTGCACTCGTTCTGCATTTACAGAAAATTTATTGGTGTGTGGATTATACCATCCAATGTCCTCTAATGATTTACCATCTAATTTTGAGCGCTTTTCACCGATTACAATACGGTACGAAATTTGCTTCTTTTTTCCTATCGGTCGTAATTTAATTGCTAACATGAGTATAAATTTATTATGGGGTAATAGTAGACAAAAATAGTATATAAGTCAAGAATTTAGGCTCTTATACCATCTTCAAAGAAAGCACCTTTGATCCCCCTCCCTCATCCATGGTGACTCCATATAATACATCTGCCGCTTCCATAGTTACTCGATTATGAGTCACAATGACGAATTGTGTGTGCGTCGCAAAAGTTTTCACTAATTCAGAAAATCGACGTGAATTCTTCTCGTCAAGAGCGCTGTCCACCTCATCAAGAACCAAAAATGGCGGAGGACTCACTGAAATTAAAGCGAAAAGTACCGCGAGCGAAATAAGACTCTTCTCTCCCCCCGAGAGCATCTCCAGACTAGTAATCTTTTTCTGTGGAATAGAAATTTCTATATCAATACCCAGCGCCTCATCCTGTGATTCCTTCTCTTCTTCGTTCGGTATGACAACCGAATCTTCAGTTTCTCCATCTAAAGATGCAGCGGTCGGATGTTCCTTTTTGATAACCTTCATTTTTCCAAATCCTCCTCCAAACATTAATCTGAAAAATGTATTGAATTCTTCATTTACTTTCTTAAATGATTCTTGAAACTGTGTCGTGATTTTTTCATTCAACTCAATAATAAGTTTAAATAAATCAGCTGAGGCGTTTTCTAAATCCTGTGATTCTTTTGTGAGATGCTCATAATGTGTTTCAACTTCTTGTGCTTCAGTAATAAGCCCTTCGTCTATCTCTCCAATACTTGCAATTTCTCCTCGTAAACGCATACTTTCCCGCTCTTTCTCAGTGAGTTCACGTTCATCTCGTATAGGTTCAAATCCTGATATGTGCGCACACGCAACGAAGGATTCATATGAACCACCAATTGAGTTAATATAATTTCGCAACTCTTCTTGTTTATATTTATTTTTTTCCTGTTCAAATCGAATGTGTTCTATATTCCCCTGCATGTCTCGCATATGCATCCGAATCGTTTCAAGGTGAGCAAACGCATTCTTAAATCGTTTATTAAATGATTCAAAACCTTGTGAAACTTCTTGTTCCTGAATATCAATCGCATGAATTTCCTCCTCTATAGTATGAATAGAGTTAATAAGATTTTCTTTTTCTTTTATTTTAACCTCCCGTTCTTTAACCTCTTCCTGAGAAATCTCCTTTTCTCTAGGAGAATAAAATATTTCTATGGACTCTAGAGCTGATTGTAGCATCGAAATTACCTGAGATATATCTCCTATTTTTAAAGCACCCAACAAAATCTGACGTACTTTCTGTATAACATCTTTTGCATCATCAAGAGACGCGCCTCCTTGTTTTTCTTGAGCATGTACTCGTTCCAACTCTGCCTCTAAACGATACATCCTTCTTTCTATATCTGATTTTTTATCAAATAAAATGCGTTTTTTCTCTTGTACTTCTCGCATACGATCCGTGCTGAGAGATGTTTTTTCTAACTCTTCAAGTGCTTTTTGCCCCTCTGCTTCTTGTTGTTTTAATTCTGTGAGTTTTTCCTCATATCCAGAAATTGGTTTGGTAATATGATTCGCTTCATGAGTGAGTGTATAAATTTTACTTGCAAATAAAAGTTGCTCCACATCTTTCAATTTTTGTTCTATTTCAAATCGACGCTCCCATCGTGAGGTCTGCCTTTTCAACATGCGAAGCCGAGGACCCACTTCTTGAATCATCGCCTGAATCTTTTCTAAATTAATTTTGGTATTTTTTAATTTACGTTGAGCCTCTGTCTTCTTTAACTGATATTCCCGCAATCCTAAAATTTCTTGCACCATCATCATGCGCTCTTGAGGGGTCGCTTTTACAAAAATATCTCCTGCTCCTTGTCCAATAATCGTTAATCCCTTTGTCCCTAATTTTATTTTAGAGAAAAAATCTATAATATCTTTTAGGCGTACCTCAGCATCATTAATAAAATATTCTGATACTCCTGCTCTACTCACTTTTCTCGTAATAACTACTTCCTTAAAGTCTATGGGTAATTTTCCCAGTACATTATCAAAAACCAAACTTACCTGCGCTTGAGACATGCGCGGTTTTTTTGCAGTTCCTGCAAAAATAAGATCTTCAATTTTAGCTCCTCGTAAATTCTTTGCTTCACGCTCCCCCAATAACCACCGCATCGCATCAATAACATTTGATTTTCCTGATCCATTGGGACCCACCACACCCACAATTCCCGCAGAGAATTCAAACGTGGTCTTTGTAGCAAATGATTTAAATCCGTTAATTTCTAATCGTTTAAGAAACATCCCAGTAACTTTACTTTATTTGGTAAAAATATCAACTTCTTTTGAAGCGATACAATCGTCTTAATAAAAATCTATAATTTCATACTATCTTATTTTTCACTCAGACCCTCAAGCGCAGTCTTTGCCGCCTCAACTTCCGCTTCCTGCTTTGAATACCCGCGTCCTTCTGCAATTTTTTTATCTTTAAAAAAGACTCCTACCAAGAATTCCTTTCTGTGGTCGGGACCTGATTCATCTAATACTTGATACACAGGTGTTGTTTTAAATTTTTCTTGAGCGCGTTCTTGTAATAAACTTTTTGCATCTTTAAATAATTGTTTATCAATTATCTCCTGTGTATGCACAAACACATAGGTATCAATAAAATCAGCAACAACGGCATATCCCCCATCAAGATATATTGCTCCCAAAAGAGCTTCAAACGCATTCGCTAAAATCACTTCACGCGCACGACCCGTATCTTTTTCTTCCCCTTTGGAAAGAAGAATAAAATCTCCAAGAGAAATATCGCGAGCTACCTGAGCAAGCGATATATAATTCACTAATGCCGCGCGAACACTGGTTAAATGTCCCTCATCATCATCGGGATATTTTTTAAATAATCGTTCAGTGATAACTAATTCCAAAACAGCGTCTCCTAGGAACTCAAGTCTCTCATTATGAGAAAATGGCCAATCTTGATTCTCATTTAAGTATGAACGATGTGTACACGCTTCTTTGAGAAGATCTGTGTGTGAAAAAGAAATGCCAATTTTTTTCTGAAATACATCAAAGTCTCGAGACATACACGATGAATAGATGGTTAATAGTCGTTAGTGATTACAATGTTGCTGTGGGTTGAATTTCTGTCGCTGAGTCTGATTCTGATTCTTTCTGTACCTGTTCAATCTGTTTAAAAACAGTCCCCAACACTCCATTAATAAATTTACCCGAATTGATCCCTCCGTAATTTTTTGCAAGTTCAATAGCTTCATTAATAGCCACCTTAAACGGCACCTCATCATGGTTGGCATACATAAGTTCATATATACCAATACGCAAAACATTTCTATCAATCAAAGTTATTTGATCAAAAGGCCATTCCACTGCAGACGTCGTAATAATAGTGTCTATTTGAGATAAATTTTCTGTAATACCTTTAATAATTTTCCACACAAATTCTGGCTCATCAATACCGGGACCAAATTCATCTAAATTTCGTTGCGTAACTTGAACTAAATCCCCCTCCTTTCCAGAAAAATCCCATTCGTATAATGACTGGAGAATAATTGATCGAGCAAGATGACGTGTAGCCATAAATGTATAGGTAAAATTTTCAAGTATCAATTTCCAATTTTGCAATCAATGTCCAACTACCCAATAGATCACTTTTAAAAATAAATACTTAGAAAAAATAATTATTATTTTTTCTTTACTGCAATTTTTCGTCCTCGATAAAACCCACATGCTGAACACGCACGGTGTGACATAACAGGATGCTTACACTCAGGACATGGTGCAATGTGTTGTTTTGGCGTTAATGCTTCGTGTGATCGGCGACGTCCCACTTTAGAACTCGTATGATGTCGCATTGGTACTCCTCCCATAGTAGATAAATATTAAGTATTTAGTATTAAGTATTTAGTATTAAGCATAAGAAAACCTAATACCAAAAACGAGAAAAGAAAACTTATTTCCTTTTCTGTATTCTATGCAAAGACCGTAGGAAAGTCAAACGATGAATAGGACTCAATCCATGTTGGTAGAGTGCGTGATAGTGTTTTTTTGTTCCATACCCTTTATGCACATCAAACGCATAGTGAGGATACTCCACATGCATACGTTTCATATACGCATCCCTTTTTACTTTCGCTACAATAGAGGCTAATGATACCGCTGGTATGAGCTCATCGGCTTTCGGATAGTGTTGAAAAACAATGTTTTTTTGTACAGAAATAGTTATTCCCCCATCCGCGATTACTCTTGCACCTCCCTGTTTAATTTGTTTTCTATTATTTGTTTTTAATTTTTGGTTTTTAGTTGTTAGTTTATTATATGCTTTCTGTGCAGCACAATCACAGGCACGTGCAATGTTTATAGTATCTATCTGTTTTGGCGTTGCGGTTGCATATGCATACAAAATTTTATTCTTCTGTATCCATGAAAACCATTCTTCTCGCTGTTTCTCTGAAAGTTTCTTTGAATCTGCTAATTTCTTCGGTGTATTTGTTTTTTTGAATACTGACTTATAGTTTTTTGGCAGCGCAACCACACCTACATACACACTTCCTGCAAGTGGTCCCCGCCCAGCCTCATCAATACCGATTATATATTCAGATTTCTTGTTCACCTGTATATCATGCCACACTTATTTATAAAAATAAAAATGACGCCCCCTAAAAATCGGGCGTCACAAAAAAATTCAGAACATAGTTATCGGAGAATGAGCTTCTAGAATAGAAGTAAACCAAAAAGATTCAATAACGGTAGTAGATATACAAAGATGAATCTTTCTATCCACAGAGACAAAAACAATATTAAATGATTCTAATTCTTCTTCATTTCTTTCCGGCTGAAGTAGTATCTGCTTCTCTTTATAATATTTTATAACTGCCTCCGACACTTCTTCGTTCTCACAAGAAGAAATTTTATCGGCATTTTTAAAAACAATGTCACGAAGTGAAATTCCAAGTATTTCATTTCCTTCTTTTAAGTTTTTTTGTCTACCTAATTTAGCATAAAAATTGGCAGCTCTCGTATTTTTCTCCTCGTCCTCTTCGGAGATTTTATTCACAATTTCCAGCCCTAATTCTTGAGCAATAAAATCTTCAAGAGAAAGACTTATTCCTTCTTTTCCGTTCACGGTTTCCTCCGTTTTCTCGTTATTTTTTTGGTTGATTTATATAAAATATACTGATCAAACAGTACAACTATATATACATGCTGTCAATATTTTGCATCTCACATCCTGATGAGTATAATACAAGCAATCTTTCAAGTAACTAAATTCCATAATCCGACATGCCAAATAAATTTGTCCATCTTCATACTCATTCTCACTATTCACTCCTTGACGGATTAGCAAAAATTGAAGACTTAGTGGCTCGCGTAAAAGAATTGGGTATGGATACTATCGCACTCACTGATCATGGAAATTTATACGGCGCGATAGAATTTTATCAAAAGGCAAAAAAAGCAGGTATTAAACCCATTTTGGGTGTTGAAGCCTATATTGCTCCTCGCAGTAGGCACGATAGAGCAAATGGCGGTACTGAAAAGTATTATCATATTACCCTCCTTGCTAAAAATAACGTAGGGTGGAAAAATATTTTACAACTCGTCACGCTCGCTAACTTAGAAGGGTTTTATTATAAACCTCGTATTGATAAGGAGCTCCTCACTCAGTATCACGAAGGACTTATTGTACTTTCGGGATGTATGAGTGGAGAAATTTCTCGACTCCTTTCGCATAATAAAAAAGAAGAAGCTCGATCAACGGCTCAATTTTATAAAAAATTATTTGGAGATGATTTTTATATTGAAATCTGGGATCAAGAAAATATTCCCGATTTACAAAAAATACGCCCTCTCCTGATACGTCTTGCACAGGAAGAAAAAATTCCTCTTGTTGCTACACAAGATATTCACTATCTACGAAAAGAAGATTCGTTTTATCACGATATTCTTCTGGCAGTACAAACAGGAAACAAAGTAACTGATGATGATCGATTGACTTTGCGTGCAGGTGATTTTTCTATGCGTTCTCCCGAAGAAATGACCACTCTTTTTTTAGAACATCCTGAAGCTATTACGAATACCGTTGTTATTGCAGATAAATGCGATGTACAAATAGAGCTCGGGAAAACATTTCTCCCTAAATTTTCAGTACCAAATGGAAAAACTCCCACCGCATATATGCGTGAATTGATAGATGCGCGTATTGTACACCGTTACCCCATCCTCACTCCTGAAATTACTCAACGCTTAGAATATGAACTCGGTGTTATTCAAAATATGGGATTTGAAGATTATTTCTTAATCGTACAAGATTTTATTAACTGGGCAAAAGATAGAAAAATTGTTGTAGGTCCTGGGAGAGGCAGTGCGGCAGGAAGTATTGTTTCATATATTTTACGCATCACAGACGTCGACCCTATTCAATACGATCTTCTCTTTGAACGTTTCCTTAATCCTGAGCGTATTCAAATGCCTGATATCGACATCGATTTCACCGATGTACGTCGTGACGAAGTGATGGGATATCTAGAAGAAAAATATGGCAAAAACAGCGTTGCCCACATTATCACCTTTGGAACCATGGCGGCACGTGCAGCGGTGCGCGATGTAGGACGTGCGCTAGGACTTTCGTATGGATTTTGTGATCAAGTTGCAAAATTAATTCCTTTTACAACCGAACAGACTCGCAAACCATTGCGCATAGTTGTCGACGAAACTCCTGATCTGAAAAAATTATACGATTCAAATTCAGACGCACGAAAACTTATCGATGCGGCATCACGACTTGAGGGAGTTGCGCGTCATGCCTCAGTACACGCCTGTGGTACCGTTATTTCGGAAAAACCACTCACGGAATATATTGCACTCCAACACGCTCCTCAAGATGATAACGTTATCATTACTCAATTTGAAGGACACACTATTGAAGCACTGGGTTTATTAAAAATGGATTTACTGGGGCTCAAAAACCTCACCATTATTGAAGAAACATTACGTTTAGTGAAAATGATTCACGATGTCGATATAGATATCTCCAAAATTCCCCTTGACGACACCGATACATTCAAAACCTTACAAAAGGGAGATACCACAGGGGTATTTCAATTAGAATCAAGTGGCATGCGTCGCTATCTCAAAGAATTAAAACCAACGGAATTAGAAGATATTATTGCTATGGTTGCGCTCTATCGTCCGGGTCCTATGGAACTGATCCCCCAATATATTGCGCGTAAACATGGAAAAGAAGAGGTTACCTATCTGCATCCTAAATTAGAGCCTGTACTCAAAACAACGCACGGTATTGGTATTTATCAAGAACAAATGATGCGTATTGCCCGTGACTTAGCTGGATTTTCTCTCGCACAAGCAGACACCCTTCGGAAAGCTATTGGTAAAAAAATTAAAGAGCTTCTCGCAAAACAAGAAGAGCTCCTTATAGAAGGTATGATTCGAAATGGTATCGATAAACGAACCGCTCGAAAAATCTGGGATCTTTTTCCTCCCTTTGCACGCTATGGATTTAATCGTAGTCATGCCGCATGTTATGCGTTCATCGCCTATCGCACCGCGTGGCTCAAAACAAAATATCCGATTGAATTAATGACCGCTTTGTTTAATGCAGATCGAGGTGATATTGATCGAATTTCATTTTTAATTTCTGAAGCACGACGTGCAGGAGTCGGCATACTTCCCCCAGACATCAATCAAAGTTATGCCTTATTTATGCCAGAAGGACACGCAATTCGTTTTGGACTCACGGCTATTAAAAATGTGGGAGAAGCAATTGTGGCAGAAATTGCACAAGAACGGCAACGAGGGGGCCCGTTTAAAAATTTTTCAGATGTACTTACGCGTGTACTTCACAAAGATTTAAATAAGAAGTCACTTGAAAGTATGATTAAAGGAGGAGTTTTTGATTCTTTAGAAACAGAACGACAAAACCTTCTTGATAATCTTGATGCTATTTTACAGTTTGCTCAAGAAGCACGAAAACACACCGCGTGTAAACAAAATAGTTTATTTGGATCATCGTCTGCTCCCGCAGGTATTTATATTCAATTAAAGCCAAGTAGTCCTGCTCGAACCGAAGACATATTGTTTTGGGAAAAGGAACTTTTGGGGTTTTATCTTTCAGATCATCCGATGCGTTCCTATGAAAAAACACTCAAAGAAAAAAATGTACTTCCGATAAAAACTACTCTTGCTGATACGACCCTTGCCGCAAAAGGAACCACTATACGCGTTGCGGGTGTGGTTACGCTGGTAAAAAAAATAATCACAAAAACGAAAAAACAGATTGCATTTGTGACCATAGAAGACATGAGTGACACGACTGAAATTATTGTATTTGAAGAAGTACTTCTCCGTCGCCCCGAAGCATGGCAAGAAAAGAATATTCTCATTGTGCAAGGAAAACTTTCCACCAGAGATAATGAAACAAAAATAGTCTGTGATCAGGTACTAAAGCTGAATTAGGAATTAGTTACTAGTCGTTAGGGGTTAGAGACCATAAGTAGAAGTTAGCATATAGTCATATTTATATACACATTTTTGTATAAAATAGGACTCAAGCGTAATTACGTTTGAGTCCATAAAACAAATCATAAGAGAAAAAATGAGAAAATTATGAAATTACCTGACGAATACCACCAATTGGATAGTAGTCGTCCATACTACTGTTACCCACGAATACCGAATGATTATCTGGATACCAACGCATACGTGGTACAAGACCATCAACGGTACGGGAGCCGGAACAAATTGTTAATCCTTTTTCATCGAGATGCTTCTTCGTCTCAATAAAATAAACGATTCCGTAAATCATCCTTTCCAGCAATGTTATGCCAATTAATTTGTTCGGATCTGCCTGTTTGGCTGATTGTCCATAAAACTCTTCATCGCTTTCTTGTCCATCGCGAACCCAGATTGCATACGAATCGTCTTTAGGGTTACGAATATTATCGTTTACTCTGTAGTCAATGGAAGCACTATAATAACCATCTCTCTGCATTTTTGAATTATGTATTTTCATAACTCTCCTATAGACACTACATGCATCTTCTATCATTAATCCTTGAGCGATAAACAACAATCGCCATTTGCCTCCATTTGGTTTCGAAGGGACACTAACATTAGTGAAATCGACATGCATATCAAAATGTTTTTTATAGATCCCCTGCCAATAAACTTTTGTTTCAACAAATTCACCCTGGTTTACTGCAAAAACAAAAACGAGAGCATTATAAATCTTTTTAGCAAATGCATCTTTGTTTTGTAACAACTTATTTTTCTCATCTCTACTTAATGAGAAAAAATAATGTGAAATTATGGAACTTAGTATTGACATGATATAGCCAATGAAAATTCCAAATTGTTTAATTTCTGATTTTGTTACAGTTATGTTTGTAACAATCGCGGGGTTGGTTCCATGATCATTTTTCACGGTCTTTTCTCCTTTTTTGTTATGTAATGTACAACACATAATCACCTTGACTATGCAATTATATTATAGCATATCGTAATTAAAAAGTCAATTCACTACAGTATACAAATAACCCGCTTTTCTGCTACACTATTTTCTATATGAAACATAGTAAAAAACAGACAAAAGAAGAAGAACAACTTCATAAGGTCAGACATTCACTTTCTCACCTGCTTGCAACAGCGGTGCTTGAACAATATCCTAAAACTACGTTGGGCATTGGCCCCGTCATTGATAATGGATTCTATTATGACTTTGATTTTGTGACTCCTATTTCAGATAAAGATTTAGAGGGTTTAGAGAAACGTGTGCGAGAACTTATTCAGGAAAATCTTACTTTCACCAAGAAATCAATTACTCCTCAAAAGGCAGCGCTTGCATTCAAAAAAGCTCCCTACAAAAAAGAACTCATTGCTGATTTACGAAAACAAAAGTCCCCTCTTTCTGTATATGAAACCACGCGTGGCACAGGAGCAAAGAAAGAAGTGGTGTTTATGGACTTGTGTTCAGGGCCTCATATAAAAAACACCTCCGAGATTAACCCCGAAGGATTTAAACTCACTCATCTTGCGGGAGCCTATTGGCGCGGAGATGAAAAGAATAAAATGCTGACTCGTATCTATGGCGTTGCATTTGCAACAAAACAAGAATTAGACACATATTTAGAACTTCAAGAAGAAGCAAAAAGACGCGATCACAAAAAATTAGGTCCCGAGCTAGATTTGTTTACATTTTCTGAATTAGTAGGGGCCGGACTTCCCTTATGGACGCCCCGAGGAACTCTCGTGCGCAACTTATTGGACAATTTTGTATGGGAACTTCGTCATGCCTATGGATATGAACAAGTAGACATTCCTCACATTACCAAAAAAGATTTATACGAGACCAGTGGACATTGGGATAAATTTAAAGAAGATCTTTTCAAAATTAATACTCGTGAAGGACATCTATTTGCTATGAAACCTATGAATTGTCCTCACCACACACAAATCTATGCACGAAAAGCATGGAGCTATCGAGAACTCCCCCAACGATACGCAAACACTACAAAAGTATATCGAGACGAACAATCAGGAGAACTTTCGGGACTTTCTCGAGTTCTTTCCATTACTCAAGATGACGCACATGTATTTTGTCGACTTTCTCAAGCAAAAGAAGAATTCTTAAAAATTTGGGATATTATTCATACTTTTTATGGCGTCTTTGGGTTTCAGCTTCGTATTCGTGTTTCGACACATGATCCGAAGCATCCTGAAAAATATTTAGGAGATACAAAAAAATGGAAGTTTGCAGAATCCATGTTGAAAGAAATTATTGCAGAGAAGAACGTTGATTCATTCTTAGGTGTCGGAGAAGCTGCGTTTTATGGACCAAAGTTAGATTTTATGGCAAAAGATTCATTGGGACGTGAATGGCAGGTTGCCACCATACAATTAGATGTAAACATGCCGGAACGATTTAACCTTACCTGTACAAATGAAGAGGGAAAACCTGAACGCATTGTTATGATTCACGCGGCAATTATGGGATCTATTGAACGTTTTCTCTCTATCTTAATTGAACACTACGCGGGAGTATTCCCCGCATGGCTTGCTCCGACACAAGTTGCCCTTATCCCTGTTTCTGATAAACAGGTTGGGTACGCAGTGATAGTTGCGCAAGATTTACATCTCAATGGTATTCGCACAAAACTATATGGTGACAACGAAACATTAGGGAAACGCATTCGTGAAGCGGAGATGCAAAAGATTCCTTATATCATAGTAGTGGGAGATAAAGAAAAAGAATCAAAAACTGTTGCCGTGCGTATACGCGGACAGAAAGAAACTCAAACTATTTCTAGTGAAGAATTTATTGAAGGTATTTTGAAGAAAATACACGATCGCTCATAGGAATATACTCCTCATAAAAAAAGACACGTATATAAACAATCTATTTGTATTCTGAGGATCTAATACTCCTCCAGGTAAAATCCAAACATCATCGACACACATCAACAATAATAGATGTTTTTTGGGTGTTATAGATATTCCCCGAACCGTGACGATGGACATACCACCTCCTTCTATGATTTACTCATTTCATGCTAATCATGTTATGAAAATAAGTCAACCTCAAAAAATAATCATTGTTCTTGGACCCACGGCGAGTGGAAAATCCGATTTGGCAGTAAAAATAGCGCTTTATATAAAAAAACAGAAGAACTTGGGTCTCTTCAATACGGCTATTATTTCGGCTGATTCACGACAAGTATATAAGGGATTCAACATTGGATCGGGTAAGATTACTTCCCAAGAAATGCGGGGCATCCCCCATTATGCACTTGATATCGCATCTCCTCAAAGACGTTTCACTGTTTCTCAGTATCAACAGTATGTTAAAAAAATATTAAAAAAACTCATCAAACAAAAAACATTTCCTATACTCTGTGGAGGTACGGGTCTTTATATTGATTCAGTTTTATATAACTATATACTCCCCCATGTAAAACCAAATCTTGTTTTACGTATGCAGTTAGAAAAATTGACCACAGAAAAATTATTCCTCATGCTCACAAAAAAAGATTCTGTGCGTGCACAAACCATAGATAGACATAATCGCAGACGACTTATTCGTGCACTTGAAATACTACACGAACAAAAAACTATCCCCCCACTTGAGAAAACAGCGACTTTTAATGCTCTTATAATAGGAATCAATCCCACCCAATCTACTTTATATAAAAGAATACACGTGCGACTTCTGAAGCGGTTGCGCGGAGGTATGATTACTGAAGTAAAACAACTCCACGCGAAAGGACTCTCATATGCACGACTCGAATCATTCGGTCTAGAATATAGATATATCGCCCAATTTCTTCAGAAGAAATTATCAAAAAAAGAGATGGAAGAATTATTAGAAAAAGAAATTCAACACTATACGAAGCGTCAAATGACGTGGTTTAAAAAAAATAAGGATATTACATGGATAGAAAAACCAGATTTAACCAAAACACTCCAAAACAACATTCTCACATTCTTGAGAATGTGAGAATGTTGTTTTACTAGCTCCTATTTTGCCAACTCTTTTTCCAGCATTGTTCTCACCATTCCTGGATTTGCGGCTCCTTTGGTTTTTGCCATTACTTGCCCTACAAGAAATTGTACTACACTTACTTTTCCTTTCTTGTATTCTTCTACCACAGATACATTTCCGAGAATAACTTCCGCGATTATCTTTTGGAGAGCAGATTCATCAGATACTTGCGTAAGTCCTTTTTGTTCAACGATATCTTGCGGTGAACTACCAGAATCAAATGCTTCTTTCAACACATCTTTTGCAACACGACTTGATATTTTATTTTCACCAATAAGCGCTACAATTTGCGCCACATGAACTGGTTTTATTTTTGATTCATTTATAAGAATTCTGGAATCTTTTTGAATTCCTTGCAAATCACTCGCAATATAGTTGTATATCATTTCCACATTCCCTTTTGGATTTATGGCTTTTAATTCAGAGACCGCTTCTTCAAAGAAAGAACACAAAAATATATCTCGCACTAATAATTCTACCTGTTTTTCTGAAAGATTATATTCTTGCGAAAGTCGTTCTCTTCGTTGCGCAGGAAGCTCCACAATAGACGCCTTTATTTTCTCTATATCGACATCACTCAATTCTATGGAGGGTAAATCAGGATCGGGGAAATACCGGTAATCGTGTGCATCCTCTTTTGAACGCTGAGAAAATGTTTCTTGTTTTGCTTCATTCCACCCCCGTGTCTCTTGTATAATTTCTTTTTCTCTTCCTTCCTCCCATAATGCCGTGTGGCGTTCTATTTCATATTGAACGGCACGAAACACAGCTTGGAACGAATTGAGGTTTTTTACCTCTACTTTAGTACCTAGTTTTTCTTGACCCTCTGGCGCAATGGAAATATTCGCCTCCAAACGTAAGTGCCCCTTTTCCATATCTCCATCCGAGACTCCTAAATATCGAAGTATTAATTGAAATTCTTGCGCAAATGCAACTACACTTTCTGCGCTATGAAAGTCGGGCTCAGTGACGAGTTCCATCAAGGGCACTCCAGCGCGATTAAAATCAACAAGAGAATGCTTCCCATCCGCCGCATGTGTTAACTTTGCTGTATCCTCTTCTAAATGAATGCGAGTAATTCCTATTTTTATATTGCTTTCAGGAAGCACAATATATCCATTTTTACAGAACGGTTGATCATATTGACTAATTTGATACGCCTTTGGAAGATCGGGGTAAAAATAATTCTTTCTATCAAATTTTGAAATTTTGTTTATTTCACAATGGAGCGCAAGTCCTGTTTTGATGACAAAATCAATTGCTTGTTTATTTGCAACAGGAAGCGTGCCTGGGTGAGCCAGACAAACAGGACATATGTTCGTATTCGCGACTAATTGTGTTTCATCATTCAAACACTCACAAAACATCTTTGTTTGCGTCAACAATTCGGCGTGGACTTCTAATCCGATAGTCGGTATGTATTTCATATGTTTTTAGTATATAGAAACACTTTTATTTATGCAAAACCCCGCTCAAGCGGGGTTTATTATTTTGCTGATTACTCGTTATTATTCCACCACCTCAATTCCCATAGAACGAGCAGTTCCTTCAATAATTTTCATTGCTCCTTCAATATTGACTGCGTTCAGATCCACCATCTTTTTTTCTGCAATTTCTTTAATTTGAGCTTTGGTTACTTTACCTACTTTATTGCGCAATGGATTCGCCGCCCCCTTTTCTATACCAGCCGCTTTACGCAACATATCAGATGCTGGAGAGGTTTTTAATTTAAATTCAAACGTGCGATCTTCATAGATAGTAATTTCTGCAGGAACAATGTTTCCTGTCATATCTTTCGTTGCTTCATTAAACTGTTGGCAGAATTGACCAATGTTAATACCGTGTGGTCCTAATGCGGTTCCGACTGGAGGTGCGGGATTTGCCTTTCCTGCCTCAAGTTGTAATTTAATAACTGTTTTAATTGCTTTTGCCATATCTATATAATATTTAATTTTTTAATTTTTTAAATAAATCCTAAATTCTAATTTTTAAACATTGAGGTTTAAATATTATTTAAAAATTAAAAATTGGAAATTAAAAATTCTTCTTATATTTTCTGTAACTGTCCTGAATCAATTTCTATAATGGTATCCCGTCCAAACACAGGCACAGACACTTTCACTCGTCCATGCTCTTCGTCTACTTCCAAAACTTTTCCTTCATAGTCGCGGAACGGTCCATCTATAATTTTAACCAAATCATCAACAACACACTCAATCTTAAATCGCGCTTCTTTATTCTCTCCTTCACTCATGCGTGCCATAAGATATTCAATTTCATCTTGTGAAAGGGGTGTCGGCTTTGTTGAATCGGGTCCCACAAATCCCATAACGCGAGGCGTATTCCGTACCACATACCATGAATCTTCCGAAAGGATCATTTGTACTAATACATATCCCGGATAAATCTTTTCCTCCACTGATTTCTTTTTATTATTCTTAATGCGAATTTTCTTTTCTTTTGGGACAATAACATTAAAAATTTTATCATTCATTGAAAGTGATTCGACGCGTTGTTTCAGATATCGGGCAACCGCATCCTCATATCCTGAGTATGTATGGATGGCATACCACGCTTTCTGTGTTTTCGCTTTTTCATCAAAAGCGAGGTGTTTCGTATTTTCTTTTTTCTCTGGTTCCATAATGTATGTATATATTACGAAGTTATAAACCATTTAATACCATAGGAAAACATCATGTCGAGAATTCCCAAAAATATAGCCACACTTAATGAAAAACCAATAACCACTATGGTTAAGTGTATTGTATCTTTTCGTGTCGGCCAATTTACTTTACGTAATTCCTGATATGATTCAGAAAAATATGATTTTATTTTTGACATATGTATATGTGTAATAAAAAACCCCCTTTCTCTATATACCTAACTGGGGTATATAGAGATACTACAAGCCAATGACCTATATGTCAAGATTTTTTACGGTCGTTGCTCGACTTTGAATAAAGTGCTTCCGAGGAGCGACTTTTTCTCCCATAAGCACATCAAACAAGCGATCAGCCTCTTGTGCGTCATCAATATTCACCTTCTTTAGAACGCGGGTACTCGGATCCATTGTGGTTTCCCATAATTGCTCAGGATTCATTTCTCCTAAACCTTTATATCTCTGCACACTAATTCCTTTTATGGACTCACCTCCTTCTCCATTCTCTCCTTGTGATTCATCAATATCTTCAGTTTTTATTTTTTTATTTTCAGTTCTCTCTTTTTTCTTCTCTCCTTTTATTTTCTGTATTTCGAGAATAATTTTTTCTTTTTCATCATCTGAAAATGCATACCGAATCTCTTTTCCTGATTTTATTTGATACAACGGTGGTTGTGCAATATACAAAAAACCACTCTCAATCACTGGTCTGAAATAACGGAAGAACAGGGTGAGTAATAAAGTACAAATATGAGCACCGTCTACATCAGCATCAGTCATGATGACGATTTTATGATATCGAATTTTTTCAATGGAGAAATCATTTCCAATGGCAGTTCCTAGTGCGATAACCATTGATTTAATTTCATTATTTGCCAACATTTTATCAAGACGCGCTTTTTCTACATTGAGAATCTTTCCTCGTAAAGGCAAAATAGCCTGATATCGTCTATCACGCCCTTGTTTTCCACTTCCTCCTGCACTGTCTCCCTCCACAATAAACAATTCTGATTCTACGGCATCTCGTGAGGTACAATCCGCAAGTTTTCCTGGTAAGGTGAGTCCTTCAAAAGGACCTTTGCGTAATACTGTTTCCTTTGCTGCTTTTGCCGCTTTCCGCGCCTTCACCGCAAGTAATGCCTTCCCCACAATTGCTTTTGCTTCCGCAGAATGTTTTTGTAAGAATTCCTTCAGTGCTTCAGAGACAATACTCTCTACGGCGCTTCGTGCAGGAGGATTCCCTAATCGTGCTTTTGTTTGTCCTTCAAATTGAGGTTCTCGTAATTTAAGAGAAACAACCGCAACTAATCCCTCACGAACGTCATCTCCGGTAAAATTTTCTTCCTTCTCTTTTATATATCCTTGTTCACGCGCATAATCGTTTAATACACGCGTCAAAGCGCTTCGAAATCCTGTTAAATGCATTCCCCCATCGGGAGTATAAATATTATTTGCAAAACTTAATTCCTGTGTTTCCGTATCATCGTTGTAAACAAAAGCCGCTTCAACGGGCATACCATCATATTCCTTGTCTACATAAAATGGCTCATCTTGAATCTGATCGTTGTATTCATTGAGATATTTTAAGAACGAAATAATTCCTCCTTCAAAACAAAAAGAATAATATACGGGAACTTCTTCTCGTTGATCAATAATTTCGATGCGAAGCCCTTTAACAAGAAACGCTTGCTGACGTAAATGATCAATAATCTTTTTCCTATCGTATTTTATTTCAGTGAAGATTGATTCGTCGGCACGGAATGTTATTTTTGTTCCAGTTTTTTCAGTCTTTCCAATTTTCTTAACCGCATACTGAGGGACTCCGATTTTGTATTCTTGTGTATATATACCTCCATCTTTATGTACTTCTGCTTTCAAAGAAGTAGAAAGTGCATTTACCACCGAAACTCCTACTCCGTGTAATCCCCCCGAAACTTTATATGAATCACCACCAAATTTACCTCCGGCATGCAATGTACACAATGCTGTTTCTAATGCCGATTTTTTGGTTTTTGGATGAATGTCTACCGGAATACCGCGTCCATCATCAGTAACAGAAATAAAACTATCTGGTAATAATTCTACTCGGATATTTTTTGCATACCCTGCCATCGCCTCATCTATAGAGTTATCAACAACTTCCCAAATAAGGTGATGCAATCCTTCAGGACCCGTTGATCCGATATACATACCGGGACGTTTGCGTACTGGCTCGAGTCCCTCTAATACAAATATATCCTTTGCACTATATGATGATTCTTTTTTTGCTTCTTTTGGCATGATGGTATGATGGTATGAAATAAAAAACGCCTAAACGTTGGCTTTATTCTATCATAAGATAATACTGAATACAACTCATTATAACCTTAAAAAAGCAAGTATACACGCCATTTTTTAGCATAAAGCCATCTCGAAAGATGGCTTTTATAAAAAACTAATATTCAAAGTCTATGAGTATACTATTGAGAGCAGCGGCATATGCAGATCGAGAACCATTTCCACAGAATTGCCACTCATTTTCTCCCTCGTTAAACTTTAGATCTAATATCCATTCCTTATTCTTATTGAGAAGAAAAGAGTGCTGCCTTCCTGTCTGATCTATAATACTCTTGACGGCAACAGTTAAACAGCCATTCTGAATTATGGGTTTTTCCTTAAGAACGACCTCATATCCCATTGTCCCAGGAACCATAATAACAGACCCTTCTTTGATATTATCAAACTGGTGATACTCTGCGCTTTCTTTCATAAATGACTCCATTTTTTGTTCTAAATTTAGAGTAAAACATAATATTTTTGATGTCAATTTCTTCTCATTTCCATACTCTTCGTATTTTTTCAGGTAACGCAACAAGAATTTCATATGGAATCTGAGAAGTATGTGTCATAGCAATGATTGAATTTTTATCATCTACGCGAGAGCTTATTATTTCCACTCCATTTCCTTCTACAACGTTTGGTACGTTTGATACATCAATACTCATCATATTCATACTCACCCGTCCTATAATCGGACAATACTCCCCTTTCACTTTTACATATCCTTTATTCGAGAGCCCTCGAGGAATTCCCTCAAAATATCCCACAGGTATTACCCCAATGGTCATGTCCTGTGAAGCGACATACGTACCGTTATACCCAACCTTCTCTCCCTTTTGTATGTGTTTTATACCAACCACAATTGATTCCATAGATAACACCGGGAGAAGATTTCCCTTTTGATAAGAAGGAGAATCTATTCCGTACAATCCCAATCCTATGCGTGCGACATTCGCATGAATCTTATCGGCATACAGAATACCGGCGGTAGCTTCCACGTGAGTGTATCGTATGGTAGAAAATTCTTTTTGAAAACGACCACCCCATTCATTCCATATCTCTATCTGTCTTTGGGTCTGTGGCGAGTCTTTTGTATCTGCATCAGCAAGATGAGAACAGACTCCTTCAAGATATATATTTTTATTGTTCCGAATACTATTAATTGCTTCTAGTATATTTTCAAGCACAATACCTTGGCGATGCATGCCGGTATCTATTTTTATGTGAAATCGTGTTTTGTGAGTACAGATATTCGCTATTTCTTTTAATTGATCAAACGAAACGATAGTGAAGATTATCCCTTTTTGTTTTGCGTTCTGTATAATTTCTGGGCGTGTATAGCCAATGACCAATATATCAGAAATAATCCCTTCATTTTTTAGTATAAGCGCTTCATAGTACGAATCCACTACAAAAAATGGAACGTTCTCTTTGTCTAATTTTTGAGCGATCAAAATGAGTCCGTGTCCATACGCATTACTTTTAAGCACGGGCGCTACACGTAATCCAGGTTGAATAGTATTAAATAATGCGTAGTTATGCATCAGCGCTTTGCCATCCAACACAATTTTTACCAGCGGTTCGTATAAGAATCTTTTGGCACGAATTCTTCTAAAGATTTTTTTTAAGAGAGATATCATAGCAACGCAAGTTTTGATTTCATATCTTCGTAAGAAGTATAGAAAATAATTTTTTGAGCAACTCCTTTCACAGTATTAGAAATATCACTTCCCTCACGCGCAATGACAATAATTGGTTTTTTATGAGCGTGAGCATATCCTATTTCAATACCTATCCCCACTCCTTTCTCCGAGAATTCAACAAGCAACGCATCACATGCATCTATCTCAACAAATGTTTTTTTCATAAGTTCCTGTGGAGAGAATTTTATCTCCCCCCATTTTTCACCATCTCGAATTATACATGAAACTCTATGGGCTGGCTGTATAAAATTATATATGTTTTCTATTAATTCACGATTCTGATTGTCCGAATAATATTTTATTGAGAGATATATTTTCATATCTTTAGTATATCAAGCAAAACAAAAAACAGCTATCGTGCTGTTTTTTGTTTTATGGGGTGGCTAGAGGGAATTGAACCCTCGACACCAGTGCCACAAACTGGAGTTTTACCACTAAACTATAGCCACCATACTTCTTCGTGTTTACACTGAGTGAATACAGTGAATCGAAGTGTGCCGCGGGAGGGAATTGGACCCCCGACACGACGCTCTTCAGGCGTCTGCTCTACCACTGAGCTACCGCGGCATTTGGTATACAGTATAGTATATAAAATACAAGAAAAAATCAACTGAATCTCTATATTCTGTACTCCCACTAGGAATCGAACCTAGATCTACTCCTTAGAAGGGAGTCGTTCTATCCATTGAACTATGGAAGCAGTACAAAAGTATCGTACCTAAAAGCCTGTTGAGAATCAAGAAATAGTGTGCTATGGTGTTTTTACTTCGGGGCGTAGTGTAACGGCTAGCACGAGTCCTTTGGGAGGATTTATTCCGGGTTCGAATCCCGGCGCCCCGACAAAATAAGAGAACTCTGTAAGGAGTTTTTTGTTTTTTACAGAAAAAAATGTTCAAATTTTGAATATTAAAAGATGTTTATTATTCTCCATATTTTTTCGCGATCGCGAAAAAATATGGAGAATAGTTGAAAAACTATATAACCTTAATACCAATACTGTTATTCAGAAACTTAGCATCATTGCTGTTTCATACTATTCTATTTGGATATTCTATCTGAGTTACTTGAGCTCATTAAAACGGACAGATATTATAATACTGAGCTAATGCCCATAGTGATAACGCTGTGGTATGAGGATTATCCACTCCTTCAAGATAGAGAGGATCTTGCCACGCACCACCACTCTGTTGCATGCCCAGTATTTCTTGAATTTCTTTTTCGTTTATAAGATTTGTATACCCCGCAAATTCAATAAAGGCAATTTTTTCAGCATATAAATCAACCCCCACTGTATCGAGATCATTGTATATTTGATTCACCATCTGATAGATCACTCCGTCAGCGGTATCAGAATCGATACAATTATTCTGTTTTAAAAATAAGAGTGCAAGTAATCTATGGGTAAGATCATATCCATATACAGATGTATTAAATATTTCTTTTTGTGTCGCGGTGGCTATAGTTTTCTGATCACAATATATTACTGGTAAAAGTAAATTATCATACTGCGTCTCTCTCGCTTGTAACCTCGCGTTATCTATTTCGTACTCAATTGGAATTTCTAAGAGTCTTCCGTACCCTTTTTGTATAGGATCATGTGCAAATTCTCTTTGGAATGTGCTCTTAATAAATTGAGTAACGGATTCTTTATTACAATATTTTTTATTTATTTTTGATAATATCCATAAAATTCCCGGATCACGAAACTCTCCCTCGTAGCGTAAGAGCCATTCCCCTCCCTTGAGGATTTTTGAGGTCACTTCTTTATGAATCGTTTGAGAACGAAACGGTCCCGTAGTGCTCAAAAAAATCAGCACAAAAATACTTAGAAGAAGCGTTGTTACTAAAAAAATATGTTTCTTAGACATTGAAAATATATTCAGTGCCCCCACCTTGAATCGAACAAGGATCTATCCCTTAGGACGGGACTGTTTTATCCATTAAACTACAGGGGCGATTTGAAAAACCATCTCTTGTATTGTATTATACCAGCGCAGAGAAGAAAAGCTGGGCCCATAGTATAGCGGTAGAACGATTCCATGGCATGGAATAGGTCGGGGTTCGACTCCCCGTGGGTCCACATATATAATCCCTTTGTAGAATTTTTATATGTGAAAAAAAATTTCACAACTACTTATGAAATGTCGGGGAGGCGAAGACCGCAGCGTTATGCATTCAGTAGAATGCATCGCGAGGGGCGGCCTGCGAGTTTGTTGAGCGACGGCGAAACAAAACTTGTAGGCGACTCCCCGTGGGTCCACATATATAATCCCTTTGGGGATTTTATGTGGAGAGACTTTCCAAATTCTATTATTTTTTGTATAGTATATTTATATATTTATATGGAAAAACAACCAAGACTTGATTATGTAAAAACAAAGGAAACAAGAGAAAAAGAAGAGAGAAAATTTGAAAAAGACATCGATCGGGTACGAGATATTATGAAGAACGAGAACCCCTACGAAGTCACCGAAGATTCCGAGTTTTTTATAATACATTATCCCCATAAAAATGCCCACATACCCAAAAGACAACACATTCCCCTCGTGAGAGAAAATGGTCTTATTAAAGATGTCGATATAGAAACGTTTGCACATGCAATCTCTTGTTTTCCAGAAGATGAGTTATTAGAAGCTGTGACAAAATATGAAAAAGAACACCCCAAAAATCAATCGTAGTATTTTATAGAGGCGTGCCAAAGTCCTATCTGCGCTCTATCGGCTATAGCCTTTAGCAACGTACGATCAGTAGGTATAAGTTCAATATGATATACTCACCTCGTACAATATGGAGGGTTCGCATAGTGGTCTAGTGCGGCGCACTCGAAATGCGCTTGGGGAGTCAAATCCCCTCACAGGTTCAAATCCTGTACCCTCCGCACATGAAACTTTACTCACTAAAAGTGAAATACATTTCATTCAAATAATAGAGAGAGTCATCTGAATGAACAAGAAGAGACACACATCCTTACAGTGCACCCCACAATACCCATACACTAAAAAATCCAAAAAATAAAAACGTGGTGATAATAATAATCTTTCGTGTCCAACTAGGACGAAATGGTTTGGGTAATTCTCTGTGATTTAATATAAAAATCAAAGCAATATGCACAAACATAGCAAACGCGTTAATAACCGCTCCTAAAACAATAAGAGTTTTAGGTTCATATACATTACATAAAAATAAGATGATCCCAAATAAAATTTGTCCCCATATAAAGACAAAATAAATTTTCGAAAGATTTATTTTGTTTGTTTTTTTCTTGTCTAATTCTCTTATAGCCACATTCTCTGCCATAATACGAGACGTTGAATCCATAATACCCAATTGGGTTTGAAATAACATAATCGAAACAACCAAGAGAAATAGTACCCCTATAAATGGAGCAATTTCCTGACCAATACTCAGTCCTTCATAAATAACAAAATAAATACCCTCAAAATTTCCCGGTGCTCCATATGTGGTACTATATGATAAGAGCATAAGTAAAAGCATAGACACAATTCCCAAAAACCAAAAGACTAATGCATGTTCTACACTTATTAATCTCCACCATTTTTTAAAACGAGAAATAGTTTCTTCGTTTATTTCGCAATCCACTCCCCGCAACTGAACCTCACTCTTTTCTTTTTTAGAGAATAAACCCGTAATCCTTTGTGCGTAGAATCCCATGCCATATCCTTTTTCTTTAACATAGATTGATTGCGTTAAATTTAAATTTCCCCCAGCTCCAGAATAGGCAAACGCAGCGAGAAAAGATGCAATAGCTATCCCCTCTGGCAGAAATAAGAATTGATCTCCCACCCCCACCATACCCCCCAATAAAGCCACCCAATCTGCTTTTATACTCATAACAATTACTAACAAGAATATAAATGGAATTCCGATAAGCAGTGTCGTTTTAGTGATACGCTCCACAACGCCATACACTGTCTTTCCAACACTTAAAATAATCCCAATCAATAACAGAAGAACTATGGCGAGCCATTTGAAATCCTCGAGACCAAGAATGTTTCCCATAACTTGAGCAGAAGCAGAAATAATCCCTGGTAACCCAAATCCAATGAATGTTGAGATAATAAACCAATATACCGCCGGTTTACAAAATCTATATATTCCCACAAAGACACTCTCTCCTTTTACCAAAGCGTACCGTTCGATTTCCATATTCATAAAATATTGAAAGGTAATCCCCAGTATTGCACCCCACGCAATGCCCAACCCATAATTCGCAACGAGGTATGGCCATAAGATAATCTCCCCAGATCCAAGTCCCAAAGCAAGAATAATAAAACTGGGACCAAAAAGTTTTTTAAATGAAATGGGTTTAGGAAATGGTTTTACTTCTAACATAATGCAATCATATCAAAATATATTTATAAGTTCTATGTATACAAAAATAAAATATCACTTTATACGTGATATTTTATTTTTGAATTTATAATAGGATGATTATTGAATTAAGACTCCAATTTGTAATTTTGCGAGTCCTGCTTCTGGGAGAGGCTGTCCTCCATGTTTACCAGTAAATATACTTGTTCCCTCAATACCACATATACGCATCATCTTTTCTGCTCCTCCTGGATGTGCATCTATAGCCGGCGTAAGATCATATACATTTCCCTTCACAGCTGTATAACAACTTGCCTTCGAAGCATGTTGCGCAACTTCCGCAAGAGTAAATTGTTTTTGTGTTATTGTCTCGGTTGAAGTTCCCACAACTGATTCAGCTGATTGTGTATTTGTATTTTTTACATCTTGTATAATCGAATCTAATCGAGGAGTCTCTGGTTGATTCACTATAACCACCACACCAACAACAATAAAAATCCATACTATGGCTCCGATAATAACTGTTTTTTTATTCATTATGTTTCTATTTAATTATTAATTAATTTAGTTGTGTAATATATCTTTTATCTACTCATATCGTAATGCATCAATAGGGTTTAATTTTGAAGCACTTCGTGCAGGATACCATCCAAACACAATTCCAATTATAGCAGAAACACTAAATGCCAACAAAATAGAAAAAAGAGAAACACTTGTTTGTACTACATTAAAATATGCCAGACCAATTATATATTCTCTTTTTTTATATATAAAATAAGGTATACTACATATATTATCAGTTTCATATACCATATGTCTCATAATAAATTGGTGCCATATATCGTAAATCAACTACATGCCTGTGTCCCCGAACAAGATATTACCGCCATATTACAAGAGAATAAGTGGCCCACTCAAGATATAGAAAAAGCATTCCACATCGCACGATCATCACCCCAATCTCAAAACCACGAAGATGTATGTGCGGTACGAGTAGATTTTACAGGAACATCCCGACACGTTATAGTTCCTTTGTATAAGGGATCTAAAAAATATATTTTGTTATCTATAGCAACTTTGTTTCTTGCGGGAGGAATTTTTTTCTATATACAAACACTTCCCTAATGTACCCTCTCATTAAAAATGAGATAGCGTACTCCATAAATAAAAGCTATACTATTCTGTATCTACATATATGAAACTGAATCAAAGAAAAAAAACTATCTTGTTTATTATTGCGATAGCACTCTTATTAACTATTTCATTTTTTGAATGGTCCTTGTGGTCATGGATTGGACTTGGAGGAATTATTTGTATGAGTATCGGATGGTATCTGAAGAAATAACTACACATCATTAAATATCGCCCACTCTCTTATCACTAATCCCCCATTTTATGACTCAAGAAGAAGAAAATCGTATTGAAATAATAGAACGCTCTCTCCCCGCTATTGTTTCCATTAGCGTTTCAAAAAAGATAACCACCCCCTCTGTTCAAAAAATAAAACAGAGTTTTCCTGTATTTGAACGCAATAAATCAAAAATTAAAGTCACTCATGATCAGAGAGAAGATGAACAACTTGATTGTGGAGGTGGTTCTGGATTCATTGCTGATACCACGGGAATTGTTATTACGAATATACATGTTATTAAAGAAGGATCTCTTGATTATGAAGTAACTCTGCATGATAACACCATACATAAAGCACAGCTTATTGATATGGATCCTGTGCATGATGTAGCATATCTACAAATTATGCATGGAGATACATTTCCCACACTTTCTTTGGGAGATTCCACACAGATAAAATTAGGACAAACAGTATATGCTATTGGTGATGTATTGGGAGTTTTTCCCGATACTATTTCACGAGGCATTATATCAGGACTCGGAAGAACTATTGAAGCACATAGTGAAGATAGAAAAGAAGTACTTCATGATTTAATACAAACCGATGCCGCAATTAACCCTGGAAATTCAGGAGGACCTCTTATTGATAGCAGTGGATCTGTTATCGGTATTAACTCAGCTAATGTAGCCCGTGCAGAAAATATTGGATTCGCAATACCTATTAATGCAATCAAAAATGATCTTGAGGATATAAAACAATATGGGAAAATACGTCGTGCTTTTTTGGGCGTCCGCCATGTTGTTATCACTCCTACTATTTCACTGGGACTCAAACTAGCCCGTACCCATGGTATTTTTGTTACCAGTCCCTCTCCTCATCAACCCGCCGTTATCCCTAAAAGTCCTGCTGATCACGCAGGATTGCGAGCAGATGATATTATTATCTCTATTAACGGCACAGAATTAAACGAACGCTATACATTGGAAGATTTTCTTGAAGACTCATCTGGTGGCATGGAAGCAGAAATGACTGTCCTTCGTAATGATAGAGAAATTAAATTAGTAGCTACCTTATTAGAACGACCCCAACAATAGACTTTCAATTCAATTTGATTTTTTCATTTTTTATAGATATCCTAGAGGGGTATTCAGAGGAGATATTGTTTTGAAAAAAGTAAAAGTATTTTTAACAATACTTTTCATCATTCTTTTTCTTGTTTTGTTAACATTCACCCCCCGTATATACGGATGATGAAGAGTATACTAAAAAAGATCACACACATAATCCTCCTGATCATAGTTCTTCTATATTCGTGGGTGGGTATAACCAACCTAAGCTGGTAGATTCCCCACAGTTCAAATTTTTATCATAAGCCCCAAGAACCTTGGGGCTTATCCATATCTAAAAGTATATATAACACCTTCTCAACGGTGCGATCCAATATAGGGTGCAACCCGTTCAGCTGGTAACTTGTTACGTACTTGTGCTATTGCATTAAAAAAATACAAGAAGAAAAAAACCACAAGCAAGACGAGCATAATATTCTTAATCACGAGAGTAGAAAATAAATTATTCTTTTACAATAATATTAATAATCTTATCAGGAACAAATATAGACCTCAATACCTCCTTCCCTTGTACATACTTACAGAAGCTATCATTTTGTAGAGCAATTTTCATAGCCGCTTCTTTTTCAGTTCCGGTTGGAATTTCAATGACGGCTCGCTTCTTTCCATTCACCTGACAGACGAGAGAAGTTACTGTTGACTGTAAATATTTCTTCTCAAATGATGGCCATGGTTCCGTATGAATACTCTTAGTGTGACCCAATTGAGACCATAGTTCTTCAGTAATAAATGGAGCAAATGGCGCGAGTATACGAAGAAATTGTTCCCATACTTTTTGAGGTATCTGATCCAATCCATAACACGTATTTATAAAAATCATAAGAGAAGAAATGGCTGTATTAAAACTCATTGTTTCAATATCTTCGCTTACTTTCTTAATCGTCGTATGCAACTGTAATAAGAGAGTATCAGTCGGTGTCCCCCGAGAAACAATTTTTTGTGTAGAAATATCCCATACTTTATTCAGAAATCTACTACAACCAGCAATACTCCCCGCATCCCATGCTATCGATTGTGTAAACGGACCCATAAACATTTCATACACCCGCAAAGCATCGGCACCATATATTTGTACCACACTATCAGGATTCACTACATTTCCTCTTGATTTAGACATTTTTATTCCTCCTTCTCCTAGAATCATTCCATGAGATGTTCGTTTTTTGTATGGCTCTGAAACAGGAACAACTCCTATATCATGCAGAAAGATATTCCAAAAACGAGAATAGAGTAAATGCAATGTCGTATGCTCCATGCCTCCATTATACCAATCAACAGACATCCAATATTTCATTTTCTTATAATCAGCACAGGCCTTCTTATTTTTTGGATCGCTGTATCGTAAAAAATACCAGCTTGATCCTGCCCAGTTAGGCATTGTGTCGGTTTCTCGAAATGCAGGAGCTCCGCATTTCGGACACGTTGTGTGGACCCACTTTTTTATTCCCGCGAGAGGAGATTCTCCTGTATGCGTTGGTTCATATTTTCTTACGCGAGGAAGAGTCACAGGAACATCCTTATGAGAAAGTGCAATCCACCCCGGATTCAAGAGTTCTCCTTTTGAAAACTCATTCTCCGTATGTGTTCCTTTTTGTATACGTTCCGCACATGCGTTACAAAAGACTAATGGTATAGGTTCTCCCCAATAATGTTGTCGTGAAAAAACCCAATCACGCAGATGATATTGTGTCTGAGATTTTCCATGAACAAATTTGGCTATAGCTGACTTCGCGTGCTTACTCGTCATGCCTGTGAATGTACCCGAATTTATAATAAATCCCTCGCCGGTATACATTTCTTCTTTGTCGAGACGTGATTGTGCGTCTTTAGAAACAACAGACACGATCGGTAAATTAAATTTCTTTGCAAATTGAAAATCACGTTCATCATGAGCAGGGACTGCCATAATAGCCCCCGTTCCATACGTAGCTAATACATAATCAGAAACAAAAATAGGAATCTCTTTTTTATTCGCAAGATTATGAGCGTGTATCCCCTGTATCAAGACTCCTGTTTTTTCTTTTGAAGTATCAATACGTTGTAATTCTGATTTTTTCTTTGCCTGTATGCTATATGCTTCAATCTCATCCCAATTTTGAATATATGCACGATGCGTAGCGAGTATGGGGTGTTCTGGGTTAACGACGAGATAGGTACATCCAAAGATAGTATCCACCCGTGTCGTAAATACCTCGACACCATCCATAAGTGGCTTTTTTTGAGCGGTCACAATCGGAAATTTTACTAAAGCTCCCTCTGAGCGTCCGATCCAATTCTTCTGCTGTGTCTTTGCCGCTTCAATATAATCAACGGTATCTAATCCTGCGAGTAATTTATCTGCATATGCGGTAATGCGTAAGAGCCATTGTTCTTTTTCTTTTTGCTCTACTTTTGTCCCACATCGTTCACACGCGCCATCAACTACCTCCTCGTTTGCAAGTCCGATCTTATCTTTCGGACACCAGTTAATATACATCTTCTTCTTATATGCAAGACCATGCGTATATAACTGCAAAAATATCCATTGCGTCCATTTATAATACTCTGGATCAGTGGTGTTTACTTCTCGTTTCCAATCAAATGAAAATCCGAGCGCTTTGAGCTGACGGCGAAATGTGTCGGTATTTTTTTTTGTAACCACCGAAGGATGAATTCCTTTTTGTATAGCATAATTTTCGGTTGGTAACCCAAATGCATCCCATCCAATAGGATAGAGAACATTATATCCCTCCATACGTCGTTTACGCGCGATGATATCCATCGCGGTATATCCGCGCACGTGGCCTGTATGTAATCCATCTCCTGATGGATATGGAAATTCAACAAGAGTATAATATTTTTTCTTTTTAGAAAAATCTTTTGCGCTATATATATTTTTTGATTCCCACTCTTTTTGCCACTTTTTTTCTATCTGTTTTGGTAAAAATTTTTTCTTCATTCCAGTGTTTATTTCTTATTCATAGTAATCTTGAAAACGATGGTGTTTTGATCTACCTGCGTAATACTTGTGAGAGGAAGTTGTACGTTTGTTACAGAGGAAAGTTGCTCAAGTTTCCTTTTGAATTCAATCGCGGATTCTTCTTTATTTGTTCGAGCATTTAACGTAATACCCGAATCTGATGACTGTACATAGATTCTATCGATCGCTACCAAGGGACCTGTTTGATTATATAAATCTGAGAGTACTGCGTGCCATCGTACTTGTTGATTTTGTACGGTAGATGCGCGTACTACCGCATCATTAAATGCGGTTGCTTCCTGTTTTAATTCATTGTATCGCGTAACACTCGCAGAGGTAATTGAGGTATTCAAATCATCAGAAATAGTTCCCACTAAATGGTTTAAAAATATATAAATTCCGATAAATGCCGCGAGAATAATAGTTCCTGATATGAGTATCATCGTACGCCACGCACCAATAAACGTATTTATTTGCGCTTGCAATAACATGCTTCGTGTATCTTCGGGAGTTAAGCTAATAGCTGTATCTTCTGAGCGGTCAATAACTCCTCGGAGTGCAGCACCTGCCCCCACAAACCACGCCTCATCACTTGGTGCATTCGTAACGGTAAGAGGAAACACTCCAAATGAAAATTTATTTTTAAGAACTTCAAGAAGCTGTTTTTCCATAGCTCCCCCTATAATATATACTCCCGCAATAGGATCGTGATGCCTCCCTACAAAAAAGTTAGTCACCTGATGTATCTCTCGTATAATAAGCGTTGCAAAATCTGAAAAAATAATATCTCGCGTTGCGTGTATTTCTTTTAAAATTGTTTGCCATGAAGAAAATTTATCAAAGCAAAGATGTCCTCGAGTAATCACAGCCATAGTGATTCCATCACCTCCTATATGAAGTAATAAATATGATTTTGTTTTTACAAATGATGGTTCGCGTTGCACAATAAAACGAGCAAGAGACATGGACCTATGTTCAATTGCAACAGCTGAAAATCCCCCCTTTCTCAAACATCTTAAAAATATATCAATGATAGACTTTTCTACAAAAGAAGAAATAATTTCTACATCTGGAACGTGTACCGTGGATTCTATTTTTTCCCATCCAGAATATGCCTCAGAAAAATTAATGGGAGAAATCGTCTGCATATTAAGTCGGACAGCCTCCTCAAACGATCCCTCTGACAACTGAGGAAGGGTAAATAATTGCGTAAAAATATTCTCATCAGAAATAGTTACAATAACTGGAATTTCCTTTTTTTCTTTTGAGGTGATCTGTTTATGTAACAGTTTTAGACTTTTTATAAATGCTTCTTGTTGTTTTATTTTTCCCTCTTGAATAATACCCGCTTCGAGAGGAACTGAATGCCGAGTAACTCGGAGTGTTTCTGGCGCGATAGAAAAAAACACAATTCCTGCATCAGTTATTTCAAGCCCCCCAATCTCAATTTGAGGACGTACAATTCGTATAATTTTCTTTAGAAATAAAATATTCATGAGTCTTCGTTCCTGTCTTTTAGTATAATATAAAAACTATCGATTCACAAAATAAATCTGTCGCACCATGCTACTTTATTTATAACTCGGTCAGTGACTGTTGATTTACTGAACCCAAATAACCATCTACCACAAAGATACTTTGAATTTGCACTCTCTTTGTTAATGCTCTTCCTGTTGCCACAACAGTATATTGACTAAATCGTGAGTCAATTGGTGTTTTTGTTACTGCAACTTGAACTGTAAAACTTCCTACTTGTATAGTATATGGACTTATTGAAGGTACCCAATCTTTGTTTCGTGCAATATGTAATAGTACATCAGAGATACCTGATTCCGCAGCTGCGGTCGCACTATATGACGCGCGTACCCCCATTCCTTGTTCACCCACTAGATACGCAACAACAAGCCCTACTAAAGCAGTTTCCATAATCACCGTACCAATAATCATTACCGTAGTAATAGAAACAACACCTCTCCGTACAGAATAATTCGAAGACGAACGAAGTTTTTGAAATATATTCAAAATCATATACATAGTCGTTATGTTTATTTACTCCAGTTAATCATTGATCCCATGACTATAGGACCGGCTCCCCCACTGGGATTCAGGAAAATTTTATATCTAAAATATCGATAGTTATGAAAATTTTCTACATCAACTGATATATTAGAAGATGCAGGAGAAAAATACGTTGATCCAGAGCCATCATATCCAGCATACCCCCATGGCCCGTCGGCATTGTTCGACATTGCGATCTGAAACTTTACATTTGTTCCCACCGGCTGTACCCCTTGCCATAACACACTATTAATCGCTGCACCTTGCGGTGTTTGAGTATCAAGTGTTGCTGACTCAAGCCATCCACTCACCGTAGTTGTTGCAAGACTAATCTGCCCCACCGTTGAAGTTGCGATATTATACGATGCAGCAAACGTACTGGTTGCGCTGGTAGTTGTTCCTGTGTTTCCAGGCCCTCCACTCCAATTATTATTATGTAATACAAAAATAGTATTTCTCATAAAATAATGGTAGAGCTGTAATTGTCTCCCCCCTTCCCACGTGACTCCCACAGTTACTTTCTGAGTTGAAGGATCAACCACCCCTCCACTTGAAACAATATTTAAGTTTGTATCTCTATTTGTATTCTCTGTGAAAAAATATCTGTCATAAATAGGACTTTCATAAAGGCTTTTTATTTCTTCCGCACTTAATGCGCGATTATAGACCCGCGCATCATCAACAAGACCATTTAATCTGTAATTACCCACATACGCATACGACCACTGTCCTACAAATATTTTATCAGGAGTAAACCTAACTGTTTTACTTAAATTCCACTTACTATCAAATTCACCGTTGATATAAAAACTAATGGAATTATCGTTTGTGCTGTATATAAGAACAACGTGGGACCACGTATTCGTGGGTACCACAAAATTACTTTGTTTAGAATTATATTCTCTCGTCCCATCGGTATATCCTATAGATGGAGCAAATCTACTGCTCACAATATTGATTCCGATATTTGATGGAACGGTATAATTATGAGTCGTTAAAACTCCAACCAGACTACTAACTGCTCGTGGATACACCCATACGGAATATGTTTGATCTGAACTTAAAGACACATCATTATCGCTCTTCGCATATGCATTATTAGTCCCATTAAAATCTAGGCATCCACCCGCTATACAACCGGGGGAAGAGATACGAGCAGGATCTCCTGTTGTAACTCCATCATTTCCATTTCCTGAAGTATCATATGTGGTTGTTCCTATATCTTCATCAAACTTCCACTGCCCTATCAACCCAGCAGTCACATCATTATATAAAACACTTTCAGTACCTGGAATAATAACGGTTGCTGATCCTCGTTGATTTAAAAAATAGTGATTCGTAGATCCTTTTGAAAGGTCATATAGTCCATGCCAATCTGAATTAGCTAATAACTGTACCTGATTTAAAACATCGTTTGCATATCCCGACGCAGCTTGATTTCCTCGCGTCTCAAAACTGTAGCGTAAAATAGAAGTTACCCCTAACGTTGCTCCTAACAAAAACATACCTCCCACAAACAACGAAATTAACAACTCGATGAGAAGTTGTCCGTCATTTGCGTTTTTAAGCTTTTTGAAAAAATCTAACATACACAATTTTTAAGCACACATTTTTGAATTTTTAAATAAGGTATCAATGTTTTAAATTTTAAAAATTAGGTTTTATTTATAAAATTACAAAATTAAAAATTATAAAACTTTCTAATAGCTCTCATATAATGCTTTCACCTCACTTGTTGCAAGCGCACGATTATACACCCGCACATCATCTAATAATCCCTTTACCCTATCCCAATGTCCAGAGAAAAAAAGTGGATTTGATTGATACGATATTGACCCTGTTACTGTCTGACATTCCTTCATAACTCCATTCATATAAATACATTGCTGTTTTGATGTATTATCAAAAGTTCCCGTGAGATACACCCACTCATTCCAATTTATTTTCTGCGTTCCAAAATATTGACCCGTAAGACCATTTAATCCCCACTTAAAAGTTCCATCAGAATTTACTTCAGTCGTATATCCATACCACGTAGTTACCAACACGTGCCGTTTTGATTGATTTTGTAGATTAGCCCAAAAACTAAGCGTTATAGAACTCGGTTTATAAGTCGCATTATTGGGAATACTGATTTCATCATTAATTCCATCAAAACCCAAACACCCCCCTGTCCTGCACAGTCCTGAACTTGAAGATTGCCATGTTGGACTATTATTGAGAGTTCCTGTATGTCCTTTCCCCGATGCATCATACGCGTTCACTCCTATCTCCTCGTCAAGAGGCCAATATGCCACCAAATCTTTTCCCGATAATTGACTTACGGATGATGATTTACTAACGGAGATAATATTCGCATCACCTCCCGCTGCTGTTTGAATACCAACGGTTTGTGCTACATCTGGCACTCCTGTTGTTTTAGAAAAAATAATAACCTTAGAAAAACCAGTTGAAGGATTAGAAAATTTTGAAGCACGGCTCAATGTTTGAGTTGTTACTACTGAAGATGTGGTATATGTGGTACCTGAAAATATCTGGTAGGTATCACTTTCTGAACCAGTACTGGGATTAAATTTAATTCCCCACGCAGTCCCCTCCTCTCCTAAAATAGCTTTATTTTGAGCACTACGAATACCTTCTAATATATTGGTACTATCTAATTGAAAACTGTGACGATTCTTATAACTCGTTAAATTGAGAATACCTATTCCAGTAATAATAGAAAGAATTGTTACGGAAATAAGCATTTCTATCAACGTAAATCCTCCCCGCGCAGAATACGATGGTGTACAAATTTTATTATATTCTTCTCTGAACGCATCTTTCATAAAAAACTCTTCTCGTATACCTCTATGATATGCACCAAGTATATCACATACAGAGATACTTCTTATAGAGACCTAAAAAATTCTACAAATCTTTTTCATATCCCTTCTCTCCATTCCATACGCCCGAAGCCCCCACAAAAATAATATGTGTATTATTTCGTTGTTCCATAAGCCACGGAAGTATTTCCTTCTGTTGTAGGGTAAATAAATCAGTTAAAAGCTGTCCTCGTGCAATATGATTTAAAAGATATATACGAGAATCTGATTCTGATTCTTGTGTTAATGCAAGCATCTGTATCCGCCCATCTCCTGAAGAAATCATAGCATCCACCTGTTCTTCTGTTTTTTGATCTAATTCACGAGGAGTCATCTGTGTATGAAGTTCATCAGTCATAAGAATATCATCAACCAATCCATCAAATACTATTTTTTCAAGTTCGGTATTTTGTGGAACGCGCATCTTTGTTTGTTTTGCAATACTACTATAAAAATTATGCGTTAATCGTAATGACATACGATATTCACTCGCCCATACTGCAGTTCCATTTACATATACCAAAGGGTACCACCCCATCCGGTAACAGACGTATCCGCCGACTATAAGAATCAACGCACAAAATACACCCACACGCACCCCCCAAGAACGCCAAAAATATTTATATAATGGTACCATAGTTATGGTTGTTTTTCTGGAACTACAATAATCATTATCTCTCCAGATCTTTTATAATTAAATTTCTCTCGCAAACTTTTCTCTAAATTATCAGGATTTTTATAGTATACTTGATTATCTTCAACATCTTTATTCTCTTCTTCAATCGCCTGTAATTTCTGAGTTACTTCGACATGTTCTTGTCTTAATTTTTTAGCATCCGCAAGCATAGAAAATAACTCCACACCTATTAAGATGAGAACAACTAACAAAATACTAAAAGTAACCACGCGCTTGAGAGACATGTCATTAGTATACATTAAAAAACTGATTTTGTAATTTCTGTTAAAAATAAATAACAAAAAAATACACACTCAGTTTTCTATTTCTCCTTGGAGATTATTACTTTGAGAGAAGTTTTTTAAAATCTTCCGGAGAAATACGCACTTTTGCCATAGAAAGCAATTTCTTTTTCCCTTCTTTTTGTTTCTTCCACAATTTCATTTTACGCGTACGATCCCCTCCATTTTTTCCAAAATTTCCAAGATCTTTTTTCATTGCAGGAATTGTTTCTCGTGCCACAAATCTTCCAAATGCTTGTGCCTGAATAGCCTGTGTAAATTGCTGACGCGGTAATACTTCTTTCAGTTGAATAACCATTTTACGCGCTTCACGTTCAAGTGTATTTTTAGGTAAGATGCGTGACAATCCAGGAACAAACTCCCCTGCTACTAAAATATCCATACGGGCTAACTCACTCTTCTGATATCCATCTGCCTCATAGTTAAATGAAGCAAATCCTCCTGAGATAGATTTCAGTCTATCGTCAAAATCAGATATTAATTCTGCAAGTGGCATACGGGTACGAATAATAACCCGATCTCCTAGTGTTTCGGTCATAACCTGCTCCCATCGAAACGATTCTTGTAATCCTAACACCGGACCAATGAGATGTGACGGACACACAAGCTCTATTTTTATGAGAGGTTCTAAAATTTCTTCAAATTCCATAGGAAGATCTTTCGGATTCTGTATGTGCACATATCCTGCTTCATCTCGTTTAATATGCGGTAATAATTTTGGTGCCACCTTCAATTTATATGAAACAGAGGGAAATGAAGTAATAGTGCGGATATGAAATTCTCTATCTAATCGTTGTGCAATAATTTCAAAATGTAGTTTACCCAAAAATCCCCCTTTAAATCCACGCCCCAATACTTCGTTAAAATCAGGTTCATATGAAAAAGAAGAATCATTTAATTTCAAACGTTCTAATGATTTTTTTAAATCATCATAATCATCAGCCTCATCAGGAAAGAAAGAAACGAATACGACGGGATTTGGTTCTTTATATCCAGGTAGTGCGAGTGTAATCGCATGAGAAACGTGAGTAAGTGTATTTTTTACTAAAATAGTATCTCCAATTTTTATCTTATGAGGATCTTTTAACCCCGTTACCACATAGCCAATTTCTCCCTCACCAACCTCTGGTGACTCATTCATTTTAGGAGTTACATACCCCACTTCTTTAATTACAATTTTTTCTCTAACCGCCATAAGTTCAGCAGTCATGCCTTTCCGCAATACGCCATCAAATAAACGCACCACCGCAATAATTCCTTTATGATCATCATAAAAAGAATCAAAAACAAGTGCTCGTGAAACTCCCTGAGGAACAGATTCTTTTTTACGGGGAGGAGGAACAAGACGAACAATATCTTCTAATAAAGCTGCAACTCCTTCACCCGTCTTTCCTGAAATCCGATGAATCTTATCTGGTGTTGTATTAATAAGTTTTGCTGTTTCCTCTAACACTATATCAATATTGGGAATATGCATATCAACTTTATTCACCGCACCAACAATCGTAAGCCCTGCTTTCTGTGCAGAATATAAATTAGAAAGTGTTTGGGCTTGAATTCCCTGCATACCATCAACTAACAAAATAGCACCCTCTACTGCTTCCAGTGCACGTGACACCTCATATCCAAAATCAGGATGCCCTGGCGTATCAATAAGATTTAATACATATACTGTGCCATCGGGAGCGGTATAATGCATACGTACTGGAGTCATTTTTATAGTAATACCTCGCTCTCGCTCCAATTCTAATTGATCAAGGAACTGATTCTTCATTTTTCGTTTATCAATCGTTCCGGTCACTTCAAGTAATCGATCTGCGAGGGTCGATTTTCCATGGTCTATATGTGCGATAATACAAAAATTCCGTATCTGTTCCATAATAGGTATTATCATGTCATGCAAAATCAAAAAAGGCAATAAAAATGTACAAAAATCACCCTTCTCTCCAAATTATGCATACATTAGAAGTATTCTGAAATCCCCCCCTATTTACGATTCCCGACATCGTAAGATATAATAATAGAAACAAATAAATATGAGAAAAATATCTTTCTCCAATGACGGTATCTATCATATTTTTAATAGAGGAGTCGATAAAAGAACTATATTTCTAGAAGACGGTGATTATTTTAGATTCATACATGATTTATATGAATTTAATGACGAATCACCAGCGGAGAATATTTATTACAAAACCTCCTCCTTACAATCTTACGATGTCGGGAATCGTAAGATACAAAAAAAGGTGCGAACCTTACTTGTTGATATTATTGCATTTTGTATAATGCCCAATCATTTTCATTTACTTGTAAAACAACGTGTAGAAAATGGCATTACATTGTTTATGAAAAAACTCGGAGGAGGATATGCAAATTATTTTAATACAAAAAATGAACGATCAGGAACCTTGTTTCAAGGACGGTTTCAGGCAGTTCCTATTGATACAGATGAATATCTCACGTACATTCCATTTTATATTCACGCCAACCCCATAGAACTGTATGATCCAGGGTGTAAAGAATCTGGTTTTTCAAAAAACAAAAAAGATGTTTTACATTTCTTAGAATCTTATAGGTGGTCAAATTTTCCAGATTGTATAGGTAAGAAAAATTTTCCCTCGGTTACACAAAGAGATTTTATTCTGAATTATTTTGGCGGACCTCTTCAATATAAAAAATATATGCTGAATTGGATGGATCGATTTGCTTCTTCAAAAATTTCTGCAAATACAACTACAAAAATAGAAGTGTCGGACAGAGACATGCGAGATATCACCCTAGACTAGAGACTAGACTCGAAACTACTAGACTAAAAGTTATATTTATGTTCTTACGATTCCGGGAATCGTAAGATGGGTACGGGGGGAAGGGGGCGCAGAAAAGTTGTACACATTTTTTCATAGCGTATTACCCGTGAATACGGTATACTATCTGTATGTACTATAGTATATGTATAGATACTATTCATTTATACATTCACTGTACTATATATAATACACAGTTAGTACCACACGTATGATACGCGTACCATTTTTACAACAGCGGAGAGGTTTTTCGTTGGCCGAACTTATTATCTATTTGGGTATTCTCGGTATATCAGCCGGGATTTTCGGTGGTATGTTAAATACCATCAGCACTACTCAAATTGCGGAGTTTAATCAGAATGAAGTTTCTGGACAATTAAACTTTGCTATACAAACTATTCAACGTTATGTACGCGCGGCAAGTATTATAGAAGGAGAATCAGGAATTCCGAGTTCTACGCTTGTATTACAGATGCCTGTTGCCGCACAAAATCCAACAAGCATTTCTCTGCAGAATAATCGTATTTATATTACTCAGGGAGCAACGGGGACACCACTTGCCATTACGAATGATAAAGTTTCTATTGATAATTTAGAATTTCGTCGTTTTGCACAACCTGCCTCAAAAGATGTTGTCCAAATTGATATTGCTATCTCACAAGAATCAGCCGGAGGAAAACGTATTGCTCGTTCATTGCGCTCCGCTATTACTCGTGTGAACGCCGCTGCATTTGATAGCGATCTTATTCCTAATTCCGACGGTTCATATAATGTGGGTACGTACCCTTCCGCACGATGGCGTGACGGATCATTTTCTGGACAAGTTTCCGCTGGATCATTTTGTTTTGCTTCTGATTGTCGTACATCGTGGGCAAACATCGCAGGAGTAAGTGGAAGTGGAAGCGCAAATTATATTGCAAAATGGAATACTGCAAGTACCATTAACGCCTCAACTCTTATTTATGATAACGGCACCAATGTAGGAATCGGTGCTATTAACCCTGGATACAAACTCGATGTACAAGGCGGACAAATTAATACTTCAGGTGGACTTTGTATTAACGGTGATTGTAAAACAGCGTGGTCTCAAATTGCGGGCACCCAGGCGTGGACGGCAACCGGAACCAGTATTTATTACAACACGGGAAATGTAGGGATTGGAATGGTAAATCCGGGATCAAAACTAGATGTTTTAGGTGATATTCGATCAGGAACTTCGTACCGAACCAGCATCCAAGGAGATGGTTCTGGAGCAAGGGTTCTATTTGGATCTGAAGGAGATCCAGATTATTTAGGTATTATTGGAGCTTTCGCATCAATGATGCAAATTGATAGTTATAATGGACCACTTGTATTTAAGGAGGCTGGTTCTGAAAAAGTTAGAATTACTTCCGGTAACGTTGGCATTGGAACAACAGCACCTGGTGCCAAACTACATGTTTCTGGAGGGAGTATTTTAATGGATAATAACCTTGCATTTAAATTCAAAGATTCCACAGGAACTGCACAAAATGTATTCTTCGCTGGTACTGATAACGTACTCTATATTCAACCGCTTAACGTAACCAAGGGAACTTCTATTCAATATGGAAATCTTGGTGTAGGTACTAACGTACCCACCGCAAAGCTACAAGTGAATCCCGGAACCGCGGTTGAAGGAATTCGTATTATTTCGAGTGACTACTCCCCTTTTATTATTCGTAACTCTGCCGACACTGCTGATTTGTTCCGCGTAGATCAAAATGGAAATATTACTGGAGGAACAGGAAATGCAAGTGCATGGACACGTAATTCAACCAGTGGCTATTTATATACAAGTACTTTAACCGACAAAGTTGGTATTGGAACAGCAACACCCGGAACCTATAACGGCGTCGTATCTGGTTTAGAAGTAAAAGGATCTAGTCATACCGGAATAGCGATTAATTCTCCAACGGATTATGCGGCAAGTCTTACTTTGGCTGAAAATAATAATCCTATGTGGCACTTACTCTCCAGAGGAGATTCTGCTAATAGATTTGAATTATATGCTGCTGATGGAACAAGTAATGGAGCAAAAATAACTGTATTGCAAGGTGGAAATGTGGGTATTGGAACGATAGCACCAACATCAAGATTGGTAGTAAGTTCCTCAGGTATATCAGCTGGAACACCAGAATTTGTTGTTGGTGATTATGGAACAATAAAATTAAAAACATATCAAACTGGAAGTACTTATGCTGCGATTTATACAGGAGCTAATGAAGATTTAAGAATTACTGCTGGGACAGATAGTTCTCAATTAGTATTAAAAGCAAACAATGGAAACGTCGGTATCGGGACTGCCTCCCCTGCTCAAAAACTATCTGTTGCGGGAACTATAGAATCAACTTCAGGTGGTGTTAAGTTTCCTGACGGCACCACACAAACCACTGCATATGCAGGAGGGACTCAAACAATTGTTTCCGGAAATGTTTCCTCAGGTGCGTTTGGTAGTAATACGGGGGGTGGAAATTATAGTTTTCCGGGTAATGTGGGGATAGGGACAACAAGTCCGGGAAAAACCTTGCATGTGGTAGGCGATGTTCGTGGTGGAGCTTATTATAATACGAACTCTGGCGACGGTTGGTTGATAAATCAGGATTCGGGAACAAACCGAGGACTATATTATTACAATACCGCAGGAACTTGGGATTTCTTTGACGGAGGTACATCAAAGGTAAGTATCAACACCAGTGGGAATATACAAATGGACGGAGTATTAACAATAAGTGGGACAGGAAATACAACAATAGCCGGTAACGTCGGTATCGGAACAACGGCACCTCAATCTACTGTTAAACTTGATGTTCGACAAAGCCTCACAAACGGCACTGCTATTGCTGGATATGTTTATGACGCTACCCAAGAAATAACGGCACTATACGGTGTTGCCTATCCAACAACAGGTAGCGCGGCAGCGTATGGAATGCGAGGTGAGGCAGGTGGCACACGTACAACTGGAACAAATATCGGTGGTTACTTTTCTGCAAGTGGTGCAACAAATAATTATGCTTTGATTACAGGAGGTGGCAACGTCGGTATCGGTACTGCCTCCCCTGCTCAAAAACTATCTGTTGCGGGAACTATAGAATCAACTTCAGGTGGTGTTAAGTTTCCTGATGGTACTACACAGACAACTGCATATGCAGGAGGAACCCAGACAGTGGTAGCGGGAAATGTATCTTCGGGTGCGTTTGGTGCAAATACTGGCGGTGGAAATTATAGTTTTCCAGGTAATATGGGAATTGGAGTAGCAAGTCCTTCGTATAAATTGGAGATTGGAGCTTTGAGTGGTTCTGTAGAACCCACGAGCTTGAAAATAAATGGTGGTGCAACCAATGTTACTCAGATTCGTATTGGTGATAACTATACCGCAGCAGTTGGTACTCGATATTCTGGAGCAGAGGCTTACCTATCGAGTAACTCTTATCAGAATACATTAGGAGCTGACTCATGGGCTAAAACAGCAACCACATACGGATCAACCATGCTTTCTTTGGGAATTAGTTCTACTTTAACTTCACCAGCACTTCAAGTTAAATTTTCTCCGGCAAGTACAGCAAATGGAGCTATAGCCTCTTTCTTCCCAAATGATTTATTTACTATTCTCGGTAATGGAAGTGTTGGTATTGGAACGGTATCACCCGGAGGAAAATTAACTGTGGATGGATCTGGAGAGACACTCATTAAGTTGCAATCAGGTGGCACTGAGTTTGGTGAAATCGGCACCTATTCGAGTGGTTTGATAATAGGTACCAATACCGCTGTTCCGTTGACTTTAGAAACCAGCAATACGGCAAGAGTAACTGTTCTCGGTGGTGGTAATGTGGGTATTGGAACGACGAGTCCGGGAGCAAAATTACATATCCAAACTGATACCTCAGGAACGCAAATACCATTTGATATCTACGGATATAGAACAGCAGCACCAGCAAGTGCTACTCATTTAGCCCAAATATCTCAAATAGGAACTTATGGCCAAGGTGTTTTGGATCTATATAACTCCGCCCAGGTTAGTGCTATTCATCTTGCAACAGATGGTAACAGTTATATAGTACCGCAAAATTCTGGCAACTTTGGTATCGGAACCACTACTCCTGCTACAGCACTTCATGTCGTTGGTACAGTAACCGCGAGTGCTTTTAGTGGTGCTCTTTCAGGAACGGTAACCGCCCCGAATGTATCTTCTGGTGCGTTTGGTGCAAATACCGGAGGTGGAAATTATAGCTTCCCTGCTAATGTCGGTATTGGAATTGCAAGTCCGGGAAGCCAGCTACATGTTTATTCAGCAACAACAGGTATCTTTACTTTAGAGGGGGCTACTACAGGTGCTTATACGGCAGCTGACATGCTTCTAAAAAGCAGCGGCTCATCTGGTATGCGGGGTACAGGAGTATTTATGTATGATTCTCTAGCACAGAAAGAATGGTATGCGGGAACTCCATATAGTGCTACTGATTCTTACATGATTGGAAGAAAATCCTCGGTTGCTAGTCACGATTCATCGATTGCCCAAACATCAAACGCTCTATTGGTTATTAATAACACCGGCAACGTCGGAATTGGAATAGCAAATCCGGTAAAAAAATTACAGGTACATGGAGATATAGCCCTATCAAATGGAGGAAGGATCGGACAAGGAAATGGATGGGGCACTGATGGTAATTCTTATAATGCGACTTTAGAACTATATAATGGAGCAACCGGATATACTACTCTACAATCCGCAACAGCTTATGGGATATTACTCAATCCTTCGGGTGGCAATGTCGGCATCGGGACGACGGCACCGAACTATAAACTACATACTTATGTTGCTTCTGGAAATACAGAAAATAGATTTCAGACTGCTGGAACAGGATATGCTGCACTAAGCTTAATTAATAACACAAATAATTTATATGTAGGAGTTAATGATAGTATAGGAACAGGAATGTTTTCTTCGGGAGGTATAGCAAATGCTGGAGCATTATATACCCTTGGGAGTTATCCATTACAATTAGGAACTTCAAATCTTCCCAGAGTTACAATTGACAGCGCCGGCAACGTCGGCATCGGGACGACGGGGCCTACCCATAAACTTGATGTATCTGGTTCATTTTATTCTCGTCTTATTACCAAGGGCAATTGTACTGGTGCGGTTACCATTGATTGGAATGCAGGAAACACCCAACATTGTGTACTTACCGGAAATGTGACCTTCACCTTCTCAAATGGACAAAGCGGAGGTAACTATAAATTGGTCTTAAAACAAGGCGGTACCGGATCATACACGATCACGTGGCCTGGAACGGTGCGTTGGGGTGGAGCTGTCTCCCCCACACTCACCACTACCGTGGGTAAGAGCGACTATGTAGGATTCTTCTACAACGGAGTAGATAGTACGTATGACGGAAATGCATTTAATGCAAACTTCTAATGGATATATTATGGAGTTCGTATTATGAATTGTGCTATACTTAAAAAAATAATTAAACGTTTATTATGACTATAGATAAAAAGACTTTATATATTATCATCGGTGTTGTGGTACTTATCATCGCAGGACTTATTGGATTACTTCTTGCACAAAGTGATAACACCTCTTCTTCAGCCAATCCAGCTAATCCAACTTCTCAAGATGGAGGCTCAGGAACTCCCCTTTCTGAGACACACGCAGAAGTTCCTCAAGACATAGAGGTTCCTGATTTAAGCGCAACTGCTACCAGTGTTCCTGAGGACGTTGCTATCCCCAAAGCAGTTACTTCTGCCGCCCCTGGTGTTTCTGCTTCATTACGCGTATTTGAAATTAAAGGAGAGAATGGTACCTTTAGTCCTTCAACGGTTATTGCCTACACCGGAGATACGATACATGTGAATTTTACCGCCGTTGATAAAGAATATGATATTACGTTTCCTGACTATAATATGAAACAAACGGCATCAAAAGGACAAACAAAAGTTCTTGAGTTTCAAGCACAAGCAACAGGGAAATTTACCTACTACTGTGATCTCTGTGGTGGATTAAAATCAAAAGCTGTTGGATATATTATTGTAGCTCCTCTGAAGACTCAATAAATAAATCTTTTTATTTATCATAAAAACCGTGTTACCTGACACGGTTTTTATATACTTACTTTATGCTATACTAATACATATATTTTTGTGAGAAAGAATACGTTTCACCTATGCACAAAATTTTAAACCATACCAAAGTTATTTTTGTTATTGTAGGAGTTTTTCTTCTCTGCGGCATTGCTCTGATTATGTATTCATCCTCTCCTACTAATTCTCATCAAGACACCTCTCTTATAACACCTATTGCTTCATCAACCACACCTTCTGTATCATCTATCCCCCAACCATCATTTCAACCATTTACAGAACAACATCCTGATTCTTATACTCTGTCAAAACCAGACCAACTTATTCCTGCACCTATAAAAACAAACGACACCAGAAAGACAAAATTGTTTTATTTACAGGAAACGATTGATGGATTTACTCCCGATCATATTGTTATTGAACGAACTGATCGTGTGCGTATTCAATTTACTGCAGTTGATGATGCATACGATCTTGCTATTGCTCCTCCTATTGGAGCCTACATTGCCGCGGCGCATGGAGGCTCTACTTTATTTGGATTTGACGCACATTATATTACCCCTGGCATATATACTTTTGTCTGTCAGAAGTCGTGTCCCCCTCGTTACGCACAGGGAACTCTGGTTATTAAATAACAAATGCAGTATAATATTTATATATTAGTAATTAATAAGTAACACATAAAAAAATATGAGTACTGAAAATGGTGGATCAACAAAATCCACAAAAATAGTCACCGGCGTGGTGGCAGTTATCGTTATTATTATTATTGCGTTGTTTGTTTTCCTCTCCCCCTCTTCACCGGAGTCAACAACAGACACCACAAACCCAGCTACTGAAGATAGCGCCCTTCCTCCTGAAAATGCGTCTACTACCGGTGGCGCTGCAGGTGGCGCATTTGGTGATATAAAAGATGTTGATAAGATTTATGAAATAAAAATGGATAAGGGAGCATTTAGTCCTGTGAGTACTGTTGTTTCTAAGGGCGCAGTTGCTCGTATCGCTTTTTCTGCAATAGATGGGGATTACAATGTTTCATTTGCATCTCCTATTGATATGAATATCAATTTGAAAAAAGGACAAGCAGCACTCGTTCCGTTTGATGCTCAGAAAAATGAATCGGGAGAATATGCATTTACCTCAAAAGATGCTGAAGGAAAAACCATGACGGGAAAAATTGTTATCAAATAGTTAGTTAATCATCACCATACTATGACACCAACTTTTTTGCGTGATTTTAGTCTTTCTGCACTACTGTCACGCAAAATATATCTTACGGTCGTCTTTTTCGCTTTCATTGTACTGGCTTCATTTTTCATGGAGCCAGTTTCTATTGCCGAAGCTGCTTTATGGAACAACTGCGATGGAGGCTGTCAAACTGAATATTTTTGTTCTGGATATACTCGATACTATAACGAACCTGATTGGGAAGATTGTACCGGAGCCTGTATTCCTTACGTTGTTCAATATAACTCTCCTGCGTGCGGATGGAATAACTGTGTAGGAGTAACCTGTAATCCTTATTGTTCAGGTACAACGGCTTATTACAATGGATATTGTTCCAACGGAGCTTGTTATTATTCTACCGACAACTGCGCAAATGGATTTTGTGATGGTATGACTCCCTATGCAGGAGCGGGTTGTTCTGGTGGATCCTGTATGAGAACCGCCGGAAGTGCTTGTCCTTCTTCCACCTGTTCAGGCACCACCTATTTATATAATGGATATTGTTCGGGAGGTGGTTGTGGATATTCTTCTTCATCAATTACCGCAGGAACCTGTGGAGCGACCTGCACCCCAGGTGCTTCTCGCGTACGTTATAGAACTTATTCTGTCGCCTGTGGATATAGTGGTGCGAGTGAAACGCAATACTGTAATGCGAGTGGTACTGGATGGTCTGGTACATTTACTGATACCACCTATACCACCTCATCTCGTACTGCATATTCAGCACTCACTTCTTCGTGCGGAACATATGGATATTCGAGTGAATCTCAAATATGTTATAACTCTGGTAGTTGGTCAGGAACATTTACCCTCACCTCACCTCCTACCGTTACCTCACGAACACGATATAACCCGCAAACTAATTCATGTGGTACCTACGGATATACGAGTGAGGGTCAAACGTGTCAATCAAATGGTTCTTTCAGTGGATCGTATACACTCACCAGTCCTCCTTCCAATTCAACACGGTATATGTATGCTCCCGCAACTTCTGCGTGCGGAACCTACGGTACCATGGGAGAAACACAAACGTGTTCGGCGGGTGGATGGAGTGGTACTTTTACTTATTCATCCCCACCTGCATATTCAACACGAGTGAGACATGCAGCAAATACATCTTCTTGCGGAACGTATGGGTATTCTTCTGAATCACAAACATGTCTTTCAAGTGGTAGCTGGTCAGGATCCTATACACTTGCCTCACCTCCCTCTACAAGCAGTAGAACTATGTATGCACAACTCTTTTCTGCGTGCGGAGCATATGGATCAACTTCAGAAACACAATATTGTCAATCGAGTGGAAGTTGGACTGGAAGTTATACGTGGGCATTTGCACCACCCTCTAGCTATAGAACTGTTTATGGACCACTTACTTCAGCGTGTGGTACCTATGGATCAACTGCCGAAACACAATATTGTCAATCGAGTGGCGCATGGACTGGTACTGGACTAACCATGGGATCACCTCCCTCAAATACAACTCGCTTACGATATGGAGCGCTTACTTCTGCGTGTGGTACCTATAGCATTGATAGTGAAACACAAACCTGTTTATCAAATGGATCTTTTAGTGGTACGTATTCTCTAACTTCCCCACCAAGTATAACAACGAGAACTAGATACGGAGCGCGTACCTCTGCGTGTGGAATATATGGATCAGATAGCGAAACACAGACCTGTGGATATAATGGAGCGTGGTCTTCTGTTATGGGATACACTCTTACCTCTCCTCCATCTGCTGATACTCGTACACGATATGCTGCTGCAACTTCAGCCTGTGGAACATACGGAGCATCTAGTGAGAGTCAATCGTGTCAGTCAAGCGGTTCTTGGTCTGGAAGTTATTCACTAACTTCTCCCCCATCTGCTGATACTCGTACACGATACACCTCTCTCACTTCAGCCTGTGGAACGTATAGCTATACAAGTGAGAGTCAATCATGTCAGTCAAGCGGTTCTTGGTCTGGAAGTTATTCACTAACTTCTCCCCCATCCAATACAACGAGAACGCGCTATACCGCTTTAACAAGCGCGTGTGGTACGTATAGCTATGATTCCCAAACTCAAACCTGTCAATCAAATGGAAATTTTGATGGAACGTATGCTCTCGCCTCACCTCCTTCATATCCTACAACTCGCACCATGTATACCTCCCTCACCTCAGCCTGTGGAACGTATGGAGCTGGAAGTGAAACTCAAAACTGTCAATCAAATGGCGCGTGGACAGGTAGTTATAGTTTATCATCCCCTCCTTCCGCAAGCACTCGAACACGCTATGCTGCTCTTACTTCAGCTTGTGGCACGTATAGTTCTACGAATGAGACACAAACGTGTTTATCCAGTGGATCGTTTAGTGGTACCTATTCTCTATCTTCTGCTCCTTCCGCATCAACGCGTACCATGTACGCTGCCGCTACTTCAGCGTGTGGTACCTATGGATCTAATAATGAA
>JBAYWE010000004.1:0-64326 GCA_041674185.1 Minisyncoccota bacterium
ATCAGTCATACGGGTACTATCTCTGCCTTGTTTGAGTAATTCTGTGGGATTGAGGACTATGACGACGGCTGCGGTGAGGATAGCGAGGATACCGATGACTATGAGGAGTTCGATGAGGGTGAAGGAAGACTTACTCCGTATGAAACGCTTCGCGTTTCTGAAAGGAAAAGAAGATTTTTTTAAGAAAGATTGCATAAGAGATAATCACACGATGAGATTAGCTATAGTATACAATATTTTCTCATAGTATGTCTGCATCAGAAACTAAAAACAGAGTATTGTGTTGCTTTATAGACTTTTCCATATTTTTTCGCGATCGCGAAAAAATATGGAAGATGAGAAATAAGAAAAGAGAATTATAGTAAAAGAGAGGAATGGAAGGGAGGAAAAAAAGAGATGAAGTTATATAAAAATAAACTACATGAGAGAAAACTATGTATTATACTTTATGTTTCTTTTTCATTTCTCCCTCAATCCCCGCTTCACATTCCTGCGCTCGTTCTTTTGATTTTATATATAATTTTTTAATTTCATCTTCATTGAGAAGATTTAATTCCTTTGCTCGTGCAATAAGTAATTCTGTGACATTTTTTTGAGGATCATCTAAAATATCTTCCAATAAGATACCTAAAATCCACCCCAGTCGCGGACTTGGTTTTAAACGCAGAGCTTCCATAATTTGAGTCCCATCGACCGCAAGCATTTTGGGAGAAATAGGATCGCGACGTACTTTATCAATCATAAATAAAAGATGGCGTAATTTATACGGCACTGCTTTGGGCACCCCCGATCCAATTCGATCTGCTTCTCTAATTTTTATAAGATCATCTACATTTTCAATCCCCACCCGATTAATAAATCTCCGTACCCCCGCTTCGCTCACTTCATCAACGTTATAATAAAATAGATGATTTTTGACTAAATGCGTTACATAAGAAACAATCTGTTTTGAAAAACGTAACCGATTTAATATCCCCCGTGTCATATGCGCTCCCACATATTCATGTTTATAAAATGTGCTGTTCGGGCCATCTCCTCCTTTCGTGCGTGGCTTTCCCACATCATGAAGTAATGCACCCAATCTAATTTCAAGTGCATAATTTTTATCAATCGCATACGCGAGTGCGCGAAGGTTGTGTTCCCACACGGTATAAATATGATGCTTGTTTTGTCCTACACCCACACCCTCCAATAACTCAGGAACGATATACTCTAGTAATCCATATCGATACAACAATTCTACTCCCCAGGCACCCTGAGGAGTCATGAGTATTTTTACAAATTCATCACGAATACGTTCTTGCGATATATTTTTTAGTGAAGGAGCGAGTGTTTGTATTGCTTCTTGGGTTTCTTTTTCTATAACCCATCCCGTTCCGAGCTGACAAGAAAACCGGATTGCACGCAACATACGGAGCGCATCTTCATGAAATCGTTCCTGTGCATCCCCCACTGCACGAACTATTTTCTTTTCTAAATCTTTTTGTCCTGCATATAAATCAATAATTTTATATTCTGGCTTTTCATCATGAGTAATAAATTCAATCGCCATTGCATTAACTGTGAAATCTCTCCGCGATAAATCTTCTCCCACGGTGGTGACAAAGGTAACAGTCTCAGGATGACGAGAATCTACGTATCCCGATTCTGTTCTAAAGGTGGTGACTTCAATTATCTTCACCTTTTCATTAGATGTTTTTATCTTCACCCCCACGGTTCCAAATTTATTTTCGTATACACTTTCAGGAAATATTTCTTGGATCTGCTCTGGAGTAGCGCTTGTGGTGATATCCCAATCTTTTGGCTCTATCCCTAAAATTATATCTCGCACACACCCCCCCACGATATATGCCAAAAAACCTCTCTCTTGGAGAGTTCGTATAATATCTCGCACTTCAAAAGGAACAACTATATTGATTTGCATATCGTATATAGTATACACTGAATCCACATAGATTTTCCACGCACCCGTAGTGAAATGGATTATCACAACTGCCTTCGAAGCAGTTATTGGGGGTTCGAATCCCTCCGGGTGTACAATTTAAAAAACCGTCTATATGGCGGTTTTTAAATTAAAAACCCGAGAACGCAAACTGCTTTGCGTTCGTGAGGATTCGAACGACGGAGTGTATGCGAACAGCTGTGAGCATAACGAGTCGGTGGTCAACCCGAGTTGAGCGACGGCGAAACGAGAGGTGAGACCGAATCCCTGCCTACCGGCAGGCAGGCCTCCGGGTGTACAACTATAAAAATACATCATTTTCTTAAATGGTGTGTTTTTATAGTTAGCATATCGTAGATTCGAAGGGTATTCGAAAAGTATCCAAAAGAAATAAGAAAAGAGCCGCTCGTGAGCGGCTCAATTTCAATGTGCAATTTAGAGGAAAAAAGTAACTTTCGCAACAACCAATTTTTCAGTGAAGTTGTAGAACAACTTCAGGTGACTGTTGGTCGAATATTGATATGCCGCACCAACCATAGTGCGAACAGTATTTGTAGTACTTGAATTTGCCTCAAAATCTCCTTGTAACCATACGCTAATCTTATCAGTAAGCTTAGCCTGGTTCTGCGCGTAGAATTCCACAGGAGCGCTAGAGCTTGTTGGCCGAGAGACAATCCCTCCTTCTACATTCAATAGTGAATGAAAAGCACTTTTTGCCATCAATCCAAATCCTTTTTTGTTTCCCCGCGTCTGCAAGAAATATCCTATATGAGTGCCTTCGCTTAATGTTACATCAACCGATGCGGAAACATTTCTATTTCCATCACAGTCAAATACTGAAATTCTCGCCGTTACTTTTTTATCATTAAATACATCGTCATACTGCATTGAGATACCATCATCCAGCACAGTAAATGAATTTACTGATGACGCATATGCAGTCTGCGACATCATATGGGGTGCTGGAAATAAATACCAGATTGGGTCTAAGAAACGACCAGCGGTAACTGTGAAATTACCGAATGTTTTTGACACATTCGCTAGTTGAATCTTACCACTTGAGAAATCGTGGCGAAATTGTACCTTAATTTGATCATTTGAAAGATCTACATGCAAACGCATATAATCAAATTTAAACTGATCCTTACTTACATCCTGTGTCGGAATATTCATTCCAGCAAAGACATGAGCTTCGGCATTTATACCATTCAGATTAAATGTTTGCGCAGAAATAAATGATGTAGATAAAATAACAAACAAAGCAACTAATACTAACTTTTTCATTTTTTTCCTCTTATATAATGTGATAGTTGATTGAGACCACCCACACGATGAGCTCAATTAACTATCACACGCTTTTCAATGTTCTATGAGTGTATTATATCATAATAAGTCATAAAAGTCAATATATACAAAAATGAATAAAATAGCCCTAAAAACAAACCCACCCCCATAAACTGTTGAAAAAATGAAAAGAATATGAGACAATCTTCCTTAAGATAAGAACAAGCGCCCATAGCTCAGCTGGTAGAGCAGCTCCCTCTTAAGGAGATGGTCCAAGGTCCGAATCCTTGTGGGCGCACAACATATATTCTAAATAGAATATATGTGCGGGTATCGTATAGTGGCTATTATGCGTCCTTGCCAAGGACGAGACGGCGGTCCGATTCCGCTTACCCGCTCAAGATGAAAAATTACCCTTCTGTTTAAAGAGGGGTGATTTTTTATTTATGTATGCGGGTAAAACAAATAAACTGCTTTATTTGTGTGCGAAATCGGACGACGGAGCATATGCGAGTAGCAACGAGCATGGTGAGTCGGTGGTTAGACAAACTTTTGCGACGGCAAAAGTTTAGTCGAGACCGATTCCGCTTACCCGCTCAAGATATAAAAATATAAAACACCCCCAAAGGGGGTGTTTTATATTTTCCTTATTTTTTATCATTACCACGAAGGAAGTGCATTTCGTATATTTCGCTCTTCTGTGTCTAGCTCAAGAACCGCATCTCCTTGTATAGAGATTTTTCTAAACGTACTGTATAAAGACGTTACCTGTTCCTGTATATCCGCAAGTCCTTTTTCTATTTTATCAAGAGATACAAAAACAACTTCTTCCCCCTCTTGGTTTTGTAACGACTCGTGCAGAGTAGTAATAATATCCTGTAATCTTTTTAAAGCGCTTGTTGCGTGTGCAAAAACTATTTCAATAGAACTCGTATCTCTCCCCTGATTCTTTGCGGATACGATTTTATTTTGCACATTCTGATAACGAGAAATAATGAGTTGCTGAGTTGTCTTCTCAAAATACATCACGTATGCAGAAAGTATCTTGTGTCTGAGAATAGTATCTTCAGTTGTACGATAGGTATAAATAACCCCGGCAAGTGTTCGTAGTTCATCGACTGTCTGTGCTGATTCAATATCATTTAGATATCCTGTAAAAGCAACAATACTTTCATTTGATTTATCGAGGAGTTCATCTTGAATATCTTGTGTAAATATATCGGTACGTTTCTGAATGATGCGTTGCACTGCATTCGCTCGTTGTAAAAATGTTTGTACTGCGTTTGTTAAAAATTTCTTTTGAGTAATTATTGCCGATTCTGCTTGTACCGACACGGGAACCCCCACTCCCACCATGAGCGCCATACACACGAGTACTATGTATCGTTTTATATTCATAAATAATAGAAATTAAGGAATTGCCTGAAAATCTTTTAATGATTGATCGATATCCTTCAACGCACGTTCATCTTGTATATATTGAGAAACATCTGAAGCGGCTTGATCTGTCTTTTGCTCATCAGCACCCATGGTTCGTAACTGTTGTACTTTATCCTGTTCACGAGAAAACGGCTTGAGCATAAGCAAGACACCTAAAATTATTACCCCTACTAATCCAAGCCATATATACAACACTCGTTTCTTATGTTTCGAAAGAGCGGGTGTTTCTATTGATTCTGTCATAATAACCTTTATTTAAGTGGTCTTTTTACTCTTCTGAGTACTTTTTTAGTATAGCATATACTAAGGTGTTTTTCAATAAAAAAGAGGGGTCCTTACCTCTCTATACAACGACCCGTGGATTAATCAAAAAATCCCAATCACTTCTCATAGCGCCTGAGTTATACGAAGCAAATTTTGTTGCACAAAAACTTTATACGGCCAAATATCAGAAAAATCTCCCCAGGGATCTAGCAACACTATACGACGTCCCCCGTCTCTATATAAATTCTTTAATTCGTCAAATGGAAGAGAGGTATCCCCCACAATTATCGTTCGTGAATTATCCATGAGATCTTTTGCTATTTCTTTTATATATAGTTCTCTCTCTTGATCATCTTGTGGAGGAGGTATTGTCTTTACAATTTTTCCCTCATACTCCGCGATAATATTTTCCCATCCTTGACCCCATACAATCACAGGAGCCATTCGTAAATTATATATTTTATCTTTTATAGAACCATACACATCATCCAGTTGATAGGCAGTCGCATACGCTGCATCTAAATACGATACTTTGTGTACAGGATCTATCTCACTTAAGACTTTTGCAATGGCACGTACCATATCTTTTCCCCCTTGTGTGGTAAGCCAATAATATCCCCCTTTCGTCTCAGAGACATCCTCTGATTTTGTAGGGGGGAGTGTATCTGCTGTAGATTCATCGTGAACCAAGGCATCCCCATATGTATCCAAAAAAACAACTGCCGTTTTATCATTTTCCGATCCACACAGTTCTTTTACCCATCCATCAACATCAGCGCTTAAGCCAAAAAATACCACAGATTCACGACATACGTCCGCTGTGTCTTCGAGAGAACCACTTGGTTCTTTAATACGCACCACGGTCACATATCCTCCTCCAATTTCTTTTACTACATTTGCAAGAAACTGATGGGTAACACCAATGTGAATTGTAGGAGCTGCTATAAATGTAGGGTCCTCTGAAATTGGTGTTGGTATACCCATACTATGCCATACCATAAACACGGCCAAGACCGATATGAATATTATTATAAAAAGAATTCCATTTTTGATTCGCTGTGTATACATATACTATGGTGTAGAACTACCCGTCACAGAAGAATGAGGGAGCACCCCTGATGAAAATATAATCGGCAGAGGATCACTGTACCCGAAGCTCGTTGGATTAGTACTCGTGTATCCAATGCACTGTGTCTTCTTTCCGGAAGGAAGAACACAGGTATCTGATAGAGGAGAAGCAAGAATAGGTTTGTCTTTTATCTCAAGGTGTAAGTGCACATCTGCATCCCCCGTCTTATCACATCCATCTTCTCCTACGCGCCAATAGGCACATCCATACCCGGTATTTCCCGCAACTCCTAACACATCCCCACCCTTTATAGGAGCCCCTATCTGAGTAGATACTATAGATGCAAGATGCCCATATAAGACATACTTCTTTTTACCCTCGATGAGGTGAGACATAATAATGGTATTTCCTAATCCTCCATCGTCCACACCATTAGAGATTATAGCCTCAACTGTTCCCGATGCGATTGCATGAACAGAAAGATCTTGAGCAGTCTCACGGGAAGCAAAATCAACGCCCGCATGCTGTATGTAGTTATATTGTTTATCTTCATACCAAGACCAGTCAGTTTTGAGAGGAGAATTGAATCGTTGTCGTATCCAAAAAGAGCTCGTATCTACGGGAGAGAAAAATCCTTCCTGCACTTGTGCATCTGAAAGAGACAGATAAGAAACAATAACATCTCCCTTTTGAGTAGTCGTAAAAAAATCTGCTGCAACCGTATCTTCTAAACGAATACACCCTCCCGAAAATTGACTCGTAACTTTTGTTCCATCAGAATGATATGGAATACCATGAATAAAGAAATCTTCATATACCTGAACCGCGTGCTCCATCCACACGGGAAAAATAGATGACATAAATTTCTCACGTTTCACTCCTATCTCAAAAAATCCCGTAGGAGTTTGAAACCATTTTCCATACGGAGCTTGATAGGCAATGGGGAATACTTTTTGTAGTATTCCATATTGAAAAAATAGAATTTTTTCATGTGTTAAGTCTATCTGAAACAATCGCATACGACTTATAAGAGGAAGTTCATCACACCATCGTTCATCACCTGCTTCTGAAAAAATTGTTTCTGAGGTACATACAGAAAGTTGCGTTGGTGTGGATGAAGTATATGGTGCATCACTGACAGAGGGTAGAGATACTACATCAAGGGGAGTAACTATGGTTGAGCGACTCCCCTGTGCATACGTGTATACCGCAAGTATGGCAATCAGTACTACAAGAACTATGATAAAAATCTGTATGGAATGTTTTCGGTGATGCTTCATTCTCACCATGATAGCAAAAGAATTTTGAAATTTAAAATTATATTGTACACGATAGGATGCGTTCATTTACTTTTACCTTTTTATATTCTATGTCATACTTATACTGTAAGCCCCTCGTGGGGTTTTGTGGACTATAAATAGTCGTAACATTTCACTAACTTATTCGTTATCTATGGTAGATGCTCGTTTGACAGATGAACACGAAATTCTGAAAAAAGCCATTGCGGGAGAATCCTCAGCTTTCGGCTCACTATATGATACGTATCAACCCCTTATTTATCGGTTTGTGTATCTACGAGTAAGCCATCGTGAGGAGGCTGAGGATCTCACGCATCAGGTATTTCTCAGTGCGTGGCAAAATATTGGATCATTTCAGGAGCACGGACTCCCTATTTCAAGTTGGTTATACCAAATCGCTCGAAATCGTGTTATTGACCATTATCGAACAAAACATGTTTCTCTTTCCTTAAATGAAGAGAACGAGGATCTTCACCCCTCTCTCGATGATGTTGCTGACTCCCTTGAAACAAAACTCCAACTAGAGCAGATTCAAGTTGCATTGCGAACTCTTCATCCAGATCAACAAGATATACTTATCATGCGGTTTGTCGAAGGGCTCTCAAATGCAGAAATTGCCTCTGCCCTAAAAAAACATGAGGGAACGATTCGTGTCTTACAACATCGAGCGCTCCGTAATTTGAAGAAACAATTAGAAAAAAGTCATGAAATTCAATAATACAAAAGAATTAATAACACAATTAGAACAATTCCGACGCATTCATCCGCGCGCGGAGTTTTCTCAAGATTCAAAACGAATTATTCTTTCTACTCCATATAAATCATTTTCACAAAAAACGACAATCACTCCTTCATGGGACGTACAATTACAATATGGATTCTCATCAATTGTGCGTATTGGGTCATTTATAGGTATTGGATTATCTATCCTTATCATCTCTTTGTACGCGACTCATGAATTATCTCCTGTGTTATTCCCTGGATTAAGTCCTCAAAGCATTACCGCTGAAGCAGAAATGTTGAATTCAAACATGAATATTGAACTCTCTCGCTTGGGATATTTTGACACCACAGCACAAGAAAGTAGTGCTGCGTTGAAACAATTGTCTCAAAAACAGTTTAATCATCTCAATGATACCATTATTACCTCAGAAGCCACGGCACTCCAGGAAACAATTTCGACTCCCTCTGACGATACCACTCAAATAAATGCACTTATTAATCAATTAAGTAACTAAAGAAATATATTCCTATGCGCCACATCCATCGTATACTTCATACTTCTCTCACCGCTCTTATTGTTATATGCGGTATAGTGGGATCATATGGCTTACAAACACCCACAGTATATGCAGAAACAAAAGACACAACCTCTTCTCAACTCACTGAAATAAAAGATCAGATACGTCAGTTATTTGAGTTACAAGATAGTATCACCATTCCTCAGCAAGACAAGGATCTCCAAGAGTTACAGTTACGTCGTAAAATACTCACCGCTATAGTCACCGCAACCCAAAAGCAAACAGCGACGGCACGAGATGAATTTGAAAAAATACAACTTCCCAACTCAGATGATTGGAAACAAATTCATGATTCAATTCTTTCCTCTTTTGACGCAACACAAGAGTATTATACTGAGGTGTACAATCGCATTACCAACGATCCCAATCTTACCTCCTCATTACTTAAAAATATAGCACGCGATATAGAACAGAAAAAAACACAAGAAATTGATCCTCTTATCAAAAAAGCTCATGTAATTGTGGCAACATTTAATATTACCGACATGCTTAAGGTGGGCGATGATCGTCTTGCAAAGATTAAACTTGATGTAGATAAAATATACACACAAAAACTAACTCGTTCACAAACTCTGAAACAGTTATTTGAAAAAGCTTCACTTGAGCTTTCTCAAGCACGTGAGTTTAACGACCTATCAAAAGAGACTATCTTATATGCATACACGACACCTGAAACAGGGAGCTCAACTGAATATCTAGACGCACTCTATAAGAAACTAGAAAAAGAAAAAGGAGATTCTCTCCGCACTACTCATAGTTCAACGGACTCCTCTTCTGAAGTTATACAAGACTATATACAAAAAACCGTTACCGAATCGATCACTTCTATTAAATCAGTATACGATATATTTATGAAAATGAGTTCAAACGTAAAAAGTTATCTCAAATAGAAATTCCTCATATATAGAATGACACCTATAATAAAAATCCCATCAAAAAGATGGGATTTTTATTATATCTCTCGAGAGATATCAATCGTAATTTATTGTACTGCTTCCTTTAAGGCCTTTGCAGCGCGGAATTTTGGCTTGATTGAAGCCGCAATATGAATCTTTTCTCCTGTGCGAGGATTTACCCCTTCACGTGCTGCACGTTTTGAAACCTTAAATGTACCAAAACCAGCAATGGCAACTTCTTCACCCTTGCTCATAGTTTTGATAATGGTTTCAAAAATAGCATCAATGACAGCGGCTGCGGTTTTCTTAACCTCAATGCCACCCGCGTTCATTACTACTTCAACAAAATCTTGTTTTTTCATATATCTTGCGATTGATTAACGACCTTTCTTATGTGCATAGTATACCATACCACCCCTAAAAAGCAAAGCAAAAGCCTATTGTTTTGTAGATGTCGCAACTCTATTTTGATAATACCACTCTAACACATCTCGAGCTACGGGAACCGCATTTAAACTTCCCTGTTGCGCATCTTCTATAAGCACCAATAAAGCAATAGATGGATTTGGTACAGGGGCATACGCAACAACGAATGCATTTTCTTTTGTATTATTTTGAATCTGAGCGCTCCCTGTTTTTCCGGCAATATTCATAGGAATAGTATTGAGTATGTGCGCTGTTCCATATTCTTGTTTTACTGTAGCCAACATTCCTAACTCGATTTCATTAAAATTATTCTGATCTTTTGCCACAATTTCATCAAATGAAGGGGTTGCTTGATATATAATATTACCCCCACTTGTTTTTGAGGTTTGCACAATAAAGGGACGCGGTAATTTTCCCTTATTCGCAATTCCACAAATATATCGAATGAGCTCTAGGGGGGTAATACGAAGATCCCCCTGCCCAATAGATACGTTATAGGTATCTCCTATGCGCCATATTTGACCTGTACGAGCTTCTTTCTCTTCTGCGTTCGGTAATACTCCCGCAACTTCACCAGGCAAGTCAATCCCTGTTTTTTTATCCAATTGAAAGGCTTTCCAGTACTTGTTTAATAATTCTATACCTAACCCTCTTTGTTCCTGAAACCCGCCCCCTACTTCATAAAAATATACATTACTTGATCGCGCTAATGCTGAATATAGATTTACCCACCCCTGAGGTTTCCAATCTAAAAATCGTGATGGTTTTGATGGTGTATATGGATTGGGAAGCTCGATATATCCCGGTGAATAAATTGATTTCAATGGATCAATAACTCCCTCTTCTAAAGCACCAAACCCCACCAGCGGCTTTATAGTTGACCCAGGACTATACACCCCCGCAACAGCTCTATTGAATGTTGGGTTTGTGGGATCAGAAAATAATTTCGCCGATAACGCATTATTATCAAAATCAGGAAAATTAATAAGAGACAATATCTCTCCTGTTTGTGGATTTATAGCAATACCCACTCCCGATGTTCTATTTAAATCCACCAGTCTCTTCTTCATGACTGTATAGAATTCCTTCTGTAATCCTGCGTCAATCGTGGTATACATATGAGCTCCCCCTATAGGCGCAGTGGTACTCTCGGGACCAATAGCATTTCCTCGTGCATCACGAAATTGTATGCGGGCCCCATTTATTCCTCGCAATAATTCGTCGTATTGAATTTCTAATCCCATCTTTCCAATCTCATCATTCAAACGAAGATTACTATCACGAGCAAGATCCCCCTCACTTACTAAACCAGTAAAACCGATAAGATGAGCGAAGGCTGGTGCGTCTATATATTCTCGCGAGAATCCATCTTCTATGGCAAGTGCTTTGTTTTGTAATTTTTTAAGATCAATAACTGACTCCAATGATACGTTTCTAAATAAAGGGTAGTAAGCCTGACGTTCTAGATCGGCCTTAATAATTTTTTCTTTTATCTGGGTAATATCAAGAGGGAGAATACTATTAATTTGTTCGAGTGTGTTCTGAATTGCCTCGGGCGTCTTTAATATTTCTGATAAATTAATAGATACTGAAAAACTTGGTTTATTTGTTACCAGGGGAACTCCATATCTATCGTAAATAATTCCTCGAGGAGCATTCAGGATGGTTCCCTGCCCCGCATTCGCCAGAGACCTACTCTGATATTCCGCACCATGAATTCCCCCAAAGAAAATGATCCGTACTCCTACACCACATACTATAATTCCTACCACAATAATAAATACACGAAATAATTTTTCAGAAAGAGGGCGCTCAACAACACCCAATTCATCGGAAAAATCATCAAGAGCTATATCTTCTAAGAAAAAATCTTTTTTACCCATACCCACACACTATACATTACAAATAAAATAAGTACATTATATAAGAATTCCATAAAAAGAGGGACTCCAAAAACCTGTTTTCCGAAGAAAATAACCCAAAATAGAACTTGAAATACAAAAAGCGTACCCACTATGAGCGCTATATGTGGATCACGAATAAACATTTTTCGCATACCGTAAACCCCCATACCCATAATACCCAATGTTACTAATTCAGCTGTTACAAACGGAGTATATTTCAACCAGAGAAGTACTCCCAACAAAAAGAGTGCGAACACCAAGATGTCGTCAATAACAAACGCAAGTAATATAATAGTAACGAGATATATATTTGGTTTTATAGGAAACGGCACAATACTCACCAAAGAAAGCAGCATCATAGTGCATAAAATAACACATCCCCGTAAAATTTCATTCCGTAAAGCAGGAGTCATATATTGTATAATAAGAAACTATCGTACCACCAATACGGTACGTAAATCATTTATTGTGTACGGGAGTTCAATGGTTGCTTCTAAGAAAGCACCTAACGCATCCTCATGTACCTCACGTATTGTCCCTACCGTAAGGCCATATGGCATGTCTTTTGTTGCGGTGATAATAAGATCCCCTCCATGAACTTTTTTTGCTTTATCTATCAAGGTTATACGAGGAGTGACACCACCCTGTAATAACCCATTTACCTCTTCACTTCCTATACGAACTGGTATACGTAAGGCGCTATCAAAAACAGTTATCACTTCACCCGAAGTCTTTTCTATCTCTTGTATTTGTCCCACAAACACCCGCAATGAAAACAGAACAGCGCTTCCTATATGAATACTGTCATGCTCTCCCTTATCTATAAATAAACGGTTTTTTGTATTAAATGGATATAATGAAAAGACTTTTGCCTGAAGCGTTTCTTGAGGTGTTATAACAATAGTATGTTGACCCGCATAAAGCTGATTCTTTAAATCCTCATTTTCTTGTATTAACTTTCTTTGATCATCTAATGAAACAGAAGAAAATATTCCTTGAATAGATCCCAATAAAAAACTTGGTTTTTTAACAAAAACTGAAGTAGCGAATACACTCGTACCCACCAGTAAACAAATGAGAATGAGAATAAATTGAATATGTTTCATGAAAGACTTTTGAGTTATCTATATAAAATTTTGATTGACGATATTATTCAATACCCTTGCTCATGATTTAATCCAATACAATTGGTTTTATTAAAAGAGAAAATACATTTTTATGAGCATCTATATTCTCCGCGGCAATTCCAGCTCCCCGCACCACACAGGTAAGCGGATCATCTACTAAAATAGTTTTGACAGCGAGCTCTTTTTCTACTAATTCAATAAGACCCCGTAATAAACTCCCCCCTCCTGAAAAATAAATCCCATGACGTAAAATATCTCCTGAGAGTTCCGGAGGTGTTTTTTCAATAATATCGCGGATAGATTCTATCATCTGCTTTAACAGAGGTAACAACACCGCGCGTACTTGTATATCACGAATAAGTACCTCCCGAGGAAGTCCTGAAGATAAATCACGTCCTGAAATAGATGTTTCTAATTTTTCGGAACTCGGAAGGGCTGATCCTATTTCAATTTTAATTCGCTCTGCGGTTGGTTCTCCAATTAACATTTTAAATTCATCTCGCACAAATCGAATAATTTCATCGTTAAATCTATCTCCTGCTATTTTTAGACTCTTGGAAACAACTACACCCCCCATAGAAATAATAGCTATCTCCGTTGTTCCTCCCCCAATATCCACAATCATACTCGCGGTGGGCTCATCAATAGGAAGTCGAGCTCCCAGTACTGCCGCAATTGGTTCTTCTAATAAATATACACTTGAAACTCCTGCTGAAATAACCGCATCTTCAACTGACTTGCGTTCTACTTCAGTTAAATTAGTCGGTATAGCAACTACAGCACGAATATATTTGAATAATGAATCGTTTTTCACTCGCTTCATATACTGCTTGAGGACTTCTTGTGTTATCACAAAATCAGAAATAACCCCATTTATAAGTGGACGAATTACATTAATATGAGTAGGAGTGCGACCCATCATACGCTTTGCCTCTTCTCCCACAGCAAGTGTCTGACCCGTTTTCTCATTTATTGACGCTATAGTAGGTTCATTAATAACAATACCCTCGCCCTTAATATACACAAGAGTATTCGCGGTTCCTAGATCAATTCCAATATCTGTTTTGAATTTATCAAATAGTTTCATACTTAAGAAACATACTGAATTATCTCAGAAAAATCAACCATGTTTATTTCTTGTTCATTTCTCTTTTTCACCTCAATTTTATCTCCTGTTTTCTGACTGATCACCAATCTATAAGGAATTCCCATAAGATCACTCTCCGCAAATTTTTGCCCAGGAGAAACGTGCATACGATCATCACATAATACCTCTATCCCCTCAGCCTGTAAGTTATCGTGGAGGCGTATTGTCTGTTCCATAATTATTTTATTTTGTGCGTCATCCTGTCCCACAAGAGCAATGATATGTACGCGGAACGGAGCAATGTTTTTAGGCCAAATGAGCCCTTTTTCATCATGACGTGTTTCTGCAATAACACCCATTAAGCGAGATATCCCGATACCATAACATCCCATAATGGGATATTGTTTTTTATTTTCATGATCAATAAATCCTAGATTAAAATCTTTTCCATACTTCTGACCTAAATCAAATACATTTCCCACCTCTGAGGCTCGCGCCTGCTGTAATACCTCCGAACATTTTGGACATAATTCTCCTTCTTTTTGTTTTGTAATTTCAACATTCACACAAAAATCACATGAGGGACAATATAAAATATCATCCTCTCCCGCATCGGTAAGAACCATAAACTCATATGAAATCTTTTGGCTAAACGATCCCCCAGAAGCCTCAGTCACCTTTGCGACTAATCCGAGACGATTAAAAATTTTTAGATATGATTCTTTTGCTCTCATATAAAATTTTTCAAAATCATCTTGATTCTCATGAAAACTATACATATCTTTCATGAGAAATTCTCTCCCGCGAAGCAATCCTGACTTAGCTCGTAACTCATCACGAAATTTCCAATGAATCTGATATACCGCAACAGGAAGATCTTTATAGGTATTTACTCTGCTCATTAAAAGTGGAGTGACTACTTCTTCTTCGCTTTGTCCAAGCGCATATTCTTTTTCTGTTCTGCTTTGTATTTTAAAAAGAACATCAATTGAACTCCACCCTCCGGTTGTTTCCCAAATACTTTTTGGATGCAACATAGGCATCAGAATTTCATGAGCCCCCAATTCATTCATTTCTTCACGCACCACCGTTTCTATGTTCCGTAAGACTCGTAGGCCTAATGGCAGATACGAATACACCCCCGCCATAAGTTTATCTACAAACCCAGCACGCACTAATAATTGTGCATTTTTTGTTTCTTCATCTTTTGGAGCTTCTTTGCGAGCAAAGGAGAGATAACGAGATTGGAACATAAATTTAAATAGTATCTATTTTTTTAATTACTCATAGAAAATTCTTCTACCAGATACGCACGACATCGCGCACACTGATAAACAACAATAAACAGATAAGCAGTAAGAAACCGACTCCATTTGTAATGGCTTGTGTTTTTGCAGAAACGGGTGATTTTTTTATTTTTTCAATAATAACCAGGAGCACTCGTCCTCCATCCAACGCAGGGAACGGAAATATATTTACTGCCGCTAAGTTAAGAGAAATCATTGCTGCTAAATACAATACATGTGCCCACCCCATAGCCGACGCTTGTGCGGTTGCCTGAAATACACCCACTGGACCGGTTAATGCATGGAAGAGGTCCCCTGAAGTAATCCCGATCAAAGCCCCTACAAGCTTAAATAATAAAATGAATATAGCGCTAAACACCTGAAGAGCAAATGTTGCAGAAGCGATAGCCGCATCTCCAAATGACATTGCGGAAATTCCCGACTCAGAAAGAGCTACCCCTAATGCCCCCTCTCCTAAAGGAGGATCCACACGCGGTACTGTAACAATAGTTTTTTCAGATCCATTACGCTGCACTAGAAATTTCATCTCCTTTCCAGAGTTTTCTTGTGTTGCTCGTATAAATGCCTCTACGGTAGAAAACTCTTTCAGCACATCTCCTTCTTGTATTCCCGCATGTTCTGCGGGAGAATTTTTAGAAACAGAAATAATAACCACCTCTGGATTAATACCGTGCATAAATACAGGAATAAATAATAACCATCCCACTACTATATTCATAGCCACACCCGCACACAGAACCACAATTCGTTGCCACGGTTTTTTACGAGAAAATAATCGTTCTGGTTGGATCTTTTTCTTTTCTTCTTCTGTTAATTCTTCTTCTCCATTCTCTCCAGGAATTTTTACATATCCCCCGAGAGGGATCGCATTTATACTGATACGCGTCTCCCCCTTTATCCACGAAAAAATACGGGGAGGAAAACCAATCGCAAATTCTTCCACATACATACCAAACTTTTTGGCAGTAAAAAAATGTCCAAACTCATGAGCGACCACCAAAACCGCAAGTATCACAATAAATATTAGTATAGTAAGAATCATAGTAATAAGCATCAAACCTTAAACATTACTGAACCATTCATTTCAGAAAATTAAGATTTATTTGAAATTTGTTATGTATTATTCATTAATTTCACCCATCTTTTTCTCAACTAATGCATCCACTTCTTTATTAAATGCATCAAGTTCTTTTTGAATAGATTCTTGTATAACAAACCGATCATCTTCGGTGATTGTTCCCGCTTTCTCTTGAGCGATACTATCCTTTTTTACATCGTCACGAGCCGCACGAGATTTGATACGAGCCTCTTCTGCTTTTGTCTTAATAATCTTGATTAAATCGGTTCTTCGTTCATCAGTCAGAGAAGGAAGGTTAATATGTATGGTCGTACCATCATTTGCTGGATTTACATTTAGTTTATCTGCCACCGTCTTCATAAGAGCGGGTACTACGGCTATATCCCAAACCATAACCTGAATTTCCCGAGGGGGTACAATAGAAATAGATCCCACTTGTTTAATAGGAACGTGTTGTCCATAATATTCTACCTGTATATCTTCCACTAATGCGGGTGTGGGTCGTGAACCACGAATCGCCGACGCTTCATCCTTAAAAAATTTGAGTATATCAGCCAATTTTTGATTAAATTCTTTTTGTGTATCCATGTGTATAGTGTAACAAAAATACACCTCTTTTTCAATTTTCATTTTCTTTATACGCTTTTACTAAAAATCCGCTCTGAAAGCGGATTTTTAGTAAACAAAAACATTTTATATTCAACTTTCTATCCCTTACCCTCATTGGAAATTCCTAGTGAATTTTATTCGCTTAAAATTACTCGTCCTCCACCCAAGAAGTAGAATTGATGTACTCCAAAATCGGATGGAATATTGTCTTGTAACTTCCAACTTCCTCCTGCATTTGTGCTTATATACATGCGTCCATTAGAGATAATATATACAACATTTCCTGAAACCGCGAGCGCATCAATTTGTTTTTTAAGTAATGGAATATTATCTATTAAATCAAAGGTAACTCCATAATTTTCACTCCTATACAATCCTTCTTTTCCAAGCGCATATATGTCTCCCGAAGACGCAAATCCAACACTCTTCATAGATCCTGAAGAAAACCATCCTTTCTGGACACTTATTTTTGTGTATTCTCCCAAGGGACCCGCTGCTTGCATAAGAACCCCCGATTTTAAGAGTGCATAGAAAAACCCATCTTTATTATCATATAATCGCACAATAGGAGAAGGAAACGTGTGCGTAACTCGAAACGTTTCTTTTACTCTATCATATTGAATAAGTTGTCCGTTAGACATAGCTAAGTAAAGAGTATTTCCATAGGCTACCATGTCGTACACTCCCTCATCAGCAAAATAAACAAGACGCTGTAATGTCGCAAACATATCTGAAGTATAATACACAAAACCTACTCCATTTTGAAAAACTGAAACAAGATATGAGTTCGTATCAACAGGAACCACCCGTAACACAACACTTTCTGTAGTAATTTCTCCTTGGGGGGTTTTAACCGCACGCCAGGTGAGACCGGTATTATCACTATAGTACAATCCTCTATTAGTAGATACCATAAGTATTTCAGGAGAGGTGTGTGTATAGACATCAACATCATAGATGCGAATATCTCCTTGCAAGTTTAATTTTGCGGGATAAATATTTTTTAAATTATCAAAAGAAATCATGAAGCGACTCGCTTCATGAGAAGAGGCTCCTCCTATAACCGAGGCCGCAGAAGCAAGAAATCCACTCGCTCCTCCTGTTGCACCTGTGGCATTCATAGACAAAGACGGAGCAAGGTCGCCAAGATCAAAAGAAGCCCCGAGTACATTTGAGACACCCACAATACCGAGGTATGCACCCACCACGGCAATAGCTAACATACCAGTAAAAATTAATTTATCAGACATAATAGTTTTTTTAGATGAATTCTTTTACTTAGTGTGATGGTCTGTATATGAGTGATAAGTCGTATAGTCTCTATAAGCGCTTCCTGTTGTCCCTGTGAACGAAATTGAATCATAAGCGCTTCACATAACGCTAATAAATGAGTGGGATTCTTCTGATCAAATGCGATAATTGCATCCACTAATTTTTCACGAACTATGTCAGATTTTTTAGGGGCACAAATATCCTGTACGAAACGATCAATAATCTGATCACGCTTGGTTGGCTCTATAAATGACTTTAAACGACCTATTCTTCCAAAAGACTTTCCTACTAAGCTTGTGTCTTTTATTATACCACTACTATTGTAAAAGTCAAGTACCTCTTGATTGGAAAGGGTTTTAAAGTATATTTTCTGCGCTCGAGACGAAACAGCGGGTAAGAATACGTTTGTATCAGTCGCAATAAGAATAATGAGACTTTGCTGGGGGGGTTCCTCAAGTGTTTTTAATAGGGCATTCTGTGCTTGATCAGTAAGCCATTCCCCATCACGAATAATAACTGTTCTATATTGAGAAAGAACTGGTTTTTGATGGAGAAAATACGTCACGCGACGTACCACCTCAATACCAATGCTTTCAGAATCCCCCTCGGTATCTTGTTGCGCTATATCAATAATAAGCGTCTCTTGCAGCATACGACTCGGCTCACATAACTCCTTATTTTCAAGATAGTTCGCGAGTATCTTTGCGCAGAGAAATTTACCAACTTGTGGTTCTCCAAAAAATATATACGCATGCGACAAATCTCCCTGATCAGCAAGTTTTTTGAGCGAAGCTATTGTATTATCGTAACCGTATAACATACTAGGTCAGTAGAACTGCGCGTTTTGTTTCTGAAAGAAACAATTCACATTTCTCTTTGTTAGATTTATATTCTTTGTATATGTATGAGTATAAATCTCAAATTGTAAATAGCAACCCATGTATACTATGTATAAAAAATCCACGCTTTCAACGCAGAGAGGGTGTATACCCCTGCATAGAAAAGCGTGGAATTTATAAGGAGTTATGGAGATGATTCATTATGAATTACCTAGAAATCCAATAATTATATAGGTTATGGTTGGTACTATCGTTACCAGCGAGAGCAACGATGCTAGGGGGTGATTTTTTAATAAGAGAATCATCCTTGATTCCTTTTGCTGTTTCATAACAACTCCATATTTATTACGTAAATGTGTTCTATTTTATTTATAACACAAATATATTATTTACACAATACATCCTCTGTGTATAAAAAACTCCACCACCCATTGCTGGGTGGTGGAGAAAAAGAGGTAATTTTGTCCCCTATAATAATATGGGCAAAAATCATCTCACTCAATATAGGCATTATACTCTTCTTTTTTGAAAAGTCAAGTGCCTATATTTTTAACATATACTACAACTGAAACTCGTTTGGATTTTCTGGAGTTGTTGTTGGGGTGCTTGTGGGAATAGTCACTGGAATCGTTATTTCCCCTGAGGTCGTTGTAGGATTTATAGACAACCCATTATCTCCAACTTCCTGCAGAGGAGATACTTGATCTTGAGGAATAAGAAATAGTAAATCAGATAATCCAATAATAGTGACCAAGCCAACAATTCCAACACCTAATGAAACCCATCTTCGTTTTTTCCTTGATAAATTCATCCCTGTTTTTTTGTTTAATGGTATATACTATACGTTATTTAATTTCGTAGGTAATATTTGCATTTACGACAACCTCTTGACTTCCCGCTTCAATAGCAGGAGCAGGAGCCATTGACTCAGCAAATCCTCCCATACCCTTTACCGAAGACATCATGGGTTGATAGGCAGTATCTTGTGCATATTCAGAAATACTAACTACCCCACCAAGAGAGATACCTAACTGATCCGCCATAACTTGTGCTTTTGCCTTTGCTTTTTCTATTGCTTCGGCGCGAGCCTGTGCACGATACACCTCTGGGTCATCAACACCAAATGAAATTTGCCCTACCCTGTTAATTCCCATAGGAACTAAAGATCCTAATATTTCTGAAGTCTTGGTAAAATCACGAATCTTTACTCGCACGGTTTGTGTGAGAGAATATTTTACAATAGAAGGAGTAAAGCTCACAGAAGAATATGCTGGTTGCTGTGAGTAGACAGGAGATAGATTATATTCAGTTGTTTGTATATCTTTTTCCTCAATTCCTTTCTCTTTTAAAAATGCGATGGCTTTACCGGTTACTTCATTATTTTGATCCGAGATGGTTTTTACATCCTTTCCCTCAGAGATCACAGAAAATGAAAGCAGCGCAACATCTGGTTTTGCAACAGCTTTTCCTGTGGCAGAAACTGATATATTTCTTGCGGGATATTGTTCTTGTGGCTCTAATACGCCCCAAAACATTACATATAACACTGCAATAATCGCTACTCCCACAAAACCAGTCAGTACTGAGATGAGAGATTTTTTCTCTTTAATAAGATCCATATATTTTTTTGATTATATTTTTTATTTCTTTTATTTTGACACTGACGGATCCGACAATAAATCCGTCTATGGTGTCTTTATAGTATAGAAGAGAATCAATGTTTTCACAATTGACACTCCCTCCATATATCACGGTAGGAATTTCTTGTTTTTGGGCACGAATATATAACTTCATACGATATATAACATCAGCTACATATTGAGGATCTACTGTTTGTGTACCCCCAATAGCCCAGAGAGGCTCATATGCATATATATAAAAACTTCCTTTTTTAATTGACGGTAAAAAGACATCTAATTGTTTCTTTATACTATGCCATGCATGAGAAACTGTCGTTTTCTTAATCTCCCCGACACATATAATAGGCACGATATGTTCTTCTTGTGCCCGTTGTATTTTTTCTGCACTTTGTACATCTGTTTCCTTTTGATATATTTTCCTCTCTGCGTGTCCTATGATCGCATATGAGACTCCCGCCTTTTTCATCATCTGGGCTGAAAGTTGCCCCGTATATGATCCCTGTTTAAATTCTGAGATGTCTTGAGATCCAACCACTGGATAAACATTCCGCACTCGTTCTATAAAGAGCGCAGGGGGAACAATAATAAGCTCTCCTCGTTTTTTATCTACACAAGATACCATCTCACGAGCTAAGGCATCCGCTTCTTTTCCCGTACTGGGATTCATTTTCCAATTACATACAATGTATGGTTTTTTCATATTTATATTTATTATACCGATACTTCTCCAGAAGGAGAAGTTTTATTTTTTCTCTTCTTTCTCTGGATTAAAACCAGCACCCCTGCGCACACCATAAGGACCAATACTACATACTGCGCTTCTCTAAAATATATTTCAATACGGTGCCAATTTTCTCCCAAGATATATCCTGCATAGGTAAGCAGTATAGACCATACCAGAGAACCCGCGGTAGTAAACCATAAAAACGAAGACATTTTCATACGCGCCACCCCCGCAGGGAGAGATATGAAGGTACGCACTACAGGAACCATGCGCCCAAAAAATACTGAGGCATTCCCATACTTTTGAAACCATCGTTCTGCGGTATGAACAGAATGATCAGAAAACAATCTATACAAAAACTTATTTTGTTTTCTAGACAAGATGATCCAACTTGCAAGATAGTATGAGATAATAGATCCTATAATACTCCCTATCGTTCCTGCGATAATAACACCCCATAAAGAAAGTACCTGTGTTTGTGCCAAGAAACCCGCGAATGGCATTGTAACTTCCGAAGGAATAGGAATATTACAACTATCAATAGCCATTAATAATCCAATGCCCATATACCCCGTTTTTGTAATTATGAAAATAATGACACCCGCGATGTATGCAAGAATTGAGTGAATCATGAGAATAGTATAAATGATAATGGAGAAAGGATAAAGGACAGAGAAAATAAAAAGAAGGCGACAGCGCGCCTTCCTTTCTTCTCATCTAATGAACTTAAGAAAAAGAAAAACAACTTATTACCCGGCTTTGGTTACCTTTAACTTTTGCCATCTTAGTAATTATGAATTCATCTGTAGCAGCTTCTGTTCCAACAATGTTTTTGCTTGTAGAAGTTAATAAATTTACTGAACCAACGTCTGCATTAATTGCGCCGTTATTCTTTTGCACTATGGTATTGCCTTCAACTTTTTCAATAGTAGTTACCTGAGTTACCAATGTACCTTGTGTTATCATACCAGCTAGATTTTCTTGGTTGATAATTTCTTCAGCGATTGCTTCTACTTTTTCTACCTGTGTTGAGCTAGTTTTCTGTGTGATTAAACTAGTCATTTCACCAACTGCAGCTGTAAGATTTAAAGAAGACTGTTTTAACCCAACGTCGATATTAGCAGGGTCGAGAGTGGGAGTAATAACGATGTTAACAGTAACAGCAACTTTTTGTTGCGAAGCTTGTACTACCGGAGGCGTCAGAGCAAGACACACAACTAATAGAACAGGCAGAGCGAGACTACAAAGGGCTTTCTTCATTTGTTTCTCCTTTCATTTATTTTGATAATCCTCTCTCTTGAGAGCGATTTATCTATCAAATATCTAGTTTCAGTATATCGCATCTCTCATTTGAAAAAAATATCAAATCTGTGGAAAACTCATCGAATCCAAAACCCGCCATACGGCGGGTTTTGGATTCTCATAACTCATGACTATCCCCTAGTCTCTAACAACTAATTACTTGGCATACTCAACCGCTCGTGTTTCTCTTACTACAATAACTTTAATCTCCCCTGGATATTTCAATTCAGATTCAATACGATTTGCTACTTCTCGCGCTAATTCTAAAGCCCCAAAATCATCAATTTTTTCTGGTGTAACAAATATGCGTAATTCCCGCCCCGCAGAAATTGCATATGCTTGTTTTACCCCATTAAATTGTCCTGCAATATTTTCTAATTCTTGCAATCGTTTCAGATAATTTTCCAATGTATCGCGTCGTGCTCCTGGACGAGCCGCGGAAAGTGCGTCAGCAGAAGCAACCACATACGCTTCAGGAGTTGCATAGGGAAACTCATCATGATGCGCTTCCATAGCTTGAATAACTCGCTCATCAATATTGTACTTTTTCAAAATTTTTCTTCCAATATCAACATGGCTTCCGGTTACCTCGTGATCAATAGCTTTTCCAATATCATGAAGGAGAGCTCCTCGTTTTGCGACGTCCACATTTAATCCTAATTCCTCCGCAATCATCCCCGCAAACAATGCAACCTCTACCGAGTGACGCAATACATTTTGTCCATAACTGGTACGAAAATGTAATCGTCCTAGAATTTGAATAATTTCTTTTGGTAAATCAAAAATACCAATTTCATATGCCGCTGCCTCAGCCGCTTCCTGCATCTTTTTTGTTACTTCCTGTTTCGCTTCTTCTACTTTCTCCTCAATTTTTGCAGGTTGAATACGACCATCCTTTATTAACTTTTCCAAAGATGTCTTAGCAACTTCACGACGGACTGGATCAAATGAAGAAATGACAATACTATCAGGAGTCTCATCAACAATAAGCTCCACTCCCGTTAATCGCTCCAGAGCCCGAATATTTCTTCCCTCTTTTCCAATAATTTTCCCTTTAAAGTCTTCATCGGGCAAGCTTACACTCGTGGTCGTAAATTCAGCTGCAGAAGAACGGCTATATCGTTGCATAACGGTAGTAAGAATCCCAATCATTTTTTTCTCTACTTCTTCACGACGTTGTTGCATTAATTTGGCAACATATTCAACAAGGTCTTGTTGGTACTTTTGTTCCACGTCTTTCAAGAGAGCCGCCTTTGCATCCTCTACCGATAAATTCGCCACACGTTGCAATTCTTGCCCAATACGCTCTTTTGCTTGCGTGACAAATTCTTTTGCTTCAGTTAATTTTTGTAAATCTGTTTGAATTTGTTTTTCTTTATCACGCAAATCAACCGCGTGCTGTTCAATGGATTCTTCGCGTTTTAACAAACGTTCCTCAATTTTATCTGCCTGAACTTTACGTTCACGCTCTTCTTTTTTTATTTCCTCCAAAATATGTGCGGCTTTCTGTTGTGCCTCAAGCACCACTTGGTTCGCGTTTATTCTACTTTCCTCTAACTGTTTCTTTATTTTTTCTTCAACCGACTGTGCTTGTTTAGAAACGACAAGGTGCCGCACTAAATACCCAAATATTGCACCCACCACTAAAGCAATGAGCGCGCTGATAATAATAGTCATCATATCCAAAAACTCCCAGATTCTTCCTCTGTTGTATCATATCACCTATGCGATATATATATTCAAAAATTTGGTTCCACGTAACACAAGAATTCATCTGGAAATGTGTTAGTTTTTAATAGCAATCGTATCTATATACTACTCCCTCCCCCTGTGTGAGTCAATCTATAATCATACTCCCTCCTTATGAGGATATATTCTCTTTGTAAAAAGAGCTCTGGGGCTCTATACTATGCTATATGAAACACACCGTCGTTCTCGTGGTTTTAGATGGATGGGGAATTGGGCAAGAGGATCAATCAAATCCTATTCATAAGGTGAAACCAAAAACAATTGAATATATAAAACATAACTTTCCTTCTGGATCATTACAATCAGCAGGTATGTCAGTAGGACTTCCCTGGAAAGAAGAGGGAAATAGTGAGGTCGGACACCTCACATTAGGAATCGGTGGTATTATGTATCAACATTACCCTCGTATCAGCTTAGCTATTCAGGACGGAACCTTCCAAAAAAATGAATCCATCTGCAATGCATTCAATCACGCACTCCAAAATAAATCACGTATACATTTTGTAGGACTGGTGGGACAAGCAAATATTCATGCTTCATTAGAACATCTCAAAGAACTCGTCGCTCTGGCGCAACAAAAACAAGTTCCCTACATACTTCATTTATTTACCGATGGACGAGACAGCGATCCCCACGCTTCATTACAAACACTCTCACAATTCCCGCTTGATCATCTCGGAAGTATCGCGGGACGATATTATGCCATGGATCGTGATAAACATTGGGATCTCACGCAACGCGCCTATCAAGCCATTACTGGGACAGGATCGTATATTCCCAGCACTGATATTCAAAAACATATTGAACAAGCATATGCAAAAAAATTGAATGATGAATTTGTATTACCGGTAGGTATTGGCTCTGCGGAAAACGCCGTACACGACAATGACGCTGTATTTTTCTTCAATTTCCGCGAAGATCGTATGCGACAACTCGGAGAAAGTTTTGTAAATCCATACTTTACTCAGTTTCCTACACAGAAGTTTACCAATGTGTATATGGCATCTATGACCCTTCTCCGTGAAGACTTTACCATTCCTATCGCATTTCCTCCTGAAAAAATTCAAGGATGTTTGGGAAAAGTACTTGCTGAACAAAATAAAATACAGCTTCGCATTGCAGAAACTCAGAAATATGCCCATGTTACATTTTTCTTTAATGGATTAAATGACAAACCATTTCCGAATGAATATAGAGTTCTTATTCCTTCTCGTATGCTTCCTCGTCAGGATGATGATCCAGAAATGCAGGCACCCGCGATTACTACTCGCCTCTTACAAGCGGTTGAAGAAGAAACATTTGATTTTATTTTGGTAAATTATGCAAACCCCGACATGATTGCACACACGGGAAACTACGATGCAACCGAAAAAGCAATTCGTGTGATTGATGAACAATTAGCAAAAGTAGTTACCGCGGTACTGAAAAAAGATAACACCACTCTCATTATTACCTCAGATCATGGAAATGCTGAACGTCTTTTTAACCCCAACACGGGAGAACCAGAAACAAAACATGACGCAAACCCCGTACCTGTTTATCTTATAGGGAAGAAATTCTACCGCCCCGTTGATGCATTACTCGTAAAGCAACGAGAACATATGACTATTGGGCTTCTGACTGATATCGCCCCCACCGTATTAGAGCTTTTAGGAATCCAAAAACCTCCCTATATGAGTGGAGAAAGCTTACTAAAACAACTCTTGTATGGATAAGTTTTTCTAGTAAAAATTATACTATACACCAAAAATAACCGCACATTATGCGGTTATTTTATATGTTTGACATTTCCGTATTTTAGTGATATAATTATACCAGAACATCACTTAAAAGGGAGAACAAAAATGAGAAGTAGAAAACTTACATCTTTAGACTTATACGATATTAAAAACATAATCCTATTATCATTACTGGGAACAATCCTAGTAACTGTTGTGGGATCTATATTTGGGGATTGCATAAGATATATGCTTTCTCTTCCTCACTACTTTTGATTACTCCTCGCTGTTGCAGATATATATTATCGCAACAGCACTTCTTTTGAGCTCATAATAGATTGTGATCTCAAATTAGGTAGCACATTATAATATATAAAAACAAAACTAAATTGTGAGGGAGAATAAGCGGGAGTCGAGTGATTTCTACTATATCTTCTTTACACAAAAAAGGAGTAGTTATGTTAGATTACATTCATTTATCCATTTCCATACTAATCATTTTAGCAATTGGATTTATGTTTTGGATTTTCATTTTTGTCTGTAGAAAAGTAGCTGAGAGATTCAACCGAATGGAAGAATCCCTGAAACAGATAGCTGATTCAAAACGACTATCAACCCTTCTTACTATTGAAGGAAAAACGAACCTTGAGATTTCCGAACAGGATTTTGCACCAAAAAAAGAGGTCGTAAAAAATACCATGATTCGTATACTAACAGAAAAAGAAAATGTCTACGGACCAAGTGGCTCAAACACGAATCCAGACACATGGGCGTTTTGTATCATATATAACTCTGGTTATGCAGCATTTATTAGCTCAGATACCGCGAATAAAGCAAAACTTGCATTGACTCGTCCTCTTACAAACAACGATATTCCAGCTGCAAAACGATTTATCTCAACCTTAGTAAGAAATTTATAGTTTTGTTTTACCCGCACTTTTGCAAAATCCCGCCACCAAGCGGGATTTTTTTATTTTCTAATCACTATCCACTAAATCCTATTCTCTCATTTAGAGCCCCCTTCTCCCAAAATCAATTAATGTCTTAATAACTGAATCAGGGCTCAGAGAAATACTTTCGATTCCTGCTTCGGCAATAAATTCCGCGAATTGAGGGATGTCTGAGGGGGCTTGTCCGCAAATACCAATATATTTACCCTCTTTACGACATAACTTAATGATATCAGAAATCATACTCGTTACTGCAGTATCGGTTTCGTTGCTAATGCTACGAATACGTTCATTTCCATCCCGATCAATTCCTAATAACAACTGCGTCAAATCATTTGACCCAATACTCATACCATCAAATATTTCCAAAAATTCTTTGGCGCGAATAATATTTGCGGGAATTTCACACATCACGTACACTTTCAAATCGTCTTTTAATAATCCCGCTTTTTTGATAAGTGCCTTTACTTTCATTCCTTCTTGCGGTGTTCTACAAAATGGCACCATCACCTGCACATTCGTCAGTCCCATTTCCTGACGCACCTTTTTTATAGCCATGAGCTCAAGTGCAAATGCATCAGCAAAAAGTGGATGATAGTATCGAGAGGCCCCTCGCCATCCTAACATAGGATTTTCTTCGTGAGGTTCATACAGATCTCCTCCGAGTAATTCTCTATATTCATTTGTTTTAAAATCAGAAAATCTCACAATGACTGGCTTCGGATAAAAAGCGGCTCCAATTTTTGCAATACCATAGGCAAGTGTATCAACGTAATATTGTGTCTTATCAACATACCCCACCGTACGCGCTTCAATCTCTTTTACTAATTTTGCAGATGTACTATCATGCGTTTGCTTTTTAAATTTTTCGAAATTAATAAGAAGGTTTGGGTGTATGCCAATTTCTGACGCAATAATAAATTCTTCACGCGCAAGTCCGACTCCGCTATTAGGAATGAATGATTTTTCGAATGCCGTATCGGGAGTTGCAATATTCATCATAATCTTCACCTTCGGTTTCTTCAGTTTCCCAAGGTTGTGTTCTTTCTTGATAAATTTTAAATCTCCGGCAAAAATGACCCCTTCACTTGCGGTGGTGTCAATTGTAACTATATCTCCCGTTTTTATCTTCTGAGTTGCATTAATACATCCAACGACACAGGCAATTCCTAATTCCCGAGAGATAATAGCCGCATGTGAGGTACGCCCTCCTTTGTCAGTTATAATCCCTGAGGCAATTTTCATAATTGGTTCCCAATCAGGATCCGTCATGTCGGTTACTAATATCTCCCCTTTCTTAAACTGATGGATATCTTTGGTATCTAAAATAACCCGAGCCTTACCAGAGACAATAGCACTCCCTACTGAGGCTCCTTTCGTAAGGACGACACCATCTTGCGTACGTTTATATTCAGTGAAATAACTAAAATCTTTTTCTGCCTGAACGGTCTCGGGGCGCGCTTGTACAATATATAGTTTCCCCGTTTCACCATCTTTTGCCCACTCCGTATCCATAGGGGTCCATTTTTTATGGACGGCAGAATAATGCTCTTCAATGAGCACTCCCCATTTTGCAAGCGTTATAATTTCCTTATCATTTAAAACAAAAGCATTTCGATCTTTTTCATCAACAGGAACAATCTTTGTTGGCACTGATCCCGTCGCATAAATCATTTTTTGTTCTTTCTTCCCTAATTTTTTACTGATAATGGGTACTAATTTTTTATCAGCGAGAAGTGGTTTGTAAACAATATATTCATCAGGGATAACTTCCCCTTGCACAATCATTTCTCCTAATCCCCACGTCGCATTAATATTTACGACATCTTTGAATCCTGACTCTGTATCTACCGTAAACATAATTCCTGACACTCCCAAATCTGAACGTACCATTTTTTGAACCCCCACTGAAAGTGCTATTTCCGTATGAGCAAATCCCTTGTCGTGTCGATACGATATAGCCCGATCAGTAAACAAAGAGGCAATACATTTTTCCACTGCAATAATTAAATCATCTCCCCCTCGAATATTGAGAAATGTTTCTTGTTGTCCTGCAAAAGAGGCTCCGGGTAAATCCTCTGCCGTCGCTGAAGAACGTACTGCCACATCCACATTGCGTTTATATTGTTTTTCCATACGCCTATATGCCATACGAATCTCTGCTTCTAAATCTTCGGGCATATGTGCAGATATAACAGCTTCACGAATAAGTTTTCCTACATGTTGTAATTGCTTGAGATCTTTGGTGTCTAATCCTTTGAGCGTCTGCTCTATAAAATCTTTTAAAACAACATCCTTCACTCTCCCTTCAGTAATGAAATGTCTATAGGCACTTGCGGTTACCACAAATCCATCAGGAATACGAACTCCTTTTGGCTCTAAGTGTTGAAACATTTCTCCAAGTGATGCGTTTTTTCCTCCGACTTCTGGAATATCGTTGATCGTGATATCACGAATCAATTTAATAAATGGTTTCATAAAAAAGTTTTTTTCATTCTACCATATTTTTTCTCATAAGCATATAAAAACTGCGGCTCGTCACCGCAGTTTAGTAAAAAATTAATATACATCACGTTTAATGAGATACATTTTGTCTTGATCACATTTTTTTAAGAAAGATGCATCATAAACAACGTCTTCTAAAATTTTTACAGACAATCTACCCCTAACAAAGGAAATATCAATTGCTGTAGATTTTCCTGATGGATATTGAATACTATGGTAAAACCAGTTCCTTTCCTCTAGGCTAAAATACTTTCCCAAGAAATAGAGCATAAGACATGACGCAGGAATTGATAATCTTTCTATTTCTCCATCTTGCTTTTCAACAAGATCAACACCCCGCTTACTAAAATCAATAAGATAATACCCCTTCCATTTTCTATAGAAGTCTTTGAGATCAAATACTCGCCGCAAACCTTCCGCTTCAGATTTATCTCTTTTATAAAGAGAGGAAAGAATGGTGTCATCCTGACTGATAATATCTTCTTGAATCTGAGGAAACGTATATTCCTCACCCGAATCATTCTCAGGGATTTCAATCAAGCGGATGTCCCTCCCTTCTTTCTCATTCTGATCTTTTGCCCATAAGAGTGTCTCCTTAAAATATGGAATAAGATCGTAATTTAGACTTCTTATATTCTCCGAAGAAAGAGGTTTTTTGTAAAGAACGTGATTTTCTCCTAAAATTTTCTTCGCCATTTCAACGTTCTGATAAAACGGCAAATTAACAACTTTTCTCAACTCGTTTCGTGAGATTTCATCCCCATTTCCTATTACAAAACTCTTTACGAGATCCGAGATAAATCCGGACCCGAACAGCTTCTGTAATTTTTCCCTTTCATTAGACAAGGGGTTGAATAGCTCGAGTAACTTTTGAGCTTGATTAAAGGTTCCCGGGTTGCTATCCATAGCAAGTCCTCCTTAATTAATTTATAAATGTTCGTTGGTGCGGGGGTTTTGTATATTTTTATATACCGTCCGCGTGTTTATACGCTACCACGTTTCTATAAAAAAACAATATAATAAAACATTCTCACATTCTTGAGAATGTGAGAATGTTTTGTGATGAATTATTATCAAAACTCTAGTTTCTGATCCCTATCCCCTAATTCCTCCTTACTTCCCCCTGTGTTTTGGCGTCACCCAAAAATCCAATCGCCATCTTCCTGAAATTGCGAGGCGTGTTTGCGCATCAATTGCGGGAAGTGCACCAAACACCGTCAGCGTAATCGGCATAAGCAACCATGAGATGAAATAATAAAAATAGTGATACCATCGAAACCCTTGTGGTTTCGGAGGAAGTAAAAACAAACTCAATGCCGCGGTAGTCACAATACCAAATGATGCACCGGTAAGAATCCACTGCGTTATGTTGGGTAAATTATATGCAAGTAAGGTAATGCGAAACCCTTGCCCCCCCATAAGGATTGGAAGCCACCCCAATGCAAAAATCATAATGGAATTTGTCGCCCATGAATGAAATCCCTCTAAAATATTAAATTTCCAAAATAATTTTTGAAAAAAGGAAATCTTTTTATTTTCTTTAAAAGCAGAAAAAAGATACGCAATATTTTCTGATCCCCATGCCCAGCGACGTTGTTGTTTATATAAATTAAGCATAGTTCCCCAGAATGACTTTGCTAGATTTGCATCCATAGACACTGGATAGAATAAGGGAACGGTACGCCAATCACCATCATACCGCACCAAACATTGAAAAAAGACTCGAGAATCTTCAGATACAATATCTTTATGCCAGAATCCAATATCAATCAGTGCTTGATAGGGCATTGAGTGAGAAGAGAATGTGACGAGTTTTTCTGGCGTTGATTGCTGCATCAGATGCCAAAATGTTCCGGAGAATCCAATAATACGAGAGAGAGCGGGAACCTCAAATACATTGTTCAAGAAGAACGGTACGGGCTGATAACTTGAACGGAGCGGTTTTTCTGTGGTTAAAAATGTATAGGTGAGCACTCCGAAGTAATCGGGATAAATCTGAGTATCCACGTCAAATACCGAAGCGATAATATCAGTATAGGCGAGGGCACGAGGATCTATAACTTGTTTTCTCATCTCTTCTGCCATCCATGACTCGTTTGAACTTTTCCCTGGTTTTTCTCCCGGAAGATTTGCGGGATGAGTAGTGATAATAAGCGCTCCAAATGAATCTTTGAACTCTTTATATATTTTCTCCCCCGTCTCTTGTGCCGATACCCCTGCTTTTTCTTCCAATCCAAGCGCTACTAAAAATTTATCGTGGGAATAGTTTGATTGAGATAATCTATGAAATGTTTCCCGTACCACTTCGTATTCTTCGCTATACATAGGCAAAAGAATAACGTGATATATACCTTCCCATTTTTGCCGCGTTCTTTCTTCGAACTTTAGCTTTTCTAACCAATTTATAGCAAGATTTTTCTTTAGCTTCTTATAACTACTTTGTAGATATACCGCAAAATATACTGTCTTCAAAAACCAATACACGTCAAATAAAATGATAAAAATAGCAACCACTGCGGGAACAAGAAATGAAAGTCCCACCATTAAAACAAATGTACCCCACACAAGAAGTGCGGGGACAATTTCCATCCATCGGTAATATCCAGATTCTTTATGTATCATATCAATAGTATGTACCATCGTATGGCAGAACCACCGTAAAAGTCAACTCAACAACCCATACTCACCCAATATAAAAATATGAAATTACGTATCCTTGTAATTCTTACGAAAAACACAGAGAATACCCATTCTCTGTGTTTTTTATACACCAGCCACCAATTCAAAGAAAATTATATATGCTGTGTAGGAAGTGTTTGAATAGCGCGTGTTAATCTATACAACGAATATATCAGAAGACCGAAACTAACAAGACTTATAATAGTCCCCCCAATATATAGAAGCGTCATAGAGACCCCTCCTGCGATAATACCAAGAAGTGGAGCTATAAAAATTCCTCCACACGCCCAACACCCCGCTCCTAATGCGCCCCCCACTAATGCAAGAACTCCCCGAATTCCAGATGTGGCGATAACTCGTATTGTTTTTGCATGACGAAGATAATATATACTCAGAGAAACCATCACTCCCCATAGAAGAGATATTCCTATACTGGTTATACTCGCAACCCATCCTCCCACTGTGTACGTTCCCTGTAACAAGATATGAAGTACAGCAGGAATTGTTTGCACAACGTGAGAAGAAGTAAGAAGAGCTATAATTAAAGACGAATGGATAGAGAAAGAAATAATTCCATATCCCACCAGAGCACCTCCTATGGTACAACCTATGTATAGTGGTCTTCGTAAGATCCTTATAACGCTCTTCATACAACAAATACTCTAACAAAATTAATTCTCTAGCAATGCACTATCAATAACAGAGCTTACTCCAGTTGCGTCCTGTGCTCCATTGATAACAAATGTTTTTCCATTTTGTGCAACAACGACGCTATGAGGTGTTCCTTGTACACCAATTTTAACAGCATCTTGTTGTTGTTTTTGAATTTTCTGTGCAAAATCATTCTTTGCCACACAAGCAGAAAAATCTTTTACATTTAATCCAACAAATGATGCAATATTTGGTAATTCTTTTGCATCAAGTCCGTCGTTAGAAGTCGTTATGGTATATACTCGATTTACAAATTTCCAAAATGCTTCATTCCCTCCCAATTTTCCTGCACACTCTAAAGCTTGTGCTTCAGGAAGAGCTTTTTTGTGAATATTGGTAAGGGGAAAATGTCTAAAGACAACGGCAAGTTTCTTATCTTTTCCATAGGTACTCATAACCGTGTTCAGTGTTTCATCAAATTTCTTACAAAAAGGACATTCTAAATCTGTAAACAAAACCAATTTTACAGGAGCCTGAGGATCTCCCCATACATAATCGTCTGATTGTATAGAAAGAATCTCTTGTGTTTCTGCCTCACTTGCTGTTCCTCCAGTTGGTGCGGGCGCAACAGCTCCATTCGCATCTCCTCCTGTATTTACAATGGGTTGAATAATACTTCCTGCATACAAAACACAAACCCCCACGATAATTGCTCCCAAAATAATAGAAGCACTTACCATAAGTGTATTTTTGTTCTGTACCTTTTCAAATGAGCGTTCTGCTCTCATTACATCGTGTTGTGTGTGTTGATCCATAAATTAAATGATTACTTATGAGTGTTTATAATAGCACACCTAATTTTTTTTTGATACGCAAACACTCTTGTGCGAAGAGTGTTTGTTTTAGTGATGTATTAATTTTGGGAAACCTGAATTGTTTCTCTGGGACTAGAATCAAGTTTTTTTAATAATTGTTTATATATAAACAGGGTGGCCATAAATACGACAGCCCCCGCAGGAATAGAACCAACACCAAATATAATAAAACCAATCATGTATACCACCATACTAACAATCCAAAATGAAAACAGTTTCCATTTATTTCCATCGGTAAGACGAGCACTTGTCTGTAAAGCTTCTTTTGCATTCATCTGTTTATCAATAACCAACCACGAACAAAACTGATATTTAATCGTCCACACAAATCCAGGAATAATCAGAAGAATAAATCCCCCCATCATAATGAGTATGTATACTATCATCGTCCATAGATAGGACCCCATTCTATTTCCTTTTAATACAAATAATTCTTTCAATGAAGTTGGTTCTTCACGATGTAGTTTGAGTGCGATACGCATTGCACCCATAATAAGAAAGATTTGTATTATAATTGTTCCTCCGTCCACAAGAGTAGCAATCCACGAAAGATCTTGATTAGTAAGATGTTGAGAAAGCAGGGAAAGCACAAAACCTAAACCAAATATTAATGCAAAAACTTCCAACAACAACCATGTATTTTTTTTAAGCATATCCCATCCGTATGAAAATGCCTCTCGTATAGAAAATGTAATCATATCTTATAGTATATAAGAAAACACACCACAGTAAAAGTATTCCCAGAGAATAACTATCCCCACCCGAGCACTTCCCATATCATATTTAAAATTCTATTATAAGTACCATGATTAATAATATTTTTATTTTTGTCGTCGCTTTGTTCTTTGTATTGCGAGGAGCAACACTCGCTACAAAATATGCCGCAAAACTTGCAGAAAGCTATCACTTATCAAAATATACCGTTGGTTTTATTATTATAGCTATTATATCAATTCTTCCTGAAACTCTTATCTCACTTAACTCAGCTCTCGAAGGAATGCCCTCTTTTGGACTCGGTATGCTTTTTGGTTCAAATATCGCTGATCTCACCCTTATTTTTGCCATCATTACATTTTTTGCGGGAAGAGATTTAAAAATTGAAAGTAAAATTTTAAAAAATCAAACCATATACCCTTTTCTTCTTATCATACCCCTTATTCTTGGTCTCGATGGAAAGTTTTCTCGCATCGAAGGAATTGCACTTATTATCGCGGGAGGAGTCTTTTATTATATGGCTCTCAAAAGAGATCACAGTGACGTCGTTGCAGAACATACACATAATGGAAGGTTTAAAAATTTCTCTATGCTTATTTTGAGTATGGTACTTATGCTTATTGGATCACATTTTACCGTTACATCCGCAACAGACCTTGCTCATACATTAGGAATAAATCCCATACTCATTGGTATGCTTGTGGTGGGATTAGGAACAACAATACCAGAATTATTTTTCTCAATGAAATCAGTCAAAGCAAAAGATGACTCTCTGGCTATTGGAGATGTACTGGGGACGGTACTTGCAGATGCAACCATTGTGGTAGGACTTCTTGCGTTAGTGAACCCATTTTCATTTCCACAAAAAATTATTTACATCACGGGTATTTTCATGGTTGCGGCATCGTTGATACTATTTCATTTTATGCGCTCAGGAAAAAATATCTCCAAACGAGAGGCGTATATACTTCTTATGTTCTGGGTTGTTTTTGTATTAGTAGAGTTTATTGCAAATAGTTAGACTCTAAACGCAAACATTAAATCCTAATCCACCGGGAATTTCACATCGCACTTCGTGCTCTTTAGAAACCCTGCCTACCGGTAGGCAGGCCTCGGTTTCTAACATCCTTCGAATTGTTTTCCTACACGGGGAACTACAAGTTCCCCGACCCCCTCCGATTCAAATCCCGCGCGAGATCTTTCATCATATAAAATAAAAATATCCCTACTAGCGTAAGGATATTTTTATTTGTGTGACCCCACCGGGATTTGAACCCGGGTTACAGGAATGAAAATCCTGTGTCCTGACCAGGCTAGACGATAGGGCCATCAAAATTTTCTTTCGAAAATTTAATTTCAAATAACTCATTTCCAATTTCTCATGCAAAATTCTTTAGAGGCGCTAAAAAGATCATTGCTGATCTGAGTGAGCAACTAAATAATAACAGTAAGGTTGTAACTTCTATCTCCATCCACACAATTGAATGGCGTGGATTACTCCACGCCATTATTTAAGCAAAAAAAGTTGTAACAATCAAGCACGAAAGAGAGATGGGGAGTAAATAGTTATTGTTTACGAGTTAGTAATTCACAACGCACACTTCAGTACCCACCGTTATTTTTCAACATGCACCTGCGAAGGTTTCGGCACAATAAATAATGCAACAATATAAGCAACAACGAATGGTAAAACACCAGTCGCAAATGCAACAAATACAAATAAGACACGAATCACCACAGGATCAATATCAAAATATTCTCCAATTCCCCCGAGTATCCCTGCAATTACTTTATTTTCTTTTGAACGATATAATTTTTTCATAGTAGTATATTCCATAAAATATACCCCCTATTATATAAAAAATAAAGGGTTGCGTGTATACATCGCAACCCCCCACCCCTATTTTTCTCGAATTCTAAATTCAAAATCAATCCAAGAAATAAGGGATTCTGAAAATTTTTGACGAAGAATAAACATCCTCTTATCCCCCTGTCGAATTTCAACATCCCATATAATGTCGTTCAATCTATATGATGTCTTAAATTTTTTAAAGGGTATCTTAAATTCCGGAGACATAAGAGCCGCATTCACAGTCGACAAAGCAAAATCTCCTGTCATAATTTCAGTTTTGTTATTTTGAGGATAACAAAACCGATTAATCTTTGAAAAGTTAATGACTTTCTTCTCTCTTTGCTCATAGAGAAATTGAGCACAATATCCAGAGACGGTACACTGTTCCAATATATGTAATTGAGAAAGCATCTCAGGATTAATTCTTTGACTTTCTGTTTGAGGACCATATTCTAAACGATCCCGTTCATTTCTCTTTTCTATGAACTCATGAAACTTTTCTTGGACGGTTTTTTCAGGGACCGGACCTTTTTTGATATCTGCAACCATTTCTTTCCTCGTCTTGTGTATAAATAATATATTAATTTTCTGGACATACAATACAAACAAAAAATGCTTTGGTCAAGCATTTTTTGTTTGTATGATTATGTGCTCGGAGTGGGACTCGAACCCACATGACCTTGCGATCACAACATTTTAAGTGTTGCGCGTATACCATTCCGCCATCCGAGCTACGTTTTGTATTCAAGCATTATTTAATTATATTTTCAACTCCCGCGCTACACATTCTCACATTCTCAAGAGTGCGAAAATGTTCTTTTGTTATTTTTGAGGCCACGGGCGGAGTTGAACCGCCGCATAGAGATTTTGCAGATCTCTGCCTTACCGCTTGGCTACGTGGCCACATATTTCTTTCTTAAAATTTCTTTTTGTTACCCTGTCAGAAATAATACTACACAAAAACCAAAAACGGAATCTTTTTCACCTTCATTTTCTTGAGTAACATAAACGCAAGGCCTCCTGCTCGTCTATTCAATCCCCCTAAAACCGCTTCTCGTTTCTCATCGGGAAATACCGCAACAGAAACAAGCGCTTGATCGTTTTCTAAATCAATATGTATATTGGTAATGGTAATCAAGGTATCGGCGTCTTCGATGGTCCGCACAATTTCTTCCGAAAGAACCTGCTCCATAACACTTTCCATGCGTCTTGTTCTATAGAGTGTCATACTTATTCTTCAAATTCTACAATGAGATGATCTCCCACCTCTAATGCAACAGGTGTTTCTACCATTAACCCACACTCTCCTTCTTCTACCCGTTTTGCATCCATTTTATTACGTTGCAAATTAGTAATACGTCCTCGTCCTAATGGCACATCGGCACGAGATACTATAAATTTATCTTGTAATAAGAGTCGTCCTTCAGTTACTTTTCCTCCAATAACCCACTTTTTATTTTTATTACTAAACACCGCAAGAATTTCTAAAATACCCGCAACCGGTTTTTCATTTGCATGTTCATCCATCTCTTCTAACTTCTCAATAAGTCGGTAAATAATATCTGATGATACAATTTTGACGTGCTGCCCGATAGCAAGGTTTTCAGCGGGTTTCGCCACCCTTACATTAAAAGCGATAATAGTTGCATGAGTGGTACTCGCTAATTTTACATCTCCATCGGTTACATCTCCAACCGCTTGCGATACAATATGAATTTTAAAATTCTTGAGTGGCAACGCACTCAATACCTGAGCTAATGCCTCAAGAGATCCACAGACATCTGCTTTCAAAATAATTTTCACTGAACCTTCTTCTGGAGGAAGTACCTGTGTCTCTTCCTTTTCTGGAACGAGGACATCATTGTTATCTGTGGTTTTTAATGGTGAACCAATAATAAATTCCTCTCCTGTTTCAGGAAGTGTTTCAAATCCAATAATACGCGCGGGACTTGAGGGTTGTAACATCTGCGCACGCGTTCCTAGAAATGTTTCGAGTGTACGCACTTTTCCACACGCTGTTTTGGTACAAATATTTTCTCCCACCCGGACGGTTCCATCTTTAATAATAACCGACACTACAATTCCCTGTTGACCACTTCTATGTGCTTCTAATATATATCCTCGTCCTGCAGATGCGAGATCACAGGTAACCGATTCCATTTCCCACATGAGTAAGAGGTGGTCAAGTAATTCATCAATACCCGTTCCTTGTTTTGCAGAAATCTCAACCCACGCAATATCTCCTCCGTATTTTTCAAGGAGAACACTATTTCCCATTAACGATTGCCGCGTTCGTTCTGGATCAGCGTTATTTTTATCAATTTTATTGATAGCCACCACAAACGGTGTACCACACTTTTTAAGAATATCAATTGCTTCTTTTGTTTGTGGTTTTACCCCATCATCAGCGGCAACAACGAGCACAGCCAAGTCAGCAATATCGGCACCACGCTGACGCATACACGTAAATGCTTGGTGTCCTGGTGTATCGATAAAAGTCATTTTTTGCTCTTTCCATACAATCTCATATGCTCCTGTTGCTTGAGTAATACCCCCCGCTTCACGCTCTGCAACGCGAGTCTTGCGTATATAGTCTAAAAGTGTTGTTTTACCATGATCAACATGACCCATAATGACCACCACGGGAGGACGGGTTACCTGTTCAGAAGCCTGATTTTGTGCGGTCGTTTTTGACATGGATTATATAATATCAGAAAATACAAAAAGAGCAAGTTTTATCAAGCTCAATCGCACAATGTTCATGCATGTACATATACCTCAAACAGAGCATTCTCTGTTACATGTATTTATCCAATTCTTTTTTTGCCTTCTTAATAAATTTTCCAAATTGTTTGTCTTTTCCTCTTTTTTCAAGTTCGGTCATCTCATAATAATCCGCCTCTTTTTTCAGGTTTACATAATTTTTATATCTATCTTCATCGAGATCACCAGACTTCACCGCAGAGAGAACCGCACACCCCGGTTCATGAATGTGTTCACAATCTACATATTTACACGCTCGAGATATATTCGTTATCTCCTCAAACAAATCAGCAACCCCCGCCTGACTATCAGCCATACCCACTTCTCGCATTCCGGGATTATCTATTACAATACCGCCACTTTCTAAAAAATACATTTCTCTATGGGTGGTCGCGTGTTTCCCTCTCCCTGTACCCAATCCGATATCTTCAGTTTTTATAATACGCGCTCCGAGTAAGGCGTTAATAAGAGAAGACTTTCCCACTCCTGATGAACCGAGGAAGCAATATGTCTTTCCCTTGGTTATATATTTTTTTAATTCATTTAATCCCACCCCTGTGGCAGTACTCGTGACAACAACTCCAATATCAACAAATCTTTTTTTCAATTCATTTACCTTCGCCGCTAATTCTTCTGATGAAATGGTATCGATTTTATTTAATATCACCACCGGTTGTATGCCTCCCTCATGAGCTATAGCAAAATATCTTTCAAAACGATTGAGATTATAATCTCTCCCCACCGATTCAACAATAAACGCTACATCAACATTCGTGGCGATAATTTGTATCTCATTTTTATTATTATATTTTCTTTTTACAACGGTTCTTCTGGGTAAAATAGCGTGAATAACTCCCTGTTCTGTATTTAATTCGGTAATAGCAACCCAGTCCCCCACTGCAGGATAATCTTCCCGCGCAGTAGCCTCAAACATTTGTTTTCCCGTTACTTTTCCAAGGTACTCTCCATTCGTGTTTTTAACTTTGTACACTCCTTTATATTCAACAATAACACGCGCAACGGAAAATGCGTCTAATTTTAATTTCTTGCGATGAGATTCGAAAAATGAATCGTAGCCTAAGTCTTCAATTTTTTTGAATGTGGGGGTCATGATAGCTCGGATTTATGAGGATATTTTAGCACTGTCGTGAGGTGGTTGGGAATGAACTCAGAATGCTGATGGGTTTTATTATCAGTTAATAAAACATGGCGTAGCGGAATATGTTGTTTTTTTACTCACCAGAAATAGGCTCCCATTATAACATTTATTTTGGGCTGAATTGATTTCACCGGACACTACAATATATGCCTTCCCACCATCTCCGGATTCTGCACTTCTTAAACTTCCATCTGGGGTTTTAGTATATTTACCATCCCAAAAATAGAAGAAATCTTTGCTGGTAACTGCTGCTTTCGTACCATTCAGGTTATATTCATCTATAAAAAAATTTAAAGCATCCTTTTCACTCTTGAAAGAAAAAGAATCATGAAGATTAATCGTTGATATTCCCATGCGTCCAATTGTTTCGAGGCTATTTTCAAGAGGAATATTATTTGGTGAAATGGTAGGTGGAACACCAAGGGTCACGGCGTCTATCCTTTGTACCGACAACCAATCTTTTTTAATTATATATTTTACCGACAACTCACAGGTATTACCCACCGGCTCTAGGGATAAGGAACTTATTGTAATGTAAAGGTTAAATTGCGAATCCGAAAGTTTGTTCTCTGCTTGGAATGTTTTTTTCCAACCGCTGAGGTATGCCTCCGCGCTGTAGCTGATCAGATTGCTACAATTGTTGCGTAATGAAGGGTTTTGGGTTGTAGGCTCATTAGGAACGGGTGACGGATTTTTCACCGGAGGTGTTGATGATGAAGACGCGGGCGGTGTTGGTGTGGGAGTCGGTATCAACGGCGAAGCACTGCGCTGGATTATAGTAAAATATCCCACTATCCCAAGAACAATAACCACTCCGACCATAAGCACAATATTAAGAGATCCCTTTTTATTCATAGTAATGTTTTAATATATGTATTTTAGCACCGATTGATATAACTCACCAACACACACATCACTGAAAAAATACTTACATATGAAAAATAGAAACATTGACCTAAAACACATTTTATGCTAACGTATAATCAGTGCTTTTAATTTTCTAACTAAATCTGTAGGAGGTTCCAGTGCCTATAATTAAAGTTTGGTGTCTTCCGGCCAGTCAATCTGAAGATGGTTTACGAATACTTCATAAGACTATCGTTCATGCGGTGGTTAGCGTATCAAAACTTGGTTTAAAAGACCAAAATGATATGACCTGCCTCTTTCCTCCCGATCTCATGAAATATGGGCTTGGAGAAGAAATTATTATTGAAGTGAGTGGATTATTCGAAAAACCAGAACGTACCGGCGAAGTTTTTCAGGAACTTGCAAAAAATCTCGGAGAAAGTGTACACGCACTATACCCCGATGCGAAAGTTGAATGTTTTATTCAGTCATTTAATCCGACGCAAGGATTTTGGACTTCTGCGGGATAATATATTCCAGTTGTTCTTTTTTAAAATCACCCGATTACGTTGGGTGATTTTTTTGAGTGAGAAAAAATAAAAAAGACCTTTATTTTTCTAATTCATCTTTAAGGAGAGGGACAATTTGCTTTCTCATAATTAAACTCGATCGTTCTGCAACTACTCCAATAAAATGTATATCTAAAATCTTTTCTAACAATTTTTGTGTTTCTGAGTCTTGAGTAACAAAAAAGTTTTTAGCACCCTCGAGTTCAATGGTATTTTGGAAGATATAATCTAACTTCATTTCTGTTTTGGTCTTTTCTAAAATCTGCACAATTTCATCACTTCTCTCATGTATAAGTTCTTCTGCTCCGATCATTTCAATTTGAGCAATACCAACATTCTTACCACCCATCACAAACCATGCAAAATTGTCCTCTATTTTTTCTGTAAGCTTATCACCTGATACGTCAGATTTTGCTATAAATAAATCTCTCCAAAAATCTTCAGGTAACTTCGCAATTTTATTGAGTTCCTCCACTACCGCTTTATCGCGATCAGTAGTTACTCCTCCTTTAAAATTAAGGGTGTTAGAAATTATTGCCCCACATATAAGGGTGACTGATTCTTGAGAGATTTCAATCTTGTTTTGTATAAATTTTTCGGCAACTAAGGTAGCCGCCGCCCCAACAAGTTCAATATGTACCTTCGCGTGGGGAAACTTTTCTGCTTCATGAATTTTTCGATGATCTATAATTTCAATAACCTTCTCTGGTGCAATGTTACCCTCGAGACCATTGAGATCACTTGCGTCTACCAGAATTACTTTTTCATAGTTATCAGCATTCAAAATTAATTTTGGATATGAAAAACCAAAACGATTAAGAATGTATCTTGCCTCATCTTGCGGTTCACCCATAATCCCTACTTCACACTCGGTACCCATCTTCTTTAAAAATTCTGCATACCCAATCGCCCCCGCTACACCGTCGAGGTCTGGATTTACATAACAAGTTATAAGTATTGGCTTCATGAGTTAATTATAGCCGAGATTCAAGGGTTTTGGTAAGGGTATTTTAGCACTATTGTGAGGTGGTTGGGAATGGTATAATCCGCTTATATGCGTATCGTTGGAATTATACAAATAACAGAAGATAAATTTTTACTTCTACACCGCGTGAAACCACATGAGGATTATTTTACATTTCCCGGAGGAGCGATAGAAAAAGGAGAGGATGGGGTAGACGCCCTCAGACGTGAAATGCAAGAAGAATTAAGCATTAGTGATATACAAGTTAGAAAAGCATTTGAATTAACAAATAGAGGGAACCAAGAACATTGGTATTATGTAGACGGATACAGAGGAGTGCCAATAATTAGTGGACCCGAAAAAGAACGCATGAGCGAACAGAATCAATATCTTATAGAATACAAATCTCTTGAAGAAATGAAGGCTCTGGATAATTTCTTCCCTAAAGAAGCGATAGAGATGATAGAGAAAAGTCTTGAGACAGAATCAAATCCATAGTCTATATACGTTTCACTCGTATCCCAACAACGCCATGTTGTTTCTCTTCTTCTGGAGAATAATATTTATATATCTGCATTAATTCTTCTTCATCTTTGCCACCAAAAACTTCTGGGGTGTCCGTATCGTATAACTCTGAGAATGTCGGCTTGATAATAAGATCAATAATTTTTACTCTTAGTTTTTCTTCTGGGTTTTCTCGGTTTTCAAATTCAATCTCGTCTCCAATAGAAAGAAGGCGCCTCTTTTCATCGTTTATTCTTGTCTCTATTATTTGCTTCCCGCTCTTTATGAGATTAAACGGGTGAGAATGTAGATGCATGTGGTGGGGCATAGTGGGGGGGTGATAGGTCTATGTTTTCACAAAATTATTTTACGCAACTCTATACAGGTAAATATTCACGATAAACTCGTACCGTTTCTTGATAAATTGATTCTATTAAACGTTCTGCCTGTATCTGTTCCACAAAACCTTTTTGGATTAAAAGTAATCTTACATTCTGACGAATACGTGCTTTTATAGTCTCATTATTTGTCCAATCAATTGCAAGATCGCGGCGTATTCGCTTTGTGAGATCTTTTACAAATTCTTTTATATCAATCCCTGCATTTTTAAGATCTGGATCTGCAATAAGAGTATCATAAAAAACAATCTCTTCAGAAGACAAGCCAAGATTTACACTTTCTTGATCTAACTTTTTTATTTCATCCGCTATCTCAAGGAGGCGTTTTATAATCTCTGCCGAGCTAATAACATTGTTCTCATATTTTTCTATAAGATCAGTAAGAAGAGTGATCATTGTTTCATATCTTGCTTTATTTTTTCTCATTCGTGCAACAATCTCTTTATTAAGTAATTTACGAATCACGTCGACTGCAAAGTTCTTAAACTTCACCTTCTTTATTTCTTCGCTAAATCGCGGATCAAAAATAGAAATGGTTTCTTTTTCTCCATCTTCATTTGCAAATAAATCTATAACTCCTTCTGCCTGTATTGTGTCCTGAATTAAATTGCGAATAGCACTTTCGGTCTCTTCAGGAAATATAGCATGAGGCACAACTGTTTGTTTATTAATTGCACCACGAATTGCTTGAAAAAACTGTATATCAGTAGCGATGTTCATTGCTTCTTCTCCGGGCATAACTAGCGCGTGTAATTTTGAGAGTTTTGAAACTGCACCTATATATTTCATCTTTCTATCATCCGAGAGAATCCCATGATCTGAGATTACTTCGTTGATACTAGCTTGAAATAATTCCACCAGTTCAATGCCTTTCTTCTTTTTCCATTCTGAAAAAGAAACATTTCCAAAGAAATCACTTGTTGTCTGATAAAGTTTTTTCATCTCTAAAATAACCTCATCAAGAGGGATGAGTGCGTTCCGCTGAACATCCGAATCATAAATGGCAAGCGCCTTTTTTAGGTTATCTGCGACACCGATATAATCAACAATAAGTCCACCTGGTTTGTCTTTATAAACACGATTTACACGGGCAATTGCCTGCATAAGCCCATGATTCTTGAGTGGTTTATCAAGATACATGGTATGTAGGTTTGGGACATCAAATCCAGTAAGCCACATATCACATACGATAGCGATTTTTAGTGGATCATTTGTTTTCCTAAAATGTTTTTCTAACTTCTTTACGTCTCGTTCAGTTTGAATGTCTGATGCAAAATCTTCACTTTTTGAAATAACTACTGCACACTCTGGAGCCCCTGGTATTTTTTTAATTGCATTATACATTTGAACCGCAATAGAACGGCTCATGGTAACCACCATCGCTTTACCTTCAATAGGACGAATAGTGTAGTGAGCAACTATATCTTTTGCAATTTGTTCAATACGGCTTGGTGCACCAACTACTTTTTCTAATACTGCCCATTCTTTTTGAGCTCGCATTCTTTCGTCAATCACAATCTCACCCAAAAGATCATCGAGTTTACTATCAATAAATCTATCCGCTAAATGAAGTGGAATAAGACGTCCTTCATAGAAAATTGGAACCGTCGCACCATCTTTTACTGCCTGTCCGATTTTATATGAACTCACAATATCTCCAAATACACGAACTGTATCGTGATCATTATGAGAAATGGGGGTTCCTGTTACACCCAAAAAGCTCACGTGAGGAAGTGCGCGACGGACGTTTCCTGCAAGCATACTATATTGAGTGCGATGTGCCTCATCAGTAAGTACAATAATATTTTCTCTCTCAGTAAGAACATTGTGTGCATCTGGATCTTCTTGAAATTTTTGGATTGTAGTAAAAATAAGCTCACTTCCCAGATGAGAGAGTTTATCTTTTAGATCTTTTATTGTCGTGGCTCGTTTTGCGAGAGTACCATATCCTGTACGACTAAATGTTTTAAATAACTGATCATCAAGATCTTCGCGATCAGTAAGAAACACATATGCAGGACTTTTTAGTTCCGGAATACTTTTTGTCTTATTTACATAAAAAACCATAGAGAGTGACTTACCAGATCCTTGCGTGTGCCAAAAAACACCGATCTTTCGATCTTGATTACCAAGCACTGAATGAATTGTGCTTTCAATAGTTTTGTTTACTCCATAATATTGGTGATAAAGTGCCATCTTCTTTGTATAAGTCACCGCATCTCCATCACTATCCGCCTCAAAGATGGTAAAGTTTTGAATAACATCAAGTAAGCGGACTTTATCAAAAAGACCTTTTGTTAATACCTCAAGTTGAGTGGTGTCTCTTGGTGAATCATTTTCTAATTCAATTCCCTTCCATGTTCCGTATCTTTCCCACGATGAAGATATTGTTCCGTGTCGAGCGTCAGTTAAATCACTTAGACAAATAATTTGGTTATATAAAAATAGTTTTGGAATTTCTTTTTTGTAATATTCAATATCTCGATATGCTTGTCCAATTGATGCTTGTTCACGAGTGGGGCTTTTAAGTTCAAACACTCCAAGGGGGATACCATTTACAAATAAAACAGCATCTAGGCGACATATATTATCAATCCCCTGAACAGTGAATTGATTCACTATAAGAAACTCATTTGCCTCTGGGTTTGAGAAATTAATAAGCTTTACCAATTCCGTTTTTTCTTCTCCGTCTTCTTTCCATGTTTTTTTCACTCCTTCGGTAATATTAAAATATATCTCTCTATTGCCCAGCATAAGATCGGGGTTGTGGAAACTAGAAATATCATTCACTACCTGTTCTGCCTGCATTTGGGGAAGTTGTGGATTTAAACGACGAACAGCACCAAGGAGATGATTTTTTAGCACAACCTCACGGAAGTTTTCACGTTCCGCATTGGGTTGTCCTGGATTTATCTCTGGACCATATAAGTACTCATAACCCTGGCTTTGTAGCCATTGGATAAGAGATTGTTCTGTTAAGTTATTTTCGTTAAGGGGGTTCATGATGTGTGTATTCTTGAAACCATATCTTTTACATCAGACATCATTTCTTTTATATCTGATAAAACAGGAATTGTCGATTTATTCCCCACAATTTCTTTTGTCTCATTTTGTCTTATATTTGTCATCGGCGATGAATAAAGTTTACCAATCGCATCTAGTATAAAATCAAGCTTTTTCTTATATTCATCATCGTCTTTATCAGAGAATAGATTCTCAACTATCTCCTTGTAAGCTTCTAGGGAACGGGCGATAGAGGCCTTAAACTCATATTCTTCAATTAATTTTTCTCCTCGTGAATATTGTCCGCTGATAAAGATTTCAAAAAATATAATTGGAGACGTAGCTGCTAGTTTAACTAAAAAATTTATCTCAAATATATTTCCGCCATTAGATGTCTGCCAGATAACTATTCCAGCAACCGATAAAAGAAGAGCCATACTAGTACCGAATAACCACCAAAACCAACTCTTATTACTTAATTTTAATCCGTCTCTAACCTTATCGAATGAATTGGAAAGTTTTTCATTAGAAATAGTTCCCAATTGTTGTAGTGAAAGACTTTGGATTTCGTCACTTTTTGTTTTAAGTTCATCTACTACTTTCTTGGTTTCTTCGGTTAAGGTTTGCTGTTCCTTGGTGGTCTCTTTTAAAGTAGCAATTTCCCCAATCAAGTTTTCTAGCTCTTCCTTCTTTTTAGGAATCGCATCTATATTTTCTTTTTGTGCTTGTACTTCAGCAATTAATGTATCTATTACTTGTTTTTGGGTGATAAAATTTTGTACTAAAGCGTTAAGATCTCCTAGCGCCCTTAGGTTTTGATCTATATCTGCTAACTTTTGTTGTACTTCTTTTGTTTTCATAAATTTAAATTAATTTTGCTAATAATTGATCTCTGGATTGTTTTAATTTTTGATTTTCGAGGAGAGATTCTTTTATAAAATTAAACATCGGTTTTATAGTTCCATTAAAACTATAAGTAATGTTTTCTAGAGGTATTAACATTTTATAATTTTCTATTAATTGCTTATTAATATGTTGCTGGGCACCACCAGATGCTCCTGAAATTATATCTAAAATATTATTTTTGATACATAAATATATATATTCATTTAAAATATTATTTTCGTCATATATACCAACAACTGATTGATTAGCTGTTGATTCAATCTCAAGACGACTGACTTGCCCAAGTGTGGCTCCAGTTATAGCAAGGAGGGTTGTCCCTGAATTCATTATGCTTGCATTAGATTTTTTAAGACCTGCTTCTGATATATACTCGGTTGCTTTAATAATTCTGAGGTTATTTATTTCGCCAGAATTGATCCATGGAATGCTCCCTCCCCAGAATTCTTTTTTATCTCTCGATGGGGTTCCTCCTAGTGTAACGGTTGCTAATCGTGATATTTTTTTCATTTCCCACCCTTCAGGAATTTTTCCCATTTCGCTATCAATCATTTTTACTTTTTCATAACCTGGAAAATGAAAGTTTACAAACCATTCATTAAAAATAGTTTGTGCTGTGGTTTCAAGATTTTTAATTATCTTATTGTTGTTTTCAATTTTCTCATCATATGCACTTAAAATTTCTGAAATCTTTTTTTGGATTGAGAGGTTTGGAATATTTATCTCGTAATCACGCAACTGTTCTAAAGATACATTTTTTATAGTACTACCAGAAGCATTATTTGTTATATGTTTTTTAAACCTATTATCTAATAGTACATAATAAAAATAATTTAAATCAAAACCATCACTAATATTGATATAGGAAACACTTTTACCTAGTATACATTTCTCGTTCTTGTATTTTGCTAAATTACCGATTGTTCCATTAATAGAAAGCAAAAGGGTTCTTTCAGTTAAATCTTTTTTGTGTTTAATGTATTCTGACTCATTTACTTTTTTTGTATCTTTTTTTATTGAAACATAACCATTATCTAAATTATTTCCATTAATAAAATAATATTCCCCATTGTCGTCATATACTGGAGTCCCATGTAAACCATCACCAATTCTACTGGTAACATCTATTAGTTTATAAGTGGCCCTCGGTATCTTTTCTATTTGTTTCAGTAAATTGCTCATATTTTTGATCTGTGGATAACTCTTGATTTTGGTGGTGGTGAATGTTATACTCCTTTCATACCTGCCCGAGGTCAATTCGGGATAACTTTCCACAAAAACCTGACCTAGTCAGGTTTTTGTTTTTCTACCTTGGCAATATGCTTTTTAATATTCTGTGCATTTATGACTAAATCAGCCGACTCTCTGAATTTTGTCAAAATATATCCACCCTTCACTATAATCACTTTTTTACCTTTTCGTTTTAAGTAATTATTTAAATACACAAAATCAGCATCTCCAGAGAAAATACAGAAAGTATTATAGTGTTCAAGCATCTTTAGCGCATCTACAGAAATCTCTACATCAAAATTTGATTTTCTGATTTCTATAAATTTTTTGCCATCTATATCTGTTTTAACATATTTATCAGGAATATATTCGCCCGTCTCAAAATAATGCCTAATTTTTTGAATGTCTTTAGTCATTACATCTCTTTTGCCAAAAACTTTTCGCATAACATAGGTAAAACTGAGAGACTTTTGATTTTTAGGATTTTCTCCATAGTAAATTCTCGCCCTCTCACTAAAAATATCCAAAAATGATTTAAGTTTTTCTAAGTCTATTGATAACTTCTCATCGGGAGCGAGGAGTTTATTCTCCCAGTCTTGATTGTCATTTTGAAACCACTTATTTACGTTTGAGAAATCGACAAAAGTGAAAATCTTCCCGTAATCTTCGGTGATCTGTAGCTCATCTTTGATAAACTTCTTTTTTAGGTCTTGCAAATCCATATATTTAAAATCCTAACTCTTTTAGATTTTTCTCAATATCTTTTTCTAATTCGCGGCCTTTTGTGAATGCTCCCCGCAATTCTTCTGAAAATTTTATCATCTTTTCTTCAAATGTAACTCCATCATCCTCAACGTCTGCAAGTCCAACATAGCGTCCAGGAGTTAATGTATATCCATTTTTCTGTATTTCTTTTAAAGTTGCTGATTTACAAAAACCTGAAATATTTTTATATTCCCCAACCTCTTGTTCACCCCGCCACGCACGAACGGTGTCCGCAATTTTTTGAATTTGTTCTTTATTGAAAATCACTTGTTTACGAGAAATTTGTTCAAAAGTATCTCGTGCATCAATGAATAATGTTTCTCCAGTGCGTTTACGAAAACGATCACCATTTTTGTTTCTAGCCAAAAACCAAAGGGATACAGGAAGCGAAACATTATAGAAAAGTTTTGATGGACATGAAATAATAACGTCAACCATATCTGCTTCAATAAGTTTTTGTCTTAGTTCACCCTCTTTACCGGATACAGCAAGGGCACCATTTGGCATAACGAATCCAGCATTACCATTTGGTGCTAAATGGTGAGCAAAATGTTGTACCCACATGAAATTCGCATTGCCACTCGGTGGAGTGCCCAATGTTATGCGCGGATCATTATCGGCAAGTTTGGATGGTTCCCAATCTGCATTAAATGGAGGATTAGCAATAACAAAATCTGCCTGCAAATGAGGGAATTTGTCTTGATAATAAGTATTTCCTAATTCAATTTTTCCAGATAGACCACGAATTGCAAGGTTCATTTTACAAAGTCGCAAGGTTGTTGGATTGCTTTCTTGTCCGTTAATTGCAAGTCGTGACGAATCCTGATGATGATCTCGCAAGAACTCACCCATGGATACAAACATTCCTCCACTTCCACATGCGGGATCAAGTACTCGAGCATTTTCATATGGTTCAAGAATCTCTACTAAAAGTTTAACAATAGATCGTGGGGTAAAAAATTCTCCTCCACGCTTACCTTCGGATGAAGCAAATTGACCAAGAAAATATTCATAGATACGTCCGAGGATATCCTTCTCTCTATCAAAGTTGTGATCAAACGAAATACGAGAAAAGATATTTATAAGTTCACCAATTACTGCATGATCAAGAGTTGTTCTTGTATAAATTTTAGGAAGCACTCCTTCAAGTTCTGTTAAGTTATCACTCTCAATATAATCCATTGCCTTATCAAGAATCTGTCCAATATCTGATTGCATTGTTTTTGTCTGCAAATATTCCCAACGAGATTTTTCGGGGACATAAAATACTCCAGCGCTTTTATAAAAATCTTTTGTCTCAAGAATTTGAGCTCGAGCTTTTTCATCTGCAACATAAAATTCTTCATTTTTAGGATCATGAGTGAGCTCATCAAGTTTCTCGCGTCTTTTATAGAATGCATCTGAAATATATTTTAAGAAGAGAAGACCAAGTACAATATTTTTATACTCGGAAACATCAATGTTACCACGAAGCTTATCTGCTGCGGCCCAAAGTTCTTTTTCAAAATCAAGATCTTTATGATGATTTTTTTCCAAAACCTTCTTTGTTGTCTTCTTTTGTTCGCCTCTAATGCGTTCTTGGAGTTCGGGGGGGAGAGTTGACCTAGGAATGAGGTAGTTGCGACCCATTTTCTGAGCCGGTATCTTTCCTTCGGAAATCTGTTTATGCACCGCAATACGGCTTATCCCGAGCATTTTTGCCATCTCTGCAGAGGTTATGAACTGTGATTTGTGTGTTTCCATGATCTTATAATAGCACAAATTAATTTGGAATGCAAGTTAACATAGGTTAACCACACTATGGTAAAAGATCACTGTTATATGTGTATATTATTCAATACTCAATAATGATTGTTCTATAAACATAGGAGGAGAGTTCGCCCGCGAGTCTTTTTGTTGCAACAAAAAGCTCTGGGCACCAACTCGCTGTACTCACAGCTGTTCGCACATGCTCCCTGCCTACCGGCAGGCAGGCGTCATTCGAATCATCTAAATAGAAAGGAGATTCGGCTACAAGTCGTTTTATCTTCCGCTAAAACGCTCGCAGCCCGCCCCTCGTGGCACTCCTTACCACCTCGTTCGTCGCGCAACACTACGGTCTTCGAATCCCCCACGTGGATGAAGCAGTTCATTCACTCTCTCCGCAAACAAAATACCCCCTTACGGGGTACTTGTTTGCGGAGAGGGGGAGATTCGAACTCCCGGGGGCGGTTAAGCCCCACAGCTTTAGCAAAGCTGCACAATAGACCACTCTGACACCTCTCCATATTTTATTGTAAATTATACTTTCTCTTTATCTCTTCACGTTTATATCCTTTTTTGTATTCTTTTTCAAGGCAACGAGCATCTTCTTCTGTTTTACATTCTATATATTCTAAAAGTGTTAATGGTATTCTATTTTTTAATGACTGAGTGTGTCCAGCGTTATGCTCTAAAATTCTTCGCGAGACATTATTTGTCTTACCAATGTATATCCCGCAATCTTTCTCACTTTTTAAAATATATACAAAGTACATAGTTATATGTAATTCTGCACAATAGACCCCTGCCTACCGGCAGGCAGGACTCTGACACCTCTCCATATTAACTTGCTCACATAATATTGATAAATAGAAGAAAAATCAACTGGGTGATTTTAATTACTCTTATTTTGATATATGATATTTATATTATGAGTTTATCTAAAAAACAGATACCCCTTGCGGTTTTTATTATCATATTTGTCGTTATTATCGGTATCGCTATTATTATTGCTACCGGTGGAGTTCAAACCTCATCTCCCTCTGATCCCTTAACCGCAACGACAACTATTTTCGGTATACCGGTACCCAATCAAATCAGTGTTCCGACTCCACAGAAAGCAAATCAATATATTACCTCTGATTCTCAACCCCCCGCCACTGGATATACTCCTCCACAAAACATACCCATAGAAACTCAAATCGTAAAAGCACAAGCTGCTTTTACCGTTCTCTACCCCACAAACAATCAAACACTTATTAATGATCCTACCTATAATACACCCCTCGCCATCATACGATGGTCCTCAAAATTTGCGAGTATTAAAAACGTAAATCTTGATTTACAAGATCAGAACGGAACTTTTATAAAAACCATCGCTACCCATACTGCAAATTCCGGCACCTATGTTTGGTTCTCTGGTGCCGAAATTCCAAATGGAACCTATCGCATACGCATACACGCACCTATTATCGGTACCACCATAGATGAAGGAATAAGCGATCTATTTTCCATTACCTCTCCCGCATCTTTGCAACATCCTGATACCTCATGGCACACCTATATTAACCCTCAATATAAATTCTCATTTATCTATCCCGGAGATTTCTTGTTCTCAACTTTCAATACGCAATATCCAGGAACAACTATTGTAAAAATATCTCCTAAATTAAATTATTATATTCATGCAAATGATATCGAAACGGTAGATGCATCAGACATACTTATTTCAGCACGACCCGCTGGTTCAAGTGCCTGTCCGAGTGTTGCAGAAACAACCGGTGCTCAAGGATACGTCTATGGCAACATGGACACCATACAAGGAAAATATGTTCAGTTTACCAAAGTGAAAAGAAATGATTTTGGTATTAATAATCAACATGCTCGCTATGTAGATTATTTTACCCTGCATAATGGCGTCTGTTATTCATTCCGATTCACCGCTCACGTCGTTCGTCTCCCCTTCAGCACGAATGCGCTCTATCAAGCTCCTGATAAACTCGAAAACGATATATCACGCATGACCGCAAACGTTGAACAAATGGTACTTTCTCTTGAATTTCTGCAATAAGAACTACATTCATGCGACGTTTATACAAACTTGCACAAACATCAAAAATGACACATTATAAAAATACGCAAAAGCCGTCCTTTTATAATTAGAAATGGAGTATATATGAGTAATCTATCATTTGAGCACCTTCGCCGCATACTCGTGAATCATACCATCTCTTTTACGACCATAGATCATGTGCCAGTTTTTACCATGCACGATGTTGCACGAGAACTCGGTATTCCCCCAGAGACTATGGCAAAGACAATTCTCTTAACCATTTCCTCTCAAGGATTATATAGAGTAGTGATTCCCGGCATGGCACGTCTGAGTATGAAAAAGTTAGCAGTAGTTCTTGCCCTTACGCGGAAAGATCTCCAATTTGCCTCACCAGAGCTTATTGAAAAAGCTGGATTTATGGTGGGAGCAATCCCCCCTTTTGGAGGAGATATACCGACCTGCATTGACGCCTCATTCTTGAAGCAGGATGTTTTATATTGTGGTGCAGGTGATCATGATAAAACGTTCTCCCTCAAACCAGAAGATGTAATAAAACTCTCACAAGCGCTCGTCGCTGATATAACAGAATAATTTAACAACTCAATCCGGAGGATTGTATGGAAAATTCTTGGCGTAAGCCAAAGCTGGATATTCAAGGACAAAAAATTTTTTGGGATCAACAAGCTCCTCATTATGAAAAAGCAGATATGACCGTTGATAACCAAGGAGAACTCATCTGTGTTCTTGAAAAATACAAAGAGGTTCCTTGTAAAGAACTCATCACCCTCGGTGGAGCTATTGGATGCAGAGATCCAAAAGTTATTCTGGATGATATTATATCCAGAAACGAAAGACCATTCCCAAAAGTATTTATGAATGATCTTTCAAAGAAACAACTTCAATGGGCTCAAGAAAAGATCCTAAAAGATTACACGCGTAGTGGTTTTCATATTACCTACCTACCGGGAGAAATCAGATCGGTATGTACAAAAATAAAAAATCATATGCCGCGACGCTTATTGATTGGTATCTACGAATCTCGCAGTTTTTTTGAGGCACAACCTTCATCTCAATACCCCCTTTGTGGATTTGATGAATATCTCAGAAATCATAACATTCTCGGACAGGAATTATTACTGAACTGGATGCGTTATGAGACGGGAGGAATATTTACCTCGTGTGGAATTCGAACGCTCGTTACCTCACTAGATCACCCCAAAGATAAACTGGGTATAAAAAAATCCCTAGAGACATTTTACCGTTCGGTTACCGATGCGGGCACAGAAAATATTTCCTGTTTACAAATTATTGGAAGATCTCACAATCATCGCGGTTTTTTTCTTTCGCACTGGTATACTCAAACTGGTTTTATACCTATGCTCAAAGAAGCTTTTCCTGCTACATTATTTTCGATAACAAAATATCAATTTCCAAAAGGAGCACTCTTTGTGATAGATCCCCTGAGACACCAGCCCACTGGAATCATTACTGTTCTCAATAATGTAATGGGAAACATACTCCCCCAAAATCAACTTAAAACATTACACGCTATACGGAGACTTATTCTCTAAATAACCCCTGTTACATACATTTCGTAACAGGGGCATTTTAATAGGATTCAGATAAGATTTATAAACCTTTCACCCGCTTTGCTTTAAAACCCATACTGTCTTTATACGCTCGCGCACCAAAAAGAATTGGATAAAATGCTTCTTGTGAAAGGACCTTTCTACCATTTAGAATCCCCAATACTTCTCCCTTTTTAATAGCATGGAAATTCATGATAGATCGTTTCATTTGAAATCCCCTTGGTTTTGGCTCTGTCCCATATACCGCATAGTACTGCGTCGTTCGTTTTGATGGTTCTACTTTAGAATCTATCATACCCAACTTTTTCAGAATTATAGAGGCGTCTCTCAGCGATTCCTTATAAGTCTCACGACTCTTGTGTGTCCCATATTCTAAACTTATTCCCGCTTTACAAAAATTAATAAGAGATCCATCTCCAATTCCTTTGGGCATAATCACCACATGCTCGGGTTTAAATAGAAAGAGTAATTTTTTAATTTCTTTTGTCTTCTTTTTTATAATTACGGCACGACGGGTATTGGTAGTTGTCGAGTGTATATCAATACAATAGTCAGCATGACGAATGAGGGGTGCTATCTGATGCGCCAATCTTTGTTCATGAGTACCATGTTTATTCCCTGGGAAACACCTATTTAAATCTTCTTCAAGAAATCTCTTTTTCTCGCGAATTGCATCAGGATTTCCAATAATAGTAATAAGCGTTCCTTTCTGAAGAGGATATTTTTCTATAGCCTGAATAACGCGACTCCCCACAAGTTCATCGCCATGAAGAGAACCCACGATAACTACCTCGGGTTTTCCTGTGCCATATTTTTTAATAATGGGTTTTGAAACTGTCATAAGAAAAGTATAAAGTACTTATAAAAAAATGAAAGGCTTACACAGTTACGTGCAAGCCCTTTTTAAAATCCGTCTACATGCGTTGATAAATCTAATTATATGTACATCATTATCAATAGCACCGAACATTCTAAATTCAATCGTTCCGGTTGATGGTTTGTATCGTACCAGATCCCATACATTTTTTTCTCCCCCTTTACTCTCTATATAGGAGAGAAGACGGTCTGTGTTTTCAAAGAGAGGGGGATCTCCATATACCTTTGCCATAGTTCTATATGATTGCATGCGCATTCCGAGAGAAAAATCTCCCAGCTCACACAAATCATCTATTACGGATCTACGACAAAAGTTTAGAACAGATACCGCCTCTTCTAAAGAGACCCCTAAATGTATGTGTACCGCGGCCACCTGAGAAGCAGCAATTTTTTCTGCAGTTTCTAATTTCTCCCATATCTCCTTATGTCTTGGATTAAAGGGGTTTACCACTAATTCCCCCAAGTCCTCTGCTGATACATATTCGGTACAGAGAAACTTCATATTTAAAGTTTTTCCAACACACAATAATAATTCTTTATTATAGAAAAGTGAGTTGATTGTTTGGACAACGTTTGAAGTCACGAGGGTCCTATCTTCAACTTGTCCCGCAAAAAGTTCAAAAGAAAATAATTCCTTAGGAATATTTCTCCTTTCACATTCTGCCTCTAATTCAGGAAGAAGTTCCCCTATAAGAGGGGCTATTTTATCCTCTCTTAAAATGAACCACTCCCGCTCAATTCCTATTGTTCGTTCCACGGCGTTTCTCCTTTTTTATGTAAAATAATTAGTAAATTCTCAAAGTACAATTCAGACACGGTATTGTGTACTGACGATTTCGTATCTCAATACCTAATCGTCAAAACATAATAAATAATAGGCCCCTCATAGGCCCATATCACTCACTATTACAGAAATGAAAAAAGCCTATGCAAAGAAAGGATAGAAACCCCACCACAACCAATTGATTCTTTTTTCTGTATATGCAGTTTCCATGTGTTATATGGTACATAATTTTATAGCTTTTTGTCAAATATCGTATGGAATCATAAGATTGACTTAATGCACATAATGTTTTATTATAAGAATAGAAAATTGATAATAAAATTATTCAAAAACTAAATTTGGCACACGCCAAAAGGAGAAGTTGTATGCAAAAGAAGGTTGTTTTATCAGGTATTCGAGCAACAGGATTGTTACACCTTGGAAATTATTTGGGTGTACTCACTCGTTTTGCCGAAATGTCCAAAAATAACAGCTACAAAAGTTTATTCTTTGTGGCAGATTTACACACACTTACTACGCTGAAAGAGGCACGAATGATTCAACGGCATATGCCTAATATCGTTATCGATTACCTTGCAGCTGGAATCAGTTTGGAAAATTCTTTCATTTACCTTCAATCGGATATACCGCAGGTTACCGAGTTGGCTTGGTATCTCTCCTGTATAACTCCGGCAAAAGATCTCGAAAGTCTTCCCACCTATAAAGACAAGGTCGCGAAACATCCCGAAGATGTAAATGCAGGATTATTTAATTATCCGGTGCTTATGGCAGCAGATATTATTGGTCCTCAGGCGGATCTCGTTCCTGTGGGGAAAGATCAACAGGCCCACCTCGAATTAACCGTCTCTTTGGTGAAAAGACTGAATCATCTTTACAAAACACATTTTCCTATTCCTGACGCGCTTATTAATGAAATGATAACCGTACCGGGATTATCTGCTATGGGCGAAAATGGATTCCCAAAAATGGGAAAGAGCGATGGAAACACTATTGTTCTTTCTGAAATTCCGGGAGACACGTGGCAGAAAATTAAAACCGCCCCTACGGATCCAAACAGAAGATTAAGAACAGATGTAGGAAATCCAGAACATTGTTCTATTTTTCAACTTCACAAACTTATCAGTGCTCCAGATGAAATTAATTGGAGTAAGAATGGTTGTGAAAAAGCTGAGATCGGCTGTATTGATTGCAAAAAATTACTTTCAGTCAATGTAAATAGTCTCTTGGAAGAATTCAGAGAACGTCGTAAAGAATTGGTTGAAAAACCAAACCTTATAAGAGACGTTCTTGAAGCAGGAAAAGCTCATGTAACACCGATATTTAACGAAACTATCGCGGTAGTACGTGATAGAATAGGCATTAAAGAAATGATCTTCGGTGGAGGATAAAAATGAAGAAGAAAACAGAAGACCCCGAATGGTTTCCCCACAAAGGAAACAACACAAAAGAAATAAACAAAATACTCACAAACTCTCTTGCCCAATGCATTGATTATAAAAATCAACCAATACTCGGATTTCCCGGAACAACACCAAATACACTTGCACTGCAAGTGTATAGCAGATTCTCTCAGAGACAGCCAAATAATATTGGGTACCACACAAAATCAGCAGATGAGAAACCATCTGAAATGGGTTTTGCGGGGACCCAAAAACTTGAAAGAGAATTTATTTACGGTGTTGCGCAAATGATTGGTGTTAAGAATCCATCCAAAAAAATAGATGGGTACCTTTGCACCGGCGGAACTGATGGAAACGACCACGGATTGTGGCTCGCTCGAAATAAGCTCTGGAAAGATATAACTGTTGCCGAAAATGAGAATCAAGGAATTGTAGTACTCAGATCATTCTTATTTCATTACAGTATTGAAAAAGCATTCAATCGCCTTTTAGGAAAAAATCCTGATGAAAGTTATAAACACAACAACGTACTTCTGGAACTTCCTACAGATAATAACGGCGAATTAGAACCGAGTGTTATAGAAAAAGAAGTTCGCGCATACCACGAAAAAGGGTACCGGCGCTTTGCTGTTTTTCTCACCGCCGGAACAACTAACATGGGAAGTATTGATCCCGTATATAAGATCTGTAAGACCCTTAAAGGTCTGAAAGATAAATTACACATGGCAGTATATGTTCACGTTGATGCGGCTTTTGGAGGATTTGTAATTCCTTTCTTAGAACCTCAGTGTAAATTTGCATTTCAACATCCCCTGGTAGGATCAGTATCTATTGATGCCCACAAAACAGGATGGGTTCCTTACTCCGCTGGTATATTTTTATGCCGAAAAGGATATCTTGCATTCACTAAAACAGATGCGCGATATATATATGGACACACTGATTTCACCATTCCTGGATCCCGATCAGGAGCAATTGCTGCAGCCTGTTGGGCAACGCTACAACAGTATGGATTCCACACCTTTAATAAAATTATTCAAGGTTCTATGAAAAATCGCAGCTATTTGGAAAAAGAACTGCGAAAAATACCGGGTATACATATATACCGAGGGAGAATGAATATCCTTACTATAAAAACGCCTCGCTATCTCAAAAAACGGTTCACTGAGATACGAGAACGATTTTGTATTGTACAAGACCATTTTCCCAAGGACTTGACAAAGTGTGACGAAAAGACTATGATGATGAAACGTACTATTTTAGTGTATCGGTTTACTGTTATGCCGCATGTCACTAAAAAAGATATCGATGTATTCATCAGCTCTTTGAATAATTAATTTATAAATAAGGTTTATGCCGGCGTAGCTCAATTGGCTAGAGTAGCGGTCTCCAAAACCGACGGTTGGGGGTTCGATTCCCTCCGCCGGCGCAAACCTTCTTGACTCCCATACTTTCTTTTATTTTTTAAAAGATGTATGAGGAGTCTTTTTTATAAAAATTTTGATTCCAAAAAATATGATATACTCTTTATGAAATACCACCTCATTAATTTAATATTGAAGGAATACTAAAAAATGAAAACCACAGAAACAACCCACTACGATCTCATCGTAATTGGCGGAGGAGCTTCTGGACTCATCGCGGCTGGACGCGCGGGCGAACGGGGACTCCGTGTTCTTTTGCTTGAAAAAAATAACCGGCTTGGTGAAAAACTCCGTATATCGGGAGGGGGGCGATGTAATATTACCAACGCACAAGAAAATGAACGTGAGCTTCTCAAACACTATGGAGAGGCAGAACAATCCCTTTATTCTCTCTTTGCGCAATTTGGTGTAAAAGACACATTCTCTTTTTTTGAATCACAGGGGCTTCCTCTCGTTATAGAAGCACATCATCGCGCGTTCCCTCAATCACAAAGCGCAGAAGATGTTGTAAAAACACTTGAAATATATATGCGTATGGGAAACGTAACCATAAAAACCAACTCACCCGTTACCCACATACTCACCCAAGATAATCTCATTATTGCAGTTCACTGTGGTGATAAAAAATATACTGCAACCGATTTTCTCCTTGCAACAGGCGGAGTGTCACATCCAAAGACGGGATCAACGGGAGATGGATTCGCGTGGTTACAATCGTTGGGGCACACGATACAAAAACCAACGCCAACAGTAGTACCCCTTGCCGTAAAAGAACAGTGGGTGAAAGAGCTTGCGGGAGTATCTCTTTCTTCGGTGAAAATTACATTTTATGTAGATGAGAAGAAACAATTTCATCTTACGGGAAACATACTCTGTACTCACTTTGGGCTCTCGGGTCCACTCATTCTGAATCATGCATATAAAGTGGCAAATATATTCCCCACCGGAACTGTTACGGCAACTATTGATCTCTACCCGCAAAACGATTTAGGGTCGTTAGAACGAACCATTATCAGTGTTTTTGATGCGCATAAAAATAAGGTTCTTAAAAATATTATTAAAGAATTTGTTCCCGAAGGAACTTACAAAGGTATTGCGCTATTACTTGCACAACATGTAGATATAGAAACAAAAGTACATTCCGTTTCTAAAGAAGACAGAAAAAAAATAGTACAATTACTCAAAGCGCTCCCTGTGACGATTACAAAACTCATGGGATTTGATAAAGCTGTTGTTGCAGATGGAGGTGTGCCTCTTACAGAAATAGATATGAGAACCATGCGATCAAAGAAAATCCCCAACCTATTCATTACCGGAGATCTGCTCCATATCAATCGGCCTTCAGGAGGATATTCCCTCCAACTTTGTTGGACGACGGGATATGTAGCCGCAAATCATGCTGGTAAAAAATAAACGCATATCAATGAACGAGTGGGTTTATTTTATTATTTTCAAATATTTGTAACATGCTATGATATACACATATGATTATTCACTCTAAAAAATATACAGTACTACTCATAAGTATGAGTGTGCTGACCTATTGGTTCATACAAACCACACCACCCACTCATGCCGCGACGATCCCGTGCACCGTTCTTTCTATAAATCTTTACCAAGGAGCAACGGATGTTACCATGGAAGGACAAATACGTTTATTACAAAATTTTCTTGTTTCTGCCGGATATTTAACCGCAAAACCAAATGGAGTTTTTGGCCCCGCAACCTACACCGCAGTAAAACAATACCAATCGACACATACTATTCAAACCACAGGGGTTACAGGACCTCTCACCAGATCAGCTATACAGAAAGAGAGTTGTTCTATTACCACCACCCCACCAGCAACAACAGCCTCTGTTCCTCCAACCGTCCCCGCCACAACAACCGTACCACACATTATAGTTACCAATCCTCAAAGAGGAGTTGATTTTACTCTAGGAGAATCATATCTGATTAGCTGGACAGGTCCTTCAGATGCCATGGGATATTCTATACTTCTTGAGGATCAAAACGGAGCAGGAAAAGGATATATAGCTCTTGGGGCTTTTCCCGAAAAACAATACATATGGAAAGCTGGAGAAACTTTATCTTCACATAACCAAACTATTATTCCGGGAACCTATCGTATACGCGTTCAACACCAAGTCAAAGGACCTATGCCCTACGACGAAACGAGCGCTGTATTTCATATCGTATATCCCCCGCTTACTGTCACACAAATTTTTCCCAAAACACCTCTAAACGCTGATGCAAAAACGAGTGTTGTGTTGTATGGATCTGGATTCACCTCTTCTTCGTTCGTATATTTTGATCAATCCTTTGCCGTTAGCACGCGACCCCTGTACACCTCTCCTGATGGAACTGTTATGGTTATAACCATTCCTGAAAGGCTGCCTTCTGGTTATCATACGGTGCGCGTATCAAACACCTATGATCTCTCAGCAACAACCACACAGAGCGACCCCTTAGAAATCACTGTGCGGTAACATATCTATTATATATTTAAAAAATACCTCTTTATAGAGGTATTTTTTAAAGGAACTTTATAAGAGGATACCGAGCGCGTATGAAATAACATAAACAAACGCCGCAATAATACAAATAATAGGCATATACTTAGGAGATTCACCCTGCTTCTCAATAAATTTATGTAAATATCCCCACGTCTCTAAAATCAAAAAGATAGTAATAACCACTAAGAGAAGAAACGGCGTCTGTATAAAATAAAAAATAAAGAATCCTATACTTGCCATGAGTATATCTGACATTTGATTTATCTGAGATTCTCCAACTTTTGTGTAATATTCAATAAATTCCCATATAACAAACGCTAGTACAGAAAGAAATACCGCGAAGATAAAATTAATCTTACTATACCATGCAAGACCTGCGAGACTTGCTCCAAATAGAAAATGATTAAGTGACCAAAGATCAATATATTTACTTTCTTGCCAAAGATTTTTCATAGTATATAAATATTTATTAGTGTATCATACTATTCCGTCATAGAAAATTTATTGAATTCCCCTCGTAAAACGCGCATACTATTTTTATGTCTCGTACAACCTATATATCTATAGTTATTGTGGTCGTTTTTATTATACTGGGAATTTTTTTGTATTCTCTTGTTTTTTCCACACCTCCACTTCCTGAGATATCAAAAGAAAAGACGGTTACTTTTTCGGTATTTTTTTCACACAAAAATATATCTGCACATGACTGTTCACAAGTACTTCCCATAAAACGAACAATCCCTTATACGACTGGCGTTGCAACAGAAGCGTTGCAACAACTCTTTCAGGGACCAACTCCACAAGAATTACAACAGGGATACACGAGTGCACTTGTTGCATCTTCTTCCCCTCTTATCCGTATTTCTATATATGAGGGAACTGCGTATGTAGACTTACACGATATTCGAAAAACTCAAACGCATATATCATCGTCCTGTGGTATGGGAGCTTTCATCTCTCAAGTAACAAACACTCTTACTCAATTCTCTACCATACAAAAAGTTATATTCGCCATCAATGGTAACCCACAAATATTTTATGATTGGATCCAAATGGGATGCTCTCTTGAAAACGAATACTGTAATCCCACTCAATTCTTAATCGCGGGTATACGAGGCTCTTTATGGACACCTTATACCGACACCCAAAAATTATTTACCCTCTCATACCCTTCTCTATTTACCAAAGCAAAAAGTAATACCTCGGTACTTTCCCTTACTCCTATTTCAAGCATTCTACTCACCCATCGTATTCCTACACCACATTGTGTACTCTCAGAAAAATGCACCCCCTTCACTACAAATATACAGGTTCAACTCAGCGTCCTAAATGCCCCCCTTTCTCAGGTTGCACAAGCCATTGCTTCAAGTACCGCCCAAGAACCTCAACCATTCCATGTGGCAGAAAAAACAGGTGTATTTTCATACATGGGAGCAGAAGGTGAAGGATTATATGAATACGCTATTCCCCTCAATACAACACACACATTATTTATAACTCGTATCTATATAGACGAGGCAAGTATCATTACTTATAAAAGCGCCCCTCTCTTTATTCCCTTTGAAGACCAGAAGAAGTTGTTTAGTGAGATATTAAATACCCTCAAAATTTTTTAACACACGAGATACTATTTAGTAGAATTATAGATAGATAAAATCTCTGCGGCAGAGAGAGCTCTGTTATAGATACGGACGTCGTCGACGTATCCAGCAAAAAACGGAGTTGTTGGAATAGTTGAACACTGCGCCTCTGCTCCTATAATCAACGAGTTTGAGCAAGAATATGTAATAGAATAATTTCCTCCCGCATCATTCGTATTAGCTAATACGCCATCTATATATAATTTAGCGTATCGTCCATCAAAAACTCCAGCTACAAAAAGCCACCCACCGTGAGAAGTCGCTGATGATATTCCATACGTTCCATTTCTGAAAAGATAAAAAGCTATATCGGTATTAAAACCGTATCCTCCAGTTTCGGTCTTTGATAAAATTCTCCATTCTCCTACCCCCGATCTATTCGCCCACAACATAAATGATATTTGATTTACAGGAGCAAGTGATGCTGCATAGGGCACTCCTACATAGTTAGTAGCCCCATCAAAACTCAAACAACTCCCTCTCTTACAGTTTGTGGATGTCTGCCAAGTAGGGCTATTGGTGAGCGTGCCATTGTTGCTATATCCCGATCGATCATAAGCAGTGATACCACTGCTTTCATCAAAGGTCCAATAGCCTACCAGACCTCTATCTCGGAGAGATGGAGTCTGTGCTATGGTAGATCCTATTTCAAGAACTCCAGGAAGAATACCGCCATCCGTAATAGCTTGTTGAGAACC
>JBAYWE010000005.1:0-62701 GCA_041674185.1 Minisyncoccota bacterium
AGTCATACGGGTACTATCTCTGCCTTGTTTGAGTAATTCTGTGGGATTGAGGACTATGACGACGGCTGCGGTGAGGATAGCGAGGATACCGATGACGATGAGGAGTTCGATGAGGGTGAAACTGGATTTATGTGAGGAGGAGGTCATAAGAGATAATCACACGATGAGATTAGCTATAGTATACAATATTTTCTCATGGTATGTCTGCATCAAAAACTAAAAACAGAGTATTGTGTTGCTTTATAGACTTCTCCATATTTTTTCGCGATCGCGAAAAAATATGGAAGATAAGAAATAAGAAAAAAGAATTATAGTAAAAGAGAGGAATAGAAGAAAGAAACTAAAAAATAAAATGAAAAAGAGCAAAAAATAAAAGCTATAAAATACATCACTATATTTTTTTTAACTTTTCTTTAAAAAAGATAGTATGAAAAAAGCGTATAAAGAATAAAATAAACAAATTACTAGATTATTTTTTAAGTAAGTTTTTTTAAAAATTCTTCCTCATTCCAAATTTCAATACCAAGTTCTTGTGCTTTTTTAAGTTTTGAACCCGCATCCGCTCCCACAACAATCACGGAAATCCCCTTGGTAATAGTAGAATGAAAAACTCCCCCCTCTTTTTCTAATAATTCTTTTGCATGAGGACGGGACATAGTTGTTAACGTACCCGTAATACAAAATGTTTTCCCAGAAAACACGCCGTGTTTAGATTGTTTCTGTTTCCTTATAACAATTCCTGCATCTGCAAGTTTTTTAAGTATGGATTGATTATGCACATCATGGAACCATTCATAGATACTTTCCGCAACCTTAGGACCTACATCAGAAAGTTCTTGCAACGTCTCTCGTGTATATTCTCTCCCCTGACGCGCAATATGAGAAATAGATACATCTTTCTGACGAATATCTTTTTCCATTCTGTGTGCTAATACGCGTGCCGTTTCTTCTCCCACCTGAGCAATACCTAATGCATAAAGAAATCTATCCACTGTAATAGACTTTGATTGCTGAATTTCTTGTATAAGATTCTGCGCTGATTTCTCCCCAAATCGATCTAATATCATGATATCGGCAGCATCTAAAGAAAAGATATCACCCACATCACCAATAAGTCCCTCATCGAGAAACCGATCAATAATTTTTTTTCCTAGTCCCCGAATATCAAACGCCGCTCGCGATACAAAATGAATAATATTATTTCTATTACGCGCACCACATTTTTTATTCGTACACTTAATAAAAACTCCTTCACGAGAAAGAACGGAACCATCAATAGGACATACCGTAGGGAGAGAAATTTTCTTTTCTTTCCCAGTGCGTAATTGAGTAAAAACCTGAGTAATTTTTGGAATTACATCTCCTGATCGCACAATTGCCACCGTATCTCCAATACGAACACCTAATCGTTCAATCTCATCAAAATTATGAAGTGTTGCGTGTGATATAGTGACTCCTCCCACAAAAACAGGCTGCAAAAGAGCTACGGGAGTCAGTACTCCTGTTCGTCCCACCTGAATACGAACATCCTCCACAATCGTTGTTGCCTCATATGGTATAAATTTATAGGCAATTGCTCCTCGAGGAGCACGACCCACCACCCCCGCACGATTAAATAACATATTATCATTCAGTAAAACAACAATACCATCTATTTCATACGATAATGTATCACGTTTTTTCTCCCAAATTGATTGGATAGTATATATATCTTCAAGCGTATAAGCTGTCTTGTTATGAGGATTAATCGTACACCCCCACGAGGCAAGAATGTGATGATATTGTTCATGAGTATCTACAGAAATAGGAAGTGGACTCACAATATCATATTGAAATGACATTAATTTCCGAGAAGCGGTAATGGCAGGATCAAGCTGTCGCAAAGAACCAGCGGCGAGGTTTCGAGTATTCACGTATGGTTTTTTCCCTTCTGCAATTTGCTCTGTATTAATACGCTCTAATTCTTTTTTTGAAATAAAAACTTCTCCTCGTATAACAACATGTTCTGGAATAACCCACGCGCCAAGTTGTTCTAATTTTTGAGGAATATCTGATATGGTAAGAATGTTTTGAGTAACATCTTCTCCTACGCGTCCATCTCCTCGCGTAATAGCCTGTGTAAGCAAACCATGGTCATAAACCAAATCAATAGCAAGTCCATCTATTTTTAACTCACAATAAAAAGGCGCTTGAGAGGAGGATGTCTTTTCACGATACAATTTTGTATGAATATGCTTTTCAACTCGTTCTATCCATGCGTGTATTTCATCTTTGGAAAATGCATCTGAAAAAGAAAACATAGGAAATTCATGTATCGCTTTTACAAAAACCTCCAAAGGTTTATCTCCTATGCGTTGTGTAGGAGAAGTATGAATTACATATTGTGGATATTTTTTTTCTAATGATTCAAGCTCGTGTATAAGAGAATCAAATACCGCATCAGTAATTTCAGGAGCATCAAATGTATAATAGAGAGCACGATGATACGCGATGAGTTTTCTCAACTTTTCAATTCTATCTTGAGAACTATCCATAAAGTATTATTCACACAAATTAAGTTCAATAGCACGCGTACTTCCTTGTTCCGTAGCTCGAGATACTATTTTATATCCAGAACCACCGCAAGAGGCAAGAAAAGGCATTTTGTCTATAACTACACCTCCCCCTTCCCACCGAATAGGGAACGGCTCTTTTAAGAAATATTCTTCATTCACAATCATGTTGAGAGCAGTTTCAATTCCAGCATCAGCCTGAATAATTGCCACACTTGATCCGACAATTGAGCGAGATATCTGAATACGCTTCACCGATAAAAATCCGGCAATAGTAATAATACTCAACATAATTGAACCAACCACCGCAACAGCAGTCAGAAGAGCTTGTCCATTATTCTTTTTTAAATACACTTGTTTCTTCATAGAATAAAACCATTAAAACCAGTTAGGAAGACTATCATCATTCTGACGCGTTGGAGTAATACTGTCTAAATTATAGTAGATACGTGGACTAATTGTAGTTCTTAGTGTCTTCTGAATTGGCTCGGGACCAATACTTGCATCGGTGATCTGCATAGTAATGGTCATCACTACACGAGGAGGAGCACCTTGTGTCATGCTTGAAATAACATCTGCGTTAAAAGATGCAACCTGAATTGCAGTACTAATAAACATCCCCGTAGGGCAAGAACTAAAAGGAGTCTTTTGAGTACCCTCAGAAGCAGTAAAGCTAATACAAGATCCTCCTGAAACACCAGCTCTTGGATCTGCTGTCCGTAATTGACGCGCAATATTTTCAAAAATAATACTTCCTGCATCATTTGCTTCCATGAGCAAAAGTGCAACTCGTTGATTACGCAGTGATTGCACAAACCCCCCCATAGCAATAGAAATAAAAATACCAAATACACCAAAACCAACCATCATTTCTGCAAGGGTAACTCCAGCTCTATCTTTAAAATGTATGATATTTTTTTGCATCATAATACAGGAGGTGTTTGTTGCCACCAATTAAGAAATGTATCTTGCACAGTCGCAAGAGGAACTCCAATTCCTTGTGCATTGGTATACACATAAGAACTCACTTGTATTTGAGATCCGCTCGAATCGACATGAACTCTTCTATAAAAGGTAGAACCTTGCAACTGAATAGGACGGCTTAAAGGAGTTGTAACTAGAACACTACTATTTATTTTATCCGCAGTATAATCAAACTCGAAATCTCCACTTTCTATATCTTTATTAAAATAATATGTCTGATCTAGATTACCCTCCATCTCAACATAATTTCTCTGTACAATATTCGCGATTATTTCAACCCCCTCCACTGCCAAATGAGCCGCTACATAATTTTCAGAAGTTAAACGCGACAACTTAAACGAAGTCTGTAATAACCCAAAGAAACCGATTAGACTAATAACCGAAACAGATATAGCCAACATAACTTCAATCAAAATCTGACCATGTTGTTTATGCATATTCTTTCTACGTAATAATGAAGTTAGATAAAATTTTATATGCATGGAGATGTTTGTTTTTGAGGAGATCCGATTGGACTTATAGTGATCACAGAAGAAAGACCCTTAGGACTCGTGATCGTGAAGCAATTCGTTCCTGTAAGATATTGAGTTCCAAATGGAGCAAGAAACACAAGTGTAAAATTACCAGATACACTAACACCCAACCCATCCACAGAAGAATCAACAGAAAAAACACTGGGTGGAGAAGGACACTTCCCTGTATCTATTGCCGGAGGAACAGATACAATAGAAACACCACCTCCTTGTATCTGAACACCGTATCCACACGCGCCTCCTTTTGTGGCCATAGCAAACTCTCGTGCCTGATATATTGCTTGAAATATTTTAGCTTGATCTTTAAAGAAGAGTACGCTGTCATTTGTATCAGATCCCGTCCCCACTCCCATGGCAGTAAAAATACCAATAAGTCCAACCACAATCATCATTTCAACAAGAGTAAAACCACGCATAAAGCGGGAAGAAAATAATGAACGTATAATACGATGTACACTCCTAAAAAAAATCATGAGAAGTAAGAAGTTAAAAACTTCCTATTCCCTGTATTATATCAAAGTATACCCCCAAAAGACCAGCGCCCCAGAACAAAATGAGAAAAGTCGCTAAAATAATAAAAGGACCAAAGGGAATTTGATCAGAACCTTTTTTCCTTCGAAGGATGAGTAAAGGAAACACAAGAATCGTTCCCAAAATAAAAGAACAAACGACAATAAGTAAAATATCAGGCCATCCAAATAAAAGTCCCAATGCTGCAATTAATTTTATATCCCCTACACCCATACCCCTTCCCCGTGTCATAAGAACAATAAGTAAGAAGAATAAACCAGCAACCAGGGCGCCCGTAATATGATTTAGTAAAATAGAATTCCATGGTTCAATCAATGGAGCAAAATGCAAAAGAAAAGATCCTTTCGCAAGATCAGCTTCAAATCCTGCGTAGATAAGAAACGCAGTCCACCCTCCCCCCATAATTCCCAGTAATAAGTTTGTTCCATTGGGAATAATAAAATGCCGCGCATCAACAATAAACGCAAATGCTAACACCATACTCACTAAAATCCAAAATGCCACCACGAGTCCAAAAATCCATACAGAAGGAAGAAACAAAAACACCTCAAGAAAAAGCAAATAAATACCAACCGCAATAACACCCATACCCAACTCAACCAATGGATATTGCCACGAAAGTTTCACATGACATGAACGACACGTTCTTTTTTGAACCAAAAAACTCACGAGAGGAATAAGTTCGTACCATTTCAACTGCACGTGACATGAACGACAGTGCGAACGTCCCTGCACGGCACGAAAACTAAATTTTTTTTCTGGATCATACCGAAGAGTTAGTACGTTCAAAAAACTCCCCAGTACAAGACCAAGTATAAATAACAGTAGTAAAATCATAGACTACCAAGTAATAGAATATGTTGTAGCATCAGATAACGTTGCAGAAGCACTGTTGGTACCTATGGTGTAATCAGCTTTAGTAACAGGATCTTTTGGAACAGCTGCACCAGAACACGAAGCTAATGTTCCTGGATCACCTGCGTAAGAACCTGCCTTTGTATAACACAACTCTTGGAGAGCAACTATTTTTTGCAAATCAGATTTACGTCGTGCATCATTCGCGGAATCACGAAATTTTCCCGCACCCACCAAAAACATTCCCGAAAGAATCGCGATGATACCAACCACGATCATAATTTCAACAAGGGTAAATCCTTTAATACTTTTTTTCATATTTTTAATATTTTTAATTAATTACATTGTAAACGATCCTGCAAGATTGTAAATAGGAGTTAAGATTGAAGCAAATAACGTAGCGATAAGAACTCCCATTATTGCAACGAGGAGTGGTTGTAATAATTCAGAAAGATTCCCTAACATACTATCTGCTTCACGTCCATAAAAATCAGCTATTTTTAACATAATCGCATCTAAGCGCCCAGTGGTTTCTCCTATAGCAGCCATCTGTCCTACCATATCAGGAAATAGTTTTGGATTTGAAAGTATAAGCTGAGAAAAAAGAGCCCCTTCTCGTACACCATCTGCAATAGCATGAAAGGCCTCTTTGTAAGCTACATTGCTAATAGTATCTCCTGCAATTTCAATGGCTTGTGTGATAGGGATACCTCCTTGAATAAGAACAGCAAATGATTGAGAAAATCGAGTAATATAAATTTTACGAAATAGTTTTCCAAAAATAGGAAGCCGAAGTGTTATTTCTCCCGCAACCACTTTTCCCTCATCGCTTCCAAAATAATCCACCGCAATAAATACAAGAGCGAAAATACCAAGTATAATAATCCACCACCATTGCGCGATAATACCACCAAGAGAAAATACTATTTGACTAAAAACAGGCATATCAACACCAGACTCAACAAAAGTTGCTTCAATCTTCGGAAATACAACCGCGACCATAATTCCTCCCACAATAATAAATAATATAAGTAAAATAACAGGATAAATAAGTGCACTCGTAATCTTTCCTTGCCATTGCGCTTCTTTTTCTAAGTAATCAGCTAAGAAAATAAGGGCCTGCTCAAGACGCCCAGTAACCTCAGCAGAATGAACCATACTAATAAAAAAATCAGAAAAGACGTCTCGATGTTTATCAAGTGCTTGAGAAAAAGAAAGTCCAGCTTGAATATCTTGATATAATTGGATAGTGACTTCTTTCAAAACAGGATTGGTAACTTGTTTTTGTAACAAATGCAACGCATCACCCAAAGGAACTTCAGATTGCACAAGAGTCGCAAGCTGTCGCGCAAACACCACGATATCTTTACGCTTCACTCTATTAATAAAATTAAAAACAGTTCCCCGCAATCCTACGTTTTCTGCGGATTCAATAGAAAGTACAAATAGTTCATGACGTGTTAATACTTGCACCGCCGTATCACGATCAGGTGCTTCTACCATTCCTACTTGTAATTCCCCGTTTTTATTTCGTGCTTGATATTTAAATTTCATACAATGTTATCTGTCTAATAGAATACGCAATTCAGATGGATTCGGAGAATACATTTGTCCTTGTTCGAGACTAATTTCACGACGAGATACTAAATCAGCAAGTGATCTATTTAAAGTAATCATGCCGTCTTGCGTACTCGTGCTAATAACTAAATCAATTTGATATGTCTTTCTTTCACGAATTAAATTTCGGATAGCGGAATTTGCAATCATAACCTCACATGCCGGAGCGCGTCCGCCATCAATACGAGGAATAAGTCGTTGTGATACAATACCAACAATAGTTGCCGCAAGTTGCGAGGCAATTTGGTTTTGCTGTGCAGATGGGAAACTATCAATAATACGATCAATGGTTTGTGCCGCAGAATTGGTATGAAGAGTAGAAAAAACCAAATGTCCCGTTTCTGCCGCCGTTAATGCAGTTGCAATAGACTCAGCATCACGCATTTCTCCGATCATCAGCACATCAGGATCTTGTCTGAGAACAGATTTTAACGCATTCGTAAAAGCAGTTGTATCACTTCCCACTTCACGCTGGGAAATAATACTTCTATCTTGTACAAATGTATATTCAACCGGATCTTCAACGGTCACAATGTGATCGGTTCGCGTATGATTAATCTCATCAAGCATCGCAGCAAGAGTTGTAGATTTTCCATGTCCCGCAGGACCAGTCACTAAAATAAATCCTTGTGATAATTTCGTAAAATCATGTAATACCGGAGGAAGACCCAAATCTTCGATTGTACGTACATGTGCAGGAATCAAACGAAGTGCCGCTGCAAGAAATCCTCTCTGATAATACACATTCACACGAAAACGAGCTTTATCTTCAAAACTGTACGAAAAGTCAATTTCACGTTGTTCAACAACTCGTTGTTGTTGCTCAGGGGTAAGAAGCGCCATTATCAGACCCTGAGTATCTTGAGGAGTAAGAATATGATCATTCGTTAAAGGAACAAGCTCTCCGTCAATACGAAGGGTAGGATATCTTCCCACCGCGATGTGCAAATCCGAAGCATTTTGACGCGCACACGTTAATAAAAGTTCTTGTAATTTTTTTTCGTAGTCCATATAGATAGAAGTGATGAGTGATAGTCATTAGTAGTACGTAATGAATATATGGTTACATACTGACTTCTCGTCCCTATTTATTTATTACTTTAAAATAGTATATCTTATTTTATTATTTCTCACAATCAAATAATCTCTCTATTCTGTCTCTCGTAATACAGTCTCAATAGATACTTGTCCCTTCAATGCTTTTAAAATACCATCTTGACGAAGAGTCAACATTTTCTGTCTCTGTGATTCAGCAACTAATCCAGACTCTCCCCCTTTCATCTCCATAACTCGCCCCAGTTCCTTAGTCATTTCAAGAACTTCAAATAAAGCAATGCGACCCGCAATTCCCTTCCCCTTACACGTATCACACCCCGCGCTCTCATACACCATAAAATCTCCTGATGGAATTACTTTCTTGTTTTCATCAGATAATGAAGCAAGTTCACCTTTTATAATTTCTAATATTTCAGTACTTGGTGCTTTCTTAGTAATACACGCCTGACACAAACGAGGAACTAATCGTTGTCCAATCATAACATTCAAGGCAGCGGGAATAAGGAATGAATCCACTCCCATATCCATAAGACGAGGAATAACACCAATAGCATTATTAGTATGTAAAGTAGAGAGTACAATATGACCCGTAAGTGCAGCATGAACCGAGAGTCCTGCTGTTTCATTATCACGAATTTCTCCCACCATAATAATATCAGGGTCCTGACGAAGTATTTGCCGAAGTCCTGAGGCAAAATCATATCCAATTTCTGGATGCACCTGTGATTGATTTAATCCATCCATATAATACTCAACTGGATCTTCCAAGCTCACAATATTCACATCATCTTTATTTAAAATCTGCATAAGGGCATATAACGTAGTACTTTTCCCTGATCCTGTAGGACCGGTAATAAGAACCATACCAAATGGTTTGTTAATAGCAGTTCTAATTAAACGCTCATTCGCTCCCAAAAGACCCAGATCTTCTAGCCCCTTTAATCCAACTAATGGATCCAGTACACGAATAGCAACTTTCTCTCCCGCAGGAGTTGGAAATGTCGCCACACGAAAATCAATATCGCGCCCCATAAGTACCGCTCGGAATCGTCCGTCTTGTGGCACACGGGTTTCATCGATTTTCAAATTGGAAAGTACTTTTACGCGAGATACAATCGGTTGATGTAATTCAATCGGCATAGAAGCAACTTCTTTTAAATCCCCATCTAATCGAAATCGAATGCGGAGCCGATTTCTTTGTGGTTCAATATGAATATCAGAACTTCTTTGCCACACAGCTTCTTTTAATGTAGAAGCTACAATTTTAATAATAGGAGCATCATCAATACCCTTTGCACCCGCTTCTAATTGAACAGCCCGCAAATCAGAAGAAAACTTTTTACTATTAGTAGATGATATAGCGTGGACAGCCGCTTCAACCTCACTACGAAAAGGAGAGTATCTGCGAAGAATCGCCTCCCACAAAGAAAGAGAAATAAGATATACCCCTAAATTTACTTTCTGTTGTTTTGCAATAAACCGAAGCGCATCTTGCGCTTTCATATCATCAGGAGAAATCATACCGACCACGAGCATTTCATTCTGCCACGCGAGAGGAACCACACGAAAATTACGAACCGTCTCTTCAGGGACTAATTTAAACAATTCATCAGAAATAGTCGCTGGATCAATAACACGATATGGTACTTTTAACAATTCACTTTTTACTTTTAACAATGACTCTTCAGGGACTAATCGTCGTTCAGTAATTAAATCCTCAACACTCCTATTTGCATAAGAGGCTTCTTGCAATAATTTACGCCCTTGCTCTTCTCCAAGAGATGACGTGCGTACCAATGCATCTATAAGAACTTTATTTTCCATCGTATAAAATATTACTACTTACTAATCACTATTCACGTATACCGTATCTGTATTATACACCAAGTACTTTAAAATAAAAACAAAAACAGCCCTATAAGCTGTTTTCCTAATTACTAGTTACTCTCTCCTATTGCACCCCAAATGGTATTGCATTTCCTTGAGTGTTTGGTGTAGAAGGAATGGGAATAAATTGTTTTTTACCCGCGGTAAACTGTTCAAGTGTTTTTGTTGAATTGAATTGTAGCGTCTTTAAATCATCAATTGCTTGTAACTGACTTGAGGGACGTATCGTGGTATCAATAAGATCTGGTTGTACAAAAAAGAGATAGTACGCTGTAAGACCCACAATAATAAGAATAAGAAATAATAAACCAAAACCAAACCATCCCCCACTCTTCTTTCTATCTTCTTGTATAACAATAGCCATAGTTTTATGGAAGTTGATAATAACTCGTTACGACAAACGACGCATTTAATTTCTGTAAATCAGTTCCTTCAGTAGTATTACGTTCAAGATGAATTTTATTTGCATCAAGGACAAGTAAATTATTTTCTAATTGTCCAAACATAAGTTTAAAATCATTATATCCCCCTTCCGCTTTTACGGTAGTTTCTACAACCCCAATTCCTTGCAACGCTTTATGGAGAGGAGTACGGGCAGGTTGTACCTGACTTGAAGTTTCTAGAATAACCACTCGATTCAGACGAGCAAATCCAGAAAGCTGAGCAACTACCTGACTCACATCCACACTCATAGGCAAAACTCGATTTGCAATATCGCGCACTTGGGTCACATCTTGACCAGCCTTTATAATCGTTTTTAATTGATCTGTAGAATTTTGATATTTAAGCAACGATTCTCGTTTACTAAATAATTCAGAGCGCAATATATTCACTGCAGAATAAGAAGGCTTAATAAATGATGAATAGGTAAACGCCGCCGCAACAAGAAAAAGGAATGCGAGAATAATAAATAAAATACGTTTATTAAGTGGATTCATATATTTTATTGACTTTTAGTAGTTGTTGCGGAAGAAGCTGTCGACAACCATCCTGTTTTTGCTTCCATGCGAACTGAAAAAACAAATCCCCCGCCATTTTTTACGTCCTGTTTTTTTGAAGAAATCAAGACTGCTTGCTTAATATTTTCATCACCTTGTATGGTTGCTACTTGCAAAACCACAGTATCAAAATCAGAAGTAACTGCATCAAATTTTATTACTGATTTTTGAATGTCTACATCCATACTCATAATACGAACGGTCGGTAATATACGTTTTTCTAAAAAGGTAAACACCCGCGAAGGATACGTGTGAGTCTCGTATAAATTACTAATATTATACAATTGTGAATAGAGACGAACCATATCTTTCTGTTCCCCATCTTTCACATTTTTAGAAAGAGTTAGTGTATCTGCATCAACTTTCTGAATTTCATTCGTAAGATATGGTGTATATCCAAAATCCATTCCAACATAAATAACCACACACAATATAAATAACACACCAGAAATAATAAGTAACCGCCACGGAGCTCCCGTAGATGTCTTTGACTTTGATCCTCCCGCGGAAACATTTGGATTATAGTTCAACATGAAAATATAAAATGAAATAATTGAATCCGTTACATAAATCCTTTTATAGCGAGTCCCACCGCAAGCGCAAATCGAGTCTGTAGTTCCCGTTCAACAACAGCAAGATGTTGTGGAGCAGGGGCAAACAGCAACCCATTTCCTAACATAGTAGGAAGTGCAATCTTCTTTTCTGTATAATTTTCTATCCCCATAAGATTAGCTCCTCCTCCAATAAGCAGACACCGTTCAATCTTAGTACCATGTAATCGCTCACATTCAACGCGAGCCTTTTCTACTTCATGTAGTATAACATCAATGAAAGGAATTTCCAATGTGGATAACTCATATTCTCCCCTTCCTCCCATAAGTCCTTTCTGTTTTTTTAATTCTTCAGCACGACGAAGTCCTACACCAAGCCCTCGCGCAACCGCATTCGTAAGAGTATCTCCTGCATAATCAATTTGTACATTTAGTTTTACGAACCCTTGATCAAGAGCTGTAATGTTAGTGCATCGCGCACCAATATCTACAATTAACGTAGGAGTAACATCTGATCCTACAATAGAACGAGCATAGGCAAGTGGCTCAACCTCAAGCGCATGTAATGATAACCCCGCATGTTTAAAAATGCGACGATATCGTTCTATGGTTTCATTAGGAATAGCGACAAGAAGAATATATTGTTTGATAAATCCATTATCATCTTCTTTTTGACCCACCCGAATCCAATCAACCGCAATATCAGAAAGAGGAAGTGGAATATGTTGACGAATTTGATATGACATCGCTTTTGCTGTTTCTTCATCATTCATAGAAGGAATTTCAAGTACGGTAATAAACGAAGAAAAAGTAGGGACCGAAGCAACCGCGCGTGTTGTAGAAAATTTCCCTTGCTTCATAAGAGTCGCAAGCATATGTGCCGTCTCTTGCTCCGATAATTTTAAATCATTTGCCTGAATGACATTGTTAGCACGTTCAAAATGTCCAAAACTCTCCAGTAAAGCATAATTCTTAAGCGAGACATGATCACCTGATCGAGTAAGCTCCGCAATTTTAATAGACGTTGTTCCAATATCACATCCTAAAAACGAAGTTGGTTTAAAAAATTTCTTCTTAAGAACATCAAAAAACATAAATCAATAAATATATAGTAATTAAGTATTACATATCCAAGAACTTCCCCTTATTGAGGGCACAATACCAATTTCTTATCTATACCTCCTATAGTATAACGTATTTTTTTATTTTAAAATAGAGGAGTATAAATATAAATTTCAAATATCTAATTTCCACTTAATGTTACACATCAAAATTTTTAAACATTATGTCATTAAAAATCAATTGGAAATTAAGCATCTCGTGTGTCATATAAAATATGTACATCTTTATACAAAAAATAGTATCAATTAAAAATATTATATATCAACATGCGCTAAACATTCTCTTCCCTCCTGTATGTGTTGCCTGTTTAGCTATCATAAAAGATCAACGCACATATATCTGTCCCCCTTGTTTTGATAAAATCAGCATCCATACCACCCATACCTGTCCCGCATGTGGAAAAAGAAAGGCAGGAAAAGATCCCTGTCATAAAACTCCCTATACACTCGCGGCGGCATGTCACTATCACGAACCCATACCAGAACTTATACACTATTTTAAATACAAAAAGTTAGAAGCGATACACCTTATATTATCAGCCCTTCTTATTGTACACGCACAAAAGACCGTACCTCACATACAATCATATTGTGTTTCATATATCCCCCTCCACCCTCGCAAAGAACGCGAAAGAGGATTTAACCAATCACGCATACTTGCACAAACAGTTGCAGACTATTTTCACATTCCTTGTATAGCTCTTTTAAAACGAAAAAAATACACACAATCACAAACAAAACAAAAAGGATACACAGAACGACATAACAATATACAACATTGTTTCGTCTGTATAGATTCAAAAAATATAACTGGAAAGAATATTATTATAGTGGACGATGTGTGCACCTCAGGAGCAACGTTATATGAAGCAACAAAAACGATACGATTGTATCATCCTCGTCACATCATAGGACTGGTCGTTGCAAAAGTTGAATAACACACATAAAAATTCTCCCCGTGCATAGGGAGAATTTTTATTTTATAAGTCTTTTTTCTCTATTGAACTAAACCATATTTTCGAAGCAATCCATTTATGTATGAGTTTTGTGTTATATCAAACATTGATGCTTGTATTTGGGATGTAGCGGTAGGAATAGAGGGAATGACGGGAGTAAGAGGAATGGTGAAGGAATTACATCTTACATATTCATGAGTATGATCATCAAAATAAGACCACATTCTTCGAGGAGTTCCATCAATATTATTTTTTGAATCCTGATCGCCTACTCCAGGCACATACCAATCAGACCATCCTCCGTTAAACCATTGAATTCTATATTTGAGTATCTCGGGATGAGAAGAGGTATCCATACCAAGTTTTTCAAATGGCCCCATTCCACCAGGATTACCAAGTGGACCCTCGGAGATAGTTTGTTGTGTTCCAGAACACGTACGATCTGGTGTAACAACGGTGGAACCAATTACAGTAACGGTAAAAGAAGTTTCAGCACTACCGCCTCGACAATCGCTTGCTCCCACTTTCACCAAATATGTTCCAGCTGTATTCCATGTATGATTTGTACTATACGTCCAACCCTGTTTACGTTGTGGATTTTCAACTGGACAAGCCATGCCGCCCGCATTGAAGTCACCCCAATTATAACTCCACGCGATATCATCATTATCAGGATCTGTAGCGCTGAAATTGAAGGTAACTATCTGGTTTGTATCCACTACAAGAGGAGAGGAATTATTTATAAAAACCCCATTTACATAAACCCCTTGTATTGAAGGATCTTTATTTATAGAAGCACCTTCTCCCACCTTTACACTCAAACTTGTTTTTGCACTCTGACCAGCGTCATTTGTAACAGTAAATGTTATTGTATAGGTTCCTCCGTACGTGTAAACATGGGTAAACGTCGCCGATTGTTGAGACATAGCTGATACCGCTGCGCACGGAGCGCCAGAAAGACATGTTTTGCGATATGCATCTCCCCAATCAACAGAATAAGATAAGTTGCCTCCTTCTAAATTATACGCATTCACATTCCACGTTCCTTGTTGATTTGTAGTAAGTGATTGCGGACCAGAAACACCAGAAATAACAGGATAATTAGTTGTTGAAGAAACAAACTTTCCATTTAAGCATTTATAACCAAAAGGAGGAGATATGCCGAGAGCGCCCAATTTTCCATCTGAAGTAACAAACGCTTCATTTAACTGGTTATCTCCTGCGCAATGATCGTAATAAGTAGTAAAACTATCATTTGTTGGTTTGCAAGAAATGGGATTTGGTTCCGTCCCATAAAGACATGCACCTCCACCTACATAATCACCCTTACCCACACCAGCTATAAAAAGATCTGGGTTATCTTTTAGATTTGGAGAAAAGCTCTTATAGCTATAATAAGAAGGACTATTGTCTGAATCAGTTGCTTTTATCATTGGAGTAGTTGTCGAAGAAGTAATGGTAAATGAACCATCTGCCCTATCATGATATTTATCAATAACTCTTCTTACTGCAAGTTTATATTCTCCTAAACTCATTCTGTCGGGATTTAAAGTAAAAGTTTGAATGCCATCATTTGGAGTAGATTCTGCAAGAGTGATCCATGGTCCCGCATCATGACTAGAATAAACCTTAACTATTTCAACTGATACATTCTCTCTTGATGAAATATTATTACTTCTCCATTTCACTGTAATAGAATCCCCCGCTTTATATGTCTCTCCATTTGGTGAAGTAACAGTAATAGAAGAAACAGAAGAAGTAACAGAATTAATTTCTACTGACTCAGGGATAATATATGAATATGGTTTACCATTAGAACCTTGAACATCAATTATTAAAGTTTTATCTCCCTTTCCATACCAGTACGTTGTAGCGGGTTCTCCCGTTGATTTACAATAGAGGAATTTTTTTTCTTTCAGAACCACGGTATTCGGTTTATCACAATGATATGAAGTAACCGAACCATGAATTAATCGTATAGATTCAAACACTCCTCCAGTCTTATATACACCATAGTATACACCCACCCCCGATTCATCCGTTTTTAATTCTACTGTAGCACTCCCATCATACTGAAAAGAAAAATCGTTTGCCTTATATGTTTTAATTGACGGATTAATCGGTGTAACAGTACATCCATATACTGCATTAAGTTTCGCGCGTGTCAGAGGTCCCACGTATCCCGTTTGAATAATTCCATATTTCCCCTGAAATTGAACCACAGCCGCCGCAGTTGATTCACCAAACTGAGCCCCTCCTTTCTGTTCAGAATCATCAATAGAAAATCCTTCTTTTTCTAGAACAGTTTGCAGTGCTAACACATCGGCATCTTTCCCATCAGTACCAGTTGTTCCATCTCCTATGGTAAGATTTTTATTAAAATTAAAACAGAATGTTTCACTAGGAAGAGCTACCCGAGGAGCAGCAACATTTGAAACACTATTAGATGTACCAAGCTGTGCTTGTAAAGCTTGAACTTTTTGTATTAATTCCTGAATTTTCGACTGTATTTCCGGTTGTGTCATAGCGAGTGCCGGAAGAGACACCGCAAAAGATAACACAATAACCAAAGCACCTATATATTTTTTCATATAAAATATTATTAGTAATTAACTACACTATATCATACATAAATAGTAAAGGGGTGTGCATAAATATATATAACAAAATAACCCTCTATAATGGGGCTATTTTGTTATATGCGGAAGGTAGAGGATTCGAACCTCTGAGACCCTTTCGGATCTACCGCATTTCAAGTGCGGCGCTTTCGACCACTCAGCCAACCTTCCATAAACAAATAATAATTGTTTTACCATTCTATGAGAAAAAGTGGTAAAAATCAATAATAATCAATTGAAAGAAATAAAAAAAGAGAGAGAACCTCAGGAACAATCATTAGGTGGGGGGAACTAATGACCATTTCAGAGAATTCTCTCAAAAAAATATCTAACAAAAAAATGTGCTATTTCAATGAAGGTATAGTAGCACACCTATATATAAAGTCAAGTCCTATGCTATACCACTCAACACAGTAATTTTTGCTCCAATAGTATTCAAACGATGCGCGATTTCTTCATATCCCCTGTTAATTGAATACACATTGCGTAACACCGATGTTCCTTTTGCCGCAAGCATCGCAATCAGAATAATCATAGCCGGACGAAGCGCTGGAGGACAAACCACCTGCGCCGCCTTCAATGGAGTGGGACCCTGCACAAATGCACGATGCGGATCTGCAAGCGTTACTTTTGCTCCTAATTTATTTAATTCAACAAAATAAATAGCGCGATTTTCCCACATCCAATCATGAATAAGAGTAGTCCCCACAGCCTGCGTCGCAATCGGAACAAAGAATGGTAAGTTATCAGTATTAATTCCTGGATAGGGCTGCGCGTGAATCTTATCTGCGGGCGCGCGTAATTTTGAGGGATACACGGTAATGTCTGCCAGTTTTGTTCTCCCATTTTTTGCAAAATAATTTTTGAGTATAGAATATTTCAATCCCATTTTTTCTAACTTCAACAATTCTAATTTTATAAATTCAATAGGGCATCGAGTTACAGTGAGTTGCGAATTTGTTGTTATCGCCGCGCTCAAAAACATCATAGATTCAATCGGATCTTCACTATTCTCATATTCTACAGACATATTGATATGAGACATACCGTGAACAATAAGCGTTGAAGTTCCAATTCCCTCTATCTGCACCCCCATTTTTTCCAAAAAGAAACACACGTCTTGCACTTGATAATTCGGCGTTGCAAATGAGATCGTCGTTTGCGCAGGAATACATGCCGCTGCAATTAATAAATTTTCTGTAGCAGTATCACTTGCCTCATATAACGTAATATCAGCTCCCTTTAATTTTCCGACCCGCACTTCATATTCATTTTCATGCGTAAGAATTTTTACTCCCAACGCTTCTAATCCATAGCGATGTGCCGCAATCGTGCGTTGCCCCATTTTACACCCTCCTGCGTGAGGAATATGGAATACTTTTTCGTGATGAATAAGTCCTCCAATAAGCATAAGTATAGAACGAATTTTTCCTGCCGCTTCATGATCCAAACCCTTCATAAGTATTTTTTGAGGAGGGGTGATGCTGACACTATTTGGACCAATCCACTCAACGGCAAATCCAATGCTCTGTAAAACTTCAATAAATCGATTCACCTCTTCTATGCGTGGAATACCATGCAAGGTTGTCTTCCCCTGATTAATGATCGCCGCAGACAACACTCCCAACGCTCCATTTTTTGATGCATTCGTAACAATACTGCCGTGTAATTTTCTTCCTCCCTCAATTTGAAAATCAATGGAATCAGACATGGTAATAATTCTTCTCCCAAGAACATGGCTAATTTTTTCAAGTACTTGGGTTGTAAAATTTTGATTCCCCCCCTCCATGCGCGCTACCGCACTCTGTGAGGTATGTAATGATTTCGCAAATTCTCCTTGCGTCATACCACGCGCCTCACGAATTGATTTAATAAATAATCCTATTTTTTGTTGTTCGCTCATGTTTAAAAATTAAAAATTATAAAATTAAAAATTTCTAGCAGTATATCACATATGATATACTGTTGTCATGATCGAGATTCAAGAACAAGTACCCCTCACCCCCTATACCACATTTCACATCGGAGGAAACGCGCAATATTTTGGACGTATAAAAAAACAAGAAGAAATTCCTGCATATGTATCATTTGCAGAGAAACACCACATACCTATTCATATACTCGGCGGTGGATCAAATACTATTTTTGGCAACACCACAATACAACAACTCATTCTGCATATGGAAGAATCGTACATTCGAATACTCCATACACATGAATCAGATGTGTATATTGAAGTAGGAGCAGGAACTCTGTGGGATGAAATAGTCGCGTGGACGACTGATCGCGCATATACAGGCATTGAAGCACTCTCAGCAATTCCTGGTACCGTGGGTGCTGCACCCATACAAAACATCGGCGCATACGGACAAGAGATACAAGACACTCTCATAGAAGTATGCGCGTATGATACGAAAAACCATATATTTGTATGCATACCAAAAAGACTGTGCCAATTTGGATATCGCACAAGCATATTTAAAAAAGAAGTGCGAGGAAGATATATTATTACTTCAATTATGCTCAAGGTATCTACTTTGTTGAAAGGAGTACCCTCATATCCAGATATAGAAAACTATTTTAAACAAAATCCACTTATACTTCCCACGCCCACCAACGTACGCATCGCAGTACAAGAAATTCGTAAAATAAAATTACCGGACCCACAAAAAATTCCAAACGCAGGGTCGTTCTTTAAAAATCCAATTATCACACAATCACAGGCAAATACGCTACAAGAAAAATACCCAACTCTAAAGGCATTCCCCGCTCACGAAGGAGCTGTGAAAATTTCCGCAGGGTGGCTCATAGAACAATGTGGATTGAAAGGAGCTACCATAGGATCCATTGGCATTTATGAAAAAAATGCGCTTATACTTACCAATACAGGAAAAGCTACTTATCGTGACGTAATACACGCAAAAGAAATCATCACTCAAAAAGTTTTTGAAATATTTCACATATCTCTTGAGATGGAACCAGATTGTATTATATAAAAAAATAAAATTTAAAATTGGAATGAATAACCTATTGAAAATCAACAGAAAAAGTATACATACCCATAGAACATAATCCACGAAGAGTTGTTCCTGCCTTCTGGGGAAGAAGATCAATGTCGGTCGTACCAGAAGGAGGAAGATTTTTTTTATATCCTATACTGGGAATAGTGAGCGCCGATGAACAATCAAATGTACCCCTTGTTATCACACGGAGGATAGCAGGAATATCAGCGCGAGCAACACTCGTGCGAGGAGAATAACCCCCTTTTGCAGTAATAGTAATTATTTGTTTTCCATCAACCATAGATACAGTGTCTAATGGCACTTGAGGAGAAGATGGAGAACTCTTCTGAATAAGAAATATGGTCCCCCCAATAATAATAGCCGCAATAAGTATCGCAATAACAATAAATTTCATATATTAGAGAGTGAAAAATGGATTAATAAATCCAATAAGAACGAGGCTATTCATAATATTAAATAACGCAAAGAAAATTACCACAAGTCCCGCGGTTTTGAAAAATATTCCTGAGATTGTTTTACTACGTATACGCACCGAGGTAAAACTCAAAAGCGCAAGTATCGGCAGTGTTCCAAGTGCAAATGATCCCATAATAAGAGCGCCAGTCCAAAAGTTCCCCATAGAAAGTGCGTATAATTGCATGGACTGCGTGAATCCACACGGAAAAAAGAATGTTGCAATTCCTAAGAGAAGTGGCGTCAGAGTACGATTTATTTTTTTAATTTCCAACGCTCGTTTTGAAATGTGTTTTGGAAGAGTAGGTTGAATTCGCTTTGTCCAAGAAAAAACATCTAGTAAATTTAACCCCAATAAAAACATCACCAGGCCAACAAGTAAACTGAGTACGAACGTTCCTGTGTTATTTAACTGAAATGCTGATCCAAGCGCACCAATCACTCCTCCTAATACAAAAAACGAGACAATGCGTCCAATATGAAAAAGTGCTTGGGGTCGTATTTTTTCTCCCTCTTTCGCAAAATTTGCAGACATAGAAAGCACCAATCCCCCGACCACCGCCATACACGTAGAGAGTGAGGCAATAACACCAATGAGTATTGCAGTGCCGAATCCCACACTATCTGTAGTAATTAGATTTACAATTCCTAACTTCTGCAAAATGATAAACAATAACAGAAATCCAAGCGCAATAGGAATAGCAATTTTAAAATCGGACCAGGCGGTTTTTTGTTCTTGTGTTTCGGTAGAGAATGTATACCCCCTTTCTTTTACATACCCACTCAATTCTTGAGCGATTTCTTTTTCAGATTTTTCTCCAAAATCACCCTCTATTTCAAGAATTCGTTTCGAAAGATTCACCTTCACATTCTGTATATCCGCTATCTTTTTCAATTCGCTTTCTATGAACACCACGCATGAGGCGCAATGCATTCCCTGTATATAAAATGTATATATCTTCATAAAAAGTAAAATCTAATTATACATACTACTTTTTTATAATACGAACACTGTTTAAAATTTATATAAACTAAGTTATTAAAAATAACAAGATTAACCCAACCTTATTCATACACAAAAATACAATATAACCGAAAAAGTAAAAAATAGTGTGGACCTAGGCGGAATCGGACCGCCGTCTCGGCAATGCGAATGCCGCGTGCTACCACTATACCATAGGCCCGTTTCATTAGTTTCCGTAGAACGCGTCAAACTTTTTCAATCCATCATTAAACCGGCCATTCAGATCATTAATATCTTGAGCTCCTTTATTCACTTTCGTAATAATATCATTCATCGCAACATAGTTTCGATACCCATTTACTAATTCTTCTTGCGCTAATATCAATAATTGATTTAAATCATTGTTATATGAAAGTAGTTGAGCAATAAGTGCGGTTTCTTGAGAAATAGCAACGAGTGCCGTTTGAGCTGCATCATCAGGAGAGATGTTAGGAATATCTTTTGCCATTTGTTCAAGCTGTAATGCAAGTTGAATGGCCTTTTCACGGATATCTTTATTCTTCTGAATTTCAGCAGTGATCATATCTGCAATTTCAGAACGTGTTTTAAAAACTCCTCCTTTTTGAAGGGCAGTAATATTTTTATTAGTCTCATCAAGCATAGAAACAATTCCTTGCGCATATAATGAAGCGGCCTGGCGAGAAGTAGAAAATGTATCAGGAACTCCCCCTCCCGATAAGGAAGAGAAGATAAAAGCAAGAAATGCGACGACAATAACGCTAGCGGCTACTATGAGTGTTATTTGGGTTTTTCTACTAAATTTATTCTTCCACACAAGAAATGTATGCATATATGATATTTCATCAGGGTATCAAAATTATTGCAAAAATCAAGCGTATGTGTTACCATATTCAAACTTTAGACGTTATTATATTCAATAAAAAAACGGGAAGTATTCTTTTAAAAAATGGTTCGCGGGTATGGTATAATGGCTATTATGTCACCCTTCCAAGGTGAAGATGAGGGTTCGATTCCCTTTACCCGCTCATAATAAAATTTTTATCCCTTGCGGATATAAATTTTATTAAGCGGGTAAAGTGAGCAAACTGCTTTGCTCACGTAGGGAATCGAACGACGGAGCATATGCGAGTAGCAACGAGCATAGCGAGTCGGTGGTTAGCCCGAGGAGTGCGACGGCACGACGAGAGGCGAAACCGATGACCTTTACCCATTAGGGAGAGCAGACTGATGAAGAGGATTCCCTTTACAAAAATTAATCTGGGCCGTTAGCTTAGTTGGTAGAGGATAAAAATATATATAGATACATTTTTATCCATTTGCTTTTTCTTTTAAAACATGTGGGCCGTTAGCTTAGTTGGTAGAGCGCGTCATTTGCAATGACGAGGTCACCGGTTCGAATCCGGTACGGTCCACCAAAAAAATAAACCCCCTTGATGGGGGTTTATTTTTTATCAGCAAAAACCACCGTTCGATTGGAATACCTATTCTGATCTTCGTTCCAATCCCCTCCACACGTGATAAGATTCAAATGAACTTTTCCATCGGTTGAAATAAATACATCTGATGCATCTTGATTCTCTTTATAGGTCTCAACCCTGTTTACAGAAAAAATAGTAACCACTTTATTTTCATCTTCAATATATATTTCATCACCCTTGATTAAGGTATAGAGCACATCAAACACAGCAGGGACGCCATCCTTCCATCCATAATGTCCGACTAAAACAGCATTACCAATTTCACCCGGAATCGGTCCCTGATTATACCAGGCAACTTCATGAGGGCTTTCAGGAGCATCCATAGCTCCTGTTGAAGTTAAGCCAACAGATATAACAGAAGCATTAATATTTATTTTAGGAATTCTAATACGGAATGGTTTTGTAACTGATAGAATTGAAGCTTCTACGTGTGCTACAGAGGGGGAAGAGAGAGCGCCTGTTTCACTTAAAAAAACAGAAGAACCTTTGATAAAAAATTCTGGGGTTTTTTTAATTAAGTTATCATAATTAAAATAAAGAAGGACAAGAGTACAAAAAATTATCGCCATAAGAACAATATATAATATCGTTCTCATAGAAATAGTTTTTGTAAACATATATGTCATAAACTACGAACGCGTACTATTGCATACGAGGAAACAGAAATGAAAAGCAACACACCAAGTACAAAAGTAATATTTTCTAAAATAGATTTACTCTGAGGAGCAAATCCGGCATACGGAAAGTTTGGGACAAAAGTAGTATGCGTAGTATAGGTAGTAAGGGGGGAAAATACTGTTGTAGGATATGGTATCAGAGAAGCTACAACAAGAGGAGTTACGGGTGCTACAGGAGAAGTCTGGGTAATACCCGTATATACACACAACGCCGGGTTACTTGCAGAGAAATAATCATAATTTGATGCCTTAGGATCATTACATCCATAGCGCGTGCTGCCACCACCTCCTGACGATGAACTAGAAATGACAGCAATATCATCATTCGTAATGGTACAAGTTTCATTGTCACCCGATACAAGAGTAATAGTACCACTCAAACAATTTCCAGAAAATGATTGCACGTAATAACCAGCGTCATATGTTTCTGATATAACATGAGCACCCACAGAAACAGTATTAGCTGAACCCGAACTCACCGCAATACCATCAATAAATAATGGAAAATTACCCACTGATCTACCTCCCCCATTATTATTCACTACAGATTTTACTATAGTAAGTTGAGGACTCACAATCGCCTCACCGCTCACGGTATTGCCAATCAATGTAACATCAGTTTGTCCCAAAGCTCTTCCATGTAATACAGCACCATTTTGTCCCGCAATAGTTGAAGCACCGGGACCGCCAAGAATGTTCCCCTCAAAAATGGATCCTGGTTCAAGAGTCGTAGCACCCGCAACCGCCCAGAAAATATTTTTAGCCTGTGCTGCGCCACCTAATAATATTTTTTTACCGGCACTAATATTTAAAGTTCCCGGTATTTGAAATATCCAGACGTCAGTTGCACTCCCCGTAAGAGTAACATCATCGGTAATAATCACATTCCCCGCTCCATCAAAAGTATACACGCCTGTTACCAGATTTAAACCAGCTAAATCGCCCAATCCTGCGTTTAAAACATCAGTTGCTCGTGAGTTTGCATCCGTATATGCCGCTTCCATAGCACTCACTGCGGTACCAACATAACTCGGGGTTGGCGCGGTATAACTAGAAGCATACACCTTTCCCGTCACGAGAACAGAAATAGCATAGGTACCAGAAGCATCAAGAACTAATGAAAATCCAGTCATCGTACTTGCGGCAGCCGGACTAACTCCAATATCTCCTGTAATAGCAGTCACCCCCGTGGTAGTAATTGCCGTTTTTGAAAGAATACTGAAGTTCCCCGCAGAACCAAGATTTACAACCGCGGGACTTGCGGCTAAAACCGATATCGGACCCATAAAACCAAATATCAGAGTACTGATAGTGATAAGGGTAATTAATTTTTTATTCATTTTGTTCATATATATATTGTTTTAACTGCTTCAATAATAGTTCTCTATACCTAGTACGCCGTTGTAATGATAGATATATTACAAAAAAAACACACCCGTATCACGAAAATGGTGTGTATAAAATAAAGGATACTAAAAAGAAATACCCGTTCTTAAAAATTTAGCTCAAAAAAATTACAAAACCCTTATCGAATTTCACTCCCCGGAGTAATATTTTCTAAAGTAGTTAAAAGTATAGGTCCTTCAGAATCATTACTTGCCGCAAGCAACATCCCCTGACTCTCTAGTCCCATGAGAGAACGAGGTTCAAGATTTGCCACAATAATAATTGTTTTCCCTATAAGGATCTCCGGTTCATACTTCTTTCCAATACCCGCAACAATCTGACGAGTTATGTCTTCGCCTTCAGAAGTTTTTCCTTCAACAACACAGAGTTGTAATAATTTTTCAGATCCCTCAACGCGTTGCGCGGTTTTTACCAATACAGTCTTTAATTCTACTTTTTTAAACTCTTCGTAAGAAATCATATTATATTACTTTTTTAAATGTTTGTTTTTTCGCTTTATATAGTTCATACCTGTTTTGTAATTCAGAAGAAAGAAGCAGTTCGCCTTCATGATTTAAAAAGGCATCAAACAAAGATTCTAATTCCTGTATATAAGCTGTATCAAAAGATACCCGTAAAGAAGAAAGTCTCAAATCACCTTGTTGACGCATAAGTGCATGTGCATCTTCTAATGAAATAGTTTCCAAACGAGCCAAATCTAAATACCCACGATGATCCCCCAATGCATTCGCAACACCCGGTTCAAAATATTTTAATCCAGAAAGATAAAGTTTCCCCTGATGAGATCCTAGATAACGAGCGGTGTCTGAAGAAAGTGTCGTTATTCCTGCAAGATTAAGAAATTCTAAACGCTGAACAAGTATTCCGGCGATTGTAGGTGAAAGTGTTGTAAGTTCATGCACATGAGCAAATGAACCATGCTCAATTTCTCTGAATACACGCTGATCATCTTCTGAATATTCATGAGAAGTTTTATTTTTAGAAATAGATTCTGGTGATGAAAAACCTTTCTGAGTATCATGAATCTCATCTTCATCATACTCAGTATGATCAAGATACTCCATATACTCACTTGTATGCATTTTTTCCATTTCCCCTTGTATATTAGGGTTAATAAAATATTCTGGTTGAAAGGGGTTTTTTTGCATATATTTCCTTTTTTATAATAGCATGATATGGTATCTCAAAAGTTACGGGGCGGAGTATGTCGGTAGTACGCACGCTTCGGGTGCGTGTAGACCGAGTTCAATTCTCGGCGCCCCGACAAAATTATTAATGAGAATATTATTTTGGCATCACTTCTTGTAGTACTAAAGTGATAACTTCCACTGATTTTTGTAACTGATTTTGTTCTTCTTGAGAAAGAGTTACGGGTATAATTTTTTGCACCCCCTTCCGTCCTATAAGAGCGGGAACAGAAACACATACATCATCAAACCCATATTCTCCCTCCAAAAGAGTAGACACAGGAAACGCATAATTCTCATTGTGTAATATAGCCCGCACCATACGAGCGATAACTAACGCAATTGCATAATAAGTAGCCCCTTTTTTAGAAATAATTTCCCCTGCGGCATGTTTGGTTTGTTCAGATATTTCTTGCATTTTTTTCTCATTATAGGCCGGGAAATTTTTAATGGATTCACCCATAATATGAGCGCTTGAAAGCGCGGGAAATTCACTATCGCCATGCTCTCCGAACATATAGGCATCAACGCTATCTGGAGACACATCAAATTCCTGTGCGAGGAGATATTTTAATCGAGAAGAGTCAAGGGTTGTTCCTGTCCCAAATACCTGATTTTTTGAAAATCCTGATTCTTTCAGTGCTATATATGTCATAACATCTAACGGATTGGTAACCATAAGAATAATAGCATCTTTCGTATAAGACACGATTTGCTTTACAATTTCACGAACAATTTTTGTATTTGTACTCGCAAGTTCTAATCGTGTTTGTCCTGGCTTCTGTCCAATTCCTGCGGTAATAACAACAACATCTGCATCAGCACAATCACTATATTCCCCGGCCCATACACGAGCACCCGGAACAAAGGGCAGTCCATGCTCTATATCCATAGCTTCTCCCTGGCTTTTCTCTTTATTCACATCAACCAAAACAATTTCAGAAGCAATCCCCTGCACCATTAAGGTGAACGCTGCAGTAGATCCCACAAACCCACTTCCTATAATAACAACGCGAGTTGTTTCAATTTTATTAGATTCTGTCATATCAGATACTATTATTTTATTTTTATACTTATAAACTAACTATATACAGCAGTATACCCTAGGCTCATATGAATTTCCAACCACATTCACTCATCTTATAGAGCAAAAAACTAATCTCTGATTCCTATATAAAAAAGAGAGGTTATCTCTCTTTTTTATATAGGAATTCGTCAACCGCCATCTGAATTACTATTTATCTAATTGATGTTTTACCAATGTTGCATAGGTAGAGCATGTTTTCAGAAGTTCACGATGAGTTCCCATTCCCACCACCACACCATCCTCTAATACAATAATAGTATCGGCATCCTTTACGGTGGAAAGTCTATGAGCAATTACAATCGTCGTGCGTCCTTTTGAGGCATCCTGCATAGATTCCTGAATCAAATGTTCATTTTCAGTATCTAAACTCGAAGTTGCTTCATCAAAAATCAAAATGCGAGGATCTTTTGCAAGAGCTCGTGCAATACCTACTCGTTGACGCTCTCCTCCAGAAAGTTTAATTCCCTTCTCCCCAATAGCAGTATCAAATCCTTTTTCTAATTTGTGAAGAAAACCGTCAACTCGAGAAGTATGAGCAATACCAAGTAATTCAGCATCAGACAAAGTTGGTTCATGTTCATCGCGTCCAAAGGTAATATTATATCGTAAGGTATTATCAAAGAGCGAAACTTGTTGTTCAACTAATCCAATAGAACGACGATACCGGCTCAAATCTATATTTTTAATGTCATGAGTGTCAACAGAAATGTACCCTGCATCAGGATCGTATGCACGTAACAATAAATGAACAATAGTTGATTTTCCCGCTCCTGAAGGACCCACAATTGCTACCCGAGAACCCGCAGGAATAGCAAACGAAACATCACGTAATGCGGGTTTATTTGTTTTTTCTTCTTCAAGTGAAACGTTATCAACATCTGCTTCGGTATCTTGAATATACCGACGTTTCGGATAGGCAAATGAAACGTGATCAAAAACAACGGACCCAACGACGGTAGACACATCTTCTGGTGCGGAAGATGAAGTAACCGCGGGAGAAATATCAAAGAACTCAAATAGTTTCTGAACTGAAGTTCCCATATCTAACAAACGACGATGTACCGCCCCAATATCAGAGAGTCGCCCAAACGCATCAGATGACCATGAAATAAGTACGACAATATATCCAGGAAGAAAGACTCCCTCAGTAACATACCAAACTCCCAAAACCATAACCAAGGTACGAGTCACGATAGAAATAATATCACGCAGACGAGACATACGCGTAAACCAAAGCCACACATCTCTCCCATATTCTCCAATATGGGCATAGTTTTCGTCCATCTCTTTTAATGCACGCTTCTCTTGCGCGTTTACCTGAATAAGTTCTACATTGCGCAATAACTCAAATTCAAGTTTTCCATTTTCATCCCACATATCTTGTAAAGATCGTACTTTAGGTTGGAACGAACGATTAATATAAAAAGAAACAATGAGAAATAGACCAGCCCCCACCCAAACAACAGCGCCAATAACCATGTGAGACCATGCAATCGCGATCAACATAAACAATAAACGAAGTACATCAGGAAATAATTCATAGAGAACCGTGAACGCAAGTGTAGAAAGCGAATGTTTTCCACGATTCATAATACTCTGCTTAATACCTGAATGGTGATTATTATGTTGCCCAATAGAAAGAGAAAGAAATTTACCAAATGATTCTTTAGTAATATGTCTATCTATTTGAAAATCAACATGACGTAATTCATATACATCTCTCAAATAACCAAAAAGAAGGTTTACCATCCATAAAAGAAATGAAAGTCCAATCCACCATACCACCACGCCAAAAGAGGACCCCAAAAATAAAGAGTCAACAACTTGACCGTAAGCTAATGGAGAAACAATAGAAACTCCCTGAGAAAGAGCCACAAACCCAAGAGATACCAAAAACTGCCATCGAAAAACCCTCAGATGGCGATAAATGCGCTTAATAAATGAAAAAGATGAAAAAATACGCATAAAATAATCCCCGTTACCTCAATAACGTAAGTAAAATAGGGCTTTTACACCTATTACAACGAACAAGGAGGATAAGAGTTTCAATATGACTCAAATTAAGAAAATAGTCAAATAAAGTAATAGGGTGCCCAAAACAGTAGCGCGATCTATCTTTTATGGATATATTACAACTTTTGCCAAACTATCCCGATTAATAATTGATATCAGGAATCACACCCAGCAAAAAGATCTAAAAGTGATACTGTCGGGCTGCCGGGAAATTTCACAACAAATCTATATCGCTATAGATTTGTTTTAGAACCCCTCGGTTTCTAACACTCGCTTCGCTCGTTGTTTTCCTACACGGAAACCTTAGGTTTCCGACCCTTCCTATTTCAATTCCTTTGAGTCCAATAAAAACAAAAACGCCTCTTTGTGACGTTTTTATTTTTTGTCGGGCTGCCGGGAATTGAACCCGGGTCGCACCCACCCCAAGGGTGTATACTGCCGTTATACTACAGCCCGCTACATCTCATTAAACTACCCCGTTTAATGAGAAAAAACAAATTATCCCAACAGACGCGCTTCATTAATAATACGCTGTGCTTGACGAACATCAATCATGAGCAATCGAGACAGTGCAGATGAAGTCCATGATAACACATCATGCGCCAACAATATTCCATTTAAGGATGCTTTTTCAACCATGGAGAGAGGGAATGAAGGAATAATGGTTATAGGATATAGTCTTTTTGATTCAATAAAATAATCTAACCCAGCTCCCTCTGGATATCTCCACGCGATAATACGAATTCCCACACACTCTCCATATGCGATAGCCTCAGAAGTAGGACGGGTATTTGTAATGAGCCATCCCTGATGAATCTCATTCTCTTTTTCAGACAATTCCCACGCTGATTTGATATCTAAAAATCGACTGTGTGTATAAAGAGTCACTTTCACATCCGAACGCACACCCATTTGATTATGATATTTACACTCAATCATATAGTGTTTATTGTCTTTGCGCGCAAGTACATCAACTTCATGTGAAACACATTTTCCCTGCACTATTTGTGCAACACGGACCTCATATCCATGCTCTTGAAAAATACGGCCCACAAATGACTCAAATACATGTCCTGCAGGACCTAAATTCATAATAGCCCGTTTTAATGAATACCGCTGTGCAATTCCTTTATCTAATTTCCAAAGAGTATTAAACACCTTGTTATATAATATATGAGAAGTAACTTTCTGGTTTTCTTTTGGACGTACTGATGCAAGAGTATGAGAAATAAGTTTTCGCGATGCACCCGCGCGACGCAATGATTCGGCAAGTTTTTTTTCGTTAAACGACTCAACTTCCCCCGAAGCTTTTATAAGACGTGGTTTCATATCTATAAGTATAAACCATGCCCCGTAGTGAAGCAACGCTCCACTACGGGGGGGGTAAAAGGAAAAGGGTAAAGAACTTATAACAATAAAAAATCTCATACCCATGAGATTTTTACAAAATATTTATAAAATAAAAAATTATTTAGCATCTTTCGCCATACGCTTGATACATTTTGTGCACGCAACAATACGCGATCCTTTTGCGTCTTTTGTTTTTTGTAAATTAGGAAATTTGCGAGACCAATTCGTAGGATTATAATTACCACGCAACTTAATGCGTGTACCTCCCATTTGTGATCCTTTGTCGCATATTGAACAGGTTTTCATAATATAGATTAAGAAGATAAAGAATTTTAAAGAGCCCTACTGAAAGTTTTTCCCGACTGTACGTCAGGTGGGTGGACTCATATACATACCACGGTACATATAAATTCGTCCTCCCAAACTTGTATATTTAGTTCGGAAAAATATAGTAGGACTCTCCTTGGAAGATACCGTATCAAGACCAAAAAGTCAAATATTATCCCAATTTCTCAGCAATCTGGTGTAATAATGAGACAACAATAGGAGCGGGAAATAAACTGTATGATTCAATACCATTTTCATCTAATGCAGTCCATGGCTTTTCATCAGTAATTACCTTTTGATTTGTTTCATCCCAGGTATAAAAATATCCTGGGGTAATTTCATAGTCAGCGAGATGAGTAGAAGCTTCGTGGACAGGGTATGCATTACGAAGATATATTTTTGAAACACCATCCATATCTAACAAGGAACGCATAATAGTATCATCCAATTCGATGCGATCTCGTATTGCTTCAATTCCAAGACTATCCCCTTCTTTAGGAATCATACGAGCCTTATTACATGCAGGATCATCACACATAAGATAAAACTCTTTTGTTTCAATGTCATACCCAACATCTTTTGTTTTTAATAAACGTGGATTACGAGGTGCATGACAAATAGGACAAATCACTCGGTATTTCATACGCTCGTCAATAATACTTTCGGGAACATCAATAAACACAAAAAAATCTGGATCATCTTTAAAACCCATAATCTGACGAAAATATAATGAATACGAAATTTGATCCAGATTGCGAGGAAATCCATCTATAAAAATTGCTTTACCCTTTATGTTTTCAATCTTACGGCGGAGAAGTGCAAGGATTAATTCAGTAGGTAATAGAAATTGAGTTGAACGAGATTTAATGGCATCAAATGCCTCTTGCAACGGGACAGAAGAGCGGTAATGTTTTTCAAGATACACAACAAGTTCTTTCTGTTGTTCTTCATCACGTACAATAGTATCCAATTCACGAACCATATCTCCAACTGAAATATGAAGCACACGCTCTTTACCAACAGCTTCTGCAAACAATTTTGAATATGTCCCCTTCCCCGAATTTTTCTTTCCAAGAAGAATAGCTAAAAACGTATTCCCCTCATCTAAATATTCCCGTATTTTTTCAACATCTGATTGTGCTTTTAGAGTAAAATACTCTTTACGTCCCGCGGGGTCTTCTAGATTAAACCGCTCAGATTCAACATCAAGTTTGGTCTTAAATAACGGAAAAGATACTCCTTTCATAATATGGATTTTAATAATTAGTAAATAATATAAGTCAATCTACACTTTTTTAGTGCGAATATCAATATGTAATTCCTGTAACTGTTTGGGATCAAGTTCAGAGGGGGCGCTCATCATAAGATCGCGCGCATCCCCTGTTTTTGGAAATGGAATCACTTCCCGAATGTTTGGTTCATTCTGAAGAATGGCTAATAATCTATCAAGCCCCCATGCAATTCCCCCATGAGAAGGAGTGCCATAGGAGAATGCTTCTAACATATGTCCAAAATTTTTCTGAATCGTTTCTGATCCATACCCCATAATCTCAAAAACACGACTAAGCACCTGAGGATTATGTGCGCGAATACTTCCACCTCCAATTTCAAATCCATTCAAAGCAATATCATATTGTGTGGTAAGAATATCTCCGATACGTTCCTTTTGCATAAGCAATTCAAGATGTTCAGGTTTGGGTTGTGAAAATGGATTATGAGTAAAGGTCCACCCCCCTTCTTCTGTTTTTTCAAAAAAAGGAAAATCAACTACCCAACAAAATGCCAATAAATTCTTATCTTCTTGGTTTTCTCTTAAATCAGGTCTATCGGTTCCATATTTTTCCATTGCTTCCTTATAGGTGATGCGAGGAAAAGGAACTTGTTGAATCTTCTTTTCTGGAAAAACTGTTTGTACTAATGTAATAAGTAATTTTTCATTTAATTGCATAACATCTTCACGTTCAACAAAAGACATTTCTAAATCCATCTGAGTAAATTCGGGCTGTCTATCTCCACGCGTATCTTCATCACGAAAACAACGAGCAATTTGAAAATATTTTTCAACACCACTCGCCATAAGTAATTGTTTATACTGTTGGGGAGACTGAGGAAGTGCATAAAAAGAACCCGTATATAATCGTGACGGAACCACATAATCACGAGCACCTTCTGGAGTTGATTTTGTAAGAATGGGAGTTTCTACTTCATAGAATCCTTCAGTATCCAGATAATCACGAATAAATTTTATCACTCGATGACGAATCCCAAGATTCTTTTGTAAACGAGGACGACGCAAATCAAGATACTTATATTTCATACGCACCTCCTCATCAATTTCATACCCATCTCCTTCCAAAGGAAACGGGGGGGTTTGAGATTCATTTATAATAATTAACTCTTTTACATCAACCTCAACAGTTCCTGTAGATAACTCAGGATTTATCATATTTTCAGGACGTTTCTTTATAAAACCCTGTATCTGAATAACCCACTCACTGCGAAGTTTTTGAGCCTGTGCATATATATCTTCTCCAGACCAGGGGCCAAACACCACCTGACACACACCACTACGGTCACGCAAATCAATAAAAATAAGCTTCCCATGATCTCGTCGATTGGAAACCCATCCTGAGAGGGGTACTGTTTCATCAACCTTATTTACAATATCTTTTATCCATGTCTTCATGAATATAAGATACCTGAAAAAAGTAAAAAAATAAACCCAATAGTGAGGTTCACTTATTGCATAACAATATACTATGAAATACGCGAACTTCCCTGCCTACCGACAGGCAAGTACTATCTGGAAAATAATGCTATACAAATAGATCTATAATTTTAGGAAAGAGGTCTGTATCGTATCCTGTTTAAAAATAACTTTTATAATTCCTTCCTGATCTGTACGAAATACACGACTTCCCGCCTGAATAAGGCGAGTAAGTGCTTCTTGAGTGGGGTGTCCATAAGAATTTTTTCCCACCCCAATAACAGAAAGAGCCGGAGAGACGACGCGTAAAAATTCGTTTGAGGAAGAATTTTTTGATCCATGATGAGCTACTTTAAGCACATCACAATTTAATTGATTTGTATATTGATTGAGTAGTTGTTTCTCTGCACGAAATCCTATATCAGCGGTAAATAACGCACAAGCATGGGGAGTAGCGAAATGAAGCACCAGAGAATCATCATTTAACGTACTCTGAGAAGGAATTTTTTGTTCTAAAGATAAAACAGTAAAAATAGATTGAGCATACGAAAGAGTATCTCTTGTATCTATCTTCATAATAGGGACAGCATATTCATGCGCACGATCAAATAATTGTGCTAATAAAGGAGTTACTTCTCCTTGATATAAAAGCGCTCCAACCGAATGAGAAGAAATAACATCGAATAAACCCCCTATATGATCTAACTGCCCATGTGAAACAAATATCACATCAATATGAACTCCCGCACCCAGTACACGATCGAGAGAATCAAGAACACTTTTATGAGGGCCACCATCAATAAGAATCGACGTTTTTCCTATGCGGACCAATTGCGCATCCCCTTGCCCCACCGGTAAGAAATACAACTCCGGATCCTGAGGTGCGATATAAAAATAAACCCGACACCAAAGAGATATCGCTCCACAAAACAATATAATAAAAATAATTTTTATAGAACCAGACATATTAAAAAATTACCAGTACCCAATATCTAATTTTTAAAAGACATACCAAAACATAAAAATTCAAAATTAATTCATTGTATATAATACTTCTTTATTTCTTAATTTTTTATATTTTATCATGATTCCTATTAATACCAGATACGCTCCCATAACCACTCCTAATGACACCTGATGAGTTACAAATCCAAATTGTGCTCCGAGGTGAATAATCCATAAGAAAAAAGAGAGGATGGGACGAACCACAAAAGAAAGAAGCCATCCGAATGGTAAAAATAAAAATCCCCCCAATGCAACACAAAAAGATAGCCCCATCGCCACAGGAACAAGAGGAAGAAGAATAATATTAGTGATAACCCCAGAAAGAGAAACTCCCCCAAACCAATACAATAATAACGGCGCAACAGCAATCTGCGCTCCCACAGTTTCAGAAAATGCCCTTGCCCACACAAATGAAATCCAAGAGATAGATTGCAACCAATATAATAAAATGGGGCCAATGTACGACATTCCCCACAAAGAGATGAATGAGAGAATAAATCCAATATTAAAAACAAAGGAGAGCGGATTAAAAAGAATCATAACCCACGCTGTTGCCGCCATAGCATGCGCAAAATTATATACCCGAGACAAACGCTCTGCGACTAATAGAAGTGAGCCCATAATAGCCGCGCGTACGACTGATGCTTCGGCTCCCGTCATAAGGACAAACAATATAACCCCCATCATCATGAAAAGAAACGACTTCTTACGAGATATCCAAAATCCAACAATGCCGTACAACACCTGAATCACAATTGAAATATTATATCCGGAAAGTGCCACGAGATGTGTTGTGCCACTTTGCTTCATATCATTTTTTAAAGAAGAAGAGAACGATGCGCTCTGTTGACCCAAAAGCAATCCGGAGGCGAGGGCCCCTTGATCACGTGAAAATACATTTCTAAAAATTCCCCCCACCCTGTCACGAACAGAATAAAGCGTTCGCAAAAAAGAAAAAGAAGTGGAACGAGTAATTGACTCCACCCGCCCAAAAGAAAGTGTGCCCACAACTCCTTCTTGCTTCAAATATTGGGTAGTACTTGAGAGTGACTCAACAATACCTGTAATGCGAAGTGTATCCGCATATTGCACGGCATATACAGGTGGAACACGCACAGAGATAACATCATTCTCCGTCGTTTTTAAGAGAAAAGATTGTGATGCATCAAACGCGCGTGGATACGAAACAATTTCTCCACTATATGTGGATTGGACACCAAAAAGAACCTGCGGTGGAGAGGGGGTGTGGTTTGATTGATACCACAAAGCATATCCAGAACCACACAAAATAAACAAACAAAAAAATCCACGCCAAAACCACGCACGATAATTAGTAAATACTCCCAAAAAAATAAAAACGATTCCCGCAAGAATCGTCGCACACACGATATAATAAAATGGAATACCCGTCGCCACACATCCCGCCCCCACAATTGATAATACAAAAAACCAAAATGCAAGTTGAGAAAGATGCATAGATATTGCAAAATTATAGAATAATATTCATTGTATCTATAAACATTCACCCAGTAGTGAATTTTTAGTGCAAGAACTTGCGTAGCAAATAAAAATTCTACTATCTGGGTCAAAACTCAAATCCCACTTGCGCTTTTTTCCCTTTATGAAAGGGATGCTTTATTTCTTTCATTTCTGTCGCTAAATCAGCGGCGCGAATGAAACTCATAGGCGCATATCGCCCACTCAATATAATAATTTTATCACGGGGCATTTGTTTCACAATCTTCAGCACCACAGAGGGTTTTACTAATTTCAGAGAAACGGCCACGTTTACTTCATCCAAAACAATAAGATTATATCTTTTCGAAGTAATCGCCTTCTTCGCACGGTCAAGTAATTTTTCAGCCGCATGCTTATGTGTTGTAAACGGAAGCGTATCATTTAAAATTCCTACGAATCCTTTTCCGCCGCGCACTATTTCTATATTCTTTTTTAATTCTGAATGAGTATCAATAAATTTATGTTCTCCAGAAATCCACGGACCCTTAATAAACTGAAGCATAAGCGTACGTTTCCCCTGTCCGGCAGCACGCATCATATGTCCAAGACACGAAGTTGTTTTCCCTTTACCATTACCCGTAAAGACAACGATCATAGAAATAAATTTTTCTAATTAAGATGAGTAATTTTTATAGCGCACTCTCTCCAGCGTTTTTGTGTAAGAAATTGTTTTTTCGTAAGAATACCTTCGGTAGCACCAAGATGTTCTACTACTGATGCCGCATTTGCGAGACCACGACGAAGTGCATACATCATTTCATCTTCAGTACACATTCCTTTTCCATATCGTGCATTTGATTCCAAAAGTCCCATAATAAATCCGCTTCCAAAAGCATCTCCCGCTCCTGTTTCATCAACAACATGAGCCCGAAAAGCAGCACTTGCAAACATACGAGAACCATCAGATACCAATGCTCCTCGATCACCATCAGTCATAACCGCAATACCGCGAATCATCTGATCAAGTTCTATAAAAAGTTTATTAGTATGTACAGCTTTAATTCCTGTCAACAAAGTAGCCTCAGCGCGATTCATAATAACCACATCACTCATATTTAAAATAGGAGCAAGCGCTTCTTTCCCCCGTGTGAGCAACTGAGCCGAAGGACTCAGTGCAATAGAAATACCAGCTTTCCGCAACAAACGTAAAGATTTTTCAATAACCATAATAGGAAGAGACCCTGTAACGACATACGCCCAGGCAACATCTGATAAATCTTTTGTGGGAATAGAAGCAAAAGAAAAAGAAGAAAGAGCTCCATGCGAAACAAGCACGGTACGCTCCCCATCAGAAGATACTAATTCAAATGCAATTCCTGTAGGTTGCTTATGAGAAATAGTCACCTGAGGAATAATTCCCTCAGCTCGAATATTATTCTCTAAAAATGAACCCGCGGCATCAGATCCCCACTGAGAAGCGAGTATAACCGATCTTCCTGCACGAGCACAGGTTACCGCCGCATTCAAAGCACCTCCTCCTGCACGCATGATAGGCGCTGGTATTTCATACTTTTTCCCTTTTTCAAAAGTAAGCGTATTTCTTTTTGCGGGTACTGATACAGGAATAATATAATCAACCGTTGCGGTTCCGATAGTAAGAATCTTCATAGATGAGTGGTTAGTTTCTAGGGGTTATTAATCTATTTACTCCTTTTTACAACTTTCTGAGCGGCACGCACAATATCACCAACCTCCAAATGATATGCTTTATGAAGTTGGTGGGCTGTTCCCGATTGTCCAAAAACATCCTTTATACCAATCATTTCTATGGGGACAGGATACATACGTCCCGCAACCTCACTCACCGCAGATCCCAATCCTCCATAAATAGTATGTTCTTCAACGGTAACAGCGGCCCCCGTCTTTTTTAACCACTCACTAACTGTTTTTTCATCAAACGGTTTTATGGTTGCAATACGAACCACCACAGCAGCAATATGTAATTTCTCTAATTCTCGTGCCGCAAGTAATGTTTGATACGTCATCGCTCCCATAGCAAATAATACAACTGAAGCTTTTTTTGTTTTGGGAAGCCAAAACACTTCGGCTTTCCCGATCGTACAAGGGGTTTCTTTGGTAGTGATAAGAGGAGTTTTTTCACGCTGTAATCGAATATATACAGGGGTATTTATATAGGCAATCTGAGCAGTCATTTTACGAGCCTCAATCGCATCACAAGGAGTAAGTACCATCATATTGGGCATAGCACGCATCAATGCAATATCTTCAATTGCCTGATGCGTAGCACCATCCGCGCCTGTAGAAATACCAGCATGATGTCCTGCGATTTTTACATTCGCATTATTGTACGCAATCGTAGTACGAATTTGTTCCCAATTACGTCCCGGAGAAAATACCGCATATGCATTTATATAAGGAATCTTCCCTGAAACCGCAAGTCCTGCGGCAACACTCGCCATATTTTGTTCAGATACACCCATCTCAAAAAATCTATCTGGATATAATTTATGAAAAGTATGTACCCGAGTAGACTCGGCAACATCCGCAGTTAAAACTACCACATGCGGGTTTTGTCCTGCCTCAAGTAATCCCTCACCATATCCATCGCGAAGAGCAGACACAGGAACAGATTTTGAGAAAATATCATGAGATAAATTTTGAAAAGAGTTCAACATAAAAGATTAGCTATTTTTTCTAATGATATTCCAATGGAACAAGAAGAGGGGCACACCAACCACTAATAACGCAATCGCATTTGCTATCTCCCTCTGGCGATTACTCGTCCGTGTCTTTTCTTGATACGCAATTTGTTGAGCAAGATTAGGTTCTATTATTTTCTCATCTACGGGCATACGCTGAATCTGCGGATAGTCATACACCATATCTGCTTGAGTAAATACATACGCACGCAATCCTACATTAATAATTTCTACAGATCCAATAATAACAAGAACAAGCCCCACTGCAGAAAATAAATATATATAAATTTTTTTAATCCATTCCATAGTTGTAGTTTTTATTTAGATTTATGTTTCATTTTTCTCTTCTCTTAATACATACGACATACCCCATAATACGCATTTACTCATGCTCTCCTGTAATCTTACCTCCTAACGTACGAAGCTCTTGTAATGCAAGACGAGCCTGTTCTTGAGAAGGAGGCGCACCATGCCACATATATGAACGCTCCATAAATGAAACTCCTTTTCCGGGGATAGTATGCGCAATAATTACCGTCGGCTTTTCATATATTGCTTTCGCTTCATACGTAGCATCAATACAAGCTTCAATATTATGACCGTCAATTTCTATAACGTGCCAACCAAATGCTTCATATTTTTCATGTAAGGACTCTAAAGGCATTACCTCTTCAGTGAAACCATCTATTTGAATATTATTACGATCAATAATAACCGTAAGAGAATTTAATTTAAGCTTGCCCGCAAGCAAGAGAGCCTCCCATGTTTGCCCCTCATTATGTTCTCCATCAGAGAGAATGACATAGGTGCGATATTGTTTTCTATCCATACGTCCCGCAAGGGCAATTCCAATTCCCTGAGAAAGACCACTCCCCAGAGGACCTGAAGTTGTTTCAATTCCCGGGAGTGATGCGCGATGCGGATGCCCCTGTAAACGAGATCCGAACTTACGTAAAGTGTTTAATTCTTTCAAAGGAAAATACCCCGCCCGCGCTAGAGCAGCATATTGCACAGGACAAATATGCCCATTAGAAAGTACCAACCTATCACGATCTGCCCATAGTGGTTTTTTGGGATTATGATTTAATACACCAAAATAGAGAGCGGTAAAAACATCTGCCATACCAAGAGACCCCGCACTATGTCCCGATCCCGCTTTTTCAAGCATAGCAATAACATCTTCGCGAAGATGATTTGCAATAACATATAGTTGTTTTATTTTTTTATGGGATGAATACATAGAGCTAAATAGTTACAACTAACAACTTTCCACTAATTTCTTATATGCTTCTTCTGGATTTTTACTTTCCCAAATATATGTTGCAGATGTTACACGAGTAACATGAAGAGCTATAAGTTTTTTTGCGATAACGGGAGTGATACCTCCATCAACAGTAAGTATAACACGCGGATATTTCTCTTTCAAAAAAGAAATAACTCGCAATGTCCGTGCTTGAAATTTTTGTCCCGCACGACCAGGAACAACAGAGAGGACAAGAGCGCTGTGGACTCCCCTTGGAAGTACAATATCACGCAATACATCTGTACTACGCACAACGACACCCACTTCAATCCCCTGCTTTCTCCAAGAACGCATAAGAAATTCAAACCGCTCCATATTATGAATCTCATTAAGGTGATAAAAAATACGCTTCACTCCTGGAGCACGATGAGCACGAGAAAAGAATAGTTCTTCAGGAACCATACAGTGCAATTCAAACGAGAACTGATCTGCATATTCTTGAAATATCTGAGGAAATAGTGGAACACGGATAGTCGAAACAGGAGGAACGCCAACATCAAAATGAACCCGGTCTACCCGAGGAGAAAAAGATTGCAGTATATGAAGATGCCGTTTTGCATCAGAGACCGTTTCACTATTGATAACAGGGATAACTTCCATATCTATTCAGTATACACTAAAAAAGAGCTGATAGAAACATAATAAAATTGAAGAAAGTGAAAAAACAAACTAAAATATATTTATGAGACTTATTTTAGTAAGACACGGAGAAACACGTGAGGGAAAAAAAGGAGTTATATTAGGATCTCTTGGGGGGCACCTTACTACACAGGGAAAACAAGAAGCAAAAGAACTTACTCAAAGCCTCATTACTAAAAAAATAATTCCTCACAAAATTATCTCAAGTCCTCTTCAGCGAGCGTTAGATACCGCAAAGATTATTTCTCATATTTTTAAAATTCCTATAATTCAAGAACCCTTAACGCGAGAACGGGGAGCCGGCATTGCAGAAGGGAAACAAGAAAATGAGATAGTCTGGAACACATATGAGAAGAAAACTCTCACGCAACGTAGACATAAAGGAGGAGAAAGTTTCACACAAGTATACAAACGAGCTAAAAAATTTATAGAAAAGTTACAAAAGGAATATACCACAGAAACGATTCTCGTTGTGTCACACAGTGTGTTTATTCTTATGTGCGTTGCTATTTTAAAAAACAGAACCATAGAACAAATTATAAAAAATAAACCGAAAGAAGAACTTATAATTCTGAAATTAAAAAAATAAGAGCCCCCACTCTTATTCTCATATAATTAGATTATTTACTCTCTTTCACTTCATACTCTACCTCACTAATCTTTTGCACACGACGCACATAAGCATCTCCCCCATCGAAATCGGTTTGTAACCACGTTGAAATAATTTTTTTCGCTACATCACCTAAAATAAAATCGGCTGGGATTGCAATAACATTTGCATCATCGTCATGACGCGCTGCAATTGCTTGATCAGCAGAAAAACATAACGAACAACGAATGTTAGGAAATTTATTTGCAACAATAGAAACACCAACCCCAGATCCACACAATACAATACCTCGTCGACTTGCATCCTTTCCCACCTGTCGCGCTACTTCGCTCGCAAAATCAACATAATCATCCTGATCATTATGTTCGATATTTCCACAATCAATAATCTCATACCCTGACTCTTTAAAATATGAAATGAGACCTTCTTTTAAATTAAACCCTCGATGATCTGCACCAATGTATATAACCATAATAAAATGAGTGATTAGTAGTTAGCGATGATTAGTAGTTAGTGATTAGTATAGCTCATTTAAAGATGAGTATAAAGGATCATAAAATCCAAAACCCCCTTTCGAGAGTTTTGGATTTTACTATTTACCAGTAATTAATTATTCCTTACTAGTTATGAATCATTCGTTACTAATTTATTGTCCTGGATTTGTTTCTCCACCGCTTCCCGAAAGAACAGTAGTAGAAGTAGCGCAGGTCGTAGAACTATTTTTGCTATTCTTTAGAAATCCTCCCCCAATAGTATCTAATTCAATAATTTTTGCGATAGGAGTATATTTTCCTGAATTCAAAAATACATATGTTTCAGAAGTTGTTGAGGCGGTAATATTTTTTCCACCCTCAGGAAGCGTCTTTTGTTCGGTAACCTTACTACCTCCATTTGCATTCATGAGGAACGTATAACCACTCTCAGTTCCTCCTTTCGGTTTGAGAATAAAGATAGGATGGAACGGAGGAAGTCCAACGGATTTATTCATGTTCAAAGTACATACCAAAGGCGCATATGCGGTTATCGCCTGGGAAACAACGTCGCTTTCTAATTGGGCGTACTTAGGAACCGTAGGAGCGTCTTTATCAGATACTCGTAATGTAATTTGATATATAGTTTTTACAGATGTCGCTGCGTATATGTGCTTTACACTACTACTTGCGGCATTCAATGTGATTGCATATCCATCACCAAAATCAAGAACGTATCTATACGTACCACTTCCTCGTCCTCCGTTTGCCGTAACCGCAACCTCAACCTGATCAGGAGTAATAAGACGTGCCTGTGGAGTAGGAGATTTGAGAGTAAGTATTCCCTGAATTTGTGGGATGACATCTATAGAACACGCAGTACTAATATCACGTTTTGGCCAATTAGTTTCAGAGACAGTTCCACTCACTGAATGACTATATCTGTCAGTACCCGCCGAAGGAGAAATCATACTAGTAAACGCTTTTCCACAGTATGAACTTGAAGATCCAGGAGTAAAATCAGACGAACAGGCAAGTGGGGGCATACCTCCAGATCCATCAACGGTTGCGGTAGCATTATGACTCACTAATATTTCAGTTGGAGAAACAGCAAGATCTACACATAATTGAGGAGCACAAGAGATTGATTTAATTGCCTTATTTTTATAACTACAAACTCCGGTATCAGGATTTCCATTTGTACCCTTTGTCACCGTACAAGTTCCCACGGTGAAATAGTCTAATCCCGAGCATCCATTAAAGCAATCAACATCTTTTAAGCATGAGGTTGGAATGTCTGGTTCGGGCTCACTCGTACATGATGATTGTTGACAATCCCCCATAGGAATCACTACAACTTTATTTATATTAATAGTTCTTGAATCGGTAGCGGTCGTACCATTCGCATCGGTTACCGTACCTGTTACAGTATACGTTCCAGAAGATGCAAAAGCATGATTTACAGAAGAACCCACAACATCACCAGAACCATCACCAAAATTAACCTTATATGTTTTAGCACCAGTTCCCCCTGTCGAAGTTATATCAGCAGTTATGGATTCATTAACTTTTGCTCCAGATTTATTCAACGAAAGTTTCGCGGTTAATGTTGAGTCTGTAATCGTAACTCCGTATACCGCCAATCGAGGAGAGACAGTAGGATATTTTGTTGCATTTGCGCGTGCAATAATAACATCATTCTTAGATCCGGTAGTTCCTACGGGAACAGTAATGGTTGTGGTAACATTACAACCATTTACCGCAACCGTAGAACCAGCAAATGTAGTGTACGTAATATCAGCACACGACATATTTACAGGAAATGATTCTAAATGAAATGAAACATCAGCAGGGAGAGCGTCGGCTGAGATTGTTTTCGTTTGCAGTAACGGAAGAAAATCAAATGAAGGAGTCGCAGAAACAGGAGCTGGATATACTGTCATAGTTGCTGTTGCAACGGCGAATGAAGTTCCCCCATTACCCGCAATACCAATGGCTTGATATGTAGTGGTTGCAGTAACAGGGCCATATGACAATAGAGTTGTATTAGTAGCTGTTATGATAGCGGGAGAAGAACTAACTCCAGATGAGAATATATAGACAAGTGGATTAGAAAGATTAGTTGTTAAAGTACCGGTTACCGTACAAGGACCAATACAAAAACTTGGAACAAGAGAAAGAGATGAGGTTATACTTGGCGGAACAACAATAGGATCAGGACTTAAGGTAATAGTAATAGTAACAGAGGTTGCATTCTTTCCATCTAAATCAGAAGCATTAAGAATAATGGATCCTGAGGTAGTAGCAGTTACCGTAGAAGAAGCTAGTCGGGTAATAACTAGATTCTGAGAGAAACTATTTGAATTAATAACATTACGTTTAATAGTTATCGTAGAATTATCTATCGTTTCATAATAAGCTTTAATATATTTTTCTAATGAAAGATAGGATGGATCCGAAGTCTGAATAATATTTTCTGGATTACTATATCCAGAAGTATTTACAGTAACTCCAATATTTTTCGAAATTCCCTTAGAATCCGCCGCAAACGATTCAGTTGTTTTTGTGGGAACAAGAGTTATAGATTTACACGCTCCTACAGAAACACTAACGGTCTGCATGGGTGCAAAACGAGTATCGGGAGAAACGGCATATTCATAGGTAGTGTTTTGTGCAACAGTTTTATCTTCATAATAAAAATTTGCAGACGTTCCTAATTGCACAAATGGATTAATTCTATCTACACGAAAATAAGAAGCAGAAGGATTAACTTGATCCCATCGTTCAATAGTGACAACAGGCTTTCCACTTTCACATTTCCACGAAGCTAAAATATTAGGAGTAGCCACAGGAGCAGGAAGTACCGTTACCACCGCAGAGGCAGTTAATCCATATGAATCTACCGTAACAGTCACGGTGGTGGTCGCGCTTGGACGAGAAATAACTTTAAACTCTTTTATACAAAGTCCATTATTAGAAGCACCCGTATGAGAGAAGTAACAACCACTGGGACTAACTGCGGGAGCTAAAACAGCTGGATTACTCGATGACCACGAAGTTGCGCCTAAGCCCCCAACAGTTATCGGTGGTTGTGCGACTCCTCCAATAGTTTTAGTAAGAAGTGCTTGAAATCCAACATATGATTCTGAGGCATCTATAGTTTCTGTTGTTGGGGTTATAGCAAGTGTATCTGTTTGTACAGGAGTTCCACCTGTTGTTTTAGGAGCATATACATTAATGGAACGAGTGCTACTAAAATCACCCTTACCCGCAACTGGATTAATCGCAACTTCAATAATAGGATATGTTTGCCATACTCCCCCTATTTTCTTTGCAGCAGTATAATTTCTGAAGGCAGACCCTCCATAAAACACCCCACCTTCCACAGTAGCCCTATAACCATTTATATCAGGGGTCCAAGTTCCCCAGGTCCCATAATCATCATCAATATAAGCACCCACTCCAGCAGGAAACCCATCTTCCACAAAAATAGAATCATATGCACCACCAGGATTAGGTTTGGGATTAGAATTGTTTACCGGAAGAAGAGCGCACATTCTATAATCTCCTGCCGCATATCCATTCATCGGTTGAGATACATTACAATTAGTCGCATTAAATTGATCGTTACTATATGTAGCCAATTTAATTCCAGTATATGCGTTATATTCTACTTTCTGAATCTGCAATGTGGCTGAAACGCTCTCGTATCCATTAGAATTCGAAGTAATCACGTATGGGTAAGATCCACTCGTAAGAGGAGTACCACTTGTTGGTTTTACTGAGATACTAATACGAATCTGAAAGTCGCCACTACCGCATGCGGTTGGATAATTTGTCCAATCTGCATCACCGGTAATAGACGCTCCAGCAATTTTTACTGTTTGCCCTCCCAAAGAAAAAGTATCTTGAATTCTCACGCAGAGACTTTTCTCTTGAGGATTAGACACAGTAACCAAAAGATTTCCAGAATAAGAACCATTCTCATACGGAAGTGTTTGTTGGTTTGGGGTAACCCCCACACTTTCAACTGGTTTTGCATATGCAGTTGATCCAACAGAAAACAAAACGACTATTAATATCAATGCGATTATAATTTTTTTATACATACGTACATTATCTTAATTGCCGATAGTATATCACAAAATAAAAAACAAAAGGAGTGGATAACAAAAAAGTCCCACCGAGGTGAGACTTTTTGTCTGCAAAAGAACAGGAGAAAACAATAAAAATCAACTTACTTAACCAATGCCATCTTTTTTGAAAGTAATGCGTTTCTACCGATTAATCGGTAGATATACATACCAGATGGTAAACCAACCGCATTAAAAGTAAATTCATGAGATCCGATAGGTAGATATCCATTAACAAGAGTAGAAATTTCTTCACCAAGAATATTATATACTGCTAGTTTATAATCTCCTGATTCAGGAATAGATATCTTAATTTTGGTACTTGGATTAAACGGATTAGGATAGTTCTGAGAAAGAGTAAACCCCGTTGGAATACTGGGGTTATCTTCAATAGCCGTTATTGTAGAGAAGAGGTATACATAATAACATACACCATTTTTCCACAACTCTATTCGAGATATTGCTATAACCGCTTTCATAAGAGAAGTGGATTGCCCAACAGTTACTCCTACCCCAAACCCTTCAAACGAAGGGACTGGATATTGGATTCCCCAAGTGTATGTGCCCCACGTAGGACCAATATCTTTAGCTTCGCTGAAATATCCTCCACTAGCTGTCTTTTGAAGTAATTTAACCTTCAAACGAACAATAGGAAGATTTTCAGGACTAGTTGATTTAATCATCGCAGTGATCCTTACCGAATCTGGAATAGGAAGTATCTCGGTTGGATCTGCAATCCAATTAAAACCAGCATAATTTTCCATATACGGAATATCACCTTGCTCCAAAATTCTCACAGAGCATCCTAGTTGAGGACAGGTGTCTATATACGTTTTAAATTCAGCATATGGGGAATTGGAATAAGACAACCAAGGAACCCGATTCACCCACTTTGCATTAAAATTCTGGATTGCATTTCCAGTTTGACTAGAAACTCCTGCAGGAAAAATGTATATGACGAGCAGGAGGATAACGATATAAGATGTAGTACGTTTCATTTTGCACCTCCGTGCCTTTTATTTTTATAAAATTTTCAGATATGTTTCACCAAAAACCTGAATTTATTTTAATGTTTTGATTTTATTATCTTCTTTGTAAAGGTAACTGATTATAGTATACCCCATATTTAAGGATTGAGCAAGTTGTCAAGTCCTCCCTATTCTCTAAAAAATAGCTCTATGAGCTATTTTTTAAGATGTATGATATAAGTTATGCACAGCAAAGACAGCACCACACCCAGATTTCTTCCACTGTCGGAATATGATATACTTCTATTAAATGAAAATTGAATTTAAAATAAATAAATATGCACTCGCATCAGAGGTGATGAGCACACACGGAAAAGATCCTGCTGTTTTCCCGTTTTTTGAAAAAGCATACAAAAAAATATGGGATATTTATTCCGACGATCCTGAATTCTTTCTTATACAGACAAACTATGCTTCGTGGGGCATACAAATGATCAGTTTACGAGCGAATAAGAAAGGGTTTGTAAGGGCATTTACCAATAGTACGCAATACACGGAAAAAATTTATCAAGAAATATTTAGAACAACCGCATTCAAAAAAATAGAACGTGAGACAGAAACATATTTACAAAAAATTGAAAATCAATGGAGAAAAAAAGAGCCTTTAATAAAAACATATATAAAAGATGTATTACGCATACCAGAGATTAAAGAAACTGTAACGGTATACATTTTTCACCCCAAACTCTCAGAAGGGCGCGCATATTACAAAGACCACGCCATTCTATGGGGACACAAAGAATTATGGGAAAATTATTCTATCGTGTACATAACACATGAAATTTTGCACATATTACTTAACGGGATATGCAGAAATAAAACCATAACTCACGCACTAATAGAACTTGCTACCGATAACGAACTACGAGTTAGATTAAATCCTCAAGATATCTATTTTATGAAAGATGGGGTGTATCAAGGACATAAATATCAAGAGAAGTTAGTAAAAAAAATATACCCCAGTTGGAAGAAATTTTTAAAAGAAACAACTCCATTCTTGAAGTTTGAAAAAAAACTCGCGCTTGTGTATAAGCGCGAGGAATAGCAAAGAAAACAACGTACGACTAGCTATTCGGAGTACATCCTGTTACTGGAGGACAATTCCCACCACTCGGCTCACAAGGAGCATTGTTGAGGGTCTTGTTACTGGTTTTCTTTCTTTTGGAAGTCTTTCCAGAGGAAGAAACCAACTGAAGAGAAAAAACATTGTGTTTTTCCATGATATTTCTCCTATATAGGTTTATGTTGTTCCCCATATACCGGTATATGGGTTATAAAAACAATTTTTTGGTTCAACTGAAAGATCGTTGGAATTGTTAAAGAATTTCAAAACAGGATAACAACCAAAACAACAATATCTAAACTCACAATCTTTACATTTTTCTACCATATCTTTAGAAAAACCCCTTATATCTTTCGTGGATTTCTTCTGTAAAATATCAGAAATCTTTTCTCGTTGTATGTTACCAAAAATTATATCTTGATCCATAACACACGGACGAACATCTCCAGAATTTGAAATATAAATATTTTTTGAAAAACAAGTGTGTCCATACCTTGCTCTTGCAAAATCTTTTAAAAAGCAACTGGTAAAAATGGGCTTTTTAATAAGATACTTATTAGCTAACGACGGAGAATTATTCACACACACCACTCCTCTCCCAGCGGGTCTTACAATATCAATTTTAATCTGATGAACACCAACTTTCTTTAAATACAAAACTAATTTATCTACATCCTCTTCATTATTACCCATACTAATAATTGCCACTCGTACAGGTATATTTATTTTTAAGGCAGAGTGTATAGATGTTATAGTTTTATCATAACTACCAGTCGTTCTGGTTACATTTTCATGGATGGCTTTAAAACCGTAAATAGAGATTGCAATTTTTACATCATTGGATTTAAAGAAGCGAAGAATATTTTCATCAAGGATAGTTCCATTAGTAAAAACTTCAATAAACGTAAATCCTAGTTTCTTACTATGAAGTATAAGTTCTCTTAGGACGCTTCTTCTCATTAATGGTTCTCCCCCTATAAACTGAATTCTGCGACAACCCATATGATATACATCGGTCAACAATTTCTTAAAAACTGAGGTGGAAGCACTTGGCTCATCCGTATTAGCCAAGAAACCAAATTCTCCACAGCAATGAAAACAACTTAGATTACACACACTAGAGATTTCAACCCATACAAACTCAAGAATGGGAGGTTTTTTTATTTTTAATTTATAGATAGAAACATCCGAAGAAAAGAAATTCCCTAGTTTCTTTTTTCTTAATAGAGACAAAAAATCTATAAGATCTTTATTCTTTATCTCCTGATCTAAAATAAAATCAAAAACGTTTAATCCTTTTTCACAAGCACTTAATAAATTTCTAGAAATATTATTTATAGAAAAAACTTCTCCAGAAATTAAATTATATATTGCTCCATTCTTTGATCCAGAAACCAAGAAACAATCTTCATTTAATTTAAAGAACAAAGGAAGTTTATGAATAAATCTAGTTTTAATGCCTCTTAGATTCAAAGCTTTTAATGAAAGTTTCACGACAATTCTCCTAATTTATTTTAAATTTTTTTATTAACTTCTCAAATAACTATATAAATAATAATTCATTTTTATAAAATATACAAGCGTAAACGTCAACCCCCAAACAAAAACAGCTCTATTGGCTGTTTTTGTTTGTCTTCTTACTAACCCCTAACGACTAACGACTAACCCCTCATTCCCTAATTTCTAGTACTGCTGCTCTTTTCTAATTCTCTGTGCAATCCCCTGCACTTCCTCAGGAGAATAAAAGTGAATCACAATTTTCCCCCCTTTATCAGAGAGTTCAATGTGTACAGGGGCACCCACGACATCAGAAATGTCTTGCTCTAATGATTTCATCGCAGGATTTGCTGATTGATGCGTTGCGTGTGCATGTGGTGTGGCGCGAGAAAGTGTTCGTTTTACATCACGCACACTAAGTCCTTCATGTACAATTTGATCAAATATTTTTTGTTGTTGCATAGGATCTTGAATCTGCATCAAAATTCGCGCATGGCTTTCATTTATTTTTCCACTAGAAATAGCGTCTTGAATATGAGTCGGTAATGAAAGTAACCGTAAGGTGTTTGCAACCGATTCTCTACTCTTTCCCAAACGTGCGGCGATTTCTCGTTGTGTGAGTCCAAACTCATCAGAGAGTCGCGCATACGCGCGAGCCGTCTCTACTACATTTAAATCCTGTCGTTGAATATTTTCTACAATTGCCATTTCAAGCGCATCGGCACGTTTTAAATTAGTACGAATAACCACAGGAACTGTTTTGAGTCCCACTTTTCGAGACGCCATAAGACGACGGTGTCCCGCAATTAATTGATAGGTTGTACGCAAGCCATCCTCCGTCTCCTCATTCATACGCGTTACCACTAACGGTTGCATAACACCAAATTCACGAATAGATGCGGCAAGTTCGTCAAGCGCAGTAACATCATATTCTTTACGAGGTTGATACGGATTATCTTGAATCTTTCCTACTTCCACCTGAAAAATAGGTCCCGATAACGTAGGAATTTCATGGTCTCCTTTTGACTTTGGAGCAGTAAATGATTCACGCGCAGGTAATGTTTGAGTTACCACGGGTTGAGAAGAATAAGAATTTTTCTGTGACTCATGCCATTCCTCACGAACAGGCTGATTAAAAGATTCTGGTTCACGATATGATTCTCGCACCGGCGGTTCTTGATACGCGCGTGGTGTAGGTTGTGTTGTTTGTTGTTCGTTATATGTTGGATATTGTGGAGCCGCATACGGAGACTGCGTTTGTTGAAATGGAGAAGATTCTCGTGAAGGATGAGAGGTACCCGCAAGCAAGGAACTTAAAACACCCAAATCATCTCGTTCACGACGTATAGTGTAGTGAGTTTCTTCAATATCTATCTCATCAATTTCATCCCCTTGAGGACGAACAAAACCGCCCATATTCTGCGGTTGTTGATTATTCTTATTTGGTATCAATGATTCCAATCCCATGGGAATAGTATAAAGGGTAAAGGGTAAAGGGTAAAGGGTAAAGGGTAAATATAATCTGCTCCTATTATTCACTAATTTCTAACAACTAACCATTCATTGTTTGCGGTTCCTGTGCGATAACCTCACGCGCCAATAGTTCATACGCTCGTGCACCTGAAGACTGTGGGTCAAATAATACAACGGGTTTTGCAAAACTCGGCGCTTCTGCGAGTGCGATTGCGCGAGGAATTTCTGATTCAAATACGTGATACGGAAAATGTCGCCGTACTTCTTTCGCGACTTCCCTACTAAGCGTTTCTCTCTTGTTATACATCGTGAGTAATGCACCACAAACTTTCACACGCGCATTTAAATTTTTATTTATTAAATCAATCGTACCCAATAACTGTCCCAATCCTTCTAAACTATAATATTCTGCCTGAATAGGAATGAGCACCTCATCTGCCGCCACAAGTCCATTAATGGTAAGCAGGCTCAAACTCGGAGGGAGATCAATAATTACATAATGATAGTGATGCCGTAAACGATTCACCACATTTTTTAACATAGATTCACGATCAGGAACTTGCATAAGTTCAACTGCGGCTCCCGATAAATCTTGATTCGCGGGAATAATATGTAATTGAGGAAGTGCGGTACGACGTACCACTTGATCATACGGCATCTGCCCCATCAAGACATGATAGATGCTTTCAGTAATTAAATGGGTCGGAACTCCTAAGCCCGAAGATGCATTTGCTTGTGGATCAAAATCAATAAGCAAAACTCGCCGTCCCATAGACGCTAAATATGCCGCCAAATTAACCGACGTAGTTGTCTTCCCCACACCCCCCTTCTGATTAGTAACCGCAATAATACGAGCCATAAATTAGTTGAAAGTTATCAAGCTATAAAATTATCAAGTTATGACAGAATATTTTTTATAGTTTTTAAATTTTATACTTTATAACTACATTGATTTTAGCGTAAAAACTTGTTAGTATCAATTCGTTATTAGATATTTTGCTCGGGTGGCGGAACTGGTATACGCGCACGACTCAAAATCGTGTGAAGCAATTCATGAGGGTTCAAGTCCCTCCCCGAGCACAAAATGAAAATACTCCTATAAAGGGGTATTTTTATTTTATACTCGGAGAATGCAAACTGCTTTGCGTTCGTGGGGACTTGAACGACGGAGCATGTGCGAACAACTGTGAGCACAGCGAGTCGGTGGTCAGCCCGAATTGAGCGACGGCGAAATGAGAGGCGAGACCAAGTCCCTCCCCGAAAGACGGATGAGAATAAACCTCCTAAATTTTTATATTTGACAAAAATAATGAAAAACTAGACAATATAAGTATAAAACCATTAAAATATGAGCTGGCTTAAAATAAATTGGTTCAAACTGTCTATTGTTTTTATTGGGATTTTTATTGTTATTGGAATTTTTCTAAATAGAGAGAAAAATATACATCCTTCTTTATTAAATGAAGGTGTTAAAGAGAATCTAATCTCCCTAGACAAGAACGTCCCAACCACAACGGAAAACAGTAGTCCCAATATAGTTGTAATCCAAAAAGAAACGGATATAAATAAAGAGAAAACTGCACCTCAATATTTTCAAGAAAACAAGGCGACTAGTAGTCCCGTAAAGATAGATAGCTTCTACGCAAAAGTTTACAAATATTCCGTAAACGAAACTGGATATACATTTCTTATAGAAGTGTCGGATCAATCTAAGGATTATTTAAAGGGATTGAAAGGAGTTTTAGAATATTCTCTGGGGGAAATAGTAAGAACAAGATTAATAATAGACACAGAGGATAACTTTAATACTCAGGAGATTACAAGAAATTCTGGAATTATATCTTTCTTTATAGAAAATAATATATTACCAAACTCAATTTCAGGAGCTCAAAATACAAATTTTGTAATTTTTTATGGAGGAAAAAAATATACGGTTCCTCTTATTAACTATTTTAATTTAACAATTATTAGTAAATGTGATCAATTAATAAAGGAAATGTACACAGAAGAGGCTAAAAGGTTTTATCAAGGAACTTTTAACGAAAACAAATGCAATGAATCTCTCATTTATAAAAATTTCTGGTTTTAAACAAACCATATCAACACCATGAAACGCGCATATTTTATCCACGGATGGAGCGAGTCACCAGAACAAGCATGGTTTCCATGGCTTAAACAAAAGCTAGAAAAACAAGGGTATGAAGTGCATATTCTCCAAATGCCTAACCCAGATTACCCTACCATACGAGAATGGATCCCCTTTCTCACTAAGAATATACAACCAACACCAGAAACAATTCTAATAGGTCATAGTATTGGATGCCAAACAATATTGCGATATCTAGAAACGCTCCCAAAAGAAATAGTATTGAGAGCAATATTCTGTATTGCCGGATGGTTTACTTTAAACGAATTAGAGACAGAAGAAGAAAAAGAAATTGCGGAAGGTTGGTTAACCACTCCCATTGATTTTGCGAAGATAAAAACTCATGCAAAAAATATATATGCGATTCTTTCAGAGAACGATCCTTATGTACCACTGAAAGAAAACGAAAGAATGTTTAAAGAAAATCTCAACGCAGAAACACACACTGTAGAAAACTACGGACATATTTGGACTGATGAAAATGTCCGCGAACTCCCATTGGTATTGGAAATTACAGAGAAGCTTTAATTATTTTAGTGCCGGTCTATAACAAATTTAAAAAAACAAAATATGGAAAAACAAGAAATAAAATCTCCCTTTAAGAATCCAGGAGAAATGGTTATAGCGATGGTGGAAGAATTGGGTGAAATCTCTCAGGAAATTTCCCTGTTGGAAAAAATTGGAACTAAAGCAAATTGGGAAAAAGAGGGGGACGTAGAAAGACTTAAGAATGAAATGAAGCAGCTAATGAATATCATGATATCTTTAGGAAATTACTATAACATAGACACTCTGAATTAAGATTCTTACATTTAATCATGTAACATAATTATCAAAAAATACCCCACACGGGATATTTTTTATATTAATGACTAACGATTTACGACGAACAACTCATCATCTATTTCTTCACAAATGACAAAAGTGATAAATAACGAGCACGTTTAATTGCTTGCGCTAAACGGCGTTGATGCTTTGAACAGGTTGCGGTGTGTTGAGGATCAACAATTTTTCCTTGTCCAGAAATAAATCTCTTAAGTAAAAGAGTATCTTTATAATCGATTTCTTTTAAATTCTGTGAGCAAAAGAAACATTGTCTCGCTGAATTATTCTTTGAATTAGTATTGAATGCCATTTGAGTAAATTACGTATATTGATTAATTAAAAGGGTAAATCTTCTGGTTTTATTTCTGCTTCATCTAACGAAATTTCTGGGATATCTTCTTCTAAATCTCCCATCGTATCAATTGCATCAGTCGCAGTTCCCTTTGGTTTTACTGATGAAGGACGAGGCGTATAGGAAGATGAACTACCACCCCCCACCGCTCCTCCTGCGCGTGGTCCTAATTGAATATTTTCACACACAATTTCAGTAATTTTATGATTCTGATCGTTTGTATCTTTCCAGCTACGTGTTTGTAGTCGTCCTTCAATCATAACCATCGCTCCCTTCGTAAGAAACTGACTTGCAATTTCTGCTTGTCGTCCCCAGACAACAATATTATGAAACTCACTACTCTCTTGTTTTGCGCCGTTCTTATCTTTCCATACACGATTCGTCGCAACAGAAAAATTAGAAACTGGTTGATTCGTTGCTGTTGCTTTGAGTGCAACATCAGACGTTACTCGGCCAATGATAAATACTTTGTTGAGATTCATAATGTATTGTAAATTTTATTTAAAAATTAAAAATTTTAAATTAAAAATTTTATTAGTTAAGTATCTCTTCAAGCTTCTTTTCTAAATCTTCATTCGTAACCGCATGAGATTGTTTTTCTTCTGAGAGTGCCTCTTTTTCTGAAGTCTCAGAGGTACGACGAGGAGATCCCTCACTCGCAGAAATAAATTCACGTTTGATGGGCTTATTAATCAATAAGAAGCGGAGCACATGAGATTCTAAACGCAATTCGTGAGTAAAATCTTTCATGTGTTCAGGAGTGGCCATAAAATAGACATACCCAAACAAAGCGCTTGTTTCTTTCTTAATAGGATATGCGAGTACAATACGTTTTATCTCACTTTGAGAAGTTGTCGTACAACCAAACTTAGTAAGCATTCCTTGTAATGCAGCAATTCCCTCTTCGTCTTTCAATAGAAAAGACAATTCATATTCTTTTTTCTCTTCAATTTGATCCATAGGTGTTTTAGACAATATCATAAAAATGTTGACGTTTCAAGTGGTATATTAGGCTTATTCATTTTCATCACGTGAGGCCTGCGGTGTCGACTCTTTCGTATGTTGAACATCTCGTTGTGTACCAGCTTCTAATCCAGTTCCCGCAGGAATGAAGCGCCCAATAATAACATTCTCCTTTAATCCTCGTAATTTATCGATTTTACACTCGGAAGCAGCATTTACTAAGACACGAGCAGTTTCCTGGAACGATGCGGCTGAAAGGAAGCTTTCGGTTGTCAGGGCGGCTCGAGTAATACCCAATAAGAGCTGTCGTGCTTTTGCTGGAATTTTTCCTTTTGTTTGTAGCATACGATTTACTTCAAGGAATCGTGCTTTTTCAATAATTTGCCCTCGTACAAAACTACTATCTCCCGTTTCTTTAATAAGAACACGAGAAAACATTTGTTTTACAATAACTTCAATATGTTTATCACTGATAATACTTCCATTGGAAACATAAATCTTTTGCACTTCATTGATAACATATTTCTCAACAGCCTCTTTTCCTTTCAAAACAAATAATTCTTTCAAATCAATACTACCTTCATGCAACGGCATTCCTTTTTCAACCTTATCTCCCACTGAATAGAAAATAGTCGCATTCCATGGTACTTGATATTCAGCAACTTTTTCTTGAGCCTTCTTTCCTTTGGCACGCGTGGTACTTCGTAATTTAATAATACGAGCAACGTGACGATCTTCAATTTCTTCAATCACCCCATCCTCTTTTGCAAGTGAAGCGCGTCCTTTGGGAGCTCGTGCCTCAAGAATTTCTTGAATACGAGGCAATCCAGAAGTAATATCTTTTTCCGCAACTCCTCCTGAATGGAAAGTACGAAGGGTCAGCTGCGTTCCTGGTTCTCCAATAGATTGAGCTGCAATAATACCAATCGCTTCTCCAGTATGAATAGGGCGAAGTCTTCCGAGATCAAGGCCGTAACACTTGGAGCATACTCCATATAAAGAACGACACGTAATAGGTGATCGTACGACAACTTCAGATACTGTTGAATTCAGAATTGCTTCTCCTACAACACGATCCACAATTTGTCCTTCACGGGCAATAATTTTATTTCCCTCTTTCACATCATGAGCAAGGGTACGTCCAAACAAACGGACATTAAATGCAAATCCATATTCAGCTCCCACCGCACGTTCCACAGTAATACCATCACTGGTATGACAATCATCTTTATTAATCGTGATATCCTGACAGACATCAACCATCTTACGAGTCATATATCCAGCCTCTGCAGTTTTCAAAGCAGTATCGGTAAGTCCTTTACGTGCTCCGTGTGTGTTAATAAAGAATTCCAACACAGAAAGTCCCTCTTTGTAAGAAGAAATAACAGGAAGTTCAATAGTATCTCCTTGTGGATTAGTCAAAAGTCCTTTCATACCAATCATTTGGTTTGTCTGAGCCCATGAACCACGAGATCCAGAATCAATAATATTGAAAATAGGATTCTCCCCTTGTTCAACAAGTGCACGAGGAGCCGTCGCGGCAACCTCTTCTTTTGCTCCATTCCAAATTTGAATAGCACGCGCTTTCTTTTCATCAGCATCAAAAAATCCATCTTCATATTGTTTTTCAATACCTCGTACCTGTGCGCGAGCTTTTGCAACAATAGTTTCTTTTTCTTTTGGTACGCGTAAATCAAATGTACTCCACGTCGTTCCTGATAATGCCGCATATCTAAATCCAAGAACCTTAATCGCGTCTAAAAATTCCCACGCCGTATCCAATCCAATAACATCAACATAGCGAGCAACTAATTTCTGTAAATTCTTCTTATTCATGAGATCGTTCACATATCCCATTTCCTCAGGAATAATAGAATTGAAAATAAGACGTCCTATCGAAGTTTGATCGGGGCAGAGTGAAGGAATAAGAACTGGCTCGTTAATACGCACCACACCAAATTCAAGAGCCATAAGTGCTTCTGATTCTTCAGAAAAACGATGTACGTGTTCAGCATCTACCTCGCCCACAACCTTAGTAAGATAATAGCAGCCCAACACAATATCTAACGACGGAGTCGCAACTGGTTCTCCATTTGAAGGACGGATAATATTTTTTGAAGAAAGCATTCTATCCCACGCTTCATCTTGAGCTTCTTTTGAAAGAGGCACATGTACAGCCATTTGATCTCCATCGAAGTCCGCGTTAAAAGCACTACACACCATGGGTGGAATACGAATAGCAAGATCTTCAATAAGAACTGGTTTAAAAGCTTGAATACCCAATCGATGCAAGGTGGGCGCACGGTTCAATAACACCGCTTTATTCTGAATAACTTCTTCTAAAATTTCCCAAACTTCTGGAATTCCCTGTTCAATAAGACGGCTCGCATTTTTAATGTTATGAGCCATTCCTCTATCCAAAAGCTGATTGATAATAAATGGCTTAAATAATTCAAGCGCCATTTTTTTAGGAAGACCACATTCATTTAATTTTAAGTCTTGTCCCACCACAATTACCGAACGTCCTGAATAGTCAACGCGCTTTCCCAACAAGTTTTGACGAAATCGTCCTTGTTTTCCTTTTAAGATATCAGCGAGTGATTTTAAGGGGCGGTTTTGAGAAGACATTTGCTGACGACCAAACCGAGTCGTGTTATCAATCAATGCATCAACTGCTTCTTGCAACATACGCTTTTCATTCGTCACAATAATTTCAGGAGCACGTAATTCAACCAGTTTTTCTAATCGATTATTGCGGTTAATCACGCGACGATACAAATCATTCAAATCAGAACTTGCAAATCGATTTCCATCCAAAGCAACCATAGGACGCAAATCAGGAGGAAGTACCGGAAGAACCGTCATAACCATCCACTCAGGACGAATACCATTTTTATGGAATGAGGTAAGAACCCGTAAGCGATGTAATAATTTTTTCTCAGCAATATTGTCTGATTTTTTACCTAATCGCTCAACCGCTTTCTCAGTTTCAGCGATCTCTTTCTTAAGATTAATTTTTTCTAAAATTTTGCGAATAGCTTCAGCTCCCGTACCTGCCTCAAATACATCACCCAACTTACGAGAAAAATCAAAATATTCTAATTCATTAATGATGGTTCCCACTTTAAGCCCCATAAGAAAATCACGAATCGTCGCATATGATTTTTCCATCTGCTCAAGCGCCTCTCCTTCATTTTCTTTCTTTCTGTTTTTGAATTCAGTCTTTAAATTTTCAATAGCATCTAAACGACGATCTTCATGCACGGACGTCACAATATACGCGGCATAATAAACCACTTTTTCCAATTTACTAATAGGCGCATCAAAGAAAATGCCTATTTTTGAATTCCCCGTTTTTAAAAACCAAATATGTGCAACAGGAGCCGCGAGTTTAATGTGTCCCATGCGTTCACGGCGTACAATAGCACGAGTTACTTCCACACCGCATTTATCACACGTCGTCCCCTTATATCGCAAACCCTTAAACTTACCACAGTAACATTTATAATCTTTCGTGGGACCGAAAATACGCTCAGAAAACAACCCATCTTTTTCTGGTCGTTGCGTACGATAATTAATAGTCTCTGGTTTGGTAACCTCTCCATATGAGGAAGCAACAACTTCATCAGGAGAAGGAATTTTTAATCGAATATAATCAAAATCAAAAAATGTAGACATAGGGTGGGAAATTATTCATTAATATCTTCTTTTTTTACGGGTTCAATTTTGAATCCAAGCGCGTTGATTTCGTTTGTTAACACGTTAAACGCAGATGGATTATTTGATGCCCGAATTGGTTCGCCCTTGACGATTGCCTCAAATGCGGCGGCGCGTCCCAGCACGTCGTCCGATTTTATAGTTAACATTTCTTGTAAGGTATGAGCGGCCCCATATCCTTCAAGTGCCCATACTTCCATTTCTCCGAATCGTTGTCCTCCAAATTGAGCCTTTCCTCCTAATGGCTGTTGAGTCACTAATGAGTATGGTCCAATAGAACGCATGTGAATCTTGTCCTCTACTAAATGGTTCAGTTTCAACATATAGATATACCCCACGGTAACATCTTGATCGAATCTCTTTCCTGTTTGTCCATCATATACCACCAATTTTCCATTTTCAGGATATCCTGCCTCCTTTAATTCATGTTGGATATCATCTTCGGTTGCTCCGGTAAACACAGGGGTCACCACTCGATATCCAAGTTTATGAGCCGCAAGTCCTAAATGAGTTTCAAGCACTTGTCCCAAGTTCATACGAGAAGCAACTCCTAATGGATTCAATACAATATCTACCGGAGTTCCATCAGCTAAATACGGCATATCTTCCACTGCGCGAATACGAGAGATAACCCCCTTATTTCCATGGCGTCCTGCGAGCTTATCTCCAGCGCGTACTTTACGTAATTGTGCAACTTCAACTTGAATTTTTTTGATAACCCCAGGATCTAATTTATCTCCTCGCTCACGTGAAAATACTTTAATACCAACCACCCGTCCTGATTTTCCATGAGGCATATAGAGTGACGTATCTTTCACATCACGCGCCTTCTCTCCAAAAATAGAGCGCAATAATTTTTCTTCAGAGGTCAATTCCGTTTCCCCCTTAGGAGAAATTTTACCAACAAGAATATCTCCGGCGCGTACTTCTGCTCCAATACGAACAACCCCCTCTTCATCAAGATTACGAAGTTTGTCTTCGGAAACATTTGGAATATCGGATGTAGTAACTTCCGGTCCTAATTTAGTATCACGCACATCACACGCAAAATCTTCAATATAAATAGAAGTAAAACGATCTTGTTGTACTACACGCTCAGAAAGTACAATGGCGTCTTCAAAATTTCCTCCGAAGAACGGTAAGAATGCAACAAGTAAATTCTGTCCTAATGCAAGTGTTCCATGATCCGTTGAAGGACCATCGGCAATAATATCTCCCTTCTTTACTTTTGTTCCAGGAAGAAGAATTGGTTTTTGATTAATAGTGGTATATTGGTTTGAACGACGGAATTTTTTCATATCATAGGAATGCAGGGTACCACTCTTTCCTTTTACCGTAATAGCTTGTCCATCTACTTTCGAAATTTCTCCATCTTCAGGGGCAAGTACCACACGTCCAGAATCATGAGCAACCACATCCTCAAATCCTGTGCCTACTAACGGCATCTGTGGTCGCACTGAAGGGACTGCCTGACGTTGCATGTTTGAACCCATAAGCGCACGGTTTGCATCATCATGTTCCAAAAAGGGAATAATATTGGTTGCAGAACTCACCACTTGTGTGGGAGAAACATCCATAAAATCAACTTCATTTCGCGTACACATTCCTGGTTCTCCATTAATACGCGCCTCAACATCTTCATGTATAATTTTACGATGAGCATCAATCTCGGTTCCTCCTTCTGCAATTTTATATTTAGTCTCCTCTGCCGCATCCATATAGACAACCTCCTCAGTTACCACCCCATGCTTTACACGCACATAGGGAGTTTCCAAAAATCCCAATCTATTCACACGGGCAAAAGTAGATAAGTGAACAATTAATCCAATATTTTGTCCTTCAGGTGTTTCAATAGGACACACGCGTCCATAATGAGACGTATGGACATCACGCACTTCAAATCCCGCACGTTCACGGGTCAGTCCACCAGGACCAAGAGCTGACAAACGACGTTTATGTTCCAATTCAGCTAATGGATTAATTTGATCCATAAACTGAGACAATTGAGAAGAAACTAAAAATTCACGCACCACAGAAGAAAGTGGTTTGGGATTTATAAGTTGCATAGGAGTCAACATTGCAGATTCAGTCGTAGACATACGATCTTGAATAATACGACGCATACGAGCAAAACCCACACGCATACGACCCTGCAATAATTCTCCTACGCTCCGCACACGACGATTTGATAAACTATCAATATCATCAGGCATTGCCTTTGGTTCATTATTTAATCGAATAATCTCTTTCACAATTAAAACCAAATCCTCTAAACGCACCAATTGAGTCGTTACCTTTTCAGTAATACGAAGTCGTTGATTAAATTTATATCGTCCTACCTCAGATAAACTAAAACGATCTGTTCTTTGAAACATACCATCTATAAGTCCTTTTGCGTTATCCACACTCGCTAAATCCCCAGGACGTAACCGTTTATACATTTCAATATATGAAGCATCCACATCATGAGCAACATCTTTTTTAAGAGTTGCTTCTATATATTTAACTACCCCTGTATCAACACCCGCAAACGCTTTTTTGATTTCTTCATCGGTCGCCATACCAAATACGCGCAACAATGAGGTGCACGGCACTTTACGATGTTTATCAATTTTTACCTCGATAGATCCATTTGCATCAGTTTCAAATTCCATCCAACTTCCTCGATCCGGAATAATCTTTGCACCAAAATATTTCTTTCCTTTAATACCACGTGCAGTGAAGTTAACTCCCGCAGAACGGATAAACTGTGACACAACCACACGCTCCACACCATTCAAAACAAAAGTTCCCCGATCAGTCATAACAGGATAATCACCAAGATATACATCCTGAGTCATCTCCCGTTTTGAAGGAAGGTGCACTAAGCGAACTTTTGCACGAAGCGCAGCTTCATATGTAGATCCTCTCTGCCATGATTCTTCTTCTGAAAACTTAGGTTCATCAAAAGAATATCCTTCAAAAAATAATTCATATTCTTTGGCAGTATAATCCTTAATAGGAGATACTTCAGCAAATAATTCTTTAATACCATGATCGACAAACCACTTCCACGAATTATTTTGGATTTCTGCCAAATAAGGACGTTTGGTAAAATCTCCAAAATGCTTAGAAAACGACTTAACACGTAACGTATGCATAGAGTTCTATGTGGGTTAAAAACGACAATAAAAGACCTCCCTCTTCCTCAGAGGGCATCAATATTGTTCATATTAATAATGTAGTTGGCGCAATTTACGCTGGATTTCCCTGCCCATTATGGGGCACTGAAAAACGATAGAGAATTGCATCACCTCTATAATTACATATACCGCAGACCGAGTCAATATTGACATGGGGATAACTTGTGTACCCATTCTATCACTCAACTTTTCTGAGGAAAGAAAAAGAATCTAAATGTCAAATCTTATTTGGTTGCATTGTAGATAGATTGGATTTCTGAAGAAGATAATCCACGATTATATATTCTATGATCGTCTATAGTAATAAAACCAGATCTCCAACTTGAATTAATATAGTACCGCGAATTCTCTAAAACAACATTAAAGTTTGCGGCGCCACAATTTGTGACTTCGCTACCATCAAGATACATTCTAATAGTAGACCCTATTTTAGAAAAAGAAATCATATGCCACGAATTAAAATATGCAGCATAATCAATACCACAATTAATAGATGGACCACTGGGATAATACATATGATAAATACCAACAAACGTAGAATTATCTGTATTGAGGACTTCCATATCTCCGTATTGAGCTGAATGAGCATAATTACCAAAGAAATCAAATCCCAGTAAATCACCCCGACGTGTTGCTTTTACCCAAGCAGTTGTCGTGAAATTATTTACGCCATGATTAAGCTGAGAAGCTGGATTTACAGACGCAAATGCAGTGTCAGGAAAATATAAACACCCCCCCGTTTTACAAAAAGAATCTGTTTGCCAAATATATCCGGAACCAGAAATACCAAGATGATATCCAAAAGGACCAGAATCCCGAATGGTGACACCACTCCCCTCATCAAAGGTCCAATAACTAATAAGACCAGTGAGTGGTTGTCCCAAAGAAAGATTAGACCCTATTTCTATCTTTTCAGGAGCAGTACCCCCATCCTCTTGTGCACGAGAAAAATATTTTTTTGATTCGAGGGTGCTTGATAAAAAGAAATTAGAAATACCCGGAGTATAGAGATAATACAAATTAGAAGTGACAGATTGACTTGGATCTATCGGGAGACGAGGGAGTGATTGTATTGATGAGGTGAAGTCTATGGGAAGCCAACCAGAGCTATTGAGGAGGGTGGATGAGGCAGTCGGAACACAATGGTAGGTATAGCCTATCGGG
>JBAYWE010000006.1:0-44847 GCA_041674185.1 Minisyncoccota bacterium
TCCTACAACCCAAACCTATGAACTCACGACTATCTTAGAATCAAATAAATATAGACTGGGAGGATCTGCGGATACCGTCTCTACCGATGGCGGTTCTACCTCCTATCTCTATGAACAAGGAACTAATCTAACACTCCATCCGATTACTGACGCAGGTCTTGTTGGTTATTGGACCTTTGATGAAGGAACAGGGACACAGGCACTCGACTCCAGTGGATATAACAATACCGGAACGTGGCAGGGAACTCTAGGATCTCAGTGGACGACTGGGAAGATAGGGGGAGCAGGACAGTTTAATGGGAGTGATAGTGTAGTACAGATTAGCAATGGATATAGTACTTTGTTAAATCTTCAATCTACGAATCCACCGTCACTCACTATATCAGGATGGTTTATAAGATCTGATTGGGGAGGGGGAAGTTTGTCGGGAATATCTTTGTGGTCTAATAATGTTCGTCTCATGTTTAGGCCAGATAATCAAACAATCGCTTTTCAGCTGAAAGCTGGATCAACTATTGTTTCTTATTTTAGTGCTCAGCTTAGTACGTGGTATTGTGTTGTTGGTGTGTATGATAGTACAACAAGTTCCATTAAATTGTATGTTAACGGGCAGCTTATAGGAAACACAAGCGTAGCGGATAAAGATCTATCAGCAATTGGTCCTTGGTTTCTTATAGGGAATTCGCAACATTACTATAAGGGGATTATTGATGATGTTCGCCTATATAGTAGAGCTCTTTCTCCCGCAGAAGTTTTAGCGCTATATAATTCTACGAAATAGAATTATGTATTACCTCACTTAGGCAAGGTACAAATCTACCCAGATAGTACCTGCCTGCCGACAGGGAACTTTTGTTTGTTACACAAATGCATACACCAAAAGTTCACTATCCCAGTAGTAGAGTAAAACTCACTACGGGACACGCTGGACAAGTAATGCAACGTAGTAGTCTTTGATTTTTTTCACATAAATATATACGATACATATATGACAAATCGTATCTATTTAGACCACGCTGCAACCACTCCGCTTGATCCGCGTGTTCGTACAGCAATGGAGTTGTGGCAAAAAGAATTGGGGAACCCCAACAGTATACACGCCGAGGGTCAACGGATACGAGGTGCTATAGATGAATCACGACGTACCGTCGCGCATATATTTGAACGTGATGAGAAACAGGTGGTATTTATTCCTTCTGCAACAGCCGCAAACAACTTGATACTTGAGGGTGTTATAAAACGATTTAAGAGATTATACACACACGTCACTCCGGAAATAATTATTTCTCCTTTGGAACATGCATCAGTGTACGAGGTTGCGCGACGACTTGAACGAGAACAAGAGATAGTTCTTACCATTCTTTCTATAGATGAACAGGGACGGATTTCTCCAAAAGAGTTACGAGAAAAAATTTCACCGCGTACTGCGCTCGTTTCAATACAATGGGTGAATAATGAAACGGGGATTATACAACCGGTAAAAGAAATAATAGAAATTTTACGTGAATATCGCACTACAAGTGAGAGTGCGTACCCATTTTTTCATACAGATGCGGTGCAGGGTATAGGACATGGACCCCATCAGGATCTATTAGGTATTGATTACATAACACTATCGGCGCATAAAATATACGGACCTACGGGAATTGGGGTGCTACTTATTCCACAGGAACCATTGTTAGAACCAATTATTTATGGAGGAGGTCAAGAGAATGGGTGGTGGTCGGGAACAGAGTCGGTTGATAGGATTGTGGGATGTGCACACGCGCTTTCGTACGTGATAGAAGAACAGAAAGATCAATTTAAAAATCTTTTAGAGTTATATACCTATGCAAAAGAAGTATTACAAACACGTATTCCTCAGGTATCTTTCTATGGAGACGATAAATTTATAAGTCCTCATATTTTATCATTCCGTATCCCCGGGGTATTGCGTCCTGATATCGCGCTTGATCTTGCAGGAATTGCGGTTTCAAGTGGTGCGGCGTGTTCACAACAAAGCGTTGCTCCCTCGCGTGTGTTGCAAGTACTGGGGGCTTCTGTAATATCTGCTCAAGAAAGTATTCGGGTAAGCTTTGGAAAACAGACAACTAAAAAAGATATTGACCAACTCATAGACAGAATTATAATAATACAAGAAAGGAGTACTACGTATGTAGGTGGGCCTGATAAAAATACTTAGTATTTTTTTCTATAATATAAGTAATTATATATACCCATGGAAAATCATGAATATATTGCGTCTCAAAATCGTCGTGCGCGTATTGGTTTGTTAATTATTTTTATTCTCTGTGGTGTCGGGGTAGTACTTATGTCCATAAACTCTTTTGCGCAGGGAGGAGACATGAGTCAGTGGTATAATAATTTTCTACAAAATATTTCTTCATCACAAAAAGATGAAGAACGCAGAGTACTTCCTTTTCCCACAGATGAAGAGACAACTCTTGATGCGCACGATCGTGCTATCACAGGAGTTGTTGAGAAAGCAAATCCAGCTGTTGTTTCTATTGTTATTTCAAAAGATGTTCCCATTATAGAACGATGTCCTTCTTCTCGTAGTCCTTTTGGTAATCTTCCCGAAGAATTCCAACAGTTTTTTGGAGGAGGATTTCAATTCTCTGAACCATGCCAGAAGGGAACTGAGAAAAAAGATGTAGGTGGTGGATCTGGATTTTTCGTATCTTCTGATGGATATGTGATAACGAACAAGCATGTAGTAAGTGATACAAAAGCAGAGTACACAGTATTTACAAACGATGGAAAGAAATATAAAGCAATAGTGGTTGCACGACATCCGGTATTAGATGTTGCCGTTGTAAAAATAAATGGGTCTCATTTTTCTACTCTCCGATTGGGAAATTCAGATAATATAAAACTAGGACAAACCGCAATCGCAATCGGAAATGCCTTGGGTGAATTTCGTAATACGGTTTCGGTGGGAGTTGTGTCGGGACTTTCTCGTCAGGTTACTGCTTCTGATGAGAATGGCGCGGAATCAGAAACAATTGATAATGTGATTCAAATCGATGCGGCTATAAATCCAGGGAACTCAGGAGGACCCCTCCTTGATATTAATGGAAACGTTATTGGTATAAATACAGCTATGGTCTCGGGAGCCCAAAGCATTGGATTCGCAATTCCCGCAAATGCGATTCGCAAATCAGTTGAATCTGTAACAAATGGGGGAACGATACGAGCCGCATACTTGGGAGTACGATATATTATGTTGACAGAGGATGTTGCGAAAAAATATGCGGTATCTGTAACTGAGGGGGCATTTATAAAAGGAGATACAGAATCACTTGCAGTAGAACCAAACTCTCCTGCGGCGAAAGCGGGTTTACGTGAAGGAGATGTTATTCTCTCCATAGATGGTAAGAAAATAAACAGGGATATGTCGCTTGCGTCAATTATTGCACAAAAAAATCCGGGAGATACAATTCAAGTAGAATTACAAAGGGGGAATGCTTCATCAATGATATCGGTACAATTAGAAGAAAGAAAGGAGTAATATATTTTGTGAAATTAAAAATTACCCCACTTTTTAACGGGGTAATTTTTAAATATAGTTGATATATAAAGAAATAGGCATTTAAGATACAAATTTTCTGATGACAAAAAACTACGTATCCTAAAAGATGCCTTGACAGTATATCTTTTGTCAATATTGATAACGGATGAAAAACTCGTATACTAAGCGTAGATTATCAGTAACGCAGAACCAAACTATATGCCAAATTTTAATCGTTTTACTATAAAAGCTCAGGAAGCGCTTCAAACAGCGCAGGAAATTGCATCTGAAAAAAATAGTGGGGAGCTACGTGCTATTCATGTACTGGCGGCGCTTATCACTGATCGTCAGTCATTGGTGCAACCCATGTTGATGAAAGCGGGAATTGATTTAGACATCTTAGATACAGAAATAGAAAAGGATCTCAATAAACAACCGAAAGTTTTTTCACAGACACAGCAGGTGGGTCAATTATATTTGTCTCAAGAATTAATTTATGTTCTTGATCGTGCAGGAAAGGTAGCATTAGCGAAAAAAGATGAATTTATATCGTGTGAACATCTCTTAGCGGGCATTGTGGAGTCTACTTCTTCTGCTGCTGTTTTGTTGAGTAAATTCGGATTTACCAAGGAGGTGCTTATACGGGTATTTGATGAAGTTCGTGGATCTTCTCGTGTTACAGACGAAACACCGGAAAATAAATTTCAAACGTTAGAAAAATATTCTATTAATTTGACGCAACGAGCCCGTGAGGGAAAATTAGATCCCGTCATTGGACGCGATGAAGAGTTGAGGCGTTTGATTCAAGTACTTTCTCGTCGCACCAAGAACAATCCTGTCCTTATTGGAGAACCAGGGGTGGGAAAAACAGCTATTGTGGAAGGATTGGCACAACGTATCGTGCACAATGAAGTTCCTGAAAGCTTGAAAGGAAAAGAGATTGTTATGTTGGATTTGGGATCATTAATTGCCGGAACCAAGTTTCGGGGTGATTTTGAAGATCGTCTGAAGGCATTTATGAAAGAAATTCAAAATTCTTCTGGAAAGCTAATTCTTTTTATAGACGAAATTCATATGATTGTAGGAGCGGGTGCAGCTGATGGTGCGGTGGATGCTTCTAATTTATTAAAACCAGCTCTTGCGCGGGGAGAATTGCGTGCTATTGGAGCGACTACTATTAAAGAATATCAAAAGCATATTGAGAAGGATGCCGCTCTTGAGCGAAGATTTCAGCCCATTGTTGTTGAGGAACCAACTGTTGATGATAGTGTTTCTATTCTCCGTGGATTGAAAGAAAAATATGAGCTACACCACGGTATTCGCATTACCGATGAAGCGATCGTGTCAGCGGTGCATCTGTCGGCGCGATATCTTACCGATAGATTTCTTCCTGATAAAGCTATTGATCTTATTGATGAAGCGGCGGCCGCGCGTAAATTAGAATCAGATAGTATGCCGACCGATGTAGAAAAAATGAGACGTGAATTAATGAGTCTTGAGATTGAAAAATCAGCTCTTGTGGGAGAAAAGAACACAAAGAGTAAGTCGCGATTAAGTGTTATAGAAAAACGCATCACCCAACTTAAAAAAGAGAGTGATTCGTTATATACCGCATGGAAAACAGAAAAAGATTCTTTTGAGGGTGTAAGTATTTTACAACGTGGTATAGAAGAATTAAAACGCGAAGCCGAAAAACAGGAACGAGAAGGGAATCTTGAGCGAGTGGCTCGTATTCTCTATGGAGAAATTCCCACAAAAGAAAAAGAACTTAAGATGCTCGGGCGAAAACTTGCCAAGAAGCAAGGGGGAGAAACGCAATCATTTATTAAAGAATCAGTAGACGAAGAAGATATTGCGCATGTCGTTGCACGATGGACGGGAATCCCTGTTTCAAAAATGTTAGAATCTGAATCAGATAAATTATTACAGATTGAAGAAATATTAAAACAACGGGTAGTAGGACAAGATACCGCCGTTCAAGAAGTGGCACGGGCTCTCCGTCGTGCACGCGCAGGACTTTCTGATGAAAATAAACCACTTGGTTCGTTTATGTTTTTGGGTCCCACGGGAGTTGGAAAAACAGAACTTGCACGAGCACTTTCTGATTTTATGTTTAATGATGAAAAAGCAATGGTGCGTGTGGATATGTCTGAATTTATGGAAAAACATGCGGTTTCAAAACTTATTGGTTCCCCCCCTGGATATATAGGACATGAAGAAGGAGGATATCTTACCGAAACCATTCGTCATCGTCCGTATAGTTTAATTTTGTTTGATGAAATTGAGAAAGCGCACCCGGAAGTGTTTAATATTCTATTACAGGTTTTGGATAATGGGCGATTAACTGACTCAAAGGGAAAAACAACAAATTTCAAAAACACCATTATTATTCTTACCTCAAATATGGGAAGTGAATTCTTTATGAATCAATCAACACCAATTGGATTTGAGAGTGGTCAGAGTGATGTGGAACAACGAAAGGAGCGTACTGAGGTGATTCGTGAAAAAGTGATGGATTCTTTAAAAGAAAATTTTCGACCAGAGTTTCTAAATCGATTAGATGAAATTATTATTTTTAATCCACTTTCTTTTAAAGATATTACTCGTATTGTAGAAATTCAGATGGAGGCTATGGTGTTAGGAAAAATGGCAGCAAAAGGATTTCGTGTAGAGGTAGATAGTGGTGTGAAAAAGTTTATTGCACAAGAAGGATACGACCCACTCTTTGGTGCCCGACCCATCAAACGCGTGATTCAAAAGCAAATTCTTGATAAACTAGCAGATAAGCTTATTAAGCGAGAAATAAATGATCGCAAAAAAGTTAAAATTTCTTTTAAAGCCCCCCATACTATCACTGTTTCTTAGTGGTGTTGGCTTTGTAGCGCTTGAGCTTGCCTCCCGCCTGAGTGTCTGGGGTGCGGTGGCGTGGTTTTTATACGCGATATATATATACGTTACGCAGGTGCGGGGCAGGGGTGAGATGGGTATTTCATTTACGCTCTTCTCGATTATTTCTTTATGGGTTCTACGAAGTATAGAGGCAGGTACTTTTTTGTATCTTTCTGCAGTATGTATTGCGATTCTGTTTGCATTATTTTTAGGTGCAATTGGATATAGATTCTCTCGCCACAATACAGCGCTACAATTATTCTATTATATGGCTATTGGTATGAATGTTGCGTGGTGGGCTTCCGGGGTATTTGCGGGACGCACAATTTTTTCTACGATACTTGTATGGGGTGGTATCTATCTGTTTGTGCGCGATCGAAATCGATTTCTTACACAAAAATGGGACAGAGAAGATATATTAATGTATCTATTATTTGCATTTTTATCAGTTCAATATATATGGGGAATTACACTTCTTTCTATAGGACCGCTTGATGTTGCTGCTTTATTTCTTATATTTTTTGTTATAGGAGATGATTGTATTTCTATTGGGCGCATACAAACTCTCACCAGAGAATATATATATAAAAACGTGGGACTGTATATAGGGTGTAGTATCGCGGTACTCGCGCTTTCTTCTTGGTTTTAATTTAGATCAGAATAAATTTCTTTTATGATTAAAATTATCAGTTTTTCATCAAAAGTCACCAAGCAAATTGGTTTGTCTGTTGCACAACAAATTGCGCACCGTGAATCGTTAGTCACAGCCCCAACCTTTATTTTATTAGAGGGTGACTTAGGGGCAGGGAAAACAACGTTTACGGTGGGTTTTTTAGAATATTTTGGCGTAAAACCAAAAGCCGCAAGTCCAACATTCACCATAATGAAACACCATAGATCAAAGGAAAAATATAATACAAAGCAAATTTTAGACATATATCATATGGATGCGTATCGCCTACGATCAAAAAAAGACCTAGATATGCTTGGATTTAATGATATAAAAAAAAGACCACATACAGTGGTATTGATTGAATGGCCGGGGAATATTAAGGGAGTGAAATTTCAGAATGCAATCAGGATAAAATTTGAATACGGAGAAAATGAGACTGAGCGGGGCATAGAAATAAAATAAAAAAATCAGGTAGTGATTCCAAAAGACAAATATTGGAACTACTACCTGAAAAAGGGTGAACAATAATCACGCCATACCCACTAAAAGACTTAATACCATAAGTCCAAATATACCAATGCACAGAGATCTGATTCCTAATTCTCTTCGCTTCTTCCTTACTAGATCTAATATTCTCGAAGATGGTTCGAGTCCTAAATTAAATCCAAGAATATGTGTGTAAACCGATGTTATGTATTTTTTTACAACTTCATCGGTGTTACCTTTTTTCGACAACAAGAGAATTCCATAAATTATCATCATAAAGAAGATAACTACGTTACTTGTTATTACATATATCACAATTCCTCCTAATTATTTTTTTCCAGTTTTTTAATTTTTTCACAAATATCTTTGTAACAAAATAATATAAGGGCTAATAGTCCAAAAAATGCCAACACTATCGCAAAATACAAAGCCGTTGCTAAATCAGATGGACTTGGGACGCGGTCTTGGGGTGCATATTTTAATCCAATAGCGATAAGTATGGTCCCGCAAGAAATCATGATATAAAATAATAGGGCTACAGTTTTCATTTTTTCTCCAATGTATGATTGATTTGTTTACTTAATTAACAAGAATGACTTACGAGTTAAGTATACAAATCAATTTTTGTTGTGTACTACCAATTTTGAAATCGCGAACAAAAGTTCGTAATCTCAAAAAAGGTGTGGTGCTGAGATTAAATATTCAAACACCACGAAACCGCTATAATTTTGAGAAAAATCCGCCAGATTCGAAGAATCCAGAACTTTTTAGTAATGTTTGTTCTTCTTCTAGAAATAATTCGTTTGCGGGAATATATTTCTCTCCCCATGTAGGATTATCAATGATATCTACAGTAACCTCAATGGGATAACGAAATTTTTCTTGATTGTCACTATAGTATTCAAGAAGTTTTTGTATTGTGCTAAAAACCCCGACAGGTGAATTATTACTGGAAAGAGATAAAACCCTCTGATTTTCCATATCTACCTCTGTTGTGATTGATTCATTTAATTAATGTGCTACCAATTTTGAAATCACAAACATGTTATGATCTCAAAAAGGGTATGATTGCTGGATTCCGTAGATTCCAGCAATCATGGGAGAAAATTAAAAGCTATATGGCTGAAGCATTCCATCAGTGATGATCCATGCTTCATGGTGAGTCTGCATTGTGCCGCCGTAGAAGAACCTCTCGACAGCAACAGTTTTGTTGTTCACTGTTCCAATTGCAAGTATTGAAAACTGATGACTGGTGTATACATTACTGAAGAAACCGCTGCCCAGAGGAATTTTGAGGGCGTTTCTATAATCTTTGGTGTTGTATACCTTTCCCTTCTCTTTTCCGTTGACAAGTATCGTTATTTTTCCACCGTCCAATTTTGTTGTTGTGTTAATGACGGTGAGTGTGTTGTCGTAAGCTCCTAGGTCAAGAGCTGCGGTAAAACACCCCGTCATGGTTATAGAAACAGTGAATAGAACGATTGCAAATAAAGCAATTTTTCTCGTTTTCATTTTTATTTTCTCCAAGTTATTTTCAAAAATTTTCTGTTTATATTATACTCCTTATTTGTGTAGTTGTCAAACGTGATATTTGGTACTATTTTAAGTCTATAGATACCCAGATATCCCTTTATCCTTTGCATTTTATCCTCTATACTATATCTATATGGCTGACGATAAGTTACAATTACAATTAGCTCAAATGAAGCGAGAGGCAGAGGAGCGTGATGCACAACGTCGTGCGCAAACGCTTGGCTCTCCCTATCTTGAACCAGAGCGCATCTCTCTGAATCTTGAAGCATTGGCGTTGTTAGATGAACAAACGGCGCGTGAAGGACATTGCGCGGTGATTGCGGCTCGTGAGAAAAAGATTGCGATTGTTGCGTATGATACCAAATATTCGAAAACAAAAGAAACTCTTAAGAAGCTAGAAGAAAGGGGATTTCTTATTACTGTATATGTTGTTTCTCTCTCTTCATTAGCACATACCTTAGATCAATATAGATTTGTGTCAACGGCGCACGAAGTTATCTCGGGATCAGTGAACGTTTCAGAAAATGAAGGTGATACTTCGATTACCGTGGATAAATTGAATTCTATTATAAAAACTAGAGAAGCAATTACGGCCCATCTCGGTCTAGGAAAACTTTCAGGAGTTATGGATGTTATTTTAATGGGGGCGGTCGCAAATCGTGCCTCTGATATTCACATTGAACCAAAAGAAAATACAGCGCGTATTCGATATCGTGTAGATGGATTATTGCAAGATGTGACTGAAGATTTATCTCGAGATGTGTATCGTTCAGTTATTTCTCGTATTAAATTACTCTCTAATTTAAAGCTTAATATTCGTGATGAGGCACAAGATGGTCGCTTTACCATAACGCTCAAAGATAAACCAAATATTGAAGTGCGTGTGGCGGTGGCACCGTCAGAATTTGGTGAGGTAGCAGTGATGCGTATTTTAGATGCGGGGGCTATATCGCTTGATTTAAAAGATTTAGGGTTACGCGAAGATGATTTAGTTATTATTGAGGAACAATTGGCGCGTCCGAATGGCATGGCATTAAATACCGGTCCTACAGGATCTGGAAAAACAACTACTCTCTATGCATTTTTACGTCATCGTTTAAGTTCAGAGGTAAAGATTATTACTATTGAAGACCCTATTGAATATCACTTGTCTGGTATTGAACAAACACAGGTGAGTGATAAGGGGGAATATACGTTTGCTTCAGGATTGCGTTCACTGATGCGTCAAGATCCTGATATTATTCTGGTGGGAGAAATTCGAGATAAGGAGACTGCAGAAATTGCAGTACAGGCGGCATTAACGGGACACCTCGTATTCTCTACGGTACACGCAAATGAGGCAACAGGAGGTATTCCTCGTCTGTTGGACTTGGGAGTGAAGGCAAACAGCTTGGCGCCCGCGTTAAATCTGCTTATTGCACAACGATTAGTTCGCCGGTTATGTGAGAAATGTAAAAAGAAAATAGAGCCAACCACTGAAATACAAGAACAAGTAAAGAATTTTATTACTCATCTTCCCGAGAGAGTGAATAAAAAAGCATATGAGAGTTTCTCTTTGTATGAGCCCGTGGGATGTGAATATTGTAATAATTCTGGATATCGTGGTCGGGTGGGAATATATGAATTACTGGTAATCGACGGTGAATTACAAGAACTCATTGGAAAAGAAGCGGGACAGAGAGAGATAGATCAAAAAGTGAAAGATAAAGGATTTATTTCTATGCAAGACGATGGCATCTTAAAAGTTATACAGGGGATAACGACGTTTGTGGAGGTAGAAGACACGACAGGGAAAATAGTATGGAGATAAGTGGAAATGTATGAAGCAGGAATTCTTAAAAGAAAATATAACTAAGAAAGTGAAAGAGCCAACCGAAGAACAGCGTGAGGTTGAAGTACTCAAAGCTTTTAAGGAGCAAATTGCGGATGAGTTACAAGAAGAACTCCACATGATTACTGAGGGGAAAGGGATTTTGCGTGGAAGGGGAACGATAAATCGAGATACACTCTATGACCCCAAGCACGACTCTTTTTTTGTGGATTGTAACGGAAAATTAGGCACTGCAACGCTAGGAGATATGATCGCCGATATATCACTGGGATGTGAATATACGGTTTCACTTGATACGACACCCGCACCGATCGCAAAACAATATGTACTTGCACGCGCAAAGACAAGAATGAATCAGTTATATAATAGACAGATCGCGCTCCAAGAAAAAGAAATAAGTGAGAAAAAAGGAAAGCTCACGCGTGCGGGATATTTTGAAGAGGCGCTAAAAGATTTAGATGCACGTGAACAAGGAACTGAAATACACGCAGGGAAACAATTTGAACAAGACGCTATTCATTTATTAAAACAAGTTCAGTTTGATATTCCTGAATTGGGCATTGAGGTGGAAGAGGTGAATGTGGTGCAAGATATGGATGAGAAAATAGATTTCATTGTGAAGGCGCATGAGCATCATCGGGGGGTGCAAGTAGAAGAAGATAATAAAACACTTGGGGATGAAACGGTATTTGGTATACAATTCACACTCAAATGGAAGGAAGAAGATTTAAAGATAAAACAAAACAAAATAGATAAAGCGCTCAAAAAAGGGATTCATACACAAGTTGATGATGTGCTGCTTATTACGGTGCCAACCGCATGTTCCGATATAAAAAAAGCTCACGAACAGTGGCACCGGGAAGGATGCCCCCCAGGAGGGCCGGTGAAGTTGTATTCAGAGCAGGTGCGTATGGAAATATTAGAAAAAATTGTAGATAGAGTAGGAGAACGGAATGTGATAAAGACTCATCGTGAAAGATTGGAAAAATATTTTGTAGAGAAAAAATAGAAATAAAAAATCCCGGCCAGACCGGGATTTTAAAAGAACAAAACTTATTTTCATCGGAATCCGCGCATGCGTTCTTGTGCTAACCAAAGCATATAATATCCTAAGGCGTGGCATAGAACGTACGTAGAAGCGAGGATGTTTACTATTGTAGTGGAGAGATAGTACCCTCTCAAAGAGTTGGTAAAACCAAGTAAACTTCCGCCAAAAATAAAAAATATTGTTGTTAGAGTAAATATTTTATCAAGCAGTGAATTCTTGTCAGTAACAAAGATAAAATAATTTATTCCGCTGAGCAAGAGAGATAGAATGAATCCACCGATAATAAGTATCATCCCCGCCACGAACCCAGCTATGTATGCTAGAAATAACACAACAGCGAGACTGAGAATTATTCCAAGAATAGAAATAATTGTGTCCGGCAATGCTTCGATAAAGTTGGATATTAGTAGCGGAATATCAAGCCGCTTTATTTTTTGAGTTAGTGTGTTCACGTTCTCCTCCGAGATAAATTTTATTTTAAAATATTCTTAACCAATTTTTGCACAAGGAATAAAGACGAGTATGCAAAAAATTTAAAAAATCGTACAAACATCTTCTGTGGATCCGAAATATCTTTTCCGGTACCCTTAAAAGACGCTTTCATTTTTGCTTTTGCATCCATCTTCTCCTCCGAGAAAATTTTTTTAAAAAAGTTAATTATCTAATTCCGTGGACAACTGTGTGGATGAAGCCCTTGCCAACTGGAAGGACAATAATGAATATTCAGAGGATGGCTTCAGCCGGAACCGAAACGTCCTAAGCGTAGAAAAGTCATAAAAGATTGTCCACAGAATTAGATAATTAACAGATGTGACGATCTGCTAATATACTAACATATTAAGTTATAAAAGTCAATAACCCCCAAAGCAGTAATAAAAATGGCCGTTTTTGGCATTTTTAGCAAGTGCCTATCCACAAAAACATTCTTTGAGAAAAGAGTTTTTTTGTGCTACAGTGTCCTATAATACCTAATGTATTTTTTATGTCAAGTGGAAAACTTCCTCAAATAAAACCAGAAATAGATGTGTTTCGAGAAGATATTTCTTTAGATCAGTTGGTGCGTCCAACTACATTTAAAGATTATGTGGGGCAAGATAAAATAAAAAGTAATTTACAGACTATTATTCATGCAGCTCAAAAACGGCATGAAGTAATTGATCATATTCTATTATATGGACAGGCGGGATTGGGGAAAACAACACTCGCTATGTTAATTGCAAAAGAGTTGGGATCTCACCTGCGTATCACCGCAGGACCATCTATTGAAAAAGCCGCTGACCTTGCGACTATTCTCTCGGGGTTAGAAGAGGGGGATGTCTTATTTATAGATGAAATTCATCGATTAAATCGCATGATTGAAGAAATGTTATATCCTGCTATGGAGTCTCGCGTGTTACACTTAGTAATTGGAAAAGGACCTGCGGCTCGTATGATCTCTATTGATTTACCACCATTCACGCTGATTGCGGCTACGACACGGGTAAATTTATTATCAGGACCACTTCGTTCACGATTTGGTGCCACGTTTCGCATTGATTATTATTCACAAGAAGATATTGGACATATTATTGAACGATCGGCAAAGCTCATGAAATTACAAATAGATCCAGAGGCGGTAGTGGTGATTGCTCGCGCCTCGCGATTTACTCCGCGTACGGCAAATAGACTACTCCGTCGAGTGCGGGATGTGATGCAGATTGAAGATAAGGAAAAAATTGATGTAGCGGTTGCACAAACAGCACTTGATATGTTTGAAATTGATGAGTTGGGATTAGAAGACCACGATCGTAGATTATTACGGGTTTTGGTAGAGAAATTTAATGGAGGTCCGGTGGGGCTCTCTACACTTGCCGCGGCGATTGGTGAAGATAAGGGGACTATTGAGGATGTGTATGAACCATATTTATTAAAGAATGGTCTTATTGCGCGCACGGCGTCTGGGCGTGTGGCAACACCAGCAACATATCGGCACCTCAATATTAAAAAAGAAGAACTTTTCAGTTAGAATGATGGAGGAAGAGGTGGTTAGGAGTTAGTGGAATAAAAAATCCCCACCCTTCTTTTATGTTCAATAATAGAAGAATGGGGGAAGAGGTAATAAAAATAAACATGTTATTACTCACTATTTTAACTTCCATTTTGTATTACCTCCACTACCGCCACCAAGATAATTCACATATTTGTACAATGCCCCCAAACTTTGAGAGACACCATTTACAGAGAGATTCATTTTTTCTGCAATCTCTTTGGTAGTTGCTTCTCCACCAAGTGTTTCCAATACTGCGATAATACTCTTCTGGCGTTTACTAAGAGCCATTATTCCTCCTACGGGTAGTTCTTGATGTAGCGTAGTTGCTCGGCGCATACTTGTCAATAACAAAAAATCACCAAGAATATTGGTGATTTTTTGTTCCATATCTTTTGAATACCTATGTTTAGGAGTATACTCATAAGAAGTAATTCTAGAGTGTTATGTATACAAAATTTTTTATTATCGCGGTTATTGGTGCGGCAATAATTGGAGGGGGGCTTGCTTTCATTATTGGTTCAGATCCGAGTCCACAAACACTTTTGTCTGATGCATTACAAAATATATCAACCGCAAAGGTTATTGAAGCAACGGCAGGACTTGAGGCTGCGTGGTCTGGGTCAAAAAGTAGTTTATTTTCGCAAAAAGGTAGAACATCGAGTACTTCTCAGGAAAAACAAATTGTTTCAGGAAACCTCTCTGCATCTATAACACAACTCTTAAGTTTTGAGAGTGAACAGCAGAAACAAATTAAAACAAATGTGTCCATACACTATACTTCAAGCGACATGGAAAAGCCTATTCAGGTGCAGGTAGAAGCAATTGGAACAATTGAGAAGTTCTACGTACGTGAACAGGGGGTACAAGACGCACTCGTAAACTTGGGACTTCCTATTCCGCTGACGGGTATTGAAAACACTTGGATAGAAATAGCCCCCACCGCTGTTGCAGAAAACCCTTTATTAAAAGACGCAAGCACCACGATCACCGTGGAAGTGGAACAGAAATTTGATCTTCTCAATAAGAGGAATGCTATTCTTAATATTCTAAAGAAATATCAGATAGTAAAACAGATGGACGTAGTTGGTACGGAAATGGTGGGAACACATAACACCTATCATATTAAGACTGTTCTTGATGAGAATGAGGCGAGGCGTGCATTTCGAGAGATTAGACAACAGTTTTCCGAAAAAGCATCTTCCACAGAGATGCAACAAGATAATAAAACGCATATAAAATCACTCGATGTGTGGATCGACGTTGCTTCGCACGAATTTCGTGCAATAACTATTTTGTTTAATCCAAACACTCTTGTGAATGAGGTTGATAAAGAAAAAACAAAAGATCTTACCGTCCAGAATTTCGACATAAAAATACGCGACATGAAATACAATGAGCCGTTCACCTTTACTCCTCCAAGCTCAGCAAGAAAACTTGAAGATGTATTTGGTGAAATTATGCAGGGATTATTTGGAGGAATCATGAATGAAAAGAAACCATAGGTAATTTTAGCAGTGGTTATAAGAAATAAGACATAATGTATATTTCTGAATTATTACCAAATCCTGCGGGGAAAGGCGCAGGATTTGGTAAGACTGACTATTTTATTTCTATTCTCCCTTACATTTCTCACACATATCTTTAAATTGTGGAGGAACATATGAACACGAGGGGACAGAAGCAAAATTTACGCAGGCTGATTTCTCATCCATACCTGCGGGTGCTCCTGCTCCAGAAGGAATTCCTTGTGGAGGAGTCATACTCGGAGGAATTTTCCCTTCAGCTCCAGAGGGAATGGGCATTTGTTTGATACATTCTTGAATATAGGGTTGTATCGCCGCCTCACTCCGTAAGCTTGGATCTGTTTTTGCCCGTTCTTTTATTTGTTCTATTTTACCCTTAATGCATCCCCGAACGGCTTCGGGAACTTGTTCTAATTTTGATTCTATTTCTTTCTCAATCGCCTGCATCCCTTGTTCTGCGCATCCTTCAAAAACATCTTTCAAATTTGAGTCTTCTTGAGAAAGTTCTCCTTGTTCAAGTTTTTGGAATTTTGCATCTCCCACTTTTTGTCTTACACATGCTTTCATTTCGGGAGTGAGAGAGGTAAGTCCTTCTTTCATTTTTTTAACGCCTTCTTCTTGTAGTTTTGCAAAACATAATTTCATAATACCGCCTGTTTTCGAAGAGGTGAGTTCTCCTTGCTGTATTTTGGTGAAATCATCCGCTGATAATTTTTCTTTTAAGCACGTCATAATTTCTGGTGTTGCGTGTGCAAGAGCTTCTTTAGTTTTTTCTTTTATATCTCCTAGAGAATTTTCGATGCAGGATTTAATCTCTTGCCCCATTTGTTTACCAGGAGTCAGTGTGCCCGCTTTCATTTGAGCTACCGTGTCTACTCCCAATTTTTCTTCTAGACAAGTGAGGGCCGCTTCGGGAATTTGGTCAGCATTTGTGCGGAGTTGTGCTATTCCCTCTCTCATATCCTTTAAATCTTTTTCAGGAATCAAGCCATACTTTTCTGCGAATGTGAGACATTCTTCTTGATGTGCGCTGTTATTACAATAAGTGTCGCAGGCTTGTTGCGACGTACACCCACCCGGTCCCTTTCCTCCTGTTTTACGCACCATCGCTGCTTCTTCTTTTGTTATCATACCGGAAGATTCTGCAAAAGTGACACATTCTGTTACATGTGCATCGTCTTCACAATATGCTTCACATGACTTTTTATCAGTACACTTCCCCGGAGTTTTTCCTTGTGCAACCAGGGGAATCATTTTTTTAGCTTGATTTATTTCTTCCTTGCTCATCATTCCCGCGGCTTCTGCGAACGCAAGACATGAGGGGGCATTTTTTGGATTTGCACAAAACGTATCACAGCTTTGTGCACCAGTGCATCCACCAGGAAGCTGGGCTCCACTTGAAAGTGCTTTTGCAACTTGTTGTGCACGCGCCAGTTCTTTTTCAGGAATGAGTTTGTGTTCGCTTGCAAATGTCACACACTCTTGGATATGGGTAATATCATCACAGTATATGCGACATGATTTTTGATCAGTGCACGCTCCGGGTCCTTTGCCCTTGAGTACATCTTGATATTCACGAGCTTCTTGTATTTCTTGTGAAGAGAGTAGCTGGTGTTGTTGTGCATAGGTGAGACACGCATCTATATGTGCACTATCATCACAATATGTTTTACACGCTTGTTGAGTGGAACAATTTCCCAATTCCGAAATGGGATATGTAATATTTGCAGGGGCGGCGTTCGTAAACGTGAATAAGAATCCAAACACCACGAGTCCCACAATACCACTACATACATATAAATATTTTTTCATGGTTTTTTAAGATGAATTATTCAAAGGGATTTTTAGGCGCTTTTTGAAATGGATTAATATTTTCACTTGAGAGAGGATTTGTTTCCGGCATATTTTGTGCTGGATTTTGTGATACTCCCTCATAGAGCGCGTCACCCAATGTTTGAGTTGTTGATGCGACCGTTGAGGTGTCGGTGGTTGGGGCTGTTGACGGTGAGTTTAATAAGATAATCAACACAACCACAATAACCACAAACACGAGACCGATAATAACACGTGTTTTGTTCATATATATAAGTATATACCAAAACAAAAAGAGGTTCTATAATAGAAGATAATACATGTATGAGTATCTATGTTTCTGAATTATTACCAAATCCTGCAGGGAAAGATGCGGGAAATGAATGGATTGAGGTATGTAATAATGGGTCACAATCGAAATCACTTGCAGGGTGGAAATTGCAGGATGCGAGTGCAAAAAAATTTACCATAGCAAATACTTCTGTGGTGCCACAGTCCTGTGTGGTGTTTGGAAACACAGAGACAAAAATTTCTCTTAACAATGACAAGGAAATTATTTCACTATTTAATATGGATGGAGTTTCGCAGGATTCAGTTTCATATAGCGGAACAATAAAAGATGATCAATCTCTTGCGCGAGCTACGCCAACGGGGGAATTACAAATCACCACGAGTCCAACGAAAGGAGAAATACAAAATATAATAACCGCGCCAGAGGCGCAGATGACTCAAGACACAAAAACAGAGATTGAAAATAAGATAATCGCCACAACATCACAAAATGGATTATGGGATGTGGAGAATGGAGTACAGACGCAAATACTCACCTCGGGAATAAATATGTGGCAGGTGATTTTAATCGGTGTATGTGTTGCGGGAATACTTACGGCTTTATTTATGAAGGTGGTAATAGAACTAAGAAAAGAACAATCTTACGATTCCCGGAATCGTAAACATTGAGAAATTAAATAGTAATTGGAAATTGAAAAACACCACTGAGAAATTCAAAAAAATTTTGGTTTTTGCTTATCCCCACGTTATCCCCGTATACACCATTAGACCGCTTGACAACACTTTTAATTTTATATACACTCCTTTACATGATAGTAACGCAAAGAAACGCAACGGACTAACTTCTCGTGGCCTTTGTCGCGCTGGGGAGTCCGCTTTGAGCGGATTTTTTCTGCTCAATATTCTGAAAATCGCGTACTTCACAAACATATAACTTTTGACTGCAGGACAGGAAAAAGTTGATATCATACCATTATCACCTTAAAACATTTAAAAGGAATGTTTTAAGGAAATAACATCAACAATAAAGGTACATCGTTTTCAAAACTTTTTTGAAAAGCGACGTATTTTCACAAAGCAATGTTGTAGAGATACAACCCTGTATGTAGCGTACAGGTAAAAAATGAGCGCTACACAAGGGCGTATGGTGGATGCCTTGACACAAAATGGCGATGAAGGACGTAACGTAACTGCGAAAAGCTTCGGGGAGGTGTGTAGTGACCTTTGATCCGGAGGTGTCCGAATGGGGAAACCTGGTTCCGTAAACCGGAATCGCTTCATCACATAAGATGATGAAGAGCGAACCCGCTGAAGTGAAACATCTCAATAAGCGGAGGAAAAGAGAACAACGTAATTCCCTTACTAGCGGCGAGCGAACAGGGAAGAGCCCAAACTTGAAAATTTTCGCAAGAAAATTTTTGAGGGTTGTAAGATATATACGCTTTTTTGTTTTTCGCATAGTGCTCTCTGAGTATTATGTGATGAACGAAGAGTGGAAAAGTTACAAATTATTTTGCTAGCAGAATTGACTGGAACGTCAAACCATAGTGGGCGATCGTCCCGTATGCGAAAGCAAAATAACTTTTTAGTATGTAATCTTGAGTACTTCGAGGAAAGATAACCTCGGAGGAATCATCCCGTACTATCGGGAAAGGCTAAATACATTTTGTGATCGATAGTGAACAAGTACCGTGAGGGAAAGGTGAAAAGCAGGCCGGCGAGGCCGATGAAATAGAACCTGAAACCATATGTCTACAAGGAACGGAAGCCCGTTACACATACTTCGGTATGAGGGGGCGACCGTGTGCCTATTGAAGAATGAGCCAACGAGTTTATGTGCATCGCTTGTCTAAGTGCTACGGCGCGGAGGCAAAGCGAAAGCAAGTCTTAAAAGGGCGTCTGTTCTTCTGAACAGGGGCGGTGTGCATAAGACCCGAAGCCAGGTGAGCTTACCATGAGCAGGATGAACTCTCGAGAAATCGAGAAGGAGGTCCGAACCAGTTGATTGTGCAAAATCTTTGGATGACTTGTGGTAAGGAGTGAAAAGCTAATCGAACCTGGTAATAGCTGGTTCTCTCCGAAATAGTTTTAGGACTAGCGTCTAGGAACAAACGTAGAGGGGTAGAGCAACTGGTAGAGAAGTAAAGGGAGAAATCTCGCCTTCTCTGTCAAACTCCGAATACTCTACGTATTCGCCTAGGCAGTCAGACTACGGGGGCTAAGCTCCGTGGTCGCGAGGGGAAGAGCCCAGATCATCATCTAAGGTCCCAAAATCTATGCTCAGTGTGAAAGGTTGTGATTTGCCGGAGACAGGTAGGAGGTTGGCTTAGAGGTAGCCATCCTTTAAAGAGTGTGTAACAACCCACTACTAGATGGCAGATTGCGCCGAAAATTTACCGGGGCTTAAGCATAGTACCGAAGATATGAATTTTCTTGATTTATCAAGGAAGTGGTAGGAGAGCATTCCAAGTGCGCTGAAGCAGGATTCGTGAGAACCTGTGGAGCGCTTGGAAGAGAGAATGTTGGTATGAGTAACCGCAAAGTAGATGAGAATTCTACTCCCCGAAAATCCAAGGTTTCCTCCGCAATGGAAGTCAGCGGAGGGTGAGGCGGCCCTAAGGCAATGGCGAAAGCCGCAGCTGATGGACAGCAGGTTAATATTCCTGCCCGCCCGTATAATTCGATGGAGGGACGAGATGTAGTATGCAGAGTGTCTTAATGGTTTGGCATCTGTAATTGAGGGTTTCTGATTGGCAAATCCGTCAGAATGTCTTTAATGACGAATCCAAGAAAAGCAGTGATGTTTACGAAAGTAGATAAAGTTTGCAAAGCACGTCTCTAAAAAAATCTTCTAAGGTTAATTATATGGGCCCCGTACCGTAATCCGACACAGGTGGGTGAGGCGAGAAGCCTCAGGGGAACAAGTGAGTCATCCTCAAGGAACTCGGCAAAAAAGCGACCGTAACTTTGGGATAAGGTCTTCCCAACGCAAGTTGGGACGCAGCGAAAGTATCTCTGGCGACTGTTTACTAAAAACACAGCTTCCTGCTAACTCGTAAGAGGACGTATAGGAGGTGAAGCCTGACCGATGCGAGAAGGTTAACGGTGCGGGTCGTTTCGTAAGAATCGGCTCAGTGCCCGAAGCCCTCGTCAATGTCAGCGGTAACTATAACCGTTCTAAGGTAGCGCAATTCCTTTCCGGGTAAGTTCCGGAGCGCACGAATGGCTTAACGACTGGAGAACTGTCTCGAGGATGAGCTTGGTGAAAATGCGATTCCCGTGAAGACGCGGGGTACCTGCAACGGGACGAAAAGACCCCAGGAGCTTTACTGTAGCTTGATATTGGTAATAGGGTTTATCTGCGTAGCATAGTGAGGAGACTTTGAAGCTTGCCTTTCGGGGCAGGTGGAGTCGTCAGTGAAATACTCATCTTTTGAAGTTTATTATCTAACCCTATGGGCAAAAACCATAAGGGACAGTGTCTGGTGGGCAGTTTTAATGGGGCGTTATCCTCCTAAAAAGTAACGGAGGAGTTTATAAGGTCAACTTAGTCCGGATGGAAATCGGACTGAATGTGTAAAGGCATATGTTGGCTTAACGGCAAGACGTGCATGTCGCGCCGATGCGAAAGCAGAACTTAGTGACCCGACGGTAATGTGCATTGCTTTTTTAAAGTAATGTTCTCTTTATAGAAAGGCCGGAGACAACGGATAAAAGCTACCCTGGGGATAACAGGCTAGTGTGGTCCGAGAGTCCATATCGACGACCACGCTCGGCACCTCGATGTCGGCTCACCCTAGCGCGGGGCTGGAGAAGGTCCCAAGCGTTTGGCTGTTCGCCAATTAAAAGGGTACGCGAGCTGGGTTTAGACCGTTTAGATGCGAAAGTGATTTCGCATTTGAATAGTCTAAATCCCACGAGGCGAGAGTTATTCCAATTTAATTTTATTCAATTTCAATCTTTTCGTTTCATAACTAATTTATGTTAGATTAAAAATCCAACACATCACGGCGGTCTTATTAAGTAATTAATAAGGATCAAGATAGCTTATTTCGGGGAATTCCAATCCGCATACGCGGAGGAGGACACCGAGGGAACTTTGACGTAAAGTCGGAGGCCCGTAGAGACTACACGCTATCCATCCAATTCAATACATAAGGTTTATTCTGAATGTATCGAAGGATGATGATATAGTCCAATGCACATAGGAATATGTGGAAACATGCGTGAGACAGGTTGGTCTCTATCTGTTGCAGGCGTTGATGCTTGAGGGAGGTTGACCCTAGTACGAGAGGACCGGGTTGAACGAACCTCTGGTCTACCAGCTTTGCCACCAGGTGAAATGCTGGGTAGCTATGTTCGGACGGGATAAGCGCTGAAAGCATCTAAGCACGAAGCCCATCCCAAGATTAGGCATCTTAGGACCCTGGAAGACTACCAGGTTGATAGGATCTAGGTGTAAGCACAGTAATGTGTTGAGCCGAGGATTACTAATAGTCCATACAGCGTTCATTTTTTATCTGTACAACGCGCGTGATTTACGTCGCTTTTCAGAGAAGTGTTGAATGCAACGATTATTTTATTGTAAAGTTAAGTATAATGGTGTGATATAAAATGTTTAATAAAAAAAAGCATTTCATTTGCTGGTGATCTAGTAGTACGTGCCCCACCTCTTCCCATTCCGAACAGAGAAGTGAAAGCGTAGTACTCCGATGATACTCGTTCGCGGGGAAAGTAGGATTTGCCAGCATATGAAATGCTTCTTTTTTTTATTCTCTTTTATAGATATGGTACAATGGGATAGTTGAATACAACTAAATTTTCAATTTTCACGCTCCAATTTTTACGATGATATTTTAAGTCTCGATATTGAATTTTAGAATACATCTATAATATTTATTTCTATGAGATTATTAAAACAGTTTATGTATGGAGGTATATTCCTAATTATTATTGCACTTATCGTGTGGTGGTTGGTGGGATTAGTATACACACCCAATCCAACGTGTTTTGACAATTCAAAAAACCAAGGAGAAGAAGGGGTTGATTGTGGTGGTCCGTGTTTCTCATGTGCTATAAAATCTTTGACGCCAATTACGATACAGAATAAATATGTGATTCCTGTGGGAAGTGAAGTGGGAGTTGTGATAGAGCTGGTAAATAAAAATATTGGGTGGGCAGTAAAAACATTTGATTATACACTCACATTAAAAGATCAATTTGGTGCTCCGATACAAACAATTTCAGGGAGCTCATTTATCTATGGAGGGGAGTTAAAAAATATTGTCGTACCTCTTGTTTCTGTAAATAGTGAGATTGTTGCAAGTGTTGATATGACAATAGAAAATCCACTTTGGATACAGAGTGATACATTACGTAAACCATCCATTGAAATTCAAGATACGGGGACGATATATGATCAGGGAATTGTAGTGCAGGCAAAGATAAATAATAAAGATGCACAATCATTTATGAATGCACAGGTTATAGCACTTGTTTTTAATCGCGCGGGAACACTTATTGGAGCATCAAAAACACGCATTGATTCATTACCGACATTTGAATCAAAACAAGTCAGAGTGCTTTTTTCTAAAGGTTTAAGCTTATATCAACCTATTATTTCGCCAAATATAACTTTTTCTCATACTATAAATCCTGGAGATACTGGAGGAGATGTGCAAAATTTACAAAATATACTCAGCGAACAAGGAATGTATACAGGAACTGTTACGGGATTCTTTGATGAAGATACACAAACAGCACTGAAGACTTTTCAGGAAAAAAATAGGTTAGAGACAACAGGAATATTTAATGAGGAAACTCGTGTTTTTATAAACAGTCTTCTTGTTTCAGAAACACCACAACAAAATACACAGACAAAAGATACCAGCGTAGACGCGAGTAGAACAAAAGTATTTGTCGAGGCGAGTCGGTAGGTAGTGATAATTTCTAATAAAATGAGAGTTTCAGTTTTGGTAATAGCTCACAATGAAGAAAAACACATACGGAAATGTTTGGTCTCATTACAAAATCAAACAAGAACTCCAGATGAAATTATAGTTATTGCTCATAATTGTACAGATGATACGGTGAGAATAGTAAATGAATTTTCGCGAATACGAGTTGTGGTGTATGATACAAAAGAAGAAGGTCCCATCTACGCACGTATAGCGGGGTTTAAAGAAGTGGCGGGTGATATAATTGCCTGTATAGATGGGGATTCGCATGCTTCACAGCAATGGTTGGAAAAAATTACAAAACCATTTAAAGATAGCTCAATTGTTGGAGTAGGGGGCGTGATTTGGTTTAATGGATTCATTGCAAATCTTGCGACCATTGGATTTTTCTTTTTAGATCCTCTATTTCGTCCCACATACCATTTTTATTTTTGGGGTGCTAATTTTGCTGTGCGTAAATCAGTATATGATGCGGTAGGTGGATTAGAACCACTTATTATGTTAAAAGAAAAATTAGGATTACACCTAATGCCCGATGATGCGTATCTCTCTTTGGCGCTTATGAAACAGGGAAGAGTACTATATACATGCGGCGCCCCAGTGTATTCTGACGACAATTTCTTTAATGCGGAAAGTTTTATTAAAAACAAAGGGGATAAGCAAAATGATGATAGATTAGCTCTTTTTAGGCATTTTGGATTGATAAAGTAGAGAAAAACAGCGTATAAAGCGCTGTTTTTTGACACATTGACAAATTAGATAAATGTGTGCTATAATATACCCAGAGATACGAAAAGCGTATCATTTAAAAAACGTCCTGCCGAAAAACGGATAAGGACAAAATAGGAGGTAGTTATGTTATTAGAATTAAATTTTTTGGGATTCTCTTTAATGATGGTTGTTGTATTTTTTGGAGCAGCTATTGTTTGTATGGGGATTGTTATGTTCATCCTTAAAATAAGAGACAAAAGAGAGCTTAAAAAGAAGACAGAATTATTCAGGAATAGTTTCGGGATTGAGCCAACGCGCTCTTCCGAGAGAACTCCGGGTGAACAATCCGTGATAGATGTAAAATTGAAAAATCTTGCTGAAGCTTTCAATGAAACTGTTATAAAAAAGAATGAAGCATCTCACATCATCCGAATGCTTAGAGAAGGCGGAAATGATGATTCTTCTATTTTAAATGAGTTGTCCGCAAGAGGATTTACGTTCTCGAAAATATTCACAATTAGTGACGTAATGCATAATTTAGATTATGCGATGTCTGTGCGTAAAAATTCTTTTTGGTATACGTATGAATTAGCGAAATTTTTTGGCTATCAGATGAGAAACAGCTATAAAGAGTATCTAGTAACAAAATAATTGTCGGTTCGGTTTTAAAGGGACTCATTGTGAGTCCCTGTTTTTATACAAAAATATTATTTAACTTAGCGCTGTGATCGTTTGCGATCCAATTCCGTTAAATACATTTTTCGGATACGGATATTTTTAGGAGTAATTTCTACCAATTCATCATCACCAATATAGTCCAACGCATCCTCAAGTGAAAGGGTGCGAGGTACATCAAGTGTTTCTTGTACTCCTTGGTTTTTAGAACGCATATTGCTCAACTCTTTTGTTTTACATACATTCACGGGTATATCTCCTGCTTTTGCATTTTGTCCCACTACCATGCCTTGATATACCGGCACTGCGGCACCAATAAATAATTGTCCTCGTCCTTGCGCCGTCATGAGTCCATAGCTATTTGAATCTCCTGTTTCCGAAGCAATAATTGATCCGTGAGTGTCAGGAGGAAGCTCTCCTTTGTATGCTTCATAGCCTAAAAAGAGAGAATTCATAATACCTTGTCCGCGGGTTGCAGTCATGAATATATTGCGTACTCCAATAAGGCCACGCGTCGGTACAATAAAATCGAAGAAAGCGATACCACGATCTACGCGCATATCTTTCATAATTCCAAGGCGCTTTCCCATAAGCTCAATCACGGTACCTGAATATTGTTCAGGAACTTCAAATGAAACAAGCTCGATAGGCTCTTCTTTCTTTCCTTCGGTCTCTTTGAAAATAACCTGTGGTTTTGCAACCTCTAGTTCATATCCTTCACGACGCATTTTTTCAATTAAAATGGATAAATGTAATTCTCCCCGTCCCGAAACCACAAATTTATCAGGGGAATCACTTTCTTGTACGCTGAGAGCGACATCGGTATCTAATTCTTTTAATAAGCGCTCTCGTAAATTGCGTGAAGTAGTATATTCTCCATCTTGTCCCATAAAGGGTGAGGTGTTAACGCCAAAAACCATCTTGATAGTTGGCTCATCAATATGAATCAGAGGGAGGGCAAGGGGTTTTTCTAAATCAGTGATTGTTTCTCCAATAGAAATGTCGGGGATACCGGCGATGGCTACCACTTCTCCGGCGGTTGCTTCATCAACGTCAATACGCTTCAGTCCATCGAACAACATAACTGAGCTGATCGTTGCGGTGTGTTGAACTCCTGCGCGATCTATATGTGCGACCCGAGATCCCTTCTTCAGCGTTCCAGCATATAAGCGTCCAATAGCAATTTTTCCTTTGTAGTTATCATAAAATAAATTAACCGTAAGCATCTGCAGGGGAGTCTCATCGTGAATACTGGGGCCAGGAATATATTTGAGAATAGTGTGGAATAAGGGCTCTACATCTTTCATTTCAGCAAGATCGGGTTCATGCCCTGCTTTTCCTAATGATCCCGCGGCGTAGATGACAGGAAAGTTTGCTTGTTCTTCACTTGCACCAAGCTCAACGAATAGATCAAATGTTTTATCGAGTGCCCACAAAGGTCGTGCATCGGGTTTATCTATTTTATTTACTACCACAATAATTTTGTGTCCTGCTTGAATTGCTTTGCGGAGTACGAATTTTGTTTGAGGCATGGGTCCTTCTTTTGCATCAACGAGAAGGAGAATACCGTCCACCATACGCATAATACGTTCGACTTCTCCACCAAAATCAGCGTGTCCAGGGGTGTCTACGATATTAACTTTAATTCCGTGGTAGTGAATAGAAGCATTTTTTGAGAAGATGGTAATACCACGCTCACGTTCAAGCTCGTTTGAATCCATGATGAGGTCTTTTACATCATCAGTTTTGAGTTTAAAGTTTTCGGATTGCTTTAATAATGCGTCTACGAGCGTGGTTTTTCCGTGGTCTACGTGAGCAATAATGGCAATATTGCGGAGGTCTGAGCGAATGAACATAAATAATTAGTAAATTAGTATCTAGTTAACGAGTAATGAGTAAGTTTTTAAATAAAAACTCCTCGTTGAGAAGTTCTTATAGAATAGGCGATTAAGAGGTATTAGTCAAGCACCAAATCAAAAGATTGGCTCAAAAGCTTAGGATTTCTATGTTTGACACATTTAGACTAGTATGATATAATAAACATAGAAAATTGAGAAACGTTTGGTGGTGAATAAGAGTTGGTTATATAAGTGGCTCTTATTCACTATCAAATTAAAATGGAGTACAAATACGATGAAGAATCTAAATCTTTATTTTGTGGTTATAGCGCTCATATTCTCCTCATTATTTATTGGTTGCGGTTGTGGAAGCAATAAAAAAGAAGCAACTCCAGTTGCTATAAAAAGAAATATTATCCCGTATTCAGTCATATACGAAGGAATTGTTGGAAAATCACTTGATGGATACGGAAACAATATGGTAATCCTACGTGATTGTAAGTACACTGAATTTGGTGATAAAAACTATCCATCAACAATCGACATCACGTGTCCAGGTGTGTATATTAATGAGTTAAATTCTGGAGATAAAATTTATTTTATGAAGACACGGGTGACTAGTTGGATGGTTAGATCGACAAACCCAGTTGAGACTTCTTCTGTTGGAGTTTTTTTGTCAACATCAAAACCTAGTGTTGATACTACAAAAACAAAATTAATTTTATATGTAGAATAGTTTTTTAGTAAATTTTAAACATCTTATTTTCGTCGTCCGGAAGCGAGATGTTTACCATCCGCCCATTCCTCTACGAGGTGTAGAGAAATGGGCGGTTTTTATTTTTTTGCAGTATTTACAATCTTACGATTCCCGGAATCGTAAGAACACGTTTTTATGTAGTTGTATATATTATGTATATAGATATATGGAGGAACTTATCCACTTTTTTATATTTGCTTCTCAAATAAGAGTAGGGTATACTAAAAGTGTTCTTCATAGAAATTTATGTTGTTTCAAAAATCCTCTTTGGGATAATGAAAACAATAAATAACTTGTTTTTCATTTTTTGAATTCATATATATTTCTCGTCGGACATTCAGATCTTTGACATATATCGGTTGATGTTCAAACTACATTAAAAAGTTTTCTGGTTTCATCCAGGTTAATATCACGTACCATGTTCCACGTACAGGTAATATGTTCCACGCGTAGTGTGTAGTAAGTACATCATTTTCGTAGAGGCTCTGCTTTAACTGCATTAGGAGCCTCTATTTTTTTACTCCAGATAGTAGAAATTCATGTATTTCATAATATATTGCTACGCAATAAGAGAACTTCACTACTGGATTCTAAAAAATCTTTGAAAAAGCTACATTTTTATTGTATGGTGAATATATTCTTATGAATGAAGATTTTCTAAAACCATACGACCACTCGCAAGAAAAGGATATTTATAATACTTGGGAAAAGAGTGGTTTTTTTAATCCAGAAAATCTTACCCCGAGCTCCTCGTCTCGAGCTACTCACCCCTTTTCTATTATTATGCCTCCACCAAACGCGAATGGTTCATTACACGTAGGTCATGCGGTTATGGTGGCTGTTGAAGACGTAATGGTCCGTTATTGGCGTATGCGGGGCGTTCCAACGCTATGGTTGCCAGGAGCAGATCATGCCGGGTTTGAAACACAAGTGGTTTTTGAAAAAAAATTAGAAAAAGAGGGAACGAGTCGCTTTGAAATTTTAAAACAGGATGGAGGACGAGAGGAACTCTACAACCAGATCAAGGCGTTTACGTTGGCAAATAAATCACATATGGAGCATCAAGTGCGTCAGTTGGGTGCATCTTGTGATTGGAGCAAAGAAACATTCACTCTTGATCCAAAAATTATTGATACGGTATATGAGACTTTCAAAAAATTATATGATGACGGATTAGTATATAGGGATACCCGTATTGTGAATTGGTGCACGAAACATCAGACTACTCTTTCTGATCTAGAGGTAAAATATGAAGAACGTGTTGATCCGTTATATTACGTAAAGTATGGTCCTATTACACTTGCAACGGTGCGATTAGAAACAAAATTTGGAGATACAGCTATTGCTGTACATCCCAACGACGCACGGTATAAAAATCTCATTGGGAAAGAAATCGAAGTAGAAGCTATCGCGGGAAAAACAAAAATAAAAATTATTACTGATGAACATGTGGACCCTGCCTTTGGTACGGGTGCGGTGAAAGTGACTCCAGCACATGACGCAGACGACTATGCGATATGGCAACGACACAAAGATGAAATAGGGGGTCCCAAAGAGATTATTGATCAATTTGGGCGCATGTCTCTAGCTTCTTATTTTGCAGATACTGCAGATGTGATGAAATATCAGGGACTTAAAATTGCAGAAGCACGTAAGCAGATAGCGCAGGATATGCAAGAAAAAGGACTCATAGAGAAAGTAGACACTGACTATAAACATAACGTGGCGCTCTGCTATAAATGCGGAACGGTGTTAGAGCCCCGAGTGCTCCCTCAATGGTTTATAGACTTAACGAAAGAAGGAAATAAAAAGTTAGTACAACCCGCAATTAATGCGGTGAAAAATGGAAGTATAAAAATAGTACCTGAATTCCAGGAGAAAATATTTTTCCATTGGATGGAAAACATTCGTGATTGGAATATTTCACGACAGATTGTATGGGGTATTCCTATCCCCGCATGGCACAAAGGAAAAGAGGTGTATATTGGAAAAAACAAACCAGAGGAAGAAGGATGGACTCAGGAGACAGACGTTTTTGATACGTGGTTTTCTTCTGGGCAATGGCCTACAGCAACGTTACGCGCACAGAGTACTTCTGGGCACGATTTACTAGAAGAATTCTATCCTACGAATGTTATGGAAACAGGATACGACATCTTATTCTTCTGGGTGGCGCGTATGATTATGTTAGGTATCTATATGACGGGAAAAATTCCTTTCAAAACCGTATATCTCCATGGATTGGTGCGTGATAAGGACAAACAAAAGATGTCTAAATCAAAGGGGAATGTGGTGGACCCCATGGGAATTGTAGAACAGTATGGTGCCGATGCGCTTCGCATGGCGTTACTGGTAGGGAATTCACCAGGACAAGACGCAAGTTTTGATGAGGCAAAGGTGAAGGGATACCGTAATTTCTCAAATAAATTGTGGAATATGGCCAGATTTGTGCTTACGCAACCTGAAATTTCTAATGATTTTTTACATGTATCAGATGAAGATAAAAAAATTCTAGAACGGGTAAGGGAGGTGAAAAAAGAAGTGGCGGGGAATATTGAAAAATATCGTTTCTCACAAGCGGGGGAAGTTGCCTATCATTATGTATGGCATGAATTTGCCGATAAAATAATTGAAGAGAAGAAAAAAATACTACTAGATAAAGATATTAATGAAAGCGAGAAAGAATCTGCGCAAAAAGTTTTATACACACTCTTACTTGAATCATTAAAAATGCTTCATCCATTTATGCCGTTTGTGACGGAGGCAATTTATCAACGGTTACCTCATAAGAATGCAAAATTCCTTATGGTTGAAAATTGGGAAGAATAAAATATAGTTTCAAAAAATCAACCTAGCACCCACACTAAGTTGATTTTTTGTATAGAAAATCCTATAGTGCAGAAAGTAAACTACAGTATTCACTAGATCAGGGAGTTGAAAATGAACGAAAAATTAGGAACTCTTTTTGAAGACGTTTTTGGAGATCCAGGAAATGATCTCTCGGATGATCAGAAGTTTGATCGTATCCAGAAAACGGCCTATGAGATAGGTGATGGAGCTCTCCTGTCTCAATTGAAGGAAATAAGAGACTTCGAAGAAATTACTTTATCCAGTCAGGAGGGAATGAGTTTTGAGGATTCGCTGTTATTCCTCCCAAAGACTTCATAAAATAGGATAATTTTTCTCGAAAACCGGCATCGCGCCGGTTTTTATATATTTATTTTTAAACGAAAATATAAAAATGTGTATAAATCATTTCACTTTTTTTCATTTTTAGTATATGGTACTATTTCATTAATACTCATACACTATGAAACTTGGATTAGAGCAGTTAAAAAAACAATATGAAAATGATCCTAAAGAAAAAGGACTTTTTGAAATAGATGAAGAGGGGGGTGTAGTGAAGCGTTCAGAAATAGAAGGCATGAAAGAGGGTGAGAGCGAATCAATTGTTCACGATGAGCTCGTACAAGAAGCCATGGACACTCTTACAGAAATATTAAAAAAAGAATCAGATGCGATTCTTCCTTATGCGATAGAAAATCCAAATGCATTTAAAAAAAGATTTGAAGAAGATGTGACGGGGAAAGAGGCAGATGTGATATTTGATACGATCGATAAGTATACAAAAGCGCTTTCAACCGCATATGATCACCTTACTGATATGTACGAAACAGCGCTTGATCAAAGGATGAGTTATAAAGAAACCATGGATAAAGGAGTGGATATGGAAATGAAAGAACGATTGGATGCTCGTATTCATCGTGTGCAAGAACTCCAGAAAGAAACAATTAATCTTTTGGAATATCTCGAATCAGAGAGGGTTAATTGTGTAATCCATGGTGAAAAGAAAGGGATTTTTAATAAACATAATGAAGAAAACGAGGAAAACGTTGCATAAATGAACGTATATGCAGAAATTTTTCTGAATAAGTTTTCTATAATATGGAAAAATTCTTTGATGAAATAAAACAGAAGAAATCGAATATTGATTCGTTTGATGTTCTTCTCGATGAAAAGAGAGAGATAAGAAAGAAAGACAAGAAAAAGTTTAGTATTGAAGGACTTCTTGTATCATATAAAGGAGATGAGATGAATCCTACACATCAAATTTCTTCGAATTATTTACCCATAAAGAGTGACTCCGTATAGATATATGATATTAAAGAATAAAAGAATTTTATTGGTAGGATTGGGTAGGTTAGGGGGGGGAGTAGCAGCCGCCCAATTTTTTATTGAACAAGGGGCTCGTCTCACTGTTTCTGACGCGTTATCGGAAGATATTCTCAAGAATTCACTTCAGAAGCTTAAGGGGCTTCCCATTACCTATATCTTAGGGGTTCAGACACCAAAAAATATACATCAATATGATGGTATTGTGTGTAATCAAGCTGTTTCTATACGAAGTGAAGTGGTGCATCAAGCAAAAAAACACAATATTCCTTTTTTTAATGATTTTACCTTATTTCTTAATCTATTAAATACACAATCACATCAGCCCTATATAGGAGTTACGGGGACACGAGGAAAAACAACTATTACCACGTGGGTTGGCCACATACTCAGCCCTGCTATAGTAGGAGGAAATATACCTCGTCAGGGATCTTTTACTGTATTCAAAAAAATAACACATACTCCTCAGCGTCCCGTTGTTCTTGAACTCTCATCATTCCAACTTGAATATATACAGAAAAAAATGGAAGGACCCCGTGTTGCAGTAATAAGTAATTTATATCAAGATCATCTAAATAGACATGGTACCATGAAAGAATATGTGCGGTGTAAATCGCAGATATTTTTAAATCAAACAAAAAAAGATATTCTTATTTTAAATGCAGATAATGCATATACAAAAGAATTTCTTACTTTCAAACCCAAGGCTCAGATATGGATGGTTTCTCGTAAAAAATTAAAGCGAGGGGTATGGGGGATGTATGCTCAAAATGATATACTCTACTTTCAAAATACAACGGGAGTACAAGAAATTATACGTATACCAAAATCCTATAAAAATCATCACACCTACAATCTTATGCAGGCATTGTGCGCGGCCCGTGCCTATGGAAAAGAATGGAGTCAAATTATACAAAGAGTAGAAACACTTCCTCAAATTCCATTTCGTCAGGAAATAGTTATGCAGAATAAGCACTACACTGTTATTAATGATTCTGCGGCAACAAGTCCCGAAGGTACTGTAGCAGCTGTTACAGACTGTCTTCCTCAGAAGGGACCTTATGCTCTCATATGTGGGGGGACTGATAAACAATTAGACTTTACGCATCTTGCTCGTAGTATTAAAAAATATGTAGACCCACAAAGATTATTTTTACTACAAGGAAGTGGAACGCAGAAATTAATTACGGCACTACAAAGGGAGCGATACATACTTGTTTCTGAAAATATACATGAAACGTTGAAAGAATTGATAATTACAGTACAAAAAAAAACATCTCGAGGGCACATCATATTCTCTCCCGCTTGTGCAAGTTTTGAAAAATTTAAAAATGAGTTTGATAGAGGAAGAAAATTCACTTCTCTTGCAAAAAAATATTTTATGTAGGGGGATTTAGGTATCTTTGACTATTTTCATGTAAAGCGTTATTATATAGACATGAACTGGTTATTTGCGTTATTACTCGGATTTATTCCAGGATTGGTATGGCTCTTATTTTTCCTTCGCGAAGATGAACACGCAGAACCTCCCAAGATGATTTTTGCTGCATTTATTTCTGGGGGAGTTGCTGCATTTATTTCTTTACTTCTTGAAACGGTCTCAGCGGGGACATTGGAAAAGTTGGTTATTGTTCTTCCTCGTATTTTTGAAGATAATATTAGTGTATTCGTTGGATTTGCGGTTATTGAGGAGGTTATAAAATTTATTCTTATTTTTATTCTTATCCGAAAAAGTGTACATTTTGATGAGCCAGTAGATGCAATGATTTATATGATGACGGGAGCTCTTGGGTTTGCAACAGTCGAAAACGTAGTTATTACATATCAAAATGGACTTGTTGATGCAACAAGTTTAATTCTTGTGCGTTTTGTGGGAGCAACACTCCTTCATGCGCTCGCCTCTGGTATTATTGGACATTATTGGGCACGAGGGATTGTATTTCGTATGGAAGTAAAGTTTATTCTCGCGGGGGTTCTCATGGCATCAGTATTTCATACCATATTTAATATGTTAGTGACTAAATTTAGTGATTATCTTGTGTATCCTCTCGCATTTCTTTTGTTGATTGGTTTTTTCGTACTCTATGATTTTGAAGAACTTAAAAAATTGGCCCAAGGTCAAAATTCTATGGCAACCGAATCATCCGAACAGAAAGACATACATATCCTCGTTTGATATATAAAGAGGGTGGTGTATACTAAGAAGGTATAAAGTGGAAAGGGAAAAGTAAAACCAAGTACATAATCACTAGAAAGAATATTAAATTAATATTTGATATGGATAACAACAAAGATTTTTTTGAACAATTAGCAGGAGTAAAAGCCGAAAATGAAGATATGGAAGCAGAGCTGGTACGTGCGAGTAAGGTATCAGCAATTGCGCAAGGAGAGGAGGCAATTGTAACTACAAAAAATGGATTTGCCGATGTGGGGTTTGATGATGCGGAGGGACATTTATTGATTGACGTGTATCATAATACAGAAACAATTACGATCGAGTCAGCAATCGCGGGTGTTGAATCGGAAGATTTGGATATTTCTATAACTCCTGAATCAGTTATTATCAAAGGAACACGAAATCGTAAAGATAAGGTCCATAAAAATGATTTTCTTCATCAGGAGTGTTTTTGGGGAAAGTTTTCTCGCTCCATTATTTTGCCTCAAGAAATAGATCCTGATACAGCTCAAGCGTCCCTGAAAGATGGGGTGCTTAAGATTGTGCTTCCTAAGATTCATCGGGGGCAAGGGAAAAAGATTAAAGTTAAATTGGATTAGAATAACTAAAAAGTGACTCATCGAGTCACTTTTTAGTTATTCTAAATGAATCTTCTGTTCAAATAATTTTAAATACTCTGTGAGATAAGGGTATTTTTTTAGTTCACTATCTTGTTTCAATAATGATTGTACCGATTCATATACATCTTTTACCATGGTAGGATTTCGTAGAGCTTTCATGGCTAGATCGGGAATTCCTGTTTGCTCGGTTCCTAAAAATTGTCCCGGTCCTCTAAATTTAAGATCCATCTCTGCAAGTTCAAATCCATTTTTAGCACTTATAAGAGCTTTGAGTCGTGCGAGGGTTATTTTTGATTTACTATCAGTAAAGAGGAAACAATATGATTGATATACTCCGCGTCCAACGCGTCCACGAAATTGATACAATTGAGAGAGACCAAAATGTTCAGACCCTTCAATCATCATGATGGTTGCATTGGGAACATCGACACCCACTTCAATCACAGAGGTGGACACAAGAATATCAATACCTCCCTTCTTAAAGGTACTCATTATTTTCTGTTTCTCGTCTGATTTCATTTGTCCGTGAAGCATTCCCACACACAAATCTTTGAAAATAACTTTTGATAGTTTTTTATATTCTTCTTCAACATTTTTTACGTCTAATTGTAATAATTGTCGGGGAGTTAACTTTTGGTCAGGATCTACTGAAGCGATACGGGGACATACCACATACACTTGTCTCCCTGCCTCTACTTGCTGGTGGATAAATTCGTATGCTTTTTGGCGATGGGGGGCTGGAACGATTCGTGTATCTATAGGCTTCCTGTTCTTAGGGAGCTCATTAATAATAGAAAAATCTAAATCCCCAAATACGGTAAGAGCGAGCGTACGAGGGATGGGGGTGGCCGACATAGATAATAAATGAGGGTTATATGTTTGTGTTCGGGTGAGTAGTTCTGCTCGTTGATTCACGCCGAATCTATGTTGTTCGTCAATCACCAGAAGACCCACCTCATCAAAGGAAACACTTTTTTGTATAACCGAATGTGTTCCGATAATAATTTTTATCTTTCCTGATTTTATATAGGTGAGTAACTCTTTTTTAGATATCTCTCTTTCTAATCCCTTTCCGAAAAATACCGTAGTATGAGAAGAGGTGAGTAAAGCAACTCCATGAGAAAACTCTTCAAAAAATGAAGTAAATGTGCGGTAGTGTTGTTGCGCAAGGACTTCAGTGGGAGCCATGAATATGGCTTGTTTTTGATGCGAGGCAACTACGAGCGCGGCAATAGCGGCGACAACCGTCTTGCCAGATCCTACGTCTCCCTGAAGTAATCTATGGGTTGCATGGGGTTGTGTGAGGTCTTCTAGAATATCGTGAAGAGCTTTTTTTTGACCCAGAGTAAGTTCGAAGGGGATGTATGAAAAATATGTTTTAATTTGTTCGGGGGTGTACGGAAATGCATGTGCTGGTTTTTTTGTGATATGATATTTTTCTTTTGATTTCAGTAGCTGTAATAAGAATAAATCTTGAAATGCAAATCGTTCTTGCGCACGTTCGGCTTCTTGTATTGATTGAGGGTGATGTATTTGCATCAGTGCTTTTGCAAGAGGGGGGAATGAGTATTGCTCTATAATGTATTGAGGGAGACATTCTTCTAGTGATGCAATGAGGGGTAATATTTTTTCTACCACAAAACGAATACCCTTTGAAGTAATACCTTTTGTTTCTGAATATATGGGAACGAGTCGTCCCGTATGGCGGGGAACATAAGAATCACGCGAAATAATTTCAAACTCAGGAGTATTAAACTGCATTTTCTTACCTTGTTGTGTTACGGTACCAGCGATATTAATGCTTAGCCCCTCTTTTAATTGAGTAAGTAAAAAACGTTGGTTAAACCAGATTGCCTCGATAGAACCTGTTTCATCGGAAACGCGCACTGTAATAATAAGCAACTTTCTATGAAATGTTTTTGATACAGAAATCTTCTCAATAGTCCCATGTATCGTAGCCACTTCATTAAGAATAAGATTAGAGATGGGTTTAATATTCGAAAAATCTTGATAGCGAAAGGGAAAATAATAAAGTAAATCCTTCACAGTGTGGAGGTGTAATTTTTCAAGCCGCTCTGCAAATAGAGGGCCAATTCCTTTAATATCTGAAAGAGAAGTGGTGAGTACGGAAGATCTCATAGATATATCATACACGGAATAAGCTTATTTATTAAGAGCTTTTGCTTTTTCTATCTGTTTTTGATATCGTTTTGATACCCATGCACCCGTCGTTTAATGGATAGGACGCAAGATTGCGGTTCTTGTAATAGGGGTTCGATTCCCTTCGGGTGCACATAAAATAACCACCTCCCTTTAGGGAGGTGGTTATTTTTATACGCCGGAGAATCGAAGGGCACAGAAAAAATATGAACTTCTGCCTGTCGGCAGACAGGGCTTCATGTTTTTATATTTCTATAAAGTGAAAATATAATGGGTAAATAAGACACATATAAATCCCGTTAACCAGAGACCATAGAAGACAAGAATAACTTTCGAGGGCATATTATTTTGGATAGGCTCATTATCTAGAATGATATAGTCGTTTTAACTTCTCTAAACCTCTATACGCTTGCACCGCAATGACATTTCTTGATTGTCCGGTAATAGTTGCTATTTCTTTGATTGATAGTAATTGTATGTATCGCATATTCATTATCTTCTTATATTTTTCTGGAAGACGTTGAATAAGAAGGGCCGCTGCTTTTCCATCTAATGTATTGTACAGCTGATGTGAGGTATCTATACTAGGTTCATGTCCTTTTTCAATAAGTTCTTCAAGTGAATTTATTTTATGCTTTCGATATCCGTCTATAATAAGATAATTTAGAACGTGATATAAAAATGCTTTCATAATCTCAATACGTCCTCCTTTTACAAGGTATACCCACGTTTTTGTAAATGTTTCCTGTACCAAATCTTCGCTATTTGTTCTGTCATTCGTCTTAAAAAATGCACGAGAAGTAAGTCCTTTTCCATAGTTTCGATACGCAGCCGCCATTATTGCCTCTTGCCACTCGTTTTTTTTGGGGTTCATTTTTGTCATAACAGTACACATATTACGCCGTATATGACGATATTCCATTACAAGAATACGTCATAAAAACATCAAATAGCACTATATGTAGTGTTTTTTCATGTTTTAGTAGTGTAATGACGAAAATTCTGATTACGCGCCTGATATTTGGATGTGTGTACAAAACGACGCGAATGAAGGAGGGGAAACTATACGAACAATTGTATCACAGTATGTTCTATATAGCGAGATGAAATATTTTTGAATATACTACGGCATCATATATATGGAAAAAAATAATAAAAACACGGAACAACAAATTCCGAAAATAATTGCGGCCGATTTTTTTGAGAGTTTATGGGAAGAGAGTTGGGCATATATCAGAACTTTTGTAGATGTAGTACGAGAACCTGTGCTTATTTTAGACAAAGATTTTCGTGTTATGGTAGCAAACGAATCTTTTTATAGAATGTTTCAAGTTGAATCAAAAGATACTGAAAATAAAATTATCTATGATTTAGGAAACGGTCAGTGGAATATTCCTCCTTTGAGAAAGTTGTTAGAGGACATATTACCTAAAAATACCTTTTTTAAAGGTTTTGAGGTTACTCACGAATTTCCTCTCATTGGAAACAAAACAATGATTTTAAATGCTCGGCAGATGCATTTTAAAGGAGAGTCGTCTTCAAAATTATTCCCTCCGATTATACTTCTTGCTATAGAAGATGTTACCGAGATGATGATTGTTGCGGAAACATTTGCCGGGCATACTAATCAACTTGAGGCGAAGCTCATAGAACAAACCAAGGGTCTCAAACTTCATCTTGAGAAGCTAGAGCAGGAAATTAGTGAAATTAAAAAGAGAATGTAATTTCGTAAAAAGAATGTTTGTAATGATACGTTCTCTGGGGCGGCATCTAGTATATGGGTACATATAGCGGGGTCGATTATATAACCAAGCAAACGAATATACACAATTAAATCTAAATTAAAAATCAATATGAATAAAATATTACACATAAAAAAGGTATCACATAAAATTCTTCTTTCTATGGGAGTTGTAGCAGCAATACTTATTATTTCACTTGTTGGAATTCAGGGTGCGCAGGCTATGATAACAAACCAATTAGATCTCGGATCAACAGGATCTGATGTAACCGAAGTTCAAACTTATTACTCTGGAGATGCGAGCATATATCCTTCAGGTCTTATTACTGGATATTTTGGTCCTCTGACGCAATCAGCAACGCAAAAATTTCAAACTATGCAGGGAATCGTTTCTAGTGGTAGTGCAGAAACGACCGGATATGGACGAGTTGGTCCTCAAACCATAATCAGATTAAATAGTCTTATCGGTTCTGGATATGTTCAAACATATACAAATCCAGCCCCACTATTAAGTGGTACCCTCGTGCAACATAATGGTACCGCAGTAAGTCTCTCTTGGAATACCAACGAACCTACGCAAGGACAAGTGTACTTCAGTACATCGCCACTTTTATTAAGTGAACAGACAACTCCTACTGATCTTGCCTATGTCAGCGGATCATTGGCATCTGATGGAGCTGGTCTCCAAATGAGCCACGCAGTAACCATTCAAAATTTACAGCCCAATACTACGTATTATTATCTCACACGAGGTATCGATAGTGTAGGAAATATGAGCATGACGTGGCCGGCAACCTTCAATACGAGTCAATAAGGTATTAAAAAATTTGAATCTCTGTGTGGAAATAAAATACCCCCTTGTGGGGTATTTTATTTTGACTTACGATATCATATATAAGTCCTCGTAGTTTAATGGATAGAACGTAGGCCTCCGAAGCCTGAGATAGAAGTTCAATTCTTCTCGAGGACACAATAGACACCGCATTAAATCCCTAGAATTTTTGAAATTGATTCAAAAAGTGAAATTTCTATTTCTTTCTGAGTTAATTTTTTTTCTCTCAGAATAGTAATAATACGTTCTTTATTCCCCTTATAGATACGCATATGTATAGGTGCACGCTTTTTATTTTTGAAGGCAAAAAATATTTCTATATCATCGGTTGCATATTCTTGTATATGAAAATGACTCAACTCATCATATGAATATTCTTCTTGATAATTTCCAAAGATAATATGAGATGGGGTGAGTGAAAATTCATGAGTATCGGGATGTTGAAGAGAAAGAAAAAGAAGGGTTCCTGTAGCGAGAATAACAAACATACCAAAGAGAAAGTTTTTTTGCCAGATGGAGAATAATAATAATATAACCATCGCCGTGATAATCCAGACAAAAAAACTAAACTCACGACTGTGATGTTCATGACTAGGAATTTGCCATGTAAGAAGGGTTGGTTCGGCTTCTGGTGTATTTGTTGCTTCTACTTCCTGTTTCATAAGGTTTAGTATAACACAATTAGATATTAAGGAATATGTAGTAAGGAGTAAAGATGGATCCCATGCTGCTTTATAGCTTTTTTTGTACAGTAATTCCGAGAATGCTTAGTCCATACGCGATAGTTTCTGCAGAAACGGTGAGTATATGGATACGCGCATTTCGTGTTCGTATATCGGTATCATGTATAATGTGTGATTTTTCATAGACTGTATTGACTGCATTTGCGAGAGAAAATAAATATTCTGCAAGAGGATGTAGTGATTGTGTCGTTGCGCATGTGTCTATAATCTTTTCAAAATTAATAAGGGTACGAGTGAGTGTATGATCTGATTCGGTTAATTTTGTATAATCGCCCGTCTTTTTGTGGGGAACTTTTGAGAGTATGCTTATGATACGTGCGTAGGTATATTGTAGGTAGGGGAAACTATTTCCTGATAGAGAAAATATAGTATCAAAATCAAAAGATATTCCCGACGTTCTATCAGAGCGGAGCATGCTATGCATAACAACGCCGAGAGCAATGGCTGTCGCAGTCTTCTTCTTTGTTTCTGAAGATTGATGGGGATTTTTCTCTTCTTGTATTTTATACGATCTATCAATAATTTCTTCCACGACGGTGTCTGCGGTAACAATATTTCCTTTTCTGGTGGAGAATTTTTTACCAAATTCGTCTGTGATCATACCGAACGAGACATGGGTGAAGGGTATAGTGGTGAGATGTAAAAGTTTATTAACACTTTGTAATTGTTTGAAGTGGAGTATTTGTTCTCCCCCGACTACATAGAGCATGTGATGTGGTTTTATTTTATGTGCACGGTATAAAAGGCTAACCATATCTCGCGTGAAATATAACGTTGCACCATCTGATTTTTGAATAAGCGCGGGAGGAAGTCCCTCTGCTTCGAGGGGGATAATAAGGGCTCCTTGGCTCTCATGCGCATATTTATTTTTTTGAAGCCACTGAATAAATGGTTGCAGCCGTGATTCATAGAAGCTTTCTCCAATGGTATAGTTGAATACAACGCCTAATAAGCGGTACATGCGATTAAATTCTTTGAGGGATTGTTTCACAATATAGCTCCATACACGCCTATTTTTTATATCACCCAATTCTAATTTTTGGAATTCTTTACGAGCCTCATCTTCTAATGATATATCTTGCTCTGCTTTTTGGTGGAATAGTACATATAATTTTTGTAATTCATTAATAGGATCTTTTTCTATTATGGTAGAATTTCCCCATTTTTTATATGCGACAAGTAATTTACCGAATTGAGTGCCCCAGTCTCCAATGTGATTCCATGTAATGGGTCGATATCCTATATGACGATATAAATGAGTCAGGGCATTTCCCAATATGGTGGCCCGAAGATGTCCAATACTCATGGGTTTTGCAATGTTTGGTGAAGAAAATTCAATAAGAATTTTCTTTCTAAAGAATCGTTTGCGCGGTCGGGGGGATGAAAGTTTTCGTGCAATATGAGCCCATCCATGTGGAGTTATAAAAAAATTTAAAAATCCAGTTCCCGCAATTTCAATATGAAAAAAGTCTGAAGATATCTGTTCTCTAAGAAGAATGAGCAGTTCTTGTGCAACAGCAAGGGGTGATTTTTTGAGTAAGGGGGCACAGATAAATGCAATATTTGTTGAGTAATCTCCAAATGTAGCAATTCCCTTTGTTTCTATATCAAAATTAAGTGCAGAAACAGCATTTAGTGTCGTATCCTGAATGAGTTTTTGAGCAACCGTATAAATAATAGTATAGAGATATTTCTCGGGATTTTGAGAAAAAAGTCTTAAAGCTTCTGGTTTCATAGTATCTCTTAATAATACTGTATTTTTTGAAATATGCTATACTATACTCATAAAGGGGATTTATATAAAGGTCGAGAAAAAATTATTCTATCTTGTATTCATATGAAAAAATTAAGCGCAATAGATTGGGTAGCACTTATTCTCGTTATTATTGGGGGATTAAATTGGGGACTTGTTGGTTTATTTGAATTTAATCTAGTAACATCCATTTTTGGAGAGAATATTGTTTCTCGTATTATTTTCGTTATAGTTGGTCTTTCGGCTTTATATCTTGCTATTGGGGCTGGATCATTCTCAAAAAAGGAAGTGGTCTCTCATGAGCAGGCATAGTATAGTAACTATGTGAGTTTTAAAAATCCACCAGAAATTGGTGGATTTTTAGTAGTAGATATAATTCAGATATCTCCTAGGCCCGTCTTATAAGAATGGCTCCTTTTTATGAATCTGTGTATATGTTTCTAAGAGTGTCACAAACAATACTACAACCACAGGACCCAAGATAAAGCCGAGTGGTCCAAAAAATGCGACTCCTCCCAAGATAGCAAGAAGCGTTATAATAGGATGTAATTTAAGTCCTTTATCAATAAGGTATGGAGCGAGTAAGTTATCAATTAACCCAACCGCAAGAGCTGACCATATAAGTAACCCTACTGCTGCGAATGTATCTCCCGTTGAAAATAAGAAGATAATAGATGGAATGGTTACTAATGAAGTACCTAAAGAAGGAACAAGTGCCGCAAGTGCCGCAAGTGCTCCCCATACCATAGGATTGGGGAGCCCAAATATAGTAAATCCAACACTACAGATAATACCTTGTATAAGAGAAACAGTAAGAGTTCCTCGGAGTACCGAATTGATACTCGTCTGCATACGACGAATAATAATGTCATCATATCCATCAGGAACAGGACTAATACGTTTTACTAATGCCACTAATTTAGTTTTATGCTTGAGAATAAAAAACAAAGAAAACAAAGAAACGAGTATATCAGCAACGGCAACGACTAATCCAGAAAAGACAGGTCCCACATTTTGCATGACAAAAGAAAGGGCTTGTTGAATGTATCCATCTATAGATTGGGCTATGTGTGGACTTAATTTTGTAATGAAATTAGGAAGAATTTCTTGTATGGATTGTGCAAGAGATATAGTGGATTGTGCGGTGAGGGAGACATATAAATCTTGTACTCCTTCTACAATCTTCCAGCCAAAGAATCCCACAGGAATAGCAACAATAAAAATAACTAACAAAATTGAAATCAAAGAAGCGATGCTTGTGTGGTTGCGGAAGAGTTTTACCAGGTAGTTATAGAGAGGTTCTATAGCAATCGCAACAATAAGAGCAAAAAGTATTGAATATAGATATGGTTTAAAAACGAAGAAGGAGCCAACGCCGACTATTGCAATAAGAGCGATAAAGAATATCTCTTGTGCGTTAAACGCAGATTTGTTTTGCATATAGAGTAATTATAGTATGTAGTATACTGTATTTAGGAGTAAGTATAAAGTCATAGTATATGAAACGGATACAAGCACAGATATTTCAGCAAAAAATATGGAAATATTATAAAAAGCATAAACGCGCTATGATGTGGCGCACACCAGTGCTTAAACTTCAAAAAAACGATACGCTTGATCCGTATAAAATTCTGATTTCAGAAATTATGCTTCAACAAACACAGGTATCGCGAGTATCTGAAATATTTCCTCATTTCATAAAACAATTCCCATCTTTTGTTTCTCTTGCAAGGGCCTCTCGTGAAAAAGTGCTTATAGCATGGCAGGGGTTAGGATATAATCGTCGCGCGTTGTATGTACATCAGAGCGCACAGGAAATAGTAAAAAAATATAAGGGTATAGTACCGCACAATCAATCTGTTCTGCAGACACTACCTGGTATCGGAGCCAACACCGCCGCTTCTATCTGCGCTTTTGCGTTTAATCAACCCGTTGTATTTATTGAAACGAACATTCGGAGTGTGTTTATTCACCATTTTTTTAAAGATGTAGCAAAAGTTTCTGATAATGAAATACGAGAGTTAGTTGAAAAAACTCTCGATATAAAAAATCCACGTGAGTGGTACTGGGCACTTATGGATTATGGGTCTATGTTGAAAAAACAAGGAAAGAATCCTAGTAAGAAATCGAAACACTACGTCATACAGAAAAAATTTAAAGATTCTAACCGTGAATTACGGGGTAATATTCTTAAAATATTATTGCGTGGTAAAAAGAAAATGTCTCAAGTTGACCTCGCGCAAGAATTACATAAGACAGTGGAAGAATTAAGAAAACCTCTTATGCAATTATGTATAGAAGGTTTTATACAACACAAGGGGCGGTATTATGGTATACGGTAGTTATTTTATTTTTTAGTTTCTTTCTTTTATTTCTCTCTTTTACTATAATTCTCTTTTCTTATTTCTTATCTTCCATGTTTTTTCGCGATCGCGAAAAAATATGGAAAAGTCTATAGAGCGACACAATACTCTGTTTTTAATTTCTAATGCAGACATACCATGAGAAAATATTGTATACTATAGCTAATCTCATCGTGTAATTATCTCTTATGGTATTTTCTTCAAATAAATCTTCTTTTACTCCGCTCAGAAAGATCCTGTGCATCTTCTCACGGGGCAAGTCGGCCATGCCTACCGGCAGGCAGGTATCCTCTTTTACGTTGATAGAATTACTGATAGTGATTGGTATTTTAGCCGTATTAACCGCCGCCGTCGTCATAGTCCTCAATCCCACAGAATTACTCAAACAAGGGAGAGATAGTAAACGGAGTACGGATATAGCCTCCATACATAAATCTATTCAGTTATTAACCACCCAAGCTTCAGCGGTCTCTCTGGGTACCGCCTCTACGGTCTATATCTCTCTTCCTGATACCTCTCCCACCTGTGCCAATCTCTCCTTACCGACTCTACCTTCTGGTTATACCTATCGATGTGTCCCCACAGCTTCATCAACCCTTATTAATGGCTCTGGTTGGCTTCCTATAGATTTTACCCAATCTTCTATACAGAACTTCTCTGCACTTCCTCTCGATCCCACCAATACCTCCTCTACGGGACTCTATTATACCTATATGCCGACA
>JBAYWE010000007.1:0-41000 GCA_041674185.1 Minisyncoccota bacterium
ATCAGTCATACGGGTACTATCTCTGCCTTGTTTGAGTAATTCTGTGGGATTGAGGACTATGACGACGGCTGCGGTGAGGATAGCGAGAATACCGATGACTATGAGGAGTTCGATGAGGGTGAAACTGGATTTATGTGAGGAGGAATTCATAAGAGATAATCACACGATGAGATTAGCTATAGTATACAATATTTTCTCATGGTGTGTATAAGAAAGTATATAAAAAAACAATAATCCACCATAGGAGGATTATTATTTTTGTGCACCCTGTAGGATTCGAACCTACGACCCCTTCAGTGTAAATGAAGTGCTCTAACCAGCTGAGCTAAGGGTGCCTCTGTATGATAGATATATCAAACTAACATTAAAAAAACAAGACACACCATCACTCCCCTTCTTTTATTTCTTTCTTTTTACACTCTTCGTGAAGACCATTCATTTTTCCAAAAAAAATCTTATCAGCGAGCTTCCTAATATACCGCTCGAAAACCATAAGAAGAATCAGTATCCCCGCCACCCCTAACGCAATTATCTCAAACCTCTGTTTAAAAATATCTGTTTGATCGGCAAATATATATCCAACACTCATATATAAGGACGGCCACAAGAGAGCGGTTACAAAAGAATATCGCATAACTTTTTTGAGCGGAATTTTTACATATCCCGCTGAGATTAAAATAATACGATTAAAATTCCATGCAAATTTCGAAAAGATAATTACTACTCCTGCAAAAGAACGGTATCGCTCCATAAACCCTACAAATGTATCCAAATCAAAATAAAAATACTTTTTCTTTTCACGTTTCGCAAGCCATGCTCCAATCTTCCAAAAAATCATATCGTGAACAAGTGTTGCAATAAACGCAACAAAAAACAGAGTAGAGAAATTTAAATACCGTCCCCGACTCAAAGCTCCAAAAATGAGGAGCGAAATATCCCCCTCAAGAAACATCATAACGAACGTCACTCCATATACGAGAAGTGTATGATCCTGACTAAATGCAATAAGCCAATCCATAATTAAGTAGTAGTGGTTAGTGAATGGTATTTAGTATACTACACAAATATAAAAAGAAAACGTAGATAAAGTGTGTCCTGTTGAATTTTTGAATAGCTCGTGTAAACTCTACACATGCGCCCATAGCTCAGTTGGTTAGAGCATCGAGCTTATACCTCGAGGGTCCTAGGTTCGAGTCCTAGTGGGCGCACAAATAAAAATAGAAAGTACTTTTATAGTGCTTTCTATTTTTATTGTCCTTAGAGACTTGAACATGGGGGGTCGGGGAACGATAGTTCCCCGCGTAGGAAAACAATCCGCAGGATATTAGAAACCGAGGGTTTCTAAAGAGCGAACGGAGTGAGCGATGGTTCGACGTCCTTCCAAGCACACCACTTCGCATAAAATCTCGCGACGGACAACAAAAAACACCTATATGGTGTTTTTTGTTTTTTCTCGTTGTACTTCTTCTAAAATATGTTTCACGTTCTTGATGCTATCTTCAGACAACACAGAAAGTGGTGTCGCTGTTATTTTGCGTTTTTTAAACTCTTTTATTTTTTTAGAAATTTCGTCCACCGATACTTCATCGCTCTTACTGATAAAAACATACTCCTTTTTTTTCATTAACTCCTTGTTATATTTTTTTAACTCATCACGCACCGCCTTATAGTCCCCCACCACATTCTCAGATTGAGCAGACACCAAATGAAATAAAACTTTCGTGCGTTCTACGTGTTTTAAAAATTTAATTCCCAAACCCTTCCCCTCTGAAGCTCCCTCGATCAATCCCGGAAGGTCTGCAAGGATCAAATCATAATAAACCCCCAAGTTTGGTTCTAAGGTAGTGAAGTGATAATTCGCAACTTTTGTTTTTGCGTTCGTAATCTCATTCAGCAAACTTGATTTCCCTACATTCGGAAGTCCAATGAGTCCCACGTCAGCAATATATTTTAATTCAAATCGAAAGGTAAAACTTTCTCCTGGTTTTCCTGGTTGTGCTTCTTTGGGGGTTGTATTCGTTGATGATCGAAAAAGAAAATTTCCTTTTCCTCCATGCCCACAACGCGCAATACAAATCTTTTCTCCGATTTGTAAAACTTCTATATCCTCACTGGTATCCAAATTATGTAAAACCGTTCCCACTGGAACCCGCACCACCACATCCTCACCACGAGAACCATCTATAAATTGCATGCGACCATTTCCCCCATCTTGTGCAACAATTTCTTTTTTAAATCGAAATTGATTTAAGAGAGTTAGATCTGAAGATCCCTCTACGTATACACTACCACCCATTCCACCATTCCCCCCCGCTGGTCCTAATTCCATTAAATTTTTATTAAAAGCAACAAACCCATCCCCTCCATTTCCCGCTTTTATTTTTACGATTACTTCATCTATTAACATGGTGCCACTATATCATGAAATATAAAACACACAACACTTGAAAGTCCAAAACAAACTAGACTCGATCTAGATTCGATGAAAATATTTTAATTTCAATATAGATTCCTTTGTTTTTCCGGAAATCTTATTCTCCATCTTGCCGGAACTCACCTGTGGCTTAAAAGCTTATCTATTTTAGTGTGAAACAAGTGTGAAACATTTACACAAAATGTTTCACACTTCACTTATGGCTCTAAACCTATACTATTCTGTTTCCGGATTATTTTGCCGGATTATTTGGTACAAAATGTTTCACGTGAAACATTTTGTACCATATTTTTGATGTCTTCATACTAACAAATGTTTCACGTGAAACATTTGTTGCAAAATACATCTAATACTATCTATAATTACACATAGATTATAGGCTAGAAGCGATACCCTTATATAACAAACCTAAAATATTACAATATATCAATATGAATCATAGAAACAGTAGTGAGCTTGGCTCTATTGGTGAAAGTATTGCCTGTGGATATCTTGGTGGCAAAGGATATATTATTATAGATAAGAACTTCCGGACTAGGTTTGGTGAGATAGATATAATAGTTAAATCACCGCTTAAAACCTTAGTTTTTGTTGAGGTTAAGACTATGACAAACTCATATGCTTTTAGTGGTAGTCTTCCGGAAAGTTATCCACATATTTCCGGAAATGAATCTGATTATATAAAACAAGAGGATCAACTATCAAAAAACAAACTCTTTAAATTCAGAAGGATATCCCAGTGGTACGCCAACCAAAACCCGGAGTTATCAAAAGATGGATACCAACTGGACGCAATCTGTATATCACTATCTCCAGAAGAAAAACTCCTATCTCTGAGACATTATGAGAATATATAAAAGTCGCCCCGAGAGGCGACTCTAAAACTTTTATACTTATTCGGAAACAACTTCAACTTCGATTCCCCAGGATCCTTTTGTTCTGGGAATAACGCGTCCTTTCCCACACTCAAAACATTCAAAAGAGCGTTCTATTATTATTTTTTCGCCGTCCTCTCTGTGCTCGCCATACTCAGATTTTCCGGTTTTCACAAATAGACGACTCCCACAATCACATTTTTTTAAGAACGCGATGGGAGAGAATGCCTTCCAAATAAACCAGAATAACAAACTCACAAGAATGACGACACCAGCACCCACACCTATTAACATAAATCCTCCAAGTGGTATTTACATTTGTTTGAAAATAGTTTCCTTAGAAAATTACTGTTTTATATAATACATTAATATATAATTAAGTCAATCTATATATTATGCATAAACTTTTTGTGCGTGTTTGAGTTGTTATTTAAATTTCTATACACTGTGTAAAGATTTTATCTCATACTCATATCCTATGTCTGGCCATAATAAGTGGACTCAAATAAAACATAAGAAAGCAGCAACCGATCAGAAGCGAGCAATTGTATTTTCAAAATTACTGCGCGCCATTTCCGTGTCTGCTCAACAAGAATCAAATCCACAATTTAATCCGACGCTACGAAACGCAATTGCAAAAGCAAAGGAGTATGCCGTCCCTCTAGAAAATATAGATCGTGCGGTTAAAAAGTCCCAAGAAACAAAATACATCTCCGAACTACTTATTGAAGCGTATGGACCCGAAGGAGTTGCTCTTCTCATAACCGCATTTACAGACAACAAGAATAGGACCATCGCAGAAATTAAAAATATTATATCCGACCACCATGGGAAATGGGCTGATCCCGGAAGCGTGTTGTGGGCATTTGAAAAACAAGAAGGGGAGTGGTCCGCAAAATTTCCACAAACACTTTCTCCTGCCACCCAAGAGCACCTTATTTCTCTTATAGACGCGCTTGATGATCATCCTGACGTATCCGATGTATATACGAATACCCAACCACTCACTCCTGAATAATTTTAATTTACCCTAACCACTTATATGAAAATCTTAGGTATTGATCCGGGAAGTACACGCGCAGGATACGCGGTTATTGAATACGAATCGCTACATAAAAAACCAGTACTCATCACTGCGGGTATTTTGAAAACAAATTCTCCCGACAAAAACAGACTTCTCGCAGAACTATTTACTTCTTCAACTGAAATAATAAAAAAATACCTACCCGACATCGCCGGTATAGAGACGCTACGTTTTGCTAAAAATGTTACTACTGGAATTGAGGTCGCACAATCACGAGGAGTACTTATTTGTACTATAGTCCAACACACGATTCCTTTGTATGAGTTTTCTCCCTTAGAAATAAAACAGGGGATAACTGGATATGGAAACGCCGATAAACATTCTGTTATACGAGCCGTGCAACAAACCATAGATGCTTCTTCTTGTATAGGACAACCCGATGATGTATTTGATGCAATTGCAATTGCATTAGTAACTGCATATGCATACAAAAACTTAAAAAAGCGCTCTTAGAAAAAATATATATATAATTTTTATAACACTGTTCTTTAGAGTATGGGGTTGACAATAAAAAATATTTGACTATATTTCTATCATTATTATCAAATTATAACGAGACGGGATTATTACCGCCTCACCGTATTATTCACAATGACTACAGATATTTTTTTGTCTCCTGTGCACCTTCGCACACAAGTAACCCTCAACATCGTCGATGAAGATGATCTAAATGAAACAGAACCAGAAGAGATACACATTCCAGATGAGGAAGATGAGGAAGATGGTCTATTACACGATATTAACGATGATCAAAAATTTAAAGATGAGGATGATTTAATTGATGGGGATATCGAAGAGGAAGAGGATGAGTTAATCGAAGAGGAAACAGGAGATGCCGAAGACGACTATGGAGATGGGCGAGAAAAATAAATAATTCTATTTTTAAAAATCGCTGGTAACACCAGCGATTTTTGTTATATACTATATACACATGAAAACAAAAAATACCCCTTTTCGTTTCTGGAAATATATATGGTTTTTTATGCTTGCGATTGCTGTAGTAATCGTTATTGAGGTTATTATTGTCATAAAAGATCTCCCTCATCCAGAAAAACTAAATACGTTTCAACCCGCACAATCAACAAAAGTATACGATCGCACAGGAACAGTACTTTTATATGAAATACACGGAGATCAAAGTCGAACTATTTTAGACATAGAAAAAATTCCTCTTTATATAAAACAAGCAACTATAGCCGCCGAGGATCAAACGTTTTATGAACACTCAGCTCTTGATTGGAAGGGTGTTATCCGTTCTATTTTTGTAGATATTACGTCGGGGGAGTTTAGTCAGGGGGGGTCTACTATAACTCAACAACTTGTTAAAAATGTATTTCTCACAAATGAAAAAACCATTCAACGAAAGATTAAAGAGGCTATTCTTGCGTATTGGTTAGAACAACAATACACCAAAGATGAAATCCTTTCTTTTTATTTAAATCAAATTCCCTACGGATCAAACAGTTATGGTATTGAATCTGCGAGTATGCGTTATTTTGGTATACCCGCCTCCTCTCTCTCTATTGCACAGGCGGCGACACTTGCTGCTATACCGAAATCACCCACCTATTATTCCCCGTGGGGAACTCATGCTCCAGAATTAAAAAAGCGCGCAGACTATATTATAGAAGAAATGCATGCACTTAATTATATAACTGACCAAGAATTTATTAGTGCAAAAAAAGAAACGCTTACGTTTCTTCCTCAAAATATTGGGGTTATTAAAGCGCCTCATTTTTCTCTCATGGTAAAAGATCAGCTTTCACAATTATATGGAGATGAGACTGTAGAAAAAGGGGGGCTAAAAGTAATAACAACGCTCGACTGGAAGTTACAAGAAATTGCCGAACGAGTAATTCGAGATGGAGTAAAACGAAATACTGAGTTATATGCAGGAACAAACGGCTCGTTTGTTGCACAAGATCCTAAAACAGGACACATACTTGCTCTTGTTGGATCTGCAAATTATTTTGATAAAACTATTGATGGAAATTTTAACGTAGCTGCTCAAGGACTTCGTCAACCTGGTTCAACTTTTAAACCACTTGTGTATCTCTCTGCATTTGAAAAAGGATATACTCCCGACACTATTGTATTTGATGTTCCTACTAACTTTAACACAAACGGTGACCCTCAATATAATTATATCCCAGAGAATTATGACGGAACCTTTCGAGGTCCCATATCTTTAAAAGAAGCTCTTGCTCAGTCTATTAACGTACCCGCGGTAAAAACACTTTATCTCGTTGGATTACCCACGGCGCTTGAAACAGCTTATAAGATGGGCATTACGACACTACAAGACCCTTCTCGTTATGGACTCTCTTTGGTGCTTGGTGGAGGAGAAGTAAAACTTATTGATATGGTTGGTGCATATTCAGTCTTTGCTCAAGATGGAATTAAACATGCACAATCTCTTATATTAGACATACAAAATACAAGAGGTGAGTCGATATACACATATAAAGATTCTGCTGAACAAATTATTGATCCCTTATATCCTCGTATGATTAATACTATACTCTCTAATAGCTCTCTACGCTCTGGATTATTTAGCGCAAGCTTACCCCTAACCATATTTGATCCGTACGCCGTAGCGCTTAAAACAGGTACCACAAATGACTACCGTGATGCATGGACGATTGGTTACACCCCCTCTTTAGTTGCGGGAGTGTGGGTGGGAAATAGTAATAACAAACCCATGCAACAAAAAGGGGGGAGTCTTCTTGCTGCACTTCCTATTTGGAGTGCATTTATGAAAGAGGCTCTTACTGAATATCAACCAGAGACATTTCCTACATACTCATTAGGTTCATCAGATATCCCTATGATAAACGGACAGTATGAAACTATGGTTCAAAAAGATACAAATATCACAAAACAAATACATTCTATTTTATACTATGTCGACAAAAATAATCCCACAAAACGCATAACATCCCCCTCATCAGATCCACAATTTGAAAACTGGGAACAACCCGTTCTTCAATGGGCACAACAACATATTCCAAATTTCAATACTGACTATAATAAATAGTAAGAAAAAATTTCTTTCAAAAAAATCACCATGCGGTGATTTTTTATTAACAATTAACTTCTCAATACTTGTTTAATTAGTCTTTATTGAGGTTAAGATGTACGTATATAAAGTATCATCTGGAATCCGTATAACACTTGGTTTTTGTTCGTTATTTAATCCAATAAATATATTTTCTGTTTTTATATTTTTGATACCATCTAATATAAAACGCCAATTAAAAGATATTTGAATTGGTTGTCCTTTTGCTTTCACTGAAAGCATATATTCTCCTTCTCCAAATTCATGACTTGAAGATACTAATTTCATATATTTCATATTCTCATCTAAAATTAATCGAACTTCATATAATCTATTTGAAAGAGAGCTGGTAAGTTTTAGTGCTGATATAATATCTTCTTTTTTTACCGTCATTTCTATATCATATGTAGAAGGTATCACCATTTCATAATCAGGGAATTTACCATTAATTAATCGAGATACAATTATTGTTTGTTCATTTTCAAACATAATCTGATTATCCTCAACTGCAATAGTAATTGTTTCTTGTTTTTTTCCAGAAAATATTCGAAGTATTTCCTGAACTGTTCGTAGTGGCACAATAAAAGAAAATTCGCGATCAAAATTTGTTTTTATTTTTTTATTTATTATTTCCTGCTTTGCAAGTCTAAAACTATCTGTTGCAACAATTCTAAATTGCCCTTCTTTAAAATGGAATAAAATACCACTTAACTCAGGACGAAAATCAGAAACCTGACACGCAACACTCACTCCCATAAGAGCATCTAAGAGTGCTTGGGGATCTACTGTAAAAACAGAATCTTGTTTTTTTGAAACCTGTGGAATAATAGGAAAATCATCGGGAGGGGTTGTGGTTACTTTTGCTTTATAATTATCTGCAGTAATTAAAAATGAAGTTCCTTTTAATTCTAGCGCTACTCGTTCAAACGCTAAGTTTGAAATAATTTGAGTAAACACAGTATAGGGGACAGTAACTATCCCTTTCTGAATTATCTTTCCTGGAATTTTATGTACGACTCCAATTTCTAAATCAGTAGAAGAAATAAAAATTCCATCCTCTTGTGCATCTATAAGAATATTTTTTAGAATAGGGAGTTGGGTATTTTCTCTTTTAATACCTCCTAAAATTGCAAGTGCTTCTTTTAAATTATTTTTTAAAATAATGATATTCATACCCAGTTATATTTATATTATTTTTTGTTTTATGTGTTTATTATTTCTTTACAATTTACTTCTTTTAAAAAAGTTTTTTACGTAGAATATAAATATTAAGTTCTTTGTCTATCTTCTATAATACTATATTAATATAATTAGTAGTAGTTGTAGTAGGGGGGTGTGGATAAGTGGATAAGTCCTTTTTAGCTTTATATTATGCGTATTTTTTAGTTATAAGGAGTATGTCTTTTGTGGATAACCCTGTTTATAACCAGGGGGATTATGAGGATTGATTTTTATTAATTATTTCCTTTAAAAGAATTACTTTTTGGTTTAGAGCTTTATTTGTCGTGATTTCAAGCGCTATTTTTTCGTATGAATGGATTGCGGTTGTGTGATCACGCTTACCCATCTTATCCCCAATATCAGGGTAGGACATCCCCAACATATCCCGTAGTAAAAACATTGCTACCTGGCGAGGCCCCACAACCTCTTTACGACGTGATTTGTTTATTAATTCACTCGCACTTACATCAAAGAATTGAGATACACATTTTAATATCTGGTTTGGATTTATATTTGCCATCGTTTGTTGAATAGTGTTGGTGATTACCTCTTCTGCAGTTTTTGCATCTACTTCTTGTCCGCGTACTTCTTTATAAAATTGTAATTTATTAATAATTCCCTCTATTTCTCGTATATTTCTTTGTATTTTTGAAGCTATTACGTTGCACACCTCATCAGAAAGTGAAAAATTTTTCTCTTGAATTTTATTTTTTATAATTGCAAGTTTCATCTCGTAATCGGGATAGGTAACATCTACAATCATTCCTCCTTCAAAACGAGAGCGGAGCCGATCTTCAAGTGTGGGAATGGCAGAGGGAGCTCTATCGGAAGATATAATAATCTGTTTATTGTTTTGGTAGAGGATATTAAAGGTGTGAAAAAACTCTTCTTCGCTTCGTTCTTTTCCTCCGATAAACTGAATATCGTCTATAATAAGTACATCAATGTTTCGATACTTATTTTTTACGTCGTCCATGCGCTTAGAGCGGATTGCCCACACTACATCATTTACAAATCGTTCTGATGGCACGTATTTTACGCGTACACGATTATGATAGTTCTTAATAATCTCATTCCCTATTGCCTGAATAAGATGTGTTTTTCCTAATCCAGTACTTCCATATACAAATAAAGGATTATATTTTTTTCCAATATCTTTACTGACTGCCGTAGAAGCCGCAAACGCAAGTTCATTTGATGACCCAACCACAAAAGTATTAAATGTATATTTAGAATGAAGGTTTGTTTCTGGATCAGCTGCAAATTCAATAAATCCAACCTGTTGTTCTGGATGTGGTTTTTTTTCTTCCTTCTCTTTTTCAAAAATCTTTTTTTCGAGCGCTTCTCCAGTGAGTACGATATATTCAATGCGATGAATAGTGTTATCTAGAGTTTGTAAGATATCTAAGATACTCTTATTATATTTTGATTGAATCCACTCTTTTGCGAAATTGTTATGTACTCCCACCACCACCGTTCCATTTTCTGCATTTCGTTCTACCAACCGACTATTTTTAAACCACGTGAGGAAATTTGGCTTTGATATTTGCAATTCTATTTCACCTAATGTTTTTTCCCACAATGTTTTTAATTCCATACTTGGTTTTGGCTATATTATATTGAATTTTTTATACGAATCCAGCGTTGAAAATGAGAATCTTCTATAAATCGTTTCTATTGTAGCAGAACGAGTTTTTTTAGATAGTGTGGATAACAAGTCTAAAGTGGACAAGGTGTGAATAAGTTATATGTATTTAAATACTAATCTTTTCATAATATCTTTTTATCACAACTAACAACTAGTATTATATAGATTCTTTTTGTTTTATTGTATTCTGTTGCTTTTTGGTTATTTTCTGGTACACTCTTTCTTATGTCAGTAACGTATCAGCCAAAAAAGAAGAAAAGAGCACGAACGCATGGATTTTTGAATCGTATGCAAACTCCTACTGGACGAGCGGTGTTAAGTCGCCGTCGTGCAAAGGGGAGAAAAAAACTCACCGTTACCAAGTCAAAATAGTATTGGTATTTCTGGGAATATACACCTCAAGTTGAAAATATAAGAAGTGGTGATATAAAGAACTCTTTAGTTATGCTCGCAAAAAAAAATCGCCTTACCGCAGGATTTTTTCGTACTCGTAAACATCAGATAGTTTCGTTTGCGCACAAATCTGTTTCGGTGCGCGTGTATCAGGCGAGTACACAAGTGTTTCGGTGCGCGGTTGTTGTTCCGGTTCGTGTAGCAAAAACCGCTGTTTTGCGTAATTCTGTTCGGAGAATTGTGTATACTGCTATACAGGAGAATATAGCTAATCTTCCTATTATTGACACTACTTTTTTTGTCTCTAGACCCGATACCGTGTATGATGATATAAGGGTCGTTGTAAAGAAGCTTATGTCTGAAATATAGTTTGCTCGTTTGTTTTCCTTATTTTATACACTATTAATACCTTAATTATCTTATACCCCTATGTCCTCATTATTTCATAACGTTCTATATCTTCCTCTCTTAAATCTATTGTTTTTTATATATAATATTGTTTTTTCTGACTTGGGTGTTGCTATTATTGTTTTAACGATTGTTATTCGTTTTGTCTTGCTCCCCATCTTCTACAAAGGAGCGAAGGATCAAACTATAATTCAAAAACTAACACCTAAGATTAGAGAGATTCAACAGAAACACAAAGAAGATAAACAAGAACAAACTAGGCAAATGCTTGCATTATACAAAGATCACAAGGTAAATCCTTTTTCTAGTATTGGTCTTTTGTTGTTGCAATTACCTATATTATTTGCATTATATCGGTTGTTTCTGGGTGGGTTTGGAGATGATGTTTTGTCTCAGCTTTATTCATTTGTTGTTCGTCCAGAGGTTATTAATTATCATTTCTTAGGAGTTATTGCTTTGAATGAAAAAAACATTATACTCGTACTTATTGCCGCGGTATTTCAATATTTGCAGACATATTATCTCATGAAGGTTTCTGCCTCGACGATGTCTACGGCCCCCGACGAGAATCCGGCGGTTGCGATGGCACAAAAAGTGTCTCGGCGTATGATGTATTTTGCTCCTATATTAACTGTGATAATCTTATCAGGACTTCCTTCGGCGATCGCATTATATTGGTTAACTACATCAGCATTTTCTACTATACAGCAAATAGTTATTAATAAAAAAATTCAAGGCACTCCACTTTCATGAGCAACACCGAAACCACACTTCAAGAAATAAAAGACATCATAGAAAAACTTGTATATACCATGGGATTTCGTGACGTTTCTATTTCGTTATATGAGGAGGGGAGACGATTTTCTATATTTATCAATGATGCATCTTTTTTAGATCGGTATCTTTCTTCATTTGTTTCTGATTTAGATTATGTGTTAAAAATGATCCTTAAGAAGAAGGGATGTGAATTTGTTTTTATTGATATTAATAATCATCGCAAAGAGCGAGAGGACTTATTAATTAAACTTGCACGAGCCGCCGCAAAGAAGGTTTCTATCACCAAGAAAGAAATTATTCTTCCTGCGATGAATGCGTTTGAACGAAGAATTATTCATGCAGAATTAGCAACAAACCCAGATATAAAAACAGAAAGCGTAGGAGAGGGAAGGGATCGCAAGGTGGTAGTGCAACCGCTAGAATAGTAATTAGTTTTGAACGTATAATAGATAAAGATATTAAAATAAAAACCCCACATATGTGTGGGGTTTTTACTAACTACTTATTACTTTATTACTCGTCATTATATACTAATTAAGTTCTCCCCACCTTTTTCCGACAGACACCTCTGTTTTTATAGGAACATCTAGTACATACGCCGATTCCATTTCATGTTTGATATCTTTTATAATTTGACTCTCTTTTCCATGTGCGAGTAATTCATCATCTATCTCGAAAATGAGTTCGTCATGAATGGTGAGTATGATGCGTACTTGTTTTTGCACATTATTTTTTTGTATGTACGTGGATACTCGAATCATAGCGAGTTTTAAAATATCTGCCGCGAGTCCTTGTACGGGCATGTTGATCGCTTCGCGTTCTGCTTGTGAGGCAAAAAAACCGTTTGATGAATGAATGTCGGTAAGTGTCCTAAATCGTCCCGTTGCTGTTGTAACGCGTCCTGTTGTTCGTGCACACGTAAGAATATTTTCTTGCCACCGTTTAACAGCGGAGAACTCTATAAAATATTTAGCGATAAATTCCTTTGCTTCATCAGTGGATAGCCCACTTTGTTGAGCGAGTGCGCGAAATCCCATACCATATACCATGCCAAAGTTTAACGTTTTTGCTGTGCGGCGCATTTGTTTTGTAACTTCAGATTCTGTTGTATTAAATATTTTCTGCGCAGTTATGGTGTGGATATCTTTGTTTTCATGAAATGCTTGTATCATATTTGTGTCTTGTGCAAGTGAGGCGAGTACCCGTAGTTCTATTTGAGAATAATCACACGCCACTAAAGAATATCCTTTTGGTGCAACAAACATATTGCGAATTTCTGTGGACCAGATTGATTCCTGTGGTATGTTTTGCAGGTTTGGATTTTGACAACTCATGCGGCCCGTTGCCGCTCCTAACTGTAGAAAAGTGGGATGAATACGACCATCTGGAGCAATAAGTTTTTCAAAGGCGGTTACATAGGTGCTTTGTAGTTTAAAAAATTCTCTGTAGGTGAGTAAATCTGAGACCCAAGGAATTTGCTCCTTTATTTTATCTAGAGTATCAGCAGATGTGGATTTTATTTTTGCTCCACATTTTGTTTTGAGGAATTCCAAAACTTGTTTTGGAGAATTGAGATTAATGTCATTCCCCGCTTGTTCTCGCACCTTTTTTTCTTGAATTTGTATAGCTTCGTCTAGGTGAATGTGTAGGCGTTGAAGGTGTTCTTTGTCTACTGCAATTCCTCGCGCGCGCATCTCTTTGAGAATGGGAATCAGGGGGAGCTCTATATTTTCGTATACAGAAAATAATTTTTCAGCTTCTATTTTTCTGGATATCCATAGCGTTATTTTTTCTATATATTCTTGATAAGGAAGCTCCTCCTTAAAAATAAGTTGTGCATACTCTTGCCACGGAAGATCTTTAAACCCTAATAGAAGCAGAGCCACATGAATTGGTTCGGGGGTATTGGGTGCATCAAATAGGGTGGTTGTTAAGATGGGTTCTTTTTTTTCTTCATCTTTAATTTCTCTCTTTGTCTCTGACACCTCTTTTGTTTCAAGTCTTTTTAATAAAGATATAAAACCTTGTTGGGTGAAATATTTTTTTATCTGTTCTGTGTCGTGCGTAAATCGTAATTCGTTGAGAGTAATTTGTATGGGAACGTGCACATCAATACGCGCAAGTTCTTGAGAGAGGAGCGCAAGATCTTTGTGTTCACATATTTTTGTATATGATTTGTCTCTTTCTCCTGTAGCAAAATATGTCTCAAGTGTGTCGTATGTTTGTAAAATTGTTGATGCGGTTTTTGGACCAACCCCCGGAACTCCGGGAATATTATCTGATGCATCTCCTACTAGCGCTTTATAATCAACCACCTGATCTGGGCGCACGCCGAGGCGTTCAAACACCTCTTGTTCGTGATACACCACAACATCACTAATACCCTTTTTAAATGTTTCTACTTCAACAGATTCCGTATCATCTACGAGTTGCAAAGAGTCCATGTCTCCCGTGAGGATAGTAATAGTCGTATTTGGTTCACGTTTGAATAATTCCACGCAGGTACCGATGAGATCGTCACCTTCATATCCAGGAAGCTCAAAACAGGGAATAGAAAAAGCGGAAAATAAACTATGCGCTTCTATGAGTTGAGCAATAAGTTCATCAGATGCTTTTGGTCGATGAATTTTATAATCGTTAAATTTCTCCTTGCGAAATGTTGGTTCGGGGCGATCAAATAATGCAGCAATGTAATCAATTTTTTTTTGGGCAATAATTTTTAAGAGCACATTTGAAACTCCATACAAAGCGCCTACGGGTTCTCCGCGTGGATTCGTAAGAGGGGGCACTGCATGAAAACAACGATGGATTAGTGAATGGGCATCTATTAATATAATGTGTCTTTCGTTGTTAGACATAGGTGTGTTTATTTGTAGTATGTATATATACTACCATATTTTCTAACATAGTTTTCCACTTTTTAAATAGTCTTGTGTGTGTGGGTGTGCTATACTTTTTGTAATGCCTTTGCGCATCTTGTATTAGTTTATTTATTTTTTATAAAACAATATATGGATAACAATCAATCACAAAATCAATTTCCGTCGTTTGGTACTGCCCCAGATTCACAAGGACCAAGTGTTCCTCCACCACCTCCAAGTCAAGAGCAGATAGGGGTGCGCACCATGGAATCTGATGCGGAATCAATTCGTCAAAGTGGTGGTGAACAACCACAGTCTCAAATTATGAACGCAACTGAGAATTTTTCTCAACCAAGTCAAGACGCTCAATCATTCTCATTTCAGCCTCCTTTTCAAGCTCCTGAAAACGTATCTCAAGATACAGTTTCATCAAATGTAGTATCGGGAACTCCCGCAGAAGGAGGTCACTCGATTACACTCAAGACTATCCTTCTTATTGCTGGGATTATTATTGTGGCAGTCGCTGTTGGATTTGGAGTTTTTTATTTGGTGCAGTCATTGAATAGCACTCCAGAAATTACTCCCACACCAACATCAAACACTGAACTTCCTGTCGCAACCGAAACTCCCCCTGTTGTTGAGGAGCAAACACTGGTCCCGAGTGTTACCGAGGTGCAGGTTCCTCCTCCTGTACAACCATTCGTACACAACTCTATTCTAACCGGCGCTCCCAAGAGTGAACAGATAACCCTCCTTACTACAGATCTTACCAGTATCAAAGAAGCAATCGCTTCAACTTCACAGAAAGAGAAGCTTATTGCGGGAACTATAAAAGATATTGCATTCGTAGGAAGCGCGAGTAGTTCTATCGAGTCTCTTCCTGTTATAACGGCGTTATTTCCTTCTGTATCGAATACCATTTCTTCTCTCATAGATCGTGATATTACTGCGTGGTTATATGGAGATAAGTCGGGGGGGAATAAATTAGGACTCGCTATTCCTCTTAAAGCCGAAGTAACAAAAGAGCAGGTAAACGCGGTGTTTGCTTCTCTTGAAGCCAATCCACAAGATGTTTTGAATATGTTCATTCCTGTGGTAAAACTTCCTACAGCCGTTGCTTTTAAAGAGGGACTTATTAGTGGGATTATGGTTCGTTATTTGGCAATCTCAACAAAAGATCAACAGGTATTTGAATATGTTCCTGCATCAGTAAATGGAAAAGGATATCTTATTATTACGTCTTCATATAATCAGATGGTTGATATTATTAAGAGATTAAATGCAAAGACACTTACTGCCGCAGCGGTTACCCCGGAGATTGTTCCTGTAATTACTTCTACAAGCACCGCGACAACTTCTACAACTACCGCAACAAGTACACCATAAGAGAAAAAGAAAATTTTAAAATAAAAACTCTCCAAAAATGGAGAGTTTTTATGAATTTAGACAAATACACTTTCTTGGTGTATGTTTAATATAGAAAATTAGGAGCATATATGGAAAAAATTCCAATATCAACCATTGTTTTCCCTATTCGGAATTTGCAAAACCCCGAAGTTCTTTTGGGGATGAAACTTCGTGGTTTTGGTGCTGGGAAACCGAATGGATTTGGCGGTAAGGTTAAAGAGGGCGAAACTATATTAGCCGCTGCCTCTCGGGAGTTGAAGGAGGAGTCTCGACTCCTTGTTGAAGAGAAAAATCTTCAAGAGATAGCAACGATTCATTTCTTCGAGAATCAGAAACTTGTATTTCTCTGTTATATATTCATTATTCAGAAATGGATGGGTACAGAGGGAGATACAGAGGAAATGGGCTCTCTTAAGTGGTTTTCTTTTAAAGAAATTCCTTATGAACAGATGTGGGCTGCTGATAGTATGTGGATGCCTATCGTTTTTTCTAATAAGAAATTTGATGCCACTGTTGTTTTTAAAGATGGTATGAATGAAATAAAAGCGTTTGTTTGGAAAGAACGGAACGTAACCCAAGAAATATAATATGTATTCTTGGGTTTTTTATAAACCCTTTTTTATTTCTAAAATTCTGTTTATTTTTTCATCAAGTTCTGCGGAGGGGATTGCCCCTTCTGTAATTTTTTCTATGACATATGCAATGGCAAATTCTCTTTCCTCTCGCGAAGTTGTATATCCTGAAATAAGCACCATATCTGCTCCCGCTTGTAACGAAGAGAGGGCCGCTTCGCCGAGAGTTTGTTTATTCTGTGCGGCAACCATCTCCATATCATCAGTGAGGATAATGCCATTAAAATGAAATGAGTTACGTAACCAGTTTGTGATAATGGCGGATGATTTACTTGCGGGATTTATATCTATATTTCTATAGGTTGTATGCCCTAACATAATACACGCGGCATTTTCAGAAATAACTCCCACAAAAGATTTTGCGTTTTTTTGTATTTCTTCTACACTCTGATTATTTATTGAATTGAATAGATGTGGATCATTGAGTGCGTCCCCGTGTCCAGGAAAATGTTTTGGACATGATTGTATTCCTGCATCTCGGTATCCTTTTACAAATAATGTGCCGCGCTCACTTATTTCTTGTGGTGTCCCTATAAAAGTACGGGAATATAAAAATGATTGTGTGTTTGTGATTGCATCGAGTACGGGAGAAAAATTTAGATTAATTCCAAGGGTGTGCAATTCTTCTCCTCGTTTCTTTGCAACGGTGTATGCTTGTTGTAATGAGGTAATTTCTGATTGAGGGGTGAACTCATAGCCGGGGAACGTGATTCGTGAAACAACCCCTCCTTCTTGATCGATGCTAATAAAAAGAGGTAATCCTGATTTTTGTAGGCTTGAAACTTGTAATTGATGAGTGAGCGATTGTACTTGTGGAATGCTCTCTATATTTTTTTCTAAAAACATAACTCCCCCCAAGGGATATTTTTCTATAAATTGTTCTGCTTGTAATGGAGTTGTTCCGTCAAAGCCCCACAAAAATAATTGTTGAACTTTTTGTTCAAGAGATAACGACGAATCACTTTTTTGTGCGGATGTTGCCACTACAGTTTTAATAGATGCTGTGTAACGCGATGGTAGAGATGAAAACTTGTCTTGTTGATAGGAAAAACCAAGTGAAATAATAAATATCATTACAGCAAATCCAGATATGTATACAATGAAGTGTTTGAGAGACATGGGGGTTTGTTCTGTTGATTGTAGCGTGTGTTGGTTGTATTTTCTAGAGAGGGGCATATACTTATAGATAATCTTAAATTTATGAACCAAGAACAACTCGATTCTTATAAAAGAATACTTCTTTCACAAAAAGACGTATTAGAAAACGAAATAAAAAAATTAGAAACTCCTCCGGCCTATGAAAATATTCCTGGTGATGAGGACGAAGTAGATGAATCAACAGAATATTTTAATACAACCGCGTCTGCGGGTGGTCTGCGTGATGAAGTTGGACGCGTAGAACGCGCACTCCTGAAGATAGAACAGGGAACATATGGTATCTGTGAAGCGACGGGAAAAGAAATACCCCCAGAGGTACTTGAAATAAATCCGGTGGCATTATACCACCCTGATCATCAACGGGAATTAAATAAATAGAATGTATAAACAGTTGCTTTTCGAGCAACTGTTTTTTTAGATAGTGTACTCGTACAAACATATGACACATCATATATCGAAGTTATTTTGTGCAGAATTAGATGGTATTGTTCCTCACCTTATTGAGGTTGAGGTTGATATTCATGTGGGACTTGCCTCATTCACTATAGTGGGATTAGCCGATAAAGCTGTGTCTGAGGCTAAGGAGCGTGTTTCCTCAGCGTTGAAAAATTCTGGTATTAAACCACCGAACAGAGAAAATAGAAAAGTGACGGTGAATCTTGCTCCTGCTGATATAAAAAAGAATGGTTCTCAATATGATGTCGCGATTGCGTTAGGATACATGATTGCTTCGGGTCAGTTAAAACCATTTGATGGAGCTCACACCTTATTTCTTGGAGAACTAGCTCTTGATGGGTCGATACGTCCTATCACGGGGGTACTTACTATTTGTCGGAGTGCACAACAATTAGGATACACCACGGTATATATTCCCTCAGATAATCAAAATGAAACGATGTATCTGAACAGTCTCCAGATATATCCTGTTCGTTCTTTGGGTGACCTTATTTCACATCTTGAAGATCAGATTCCTCTATCTCCTCAAGAGTCTGAATTATTTATTCCTCATCGAGAGTTGGGACGTGTTGATATTTCTGAAATTAAAGGACAGCACACAGTAAAACGTGCCCTTATGATTGCGGCGGCGGGAGGACATAATTTATTTATGATGGGTCCCCCAGGGGCCGGAAAAACTATGCTTGCTCAGTCTCTTATTTCTATATTACCACCGCTTTCATTTGAAGAGGCTATGGATATTACGAGTGTCTATAGTGCGGTTGGGCTGCTTTCTTCTACGGTAGAAAAAGGAATTCATAAAACAACTCGTTCTTTTATTGATACTCGACCGTTTCGTGCACCCCATCATAGCGCATCAGCAACTGCTTTGATTGGGGGTGGAGGAGCACATCCTCGTCCAGGAGAAATTTCTTTAGCACATAGAGGTGTTTTGTTTTTAGATGAATTTCCCGAGTTTCATAGAGATGTGCTTGAGGCATTGCGACAACCTCTTGAACGGGGAGAAATTATTGTGTCCCGATCACAAGGAAGTGCTGTTTTTCCCGCTCGATTTTTATTAGTTGCGGCTTCAAACCCGTGCCCCTGTGGGTATTATGGAGACAGTGAAAAAAAATGTACGTGTGGTGCGTATGATATTATTCGATATCAGCGAAAACTATCAGGACCGCTTATGGATAGAATAGACTTACATGTATGGGTAAATCGAGTTACCTCACATGACCTACAGGCTTCGCGAAATGAAACGGAATCATATACTATTTTACAACAGGTTATACGAGCTCGAGAAAAACAACGCATGCGATTTGAATCCGCAGGGATCGCGTGTCTTTCGAATGGAGAACTTTCTTCTACTCATGCGACTGAATTTATACACATTACTTCACCTGCACAAAAATTATTAGATCAGGCACTGGATGCGGCCCATGTTTCTACACGGGGTTATTTTAAGGTACGGAAAGTCGCACGAACCATTGCAGATCTAGATGATAAAGATGTTGTAGATGAAGCGTGTGTACATGAAGCGCTCTCTTATAGGGTAAGAGAAACCGAAGAGAGAGAAATATGAGAGATTTTAATTTTACGTTTTGTTGTTCTCATAGTATAGTGTTTGAATGCTTTCAGAACTTAATGATAAACAACGCGAAGCGGTAGAGGCGGGAGATGAGCCTCTCTTGATTGTTGCTGGGGCAGGATCGGGAAAAACAAAAACGCTGACGACACGATTAGCATATCTTATTGCAAAACGAGGAGTAAAACCCGAATCAATTTTAGCTATTACGTTCACGAACAAGGCGGCTCATGAAATGAAGGATCGTGCGTTGGCATTACTACACACACATAATATCACAACTATCTCCGAACCATTTTTGGGGACATTTCATTCATTTGGCGCATGGATTTTACGACGTGAGGCGAAACAATTCAATCGCACACCCGACTTTTCTATTTTTGATGATGATGACTCACAGCGCATTATTAAAAAAATCTTTAAAGAATTTGATTTTGGAAAAGAGAAGGTACCAGCGATATTTCGTAAAGAGATTTCTCGTATTAAAAATGAATTTTTATTAAAAGATGCATATACGGGAGGTGATGACAGAGAACTTATGTGGGAGGTATATGAACGGTACGAACATGCGTTAGAGAAGAATAATGCATTTGATTTCGATGATTTAATTGAGAAGCCCGTGCGACTCTTTCGATCTCATACAGATATCTTATCTCGCTATCAGAAGAAGTTTACTCATATCCTTGTTGATGAGTATCAAGATGCAAATATGGCGCAATACTGGCTTGTTCGTTTACTTGCAGGAGAACATCATAGAATTACCGTGGTTGGGGATGACGCGCAATCAATTTATAAGTTTCGTTTTTCTGATTTTCGTAATTTTCTTAATTTTGAGAAAGATTGGCCAACCGCGCAGACTATCTTCTTGGAACAAAATTATCGTTCTACAAAACACATCATTCAATCTTCATCGGGACTTATTGCACAGAATGAATTTCAAAAGAAGAAAGAATTGTGGACTCATAATCCTGAAGGGGGACGAGTTCTTGTTGTTGAGCATGATGAAGAATTTAGTCAGGCAGATTATGTAGTACAAGAAGCACAACAGCGAGTAGCTCATGGTATGCGTGTGGGAATTTTATATCGTACCAATGCGCAATCACGCGCTCTCGAGCAAGTGCTTTTGGAATATGATATTCCCTATGAATTATTTGGGGCTCTTTCTTTTTATGAACGGAGAGAAATAAAAGATATTGTGGCTGCATTACGATTTGCTATAAACCCACAAGACAGTATGAGCTATGAAAGACTAGAAAAGAATTTTGGAAAGCGTCGTGCCGCGGAGGTTCGTGTAGTGCTTCCGCTGTGGGCAAAAGAAAAAAAACCAGCAGAAGTTATTGCGTCGTTTATGGCGGCTATGGAATTTGAAAATTATTTAAAGAAGCATACCGATAATTTTACAGAACGTATGGAAAATATTGCTGAGCTTATTTATTTTGCGCAACAGTTCTCTGAGCTCTCCGGTTTGATTGAAAAAATATCTCTTGCAGACACCTTTGAATCGAGCGGTCGAAAAAAGAGACACACACAAGAGGGGAAGTCGAGTTCACTTGCACAGGCTGGGATTTTTCTTATGACTATACATCTCGCAAAAGGATTGGAGTTCGATAGTATATTTGTGGTTGGGGTAAATGAAGGAGTGCTTCCCCACCAACACTCACTTTTTTCTCAGGAAGACTTAGAAGAAGAACGGCGATTAATGTATGTAGCCATGACTCGCGCACGCAATGAATTAGTATTAAACTTCTACCAAGTTCCCTCGAGGTTTTTGTATGAACTTCCTCCTGAGACGGTATATTTTAAAGGAGAAAGGAGCCTGAATGATGAAGAGCGATACATCACGTACGATTAATACTGAATTCGTTTTATGGGTGCAAAAAAACAACTTGGTCAAAATTTTTTACAGAACAAAAGGAAACTTCTTAAGATGGTTGACGTTCTTGATCCTGCGCTCGATGGTGTTGTTGAAATTGGTCCTGGTCATGGAGAATTAACGCGCTATATATTAGAGAAAGATTTTTCTGTTATTTGTATTGAGAAAGACAAAGATATGGTTTCTGTACTACAGAAAAAATTTGAGAGAGATATTACGAATGGAAAACTGAAAATTATAGAGGGGGATGCGCTCGGGGAAATTTCAAATAATAAATTTCAAATAATAAATGGAATTACAGATAAAAACTATGCGATAGTAGGAAATATTCCCTACTATATTACGGGACATTTATTACGGATTATTGGTGAATTAGAGCATAAACCAAAACAAGTAATTCTTCTTATTCAAGAAGAGGTTGCTTATCGTCTGTGTGCTCAAAAAGGTGACATGAATTTACTTGCAGCAAGTGTCGGGTGGTGGGCTCAGACTCGTATTATTACTCACGTTCCTCGTAACATGTTTTCTCCTCAACCCAAGGTGGATTCGGCGGTAATTCTCCTGACTTTAAATGACGCATGTAGATTTACAAAGCGGGATTTCGGAGAAAGAGAAAAAGAACTTTACTTTAGTTGTGTCCGTGCTTTGTTTAAACAACCGCGTCGCACAGCTATAAAGAATCTTTCCGACGCAGGTATTGTACGCGAGGAAATAGAGAAAAAATTTTTAACCCTTTCTATGAACTCTCTGGTACGACCCCAGGACTTTTCTATTGATGATATTATTGCTTTATCTATACTTTTTAGTTCTCAATAGAAGTATATTTTATGTCCCCAGAATGTTTGAATATATATTCTATTAAGTGTTCTTTTTGATTGTGTACCACATCTTATATGTGATACACTATGTATATTATGCAAGATCCCGTGCAAAAAAAGATTTTTGCTCTCTTTATACTTATTGTATGTGGGTTTGTTTTATATTGGATTTTTGAGTTTGTTTTTCCTCCCACAGATCCCCTTTCTTCTCTTGAACCCATAACCACTCGTACGAACTCAAATCCTCTGTTTGAAGGAGATTCTCTCAATGCTCCGTTAGCGAGTATATCAACTATGTCTAATCTAACGAATGGGGTTATTGTTGATGCAAGTAAAGAGCTTATTTCTTCTCTACAAATTACAACTTCGACGAGTAAAGAAGATCTTCTTGAAGCTCTTAAGAATGCAACGACATCTCCTATTTCTGAATCATTACTACGAAAATACATGAGTCCGGATCAGATTGGTTTGGTAACCGTTGTCTCTGATTCCGATATATCTCTGGTAAAAGATTCTCCTTCTGCGCTTTCTACATATGCTGTGGGATATCGAGATACACTTCTTTCCATTTCTGAAATTGATATTTCAAAGTTGTCTTCTACACTGAATTCTTTTATGGCTACGAAGGATGCGAGTGATCTTGATTCTATTGTGCAAAAGTATGAGAATATATATAGTGCCTTACGCCAACTTCAGGTTCCTCAGAGTAGAGCCGTTTTTCATAAAAACAATCTTATATATTTCGGAAGTATGGTGTCTGTGCTTAAGTCGATTCGTTTATATGATACTGATCCAGTACGTGCTTATATTGCTGCTCAATATTTTCCTCAAGTGGTTGCACAATGGGGTCCTATATCTCAGGATATTATTAAATATAACTAAAAAAGAATATGAAGTTCTATTCTTGGATAAAACGTACGTGGGTGATTGGATTTATAGTTATTTGTGTTGTGGGTGGGTCTTTTACCGCAGCTGTTCCACGCGCTCAAGCCTTTTTGGGTATTGGAGATATTGTATTTGATCCCGCGGCTCTTGCTCAAATGGTTGCTGATATTGCTACTAATATTGCTCGATGGGTTGCTGAAGATCTGTGGAAAGTCCTTCGAGATCAAGCGGTAAAAAGAATCGTAGATAGTATGACGGATGATATTGTGAATGCCATTAATAATGGCGGTGAACCACTATTTGTATCTGACTTTGGTGCGTTTCTTGGACGATCTCAAGATCTTGCCTTTGATGAATTCAATAATTATCTTATGGATTCTGCGGGGATTAGTCTCTGCGCCCCTTTTCAACCAGAATTAAAAATTTATTTTAATAACAATATTGCTTCGGGAGGGCCAAACGGGAGATATCCTTTCGGTATTCCAGCGCGATGTACATTCTCCCAATTTCAACAAAATATACAAAATACGGAGACGTTTATTAAAAGTGGTGGTTGGATTGGGTTGCAACAATTATTTCTACCTCAAAATAATGTTATCGGCGCTTCAATTGCGCTTGAATCAGCATATAACACCAAAATTGCACAAGATCAACTAGATAAAACACAGGAGTATTTATCAGGAAGTGGATTTCTTGCTGTAAAAAAGTGTGTCGATCCAGGCCCTGGTGTTCCAGATGCAGAATGTAAAGAATTTGAGACCGTTACTCCAGGGGATGTGGTAGCACAATCAGCAACAAAGGCAACCTTAAAAGATTTTGAATATGCGGCCAATGTGGAGAGTGTTGTTTCTGCGTTGGTAAATGTTTTTATAAAAAATATTTTTGACAAAGGAAAAGGACTTGTGTACGGGGGTACCACTCGGGGTGGCTCTGGTTCTGTGAGTTCTACATATTCTGATCCAAACGTGACCACAAATACCTTGAATGATCAATGGGTTGTTGCTCAGAAGAAATTATTTAAAATGGATCATGATTTATATCTCTTAGAAAATCTTCTTTCTCAAAATATTCTTCCTAAAATTAAAGAAGGGCGCAAGAGAGCTATGGGCGCTATTTATGCCTGTTACGTGGGTGTTGGTTATTATCCATCAACTCCATACGGATGGCTTCGATATCAGGTTGGGACGAATAGTTCTAATTTCTCTACGGCTCAATTAAGTACACTCGTTAATGTTCCCTTTACTCACAAAACACTTCCCCCGTCTGAGCCAGAATTGCTTTCTCTTATTTCTCGGGACCTTGTTACTGAAGCTATGAAGCATAAAGTGTGGCCTCCTGTGCAAGATATGCCCCCTCAAGAAGGATATTTTGAACGTACTTTTATTGAGGCAGATAATGCACTTAAAGCGACTCAACGAGGGAGACTTGATATAGCTAGTTTTCTACAAGATTTAAATAAAGTGAGTACTTCAACGACTATTGTAAATGCATCGGGAGATACGGTTGATAATATTGCTTCCGCGACAACAGCTATTAATGTTGTTGTGGGAAAAGCTTCTTCTTTATACAGTTCTTTCACCGCACAATATCAAACATATTTATCTGAAGCTCTTGCTGGACAAGATGGAGTAACGCCGGGAACTCCTTCATATGGATCTGGTGGTTTTTCAGAAACACTCACGGAAATAATAAATGGTCTTGTATTTTTTAGTATGCCTCATTCTCCTGTACCCGATCCGAAGAGTTTCTTTTACTGTGATTTTAGAAGTTAAATTTAAGAATGTTTAGGATGATGATTTGATTTGCTATATACTATTATTATGTTTTTCTTGAAAAGAAATAAAATTTTTAAAATACTTCTTGTTCTCTGTGTTGTAGCTACGTTGTTTTTTGTCGGACAAGGAGTACAAGCAGAAACTGATCCTCCGGCTACCGGCTCTGGAAACAGTGCAAATATTGGAGCAGATGTGATGAGTATTACCGTTCCTGTTGTGGGTGTTGTTGCAAAAGGAATTTTATATATACTCAATATTCTTGTTGGAATGTTTATTTCTCTTGCGGGGTTTCTTTTGGGATGGGCTCTTCAATTCAACCTTTCTATCCTTACATTTGAGCCGTCTTTTATGAAAGTGGGCTGGACTATCTTTAGGGATATTGCCAATCTTGGTTTTGTTTTGGGGATTATTATTATTGCTGTTGCAACGATATTGCGATATAAAAACTATACTGCAAAACAGATTTTGTGGAAACTTATCGTTGCCGCACTAATTGTTAATTTTAGTTTAGTTATTGGGGGTGTTTTTGTCACTATATCTAATACGGTATCTTCATATTTACTTAATGCCATGAGTAGTGGTGGGGGAGCAGGAGCTATTGCTCAGATTGGAGATTCATTTGGTTTTATAAAAATTGTTACCGACGTCTCTAGTTGGAGTGCATTGGGTACTCTTGCAAACGCCATCGGATTTGGAGATGGTGCGAGTATGAGTATGATTGTTTCCCTTGCGGTTATCTTGGTGTTCGGTATTATATTTCTCTTCACTCTCTTGGGACTTGCGGGAATGTTTGTGTTGAGATACTTCAATCTCGTGTTTCTTCTTATGATATCTCCCGTAGTGTGGTTGTTGTGGATATTTCCTTCTACCAGTAGTTATTTTAAACAATGGTGGACTAAGTTTTTACACTGGGTTCAGTTTGTTCCTATTATGTTGGTGTTTTTATATATTGCACTTTCCGTACTTTCTCAGTGGTCAACCTATCAAGCTTCCGTTGAGGGAAGCCTTGGTGCGGGGTATGTTTTAGTAGATAAGAACCTTCACTTTGGGACCCTTATGGTTGCTATTGTTGCCTGCGCTCTTCTTATTGGTGGACTAAAGATTGCTCAAGCGATGGGTGCTGGGGGAACAAAAATGGCGCTCGGAGCGTTTGAAAAATCACAAAAATGGGCAAAAAAGAGAGCTCAACGCACAGGCGCCGCGCTTGGATCTCGTGCAATGAATACAAAAGAATTAAAAATTCCTTTTGTAAAAAAACCCGTTATTACTCTCAACAAATCTTTTAAGGAAAAAGTACAAGAAAAAGGATCTACAAAGTGGGGTAAGGCGTTTGGTATTGGTGCTCTTTCACGAAGCGCTACGCTCGCTGACGACAAATTAAAGAAAACTGCGTATGGGGATGTTGATGATATAAAGAAGAAATATGGAAATCTTTCGCCGAAGGAATTACAGAATGTTATGAATACATTTACAGGCGGGAAGGTGGGTGGTTTTACGGGTGGAAATGAAGCACAGGCTGCTTTTTATGAACTTTTATCTGAGAAAGACGGGTTAGGGGAGGGGTTGCATGATGTTGATCATTTATCTTCGGCACTTGATATACTGAGTCGTAGAGGAAAAGAAAAAACAGCAGGGGATATACAGAAAAAATTGAGTCTCAATGGTGCCGCAATAGAGCACTTAAAGAATCTTAAGAAAAACCCAGGGAATATAAGAGAGAGAGATTTGGCTCTTGCTGAAATGGGGCGTGTTTATACTGCAATGAGCGATGATGACTTTAAATCATACATGAAAAACGCAGGTACTAATATTATGACTCAAAAAGATGGATTTCTTGGTATCTCTGGTGATAATGGGCGGGTAATTACAGGTCATCTTCGTGGAACATTTCTAGAAGATAGCAAGGGTGAGCCTTCTATGGTTTCAGCAATAAGCGCTTCGGTTAAAAACAAGTATGATGATAAAGACGGATCTCTGAAGGGAGATGATAATGTTACTAAAATAAACGCTGAACTTATTGGAAGGCAATTAGAATGGTTTGGTGATGAGGTAAATAAGTTTAACTCTGATTTACAGGCATATAAAAATACTCAAGGTCAACCGAATTCGAAATATAATGAGAAGGAATATCTTAAGAGGAAGGCTCGTCTTGATGGATTAATGCATGAACAGGAAACATTTCAAAGAGAATTTGATCAACTCACTACTTCTGAAATTGACCCTCTTACCGGTACTCGAGGATACAAAGCGAATACAGGTGCTGATTTCTCAGATCTTGTTGATACTATGAAAAATACTAACACCTCTTCATATTCTGATCTACGCAATGCCATGAAGGCCATAAAAATTGTTTAATGTATGATGATTCCACGTGAGAAAATTTTATTACGAAGAAGTTTAATATCGCAAACACTTGTGGATGAAATTTATAGTGGAGTGAATGATCAAATATTATTGCAACTACAAGAGATATATAAATTTTCTGATGATGTTTTATTTGCTATAGAAAAAAAATGTCAGTATGTCTTATTAGGATTTCTTCGCACCAAAGATTTATTTGAAGAACTTGTGCAGGAGGTGAAACTGGACTCAAAGACTGCTCTTGCGGTTTATCAAACATTAGATGAAAAAATATTTTCTCGTTTACGAAGCGATATAGAAAATACCTATAAACTCTTTCAAGTGGAGAGTGTTGTTCCTGATACTCTTGTTTCTCCTATCCAAACCAAAGAACAAGTGGTTTTGCGTAAAGAATCTTCTCCAGAGACGATCACGTTGAGCTTTAAAGATACCCCCCCGCAAGCGTCCATAAACCAGATGACATCGATAAATAATATTTCTCAGGTAAGAAATACCACACCCTCTCCTCAAATAACGCAACCCAATTCACAAACAGTAAACATTCCAGCTTTTTCTGCGATTTCTACACCTCCCCCTGTTTCTTTAGGGGAGAGTGTTCAAGGAAATCTCTCTCCATCTCAGATGAGGGTGACTCCTGTTTCTTCTCAAAATCAAATTATTGCTCCTTCTAAGGTGATACCAGCTTCATTGCCGAGCCAAAATACTAATACTTCAGCAACAAAAGCGGGTCCAACATCAATCTTGAACTCAGGACAACAAACCGTTTCTCCTTCTATGTTTGCAATTCCTAATACTCAATCAACAGCAGAGGGGCCTATGGTCTTACATAAGAAAGAAGAGGTTTCTTCGGTTGGGCAATCTACCGCGGGGAGGACTTATAGGCAAATGTCTTTTGGTAGTTTTATGGGAGCATTTAAAACTCCTCAAAACAAAGAAACGAATATTTCTCGAGCTGAAATTGAGATACCAAACATGACTCAATCAAATAATAACTCTCCTAGTGCTCCTTCTCAACAAGTACCTTTCTCAGTAAAGAAATATGAGACATCTTCTTTTCCACAACAAAAAGAACAGGCAAAGGTGGTGCATTATACATTTGAAGATACTTCTTCGCACACAGATCCTATATCACCAACGCCAAATCCTAAATAAATTATAATTACCAAGACGAATATACTATAAGATTATTTTATATTATTTTTGGTAGTGAGGTTTTAATGCCACTTATTTCGTTATGGTTTATGATGGAGTTGATTGGTGGTTTAGATACTGAAATTTAGTGTTTTATGATATACTCTCGTATATCATACCCTATGCAATTCTCTGTTCCTCAATTTATTGAATTTGAAAGTAAAATTGTGGGGCCGTTAACCATACGGCAGTTTGCTTTTATTGCGGTTCCTGTCTTAGTCTCTTTCGCACTCTTTTTTGTGCTCATCCTTCCTGTGTGGATTCTTGTCGCAACAATATTTATATCTTGTGGTGTTGCGTTTGCATTTATTAAAATTGCGGGTCGTCCATTATATATGGTTGCACTTTATGCGTTGAAATATTTTTGGCAACCCCGTTTATTTTTATGGAGGACTCCTGTTATGCATCAAGAAATTGCATTACCGTCGGTACAGCGTCGTCGTCAACAATTAAAAGACATTATTCCAGATTTTTCTAAAGTGGGTAAATTATGGCAAGACATTACGACCAGTAAAGAACCTATTCCAAAACGTGAAAAAAGAGCTCCTAAGAAATCAATAGGAGATATTCAAGAGCAATATCAGGTGTTCCGTCGTATCACCGGAGAAAAAGAAGTTGCTCGTCGCATTGATTATAGATAGTTTTTTCTAATATCTTTTCCCTTTTACTTTTTAACTGTATACTATATCTATGTCTGAAATTACATTTGCTTCCGATTCTACACAACAATTTGTAGAAATTGAAGGAATTAAGGATGGTGTTGTGGTGCTTAAGAGCGGTGGCGTTCGTTCGGTCGTTATGGTCTCCGGAATAAACTTTGAGCTTAAATCTGAAGAAGAACAAGATATGATAACGGGAGCATATCAGAGTTTTTTAAATTCTCTCGATTTTTCGATACAAATTATTGTGCATTCGCGTAAGTTAAACATTGATCGTTATCTTGGTAAGATGCAGGATATTTATACCAAAGAACCCAGTGAACTTCTTAAGAATCAATTATTAGAATATATTTCATTTATTCGCGGGTTTGTAAAAGAAAATGAAATTATGACGAAGCAATTTTTTGTGGTAGTTCCGTATGAGGGAGCTGCATTTTCTGATGTGAAGAAGGGATTTTCTGGTTTTTCTAAGTTATTTTCAAAAAAGAATACGAATGCTCAACAGGCTGCTCAAGAGTCCATTGATCAAAAGAAAGTTCAGATACGACAACGAGTTGATCAAATTATTGCAGGGATTGAACGCATTGGATTGCGCGCAGTGCCCCTTCAAGATGATGAGTTGTTAGAGTTGTTCTATAATCTCTATAACCCCGAGACAATTGAGAAGAAATTACCCAATACACAAGAAAAAAAATAAACCGCGCAAATTATAACGGATAACACCTATTATTATGGCAGAAAACCAAACACAAACCCCTTCATATCAAGAAGGAGATAATAGAGACATAAAGAATTTAGTGGCACCCGCTGCTATTCAAACGAATCAAAATTATATAAAAATTGGAGATAAATTTTCTAAAACATTTTTTGTTTTTTCATATCCGCGCTATCTCTCGGGGGGGTGGTTTTCTCCTCTTATTAATCTTTCAAAATTATTTGATGTTTCTATATTTGTACATCCCGTAGATACCTCTTTTGCCTTACGGAGTTTACGTCGTCGTGCTGCACAGGTTGAGGCAGAAATTACTGATCGTCAAGATAAGGGATATGTGCGTGACCCTATGCTTGAGACGGCCTTTAATGACATTGAATCACTCCGTGATAATTTACAACAGGCACAAGAGCGACTTTTTGATGTTTCGGTATATGTGACTATATATGCGGATAGTATCGAAAAAATTCAAGACCTTGAAGATCAGATTGTGAATATGTTTGAGAGTAAATTGGTGTATATTAAGCCTGCAATTTTTCAGCAATTAGAGGGGTTTGTTTCTACACTTCCTCTTGCACAAGATAAATTAGCAATTCATTCACCGTTAAATTCTGGCCCCGTATCTTCATTTTTTCCGTTTGTATCTATGGATCTTACCTCAGAAACGGGAATTCTGTACGGCATCAATTTACACAATAATGGACTCGTTATTTTTGATAGATTTTCTTTAGAAAATGCAAACCAGGTGGTATTTGCAAAATCTGGTTCGGGAAAATCATATGCTACGAAATTGGAAATCTTGCGTACGCTTATGATGGGAACTGATATTTTAGTTATTGATCCTGAAAACGAATACAAAAATCTATGTGATACCGTTGGAGGAACGTATTTCAAAATATCACTTACTTCCGATCAACACATTAATCCGTTTGATATTCCCATTGTACCCACAGGAGAGGATCCGGGTGATGTCTTTAAATCTCATATCCTTACCTTAACAGGACTCCTCAAAATTATGTTAGGATCTATTACGGTAGAAGAGGAATCTTTATTAGATCGTGCATTAATTGAAACGTATGCTTCTTATGATATTACTCCTGAAAATCCTAATTTTCTTACGATGGATCCACCTCTTTTATCCGATCTTGAGACGGTATTGCGTAATATGGAAGGGGGAAAAACCCTTGCTGAGCGATTATATAAGTTTACCCAAGGAAGTTATGCGGGATTTATTAATCAACGAACTAATATTGATGTCAAAAATCGATTAGTTGTGTTTTCTATCCGTGATCTTGAAGATGAATTGCGACCCGTCGCTATGTATGTAGTGTTAGAGTTTATTTGGAACTTGGTTCGGTCTCAATTAAAACGAAGGATTCTTGTTATTGATGAGGCGTGGGTTATGATGAAATATCAAGAAGGGGCCGCGTTCTTGTATGGGCTTGCAAAACGAGGACGTAAGTATTATCTAGGACTCACCACCATCACTCAAGAAGTTGAAGATTTTATGAACTCTCCGTATGGAAAACCAATTGTTACCAACTCTTCATTGCAGTTACTTTTAAAACAATCTCCTGCGACTATTGATGTTGTTTCAAAAACGTTTGCATTAACTGAGGCAGAAAAAAATCTTTTGTTAGAGGCTGCGGTTGGTCAGGGACTTTTCTTTGCAGGATTAAAACACGTTGCTATGCAGGTGGTCGCTTCTTATTTTGAAGATAAGGTTGTTACGACAAAACCGCAACAATTATTAGGAGAGGAAAAAGATCTTATTTAATTATTTTGTATGTCAGAAACTCAGATTCCTAAAATTAAATCATCGGGAGTTTCTGCTTCCATTCCTCGACCCGTGCCACAACAGACGAATGTTTCTGAATCATTGAGTAAAAATGATAAGCATCTAGAGACGCAGTATGAAGAAGATGCGGAGGAGTTAGAAGAAGATTTAGATGAAGGAGAAGAACAAGAAAAAAAATCAGGTCCTCATTTTGATACTGTAGATACATTTTTTTATGTTTCTATTGCTGTTTTAGGAGATATTTTTGATGGTATTTGGATAACACGTGTATTTTTTGCACCCCTTACACTTCTCTTCTTATATATGAAAGGGGTTGATCAAATGATTTCAAAAAATATGCTTTCTCAGGGTATAGAATTGGTTCCTGTGGTGGGATGGCTTCCTATTAGTACTACGATGGCTATTTTTACTATTGTTCTTACGAATCATCCAGAAATACTCGATAAAATAGGTCCTGCGGGAGAAGCTCTTGAGAAGATACAGGCGGTTAACAAAAAGAAAAAGATATAAACCTTTTTGAGTTTACTTCTGTTATTTGTTATACTTATTCATATATGAACCGCATATACACATTTCTCTTGTGCGGTATTCTCGGAAGCGTTTTTTTTGGAATCGCTTCGTTTGTCTATGCTGCGGAGCCACAGTTTTTAGTTTCGTGGAAACCGTTAGTGTATACACCTCGTTGGTATGGAGGGAAAGCTATTCCAGTAAAAGATAGTTTAGTGAGCGTATCTTTTGAACTTATAGATCAAAATGATTCAAATAAAGGAAAAATAATTAACATAGGATCAAGCGAAGTTCGTTGGTACATTGGAACAAAGTTGATTCAAAAAGGCATTGGACTACAGACTATAACTATTCAAAATAATTTATTTAGTGGTGATACTATTAATGTAAAAATTGCTGTTGATTTCTTGGATTCAAAGACACAAGAAAAATATTTTGTTGAAAAATATATACGCATTCCGGTAACCGAGAGGAAATTATTTTTAGTTCGTCGATGGATGGACACCACTCTTGCTCCTCGTGCGCAAGCAACATGGTATGCGGTCCCCTTATTCTTTTCTTCTGATCCAAAATCTGCGACGATTAATTGGACTGTAAACGGACAAGAGGTGACCCCTCTTTCTGATAATCCTTTTGCTTTTACTATTCAAGCGGGAAACGCAGGTCAAACAGCCGACATAGAGGTTTCATTAAAAAATAATAATTCTCTCTGGGAGAACGCAAATGCGTTTGAAAGAGTTTATATAAGATGAGCCCCACTTTACGAGTTATGTAGATATCTATTGTATCCATTTTATGAAAAAAACATTTTATTTGTATAGTATTGTTCTTATTATTTTATTTGGATCTGTTTTGTGTGTTCAGGCGGTTGATTTAGAATTACCCGCTTTTACAACAGCCTCATCTTCTATAGCGGGGATGATTAATCAGATTTATATATACGCGCTCAGTATTGCGGGGGTTTTAGCGATTGTTATGATCGTATATGGGGGGATTTCGTACGCTCTTGATCCGGGAAACGCTTCAAAACAGGGAGATGCGAAGGATATTATGCAGAGTGCTATATGGGGTATTGTTCTTTTGGCGGGTGCTTATGTTATTTTAAAAACAATAAATCCTGACCTAGTTCAATTAAGGGAATTACCATTGGAACATATTGAATTGAGTCAATTAGATATCACTAATGCCGAGGAAAATCCTACGGTTGTAGGAACTTCACCAGGAGGAACTTCTATTGGATGCACAACACTAAATACTGATATACAGAAAACTGCTCAACTTGCGAAAGATTTCTTAGCCCTTGGACCAAGACTTACTGCTGGTTCTTGTGACAAAGAGAGTGGTCTTGGCACTGGTTCTTCTCAAATTATTAATGCCGTTATAAACGGAACTGTTCCAGCGGTTTGTAATTGGAAAGATCAAGATAAAAGTTGTAGCGCGTGTGCTCTTGGCGGTCCTGGGGGGAAGACGACTGTTTGTCCGTCAGTTTTAAAAGCTCTTGTTGCTACACAAACCGGTGTTAAAAATAATACTATTCAGGGTTTTACGGTTACTTCAATTACAGGTGGTTTACATGGTGCAAATTCTGGGCATTATCAGGGAAGAAAGATTGATGTGGTTCCTTTCAGTAAAGACATAGCCCAATGGAAGAAAATTGGAGAAGAATTTGCTAAAAATGGAGGTAGTGTTTTTTGTGAAGCGGAGGGAGTTTACGCTACCCTTGCCAAGTGCCCAGATAATATTGGAAATAGGAGTAATGCTCATTTAGATATTGCGTTTGGAGGAGCGGGGACTCCCGAGTCAGATCCGGCTGATGTATATGGATATGCTCTTAGAAAAGAGCTATCCGTACTCGCTAAACAATACCTTGCTTTAAATCCTAATCTTCTTTCGGATACTAATTTTGGCATTCCCTCTGCGTCTGGACAGAAAGCGTGTTCATATTGGCCTAGGTCAAGCGCACAAGGTGTTATAAATGATACCGCAGCGGAACAAATTCCTTTTGTATGTAATGGAAGTTCAGTTGATTTTAGTACTTACACAGCAATAAAATCTTGGTGTGGTTGTTCTCCGGGTGGTACGAATGGAAAAGTTATTTTATCTAAAAATGCTCTTGTTCTTTTAATCGATTTAGAAACTCAAAAGAAAAATGGAAAACTCCCTAATTTTCAAGTTGTGACTCTCACAGGAGGAATTCAAATCGGCGATGATTTTCAGTCTCATTATTCTGGGGTGGGTATAGATATTGTCCCAGTGAGTACTCAAGTGAGTGATTGGAATAAAATCATGAAGTATTTGAAAGATAAAGGATATAGCCCGTCTTATCAGAACATAACAGTAAATTCTTTAAATGATTCAATTAATTCCTCCGGAGTTTCAATGGTTATAGAAAATCAGTCTATGAAAGCTCCTACCTGCCTTGATTCTTCTAAACTTGTTCTTGTACAAGGCACAACTGGCCCCACGTGTCCCGTGGGAAGTCTAGTTTGTTGTTTTGCTGGGCGTATTCATGTAACTGCATTTGATAAATAATTATGTCTAAAAAAGGAAAAATAATATTTGTATTAGCTACTTTGTTTATTATTATTGCCATCGCCGTTGGGGTTATTTTTGGACTTCGTAATATTTCTACAACCCCCAATATACAAAATAGTTCATTTCCCCTCGCGTCTTCTTCTCAGGACGCTGTAGATAGCAACTCCATTGAAAATATTACAACATCACCACAGGTGCACGGACTAACTGATGATACAGAATCACTTCCTGCGGATCTGAAGCGTCTTACTCTTTTAACTAAAAATCCTGTGATGGCATATTGGATTGCGACTTCTTCTATTGTGAGAGAGGTTATTGCATCTTCTTCTCCCCTACAATCTGTTGTTTTTTATATGAATGCAGAAGGGGATATTATTCGTATTCATGCAGATGGGACGGAATCTGTTGTTTCTCATCTTGGTGAATCTCCACTACACATCATACAATCTGTTTCAGGTTCACGAGTTGTTGTTGAATTTACCTCGGGGAGTTTTGCATTTTTTGATGTTTCTCGAGGGGCGTTCGAATTTTTACCTCAGGGAACAGTTTCCGCAGTATTTTCTCCGGACGGTAATACATTGGCGTATCTCATAGTTCAATCTTCTGGAAAACAGGAATTATTCATTCGTGATATGACTTCATTACAAAAAACAACCACAAAACTTTTTTCTCTTTCTTTGAACGATGTAAAACTTGCATGGCCTGTAGATACTCGTATTTATTTACTTCCTCTTCAGTCAGGGTCTGTGGTGGGGGAAATTTGGTACTTTGATATACGTACAAAAACTATGAATTTGTTTATTTCGAAAACAGGAATAGGAGCTCTCTTTTCTACATTGAGTCCTTCTGCTCTTATATTCTACAATGAAAATACTTCTTCTGTACGCGCATATGTACAAGATATAACAAAAGAATCCTCGGTTTCTCTTACTGCTTCTACGCTACTCTCTAAGTGTGCCTTTTCTTTGGATGCCGTTGAAATACTGTGTGCTATTCCACAAATGCAGAGTAAAACATCGGGCATCCAACTTCCAGATGACTATAATGCTATGTCTATTTTTACCAATGATTATTTACAGAGATTTTCCGCAGCCCATAACTATAAAGCACAAGATATTCTTACTACAACACAGGCACCTTTTGATGCAAAAGATGTTCGTTCTCGTGGACGGCAAATGTTTTTTATAGATAGACTCACTGATGGATTGTATATGTTTGATATGAGGGGTTTATAAGGATTTTTTGTATTCTTTTATAATTGATGCAATACTTCTTTGTGTAGTTATGTTCTTCTATGAATTATTTTTCAAAATCAGAATCTAGAGTGGCCCTTTACCTTATTCCTTTATTAGGCGCTAGTATTACCATTGATATAATATTTCTTCCTACTATATGGATGCTTTTTGGTGTTGTGATGATTCTTGTATTGTATGGTGTGTTGGTCTTTTCTCATACACGTGCTGTGAGAATTAATCATGTCAATGCTATACGCACAAAACAAATCGAAACTATTATTCGCGATATACCGACGGCGATCATTGCGTATGACAGCACTTTTCAGGTCTTGATTTATAATCCTGCGGCACAACAAATATTTGGCGCCTCTGAACAGGCGGTAGTGGGGCGTATTCTTGATGCTTCACAAGCAAGTGATGCCTCTCTTCGCATGCTGATTCAGGTTGTTTTTTCATCACTTGCTCCTGTGGTGGTAAAGTTGTCTGATCCAGGGGCATTTCCTCAGGTCGTAGATATAGCATTTCACGATTCTATGGTTAGTTTACATGTGGTTACCGATCGTATTCTTGATGAGCGTGGAGGGGTTGTGGGATTTATTAAGTTTGTTACTGATCTTACTCGTGAGAAAGAATTACTTAAATCGAAGACAGAATTTATCGCTGTGGCCGCTCATCAGTTGCGCACACCTCTCACCGCAGTTAATTGGGCGCTTGAGGCACTCGAAGGATCTACGCTCACTGAAGATCAGAAACAATTTGTAGATACCGCATACGCGGCGGTTAAAAATTCTCTCAATACGGTGAATAGTTTGTTGGACGTTTCTAAGATTGAAGAGGGTAAATTTGGATATGAATATCAAACGGTTCCACTTCTTACCTTTTTAGATGATATTATTAAGCAAGCATATGACCTTGGAAAACAATATGAGATAGCTGTTTTTTTTGATCGTCCTCAGGAAGATTGTCGTGTGCGTATTGATGCACAAAAGTTAAGTATGGTTTTCTACAATCTTCTTGATAATGCTATTAAATATAATGTTGAACATGGTCAAGTTACTGTTTCGGTAGTTATTCATAAAGATGATAATAAGGTTTTGGTACAAATTGTAGATACGGGGATTGGTATTCCTCCTGAACAACTTGATAAATTGTTTAGTAAATTTTTCCGTGCCGATAACGCCGTTAAAACAGTTGCCGATGGTAATGGATTGGGTTTATATATTGCTCGTAATATTGTGCGTAATCATGGGGGAGATATTACCGTAACGTCTGAGTTAAATAGAGGAACTACGTTTACCGTTTCACTTCCTCTTGCTCCTCGTGAAAGAGGTGAACCCTTCTCTGTTATGAATCAATAATTATATATATATTGATATGATTCTTCTTTTGTATGGTCCTAATATCTATGCACGTGATAAGAAGGCTCATGAACTTATTAATGCGGCTCAAAAGAAATATCCCAATGCTTCATTTGAAACTCTCTTTGGTGATGATGAGGGAAGTATTTATGTAGCACATCAATTTCTTTTAGAAAGGGGTTTATTTTCGGGGGGGAAGAAAATTTTATATGTACGTCATGCGTCCGTTTTCTCCCAGGCGGAACTTTGGGTTCATGCTCGCACCATGGCGACACAAGACGATACCCTCTGTATTCTTTCTGAGGATTGGCACACCCGTAATCATACAAAAGAAGAGGCTTCTTTGTTGGATGGGATTGATCATACAGCTCAATATTTTGCTCCTTATACCTCTTCTCAAGCAGCTTCTCTTATTTGTTCTTCTGCAAAAACGAATGGTGTTTATATCGATAGTGTTACAGCGACTTATTTATACACCCATTTTCGTATGAATATATATGCGGTTCTGGAAGAAGTTGCTCGATTATCTCTTTTCAGTACCTCTATTACTTCCTCGCTACTACGTGGATTACCCGAATATGCCGAATCTGTTGCGGTTTTTGATTTTGCTCAAGCCATTGTATCTTCAACAACTCGTGCTCACCGATTAACACTCTGGGAGCATATGATATTTCAACACGTTGATATGTATATGATATTTGGATATCTTGCAAAAATGGCGAAAACACAAACTCTTATTAAAGCACTTGCACGAGTCGATATACTAGTGAAATCGGGACGTTTAGAGATGGATCAAGCTCTTGAGGAACTTGTTATTGCGTGATAAATAATAAAAAATCCCTTGGGGGATTTTTTATTATTTTGAAACTTCTAATTTTTTAAATAATTTTGCAGTTCTGGATTTTATGCGGTTAGCTTTTGCTTTCTTTATATATTTAGTTTTGGCAATTTTATCTGCTGTTGAAAATACTTTCATTAAAGCAGCTTTTGCTTCTCCTTCTTTGTTTTCTTGTATGAGTTTTTTAAAGGCTTTTACGGTCTTTTTGAGTACAGTTTTTCGTCCTTCATTTACTACGCGACGTCGTGCGCTTTGTCGCAATGCTTTTTTTGCTGATTTAATTTTTGGCATAGAATAAATTGTTATCCAACTGTATCAAAATGTATACTATAAGTCAATAAAACGCTGATTTTCTAACACGCTATACTTTTTCTCCCGATGGTGCCCACCAACCTGCTTTGTTATGACTTTAGTGAGGTGAGTGGGTGGCCTCACGACAGGTAGGCCACCCCCTTTTAAAAAGGGCGTTCGGGCTTTATACTAACTATATGATTTATAGTATTCGAGGTACCGTGTTACATACCGGAGAACGATTTATAGTGCTTGAAACGGCGGGGATTGGGTTTCGCGTACATGTATTGGATTCGTATATACAAAGTGTCACCATAGGAGGGTCTGCATATGTGGTTTGTTTTATGCAACAAGATCCGTTAACGGTGTATGGATTTCAATCAGAAGAAGAACTTTCCTTTTTTGAATTATTAAATACGATATCTGGTATTGGTCCTAAAATAGCTATGAAAATTATGAATGGGGTACCGGTGCGTCGTCTGAGTGCTTATATTGCTCTAGAACAAAAAGATCAACTTGCGGCTCAAGCTGGAATTAGCGCAAAGACGGCATCTAAAATTATCCTTGATCTTAAAGAGAAAATTCAAAAAAGTTCTGGGAAAGAAGCATTTATGGAGTCTGGTCTTATTGAGCTAGAGGCTATTCTTTCTGATTTGGGATATTCTCAAAAAAATATAGAAGCCATTCGATCACAAATTCCCACTGATGCAATTTCTGTCGAACAGAAGGTTAAGGCAGCATTAAAACTTCTTTCGGCATATAAGCATCGATAGAATATTATTTTATTATCTTATGCATATTTTTCTTAAACCATTTTTCTCGTTATATCATTATCTGTGGGCATTTGTTTCGGCCGTTTTCTTTTGGTTTCCCTCCCGAAAAATTCGCGTCATTGGGATAACGGGGACAAAGGGAAAAACGACGACAGTGGCGTTATTAGCTCATATATTTTCTACCGTAGGAAAACAAAGTGCGTATCTTTCTAGTGCGCGTATGAGTGATGGAATTTCAACACTAAAGAATAAAACGGGAAATTCTATGCCAGGGAGGTTCTTTATCCAGCAATTTTTATATCGTGCAGTTCGTGCAAAAAGTTTATATGCGTTTATAGAGGTAACTTCCCAGGGGACTGTTCAACATAGACATAGATTTATACAATGGGCTGGTGCTGTATTTTTGGATATTCATCCAGAACATATTGAGTCTCACGGGTCATTTGAGAAATATTTATCAGCAAAACTTTTATTCTTTAAATACGCATATTCACGTACTGTTCGATTTTTTATATATAAACACGATGCTCACGCAGACGATTTTATTCGTGTTGCGCGCGATGCTAAAAAGATTCTTTTTAGTGAAGAGGATCTATACGATGTTCCCACCTGTTCATCTTTGCCGGGAAATTTTAATGCTATTAATATTGCGGCTGCGTATGCGGTTGCTCGAGAAGAGGGTCTTTCTCATGAACAAATTGTTTCTGCGATAACTTCATTTTCAGGGGTCCCCGGACGTATGGAATTTGTTGTGCGTGATCCATTTGAAGTTGTGGTTGATTATGCCCATACTCCCGAATCGGTTGAGGCAGTATATATTTTTTTACAAAAACGTGCGCATGATCGTGGGGGAAAATTAATTTGTGTGTTAGGGTCTGCGGGTGGGGGTCGTGATATATGGAAACGTCCCGCGATGGGAAAACACGCGGGGGATTATGGTGATGAGATTGTTCTCACCAATGAAGACCCCTGGGATGAAAATCCTCAAACTATCATTGATGCGATTCATGAGGGAGTAAAAACAGGAAAGCAATATAATGTGAACCATGTTTTTATTATTATGGACAGGCAAGAGGCAATAACAAAAGCGCTTTCTCTTGCTCACCGGGGAGATCTTATTGTTCTCACGGGGAAGGGTTCAGAAAGTTGGATTCATATTGCGGATGGTAAAAAGATTCCGTGGTCAGAATCAGAAACGGTGCAAAAAGCGATGCAAGAAATATCTAAAAATTGATATTATATATTTTTGATTCTCTCCTATGCAATCTTTCTCATATAAATCCAGTTTCACCCTCATCGAACTCCTCATAGTCATCGGTATCCTCGCTATCCTCACCGCAGCCGTCGTCATAGTCCTCAATCCCACAGAATTACTCAAACAAGGCAGAGATAGTACCCGTATGACTGAT
>JBAYWE010000008.1:0-34133 GCA_041674185.1 Minisyncoccota bacterium
AGTCATACGGGTACTATCTCTGCCTTGTTTGAGTAATTCTGTGGGATTGAGGACTATGACGACGGCTGCGGTGAGGATAGCGAGGATACCGATGACGATGAGGAGTTCGATGAGGGTGAAACTATTTTTTTGTTTGAATAAATAAAACATATCTCTATCTTTATTTTTGGTTGTTTTGTTGTTTCTCATCTTTAAAATAACTTTTTCCTTTTAATATATCGGGGAAATAGCTTTCGGTATCATATTTTTTATACCCCTTCCCGTATTCCAAATCTTTCATTAATCGTGTGGGAGCATTTCGTATTTTAAGAGGAATAGGAAGATTTCCATGCGCTTTAACATCTGCTCTTGCTAACTGTAACGCATCATAGGCACGTCTATCTTTTTTACATGATGATAAATAGGCGACTCCATGCGCGAGATTAATTGCGCATTCAGGAAGCCCTATCATCTCTACTGCGCGGAATACATCGTTTGCTACTACTAACGCAGTTGGTTGTGCTAACCCCACATCTTCGCTTGCAAAAATAACCATACGTCGTGCAATAAATTTGGGGTCCTCCCCCGCTTCCAACATACGCGCTAAATAGTATATCGCTGCACTCGCTTGTCCTGCGCGCATACTTTTAATAAACGCACTTATGATATTATAGTGCTCCTCTCCTTTTTTATCATACCGAATGAATGCTGATTGTAGTGAATCAGTAAGCGTCTTTACAGTTACCTCTTTGTATAATTGGATCGCATTTTCAATAGTGGTAATTACTTGTCGCGCATCTCCTTGTGCTATATGTGTTAACCATGCGACTGCGTCTGGAGTAATTGCAGGATATACGCGAGTGATGATTTCCTTTATATCTGCATCTGTTAATTCTTTTAACACAAAGACTCGGCATCGAGAAAGAAGAGCGGATATTACTTCAAAACTAGGATTTTCTGTTGTTGCTCCAATGAGCGTTATATTTCCTCGCTCTACATAGGGCAATAAAAAATCTTGCTGTGCTTTATTAAACCTATGTATTTCATCTAAGAATAATACCTTTGGTTTTCCTAATGACCCCTCCTCTACAATTTGACGAATATCATCTTTCCCCGCAGAAACTGCCGAAAGCTCATATAATTGGGCGTTTAAGTTGCGCGCATAGATACGCGCAAGGGTTGTTTTCCCACACCCGGGAGGACCCCACAAGATAAACGAAAATAAATGCTTTTTTTGAATTGCAGCCGCGAGAGGCTTCCCCCTCCCGACGAGATGTTTTTGTCCCACAAATTCTTTCAAGGATTGTGGTCTCATTTTTGATGCCAGGGGTTCCATACGAATAAGTATAGAGCCCCAACGCTCTTTTTGAAAGAGATCGGGGTCCCGACTTCACGTTGGGATAGAAAATTATAAAAAAGCCAGCGCGTCGCTGGCATAACAATCTACGATAAGTATTAGAAAAAGAACTGATAATACTTTTGTTTATTTTATTATAAACAAAATAGATCGCCCCATACTTCGCGCTGCACAATAGAAAAGTGCGTACATATCCTACAAAGGGATACATACATCGCGTATGCACTGGATACTACAGACGATGTTTCAGTATAAATCCTTGAACGAAATAATCAAATTATAATGAAAAACGTTCGTAATGGATATGATTCTGAGGGACTCCTTGATGCAATAGTATAGTCTTCATCGTTTTCATAAACGCCGTAGGTCCACATAGATATATAGATCGTTCCTGTACGTCGGGACAAAAATTAAGTACTGTGGTATGTGAAATATTTTGTATGTGTCCTTCGTAAGGAGATTCATGAGTATACACAAAGGCTATATTTTCATCGCTAATAAATTGACTAATCTCCTCTTTAAATACTGCATCTGTATGCGTACGGAAACTCGCTAATATCTTCACGTCCGTATTTTTTTCTTTCATTTGCTCTATCACAGATCGAATAGGGGTTATACCAATTCCTCCTGCAAGACAAAGCACTTTATTCTCTTTTGAAACCGCGTTTCCGAAAATACCATACGGACCCTCAATAAAGACCCTTGTTCCTGGGTGTATATGTCTTGGTAACTTCTTCGTGTAATCTCCAGAACTTTTAATAGTAAGCCTGATATTGCCTACACCCTTCCCTACTGATATAGAAAAAGGATGCGCCTCATACCACACTCCTTTTTCCAAAAAACGCGCCATAATAAATTGACCCGGAATATAACGAAATATTTCCATATTTTTTCCCGTAATATAGATAGAGTAAACCGAAGGCGTTTCTTCCACGACATGATCCACATAAAATCGGTGCCGATAATATATGGTAATTGGTTTTATAAATCGGAACCACATATATATCAGTCCCGCGCACATGTATAGCACTATCCATATCGTACGAGGTACTGTTTCTTGTAAATCTCCTCCTAACTCAATTTGATGACTAAAAGAAATAATAACCGCAATATATGTACACAGATGGATTGCATACCAATATTCATACTTTAATTTTTTCAAAACCACATATACCGAAGATATCGTAATTATAATAAATAAAAGAGCTCCCACGGTTGCCCCTGTTATTTCATCTCCTGAAAAAAGAAGGGACGTTATTTTATGAAAAATAGAATTGGGCAATCCCCATCCATACGCCAAAGCAATACATACTGGATGCGTAACAAGAGAAACTATTGTACTAAATCCAATCCAATGATGTAACTTTGAGAGAGTGTCTAATCCAAATATTTTTTCTATCCACCCCACCCTTCCAATGATAACAAACTGAAATAAGATACTACACGAAAGTAACAACCCCGTAAGACGCCCTATTGCTAAATAAATACCCGCTCCTCCAGTTTGTAGTAAAGCACCAGAATTTGAAAACCATATATGTCCTAATAAAATCAAGATGCCTCCCCCTATGCTATATACATATCCCTTCTTCATATTTTTATTATACTATATGAATATAAAAACAAACACTTTTATGAGAAAGTGTTTGTTTTATCTAATTACTACATTATTCCGAGGTGGTCCCATCAAAATGTTCTTCCTGGGCCATCGCCTCTGCCTTGGTTGCTCTCACAATACCATCGTGATGTTCTGGAGGAGAATACACGGTATACAACTTCATAGGATTACTCTCTGAGGTATTTATAATATTGTGTTTGGTTCCTGCAGGAATCACGATTGCAAAATCTTTATGTATTTCACTTGAAACATCATTGAGAATTGCCGCTCCATCTCCTTCTTCAATTCTAATAAATTGATCTAGTGTATGAACTTCTTCTCCAATATCTTCTTTTGGTAATAAATGCATGACCACTAACTGACTATGTGGTCCGGTATACAATACTTTCCTAAAATTCTCATTCTGTAATGTCTCTTCCTCAATATTTATTATGTAGGCCATATATGATTTATATTAATAAATTATTACCTATTAAGTATAAGCTATTATGCCTAAGAATACTATCGAACATTAAACTGAGTCTATAGATATTTCTTTTCGTTTAAGAATATCTGAGTACCAAACCTGTACCTTATTTTTCTGAGCATATAAGATCCTTCGTATTGTGTTTAATTGTCCTATTCCTACCCGTAATCCTTGTGTATGCGCAAAGCGAATCATACGTGGTCTAAACGTAAACCAATGGCCTGATATTTCTTCAATACCATTTTTTACACATTCTTGAACATGATGTTTTCTCACCATAAAATGAAACCGATTATCATCTCCTATACTTGTCGCAATATATCCACAATATATAAGAGGATCTATTTGTTTTATTTCTATCAACGCCCGCATAGAAAAAGAAATAAATCGTAATTTATGAAATGCCTCCGGATACATGCGGTGTAATACATGAATAATTCCTCTATAAGCAGTGTATGATTTTAACTCACATACTAATTTTGATGGATCAACCATCTGAAGTACTTCTGTTAAAGTAACTACTGATGGAAATAATTGTTGTATTTCTCCATATAATAATTCGTGAGCTTTCTTTTTTACCCCCTTCGCTAATCGTATATAGGGTTCTCGAAATATAAATGAATTAATCTGTGGATGATGAAATACAAAAATAATTCCATCTCGTGAGATATCAAGATCAATTTCTATATAATCAATACCTGCTATATCGTTTGCCTGTATTGAGGAAATGCCCCTATGAGCAACAATGACCGGTTTCATGTTCTAGTTAAGAATAACGATAGCGAGATTAAGAAAAGAAGCGAAGGTGACCCATATACTATAGGGAATCAAAAGCCACGATATTTTTTGATCGATTTTCCGCGTGTCAAGAATAAGAGCCACAATCATAATCCACATAAGAACAATATTCACATAGGCAATCAACGGGTCGTGCATAAAAAAGAATAGAACTGACCAGAGTGCATTTAAACAAAGATGTACTACAAAAAGTATTTGTAATTTTTTTGAAATCGTATCTTTATGAAGCCACAAAAAATAAAATGCTACTCCCATAAGAATGTATAGAACAGTCCACACAGGACCAAACACCCACGAAGGTGGATTAAAAGATGGCTTTTCTAATTGCGCATACCACCCCCCAATCTGCGAAACAGTAAATATTGATCCAATGAATCCCGCGATTTGTGGCACTACAAGTGAGATGATGAGTTTACCCCATTGAATAGAATGTTTGTTTTTCATACTATTTATAGTATACGCCTATTTATTAAAAAAATCCTGTGTATATACTTATACACTTTCTTTTAATTCTTTAACTACTGTATATATTTCTTGTTCCGTGAGGACTCTTCGTTTTTCTCCATGAATATCTAAATCTCCAATCCTATGATTGGGAATGATGTGATAATGCAAATGCTCAACACTCTTTCCAGATCCTTTTCCATCTCGTACGAGAATAGAACAATTTACATGTCCCAGGGTGTGTAACAGATGTACTCCTTTGTGCAATAATTTGGTGATAGAACTATTTTCTATATTTTTTAAATCAAGAAATGAATCAACATGTCGCTTGGGAATCACCAAAAGATGGTGCTGAGCATACGGAGCACGCGCATAGGTGAGAAATGCTTCTTTGTTCTCAAGAATCTTGCGATCTTTATTAATACAGAAAGGGCATTGTGTGAGTGTCTTGAGATATGTCTTATATAACATAGGTTAAGTATAGCATTAAAAAGATCCTACATAAATGAAAAACCCGTCGTTTGAACGCGGGTTGGAGCATGTCGTTACAAAAGACTTGCTTGAAGTGCTTTTGCCCGCAATGTTTCTGCGGCACGACATAAGGAGGTTTGTGTTTGTATTCGTTCAAAGAAAATGTGTGGCATAGGAACGATAAACTTACTCTTTGGTAGCATGGCTGCAAGAAATATCTCATCACTATATTCGAGTTGAACCGATTTTTGCAATTGAAAATCGAATAGCGATCTATGTACATCTCGTGCATAAAACATGGTAGCCCAACCACTACTTGTCACCGTTACTTCAGTTGGACATATTATATTTTTGCCACTAATCGTAGTTTCTGGAGAACGCTGAAAGATTTTTTCTCCTTGAGCATTCTCTACAATTTGAAATTCAGACCATCCGCGAGTTCCAACAACACGCTGATACTTATTTTGATAATCAGATAGAATTTCAATAAGATGTTCATTCCATACAAGATCATCATCCAATAACAAAATTGAAGCATTTGTGTGAAAATATTTTTGTATAGTAAATAAATATTTTCTACATGATCCACAATTAGGAACTCTTATAAGTTCTACATTCAATTCTGTTTCAGGTATTACCAGTCGAGAAATTCCTGCGTCATGATGCCATGGTGTTGAACTATAGTATAAGAGAACCTTGTCTGGCACACGTGTTTGGTGCGCTAAATTAGCAAGGATTGCAGGAATATTTCCCACGCGAGAAGCAATTACTGCCATAGAAACTATTAACATAGTACCTCCGTATATGTTTTGTTATTAAAAAAGTTCTACAAATATAATAGCCCATATCCTATTTTTTGTAAATACATAACCCTAGTTCTCTAAATTTCTTTACTAGAATTCGCTTAATATAAAGGACATAACAAGCCTTGCAAAATGTACGCCATATTTGATATATTAAATTCACATTCCTTGGTAGCACTGCCCCGTAGTGAACTTGTTCTACTACTAGGGTCAATGGTCTCCATAGAAAGTTTATTCCCCGGTAACTCAATGGTAGAGTGCTCGCCTGTTAAGCGAATTGTTGTAGGTTCGAATCCTACCCGGGGAGCATTGACATCTATGATTAAACCTGATATAATAGTATTAGGTTTTTTATAATACATAAATCACAACATCTAATACTCTTGAAGGGAGCAGTTATGAAATCTTTCATTGCATTAATTTTGGTTTTTATTTTCCTATCAAGTCCATTATTTTCTCAGGCAAAAAAATCTAGTGTGCCTAAGAAAATCCACCAGCTCATGCAAAAAAATAACGATTTCGATCCAGAATCTGGTAGACATCGATATATAGCATGGGGAGTGGCACAGGACAAAAGTGGAAAATCATACTATTGGTACTCCTTCATCAATTCTGATGCATGGTACCAGTTCAGATTCGACCACTCAATAAGTAAGAGTGACTCGATTCAATTTTCTAAAATACTTGACGGTTTTCAAAGATCCTATGAATCAAATGAAAACTGGGTTGGTGCTTCAAATGATTGGGCATTTTCACATGTATCCCCCATTACCTGCTACAAACAATACACCGGAAAATGGTTTACTGACTACGAAGGAAAAAAACAACGAGAGTATTACGAAGTTGTTAGTTTATCTGCTGCCACAACAAAATATGTAAAAATGATGCGAAAAGTTTTTACGAAATTTGAAGTTGCCGAAGTACATCCAGATATTGTTACTCAAGACTATGGATGGGCATTAAGATAAAATCTGTACTACGCTGGAGAATATTATTCCAGCGTAGTTTTTTATTTCTCAAGAGTAGTACCTGTCTACCTACAGTGTATTTATGATATATCATATGCAAAAGCGGTTAGAAAGTTAAATTGTATTATGATTATATTCTCAGTATACTGATTACATATGAAACAATATACAATATACGCACTCTCTCTTTTCTTATTATTTATTGTAATAAGTGCTGTAGTATTTATACCAAATGAGGCACAAGCTACTGTAGGTGGACCAACATTTATATATGGATTTACATATAACCCGATAGATGAATCAGTATATTATACCAGTATTGATTTAGGTGGACGAGGATGTCCTCCCGAGCTCATGAGATTATCATTAAACTCAGGCACGGTTGATACTGTGTACTCCTGTGACGATGGAGAAAAAATGATTCAAAAAAATGGCACCTATGACGAATCCTTAGTTATAGCTGAAATAAACAAAATAACCAAGAATTTTAAATCACTCACCCCTATTAATCTAAAAGACAATAGAATTTCAATTGATGTTAATTATCTAAACTCGGAAAAATCCCCTTATGACACAAATGAAATTGCAAGAATTAATCTTACCACAGTAGTTTATCAAGACGCTAAAAAAATTGTAGATTTTCCAATAACTGGTTGTAACAAAGAACAACCATTCACATTTGAAGGATACGCTATTCCTGGTTTTGATAAAAGAATAATATTACTCCTCTCTACAAAAAGTGATTGCTTTGAGGGTGGTTATCTAACTGAAACATTGTATAGTGTTGGTGGAGTAAATAATCTTAATAAAGTATTCCGTACCAATACTATAAAAGAGGCCTCAGCGTTAACACCTCATGAAGGAACACTCATTGTCTTTGAATCAGAGGAAACTAATGTCGTTACTGAAGTATCGTCAAACTCGAAGGGAGAAGAAAATAATAACGAACAAGACAATAATCTTATTATACAAAAGGAAGAGAATGAATCCCCTCTAGTTATCATACTCATTGCATTCGTCGCATTTATTTTTCTCGGCATCTTTCTAGGAAAGTTTCTCTATACAAAAAAATAAATTAGATCTTATTTTATGCGTAGATTATATACTTTACAGAAAGTATATAACGTGCTATATTATACATAGTTAATTTCACATAATAAAATGCTCGGAGGTGCTAGTGGTAAAATCAAGTAAATTTCAAATATTTGCCGAAGGTTCCATACTAGAAGCAGATATCAGACCAAGAGATATTGACCCCGAATCTATTCGCGGAAGGTTTGGAAAATGCGAGGTAGAAGATTCCGCGGAAAATCTACTAAAATTCTTCCAAATCAAAAACAAGTGGCACTCCTTCTTTTTTGAAGATATACTTGTTTACAGTAAACAAATTGGATTCAACCCCAACATGATACTTTTTGGACTTATCTGTCCATGGGTGGATGACGGCGGATTCGGATCGTTAAGAGAGTCTCAAGATTTTCTTATAATGGACTCGGATGGATCACTCTGTATCACCAGTAATTTCATAAACAAAATTCTCGGAAAGTAGATTGTGTATATTACAGAGACCCCGCGATAACATCAACGGGCTTTTTTATTTCTTTTATATGAAACTATTTAAATTACTCTAGAGATTAATCTATATATTGACTTATAAATAAATCCCTGATTTAATAATTTTAGAACTATTCATAAAAGGGAGTCTATATGAACTGGTGGAAACACAGTGTTAGTAACAGCGGCTTAGAAAATTGTCGCTTTAAGAGAGAACAATTAGTTAACCAATGTAAAAAAGCTGGTATTACAGCTCATACCAGCGGAAGAAGTCAGAGGGGAAATCGTCTTAAACCAACAACTATTGGAAGAATGAGACGTCTACTTATCGAAAAAAGAATTCAACCTTGTTGTTAACCTCATTAACCCGGAGATTAAAATGAATTTAGTCAATATTTTGGGGACTATTGCAACAGGAACATCTCTTATACTTATCTTTTGGGGATTTCCAGATCAAATTTGGAAAAATTACAAAAGAAAGAGTTTCGAAGGTATGTCGTCTGTCCTTATTATTACCGCGCTCATCACATATCTATTCTGGGGATCATACGCGTGGGCACGAGGAGATACTTTTTTAAAGATAGCGCAGACGACGGGATTTTTCTTCTGTCTCATCCTTGTGATTCAGATATACCTGTACAAACCACCAACAAAGAAGAAACAACAATTACAAACTCAACTGGAGATGCTTCAAAAGCGTAACAACGAAGTTGGTGAAAATGAATGGAGAAACACTCAGATTCTCTTTATAAGAAAAGAATTAGAAATATAATACTATCCTCACAGAAGAGGGGTTGCCGGACCTAAACCGGTATTTTTATTTTTTGATTCTGTTTCAGCTACGAAATATATCAATAATTTTCTCCTACCCTCAGATAAGATATAAAAAAAATACCACAAATCATGTTATACTATGACTATGCAAAAAATAGCCACATATGTCTTTATTTATTCATCGGTCGCCTTCGGTATTGTCGGCCTTTGTTTGGTCTTATTCGGTGAGCAAAATGACAACGCCCCCGTTAATCAAGTCTTGATGAAATTACTCATGACTTGCATCTTTATTATTCTCCCCTCTTTTGCGCTTAGCATCGCGGGTAAATATTTAAAACAGTAATTTTAAAAGATAATAAATAGCTTAAAGATACACTTTACAGATAGCACAATATGTGCTATTATCTTTTTAGTAATTTTTACACCAACCTAAAAACAAAAAGGACGGAAAATATGGAAAAAAAGTTAGAAGACTTTTTCTTCTCAGAAGAACAGCTCCGCCAACACGCTTTAAGCGCACGGGGAAAAGAAAAAACTATCTGTCGTTGTTTTATTAACGACACAGAATTCACAGAAAGAATGGCTTCGGGTGGTAAGAGTAATTACGAAGATGCAATAGTTGTGGGATTGAATATAGATCCCATGGAACAGCATTTTGCATACCAAGACGTTGATCCTTATACTGTATTACACGAACTTGGGGAATACAGCGATGAAGCAGAGAATGAAGACTCAATACCGTGGACCGGATGGGATTCACAGCAAATCGCGCGAATTGAAGACTGCGCGAAAAAAAATGGAGTTCTTGAGATTGATCTTCCTAAAGAAGAATGGGATCGACTCAAGGCTGAAGAAATGGCGAGTTTGAAATCACTTCTTTCGGAAAACGCTTCCTGTCGACTTGTCCTTCTAGAGGATGCCCCAAAGCGATATTATCTCCTCATTGCTCACCTTGGGAGCTGTATGCATTAATGAATCATCTAATCAAACGGAAGGGGTTCAAATGAATATACTTTTTGCTTCTTTGAGAAGCTCGCTGACCGAGAACGGTCATTTTTTATTTCCCTTAATCTCCCCCACTCCATCTCAAGCGAAAGCTAGAACTCTCTACTTTATAAGAGTATAATTAAATAATAAAATAACCATGGAAAACATTGGCACCAGAAAATATGAACTCAATATGGCTAATAGTGAAAACTTTTCTGATGTAGAAATAGAGGAGGTGGCGTTAGAAATATCAAAATTACAAGGTGGTGTTGGAGGAGATGTAGAACAAAGATCACCAGAAAAGATGATGGAATTGATTAATAAAGATCTAGTGCTTTTTTTGAAAAACAAAGATGGCGAAATTATTGCCTCTTCTTACTTAGAGCCTTTTCCCAATGGGGAAGAAAACGTTTATATCTTGGGAGGACTCTCTTCTAAGGAGACCGGTGCTTTGACTGGAATAAGAAAAGAATTAATAGAAATCATGGAGGAACATAGGGATAAAATTATATTTGCGCGCACGAAGCCTAGAATTGCCAACATTTTTTTGATGGACATGGGATTTCGCGAAGTGCCAGGAGAGGAATTTAAACAAAGATTTGAAAAAGATTATATAAAATATATGAGCTCACAGATAAAAGATTTCTCGTTGACTGAGGGAGTACACACCTATGTACGAGAAAAAGTTGCTTGATATATACAAAACTTTGACATCCTTTACTTTTAAGATAAAGTAGTACACACTCTATATCTCTATACACAATCATTAATTAAACAAAATATATGGGAAATTTTAAACAAGGTGGTGGCGGATTTAATAAGCGAAGTGGTGGTAAATCGGGATTTTTTAAGAAAGGGAGACGAGGAGGCTCTTCAGGTGGAGGAGATCGAAAACCCATTACGTTACACGAAGCAGTCTGTGATCAGTGTGGAAACCCCTGTGAAATCCCCTTTCGTCCTACCCCTGGTAAATTAGTATATTGTAACGAATGCTTTAAAGATAAACGAGAAGACGGATCTCACGCAGGAGATGTTAGATTCTCTCCTCAGAACACCCCTCGTTTTCAAGCCTCTGTGCGAATGACCCCCAATAGCACTCCCTCAAGAGAAACTAATGACGTTCTCAAAAAACAATTGGAGTTGTTAAATGAAAAAATGGATCAATTAATTCAGGCAGTAAAATCAATATCATTTATAAAACCAGTCGTAGTTGAAAAAGGGATAAAAAAGGAGATAAAAGAAAAAATAGTTGCAAATACCCCAAAGAAATCTATAAAAAAGGAGTTAAAAAAGTAAAAGTTTCAAAAAAACTTCACGAATAGAGCACTTTACCGTGCTCTATTTTAATAGAGGGAAAAAGATGTATGTATTGTAATACTACCGCTTCTGTATCGGCTTCTGTATATAGATTAACTTAAAAAACATATGCTACAAACAAAACTTATACTATTACAATTTATACATCGCGTTCTCCGTCGTTTTATTAAAATTTTACCAAAATAAATATGATTTATACTATTGCAGTTATATTTTTAATTCTTTGGATTCTGGGTATTGTAGGAGCATATACCGTCGGCTCGGTTATACACATCTTACTGGTTGCGGCTATTATCCTTGTTCTGGTTCGCGTCATCCAAGGTAAAAACCCAATTCGATAAACAAATCCTTAAGAGTGGTGAGGTAGAATCGTTGACAAAATAAAATAAATTAGGTATTATTAATTTTAAGAGATATAGTCGCATTTCTAAAAAATATATAACAGAACTAAAAAAACTATGAACGGAATTATTAAAACAATCGTAGCAGGAAAAGGATTTGGATTTATTACCCGCGAAGGCGAGACAAAAGATCTTTTCTTTCACTCTAATGATTTGAAGAATGTAACTTTCGAAGAACTAAAAGAGGGTGACCATGTTACCTTTGAAGTTGTTGAAGGTGAAAAGGGACCTAGTGCAAAAAATGTAGAACGCGTCTCATAATATATATTCTAGAATAAAATAAAACACCACTATGGTGTTTTATTTTATTCTAATACTTTTTATAATTGTATTTTGTAATTCTTTTATGCGAACCTTTTCATTATTATTCTTTATTTCTTGAATCTCTAAAGGATCATCAGTATATACTTCTGGATTTGCCGTATTAATTCTGAAAAGGATAAAGCGACACCATCCATCTTCAAATATCTCTATATATTTAGTATCTTCCCTGTGTTGATTCATTCCTACCCCCTCATCTTTTACTTCATAGAAAGACACCCCTTCTATATATATAGTATTTTTTGAACTATATTCCCCATTCATATCATAACTCTTAAGACTACAATATGTCTCTGCGACCGAAGTTGTTTCACGATCAACTCCGGCCATAATACGCAGTGAAATTGAAGTAGTGCCTGTTATTCCCAAAGTTTGATAGTACGCTTTATCTATGCGCAAATTTAAATCTATGGGGTCATATGATTCTTCCACAATCGCTTCCTGAGGAACCTCTATGGTGATACGAGCCCTCTCGCTCACATATTTTTTTCCCTTATGGTTATCTACCAGGACAGATGATGAAGATACTTCATCTTCTGTTTTTACAAGATCCCCATTGAAAGATACTATATCCTGACTTCCATAGAGATATATCGCGCACACAACCACTACAAAAGAAATGCCCGCAAACACGAAAACAACTAAACGTGATTTTGTATCTAGAAACATATTATTCTTTCTTTAAAATTTTTCGTATTTCTTCTAAACTTCTTTTAATTTCTTGAATGTCTTTCTCATTCTGTAAATTTACTTCATATTCAGCATCGGCTCGTAATTCTGCGTGTTTACCCAATATATTTTGACCCACCATGATGATTGATAATAATACCAGTTGTAGAAATGTTTGCGTTATCCACGAAATAACCGCTGATTGTCCCGAGCGAATTGCTTCGGGTAAATCAATGAACGCAATAATAGTAAATAAATAGGCGCACCACATAGTACCCACCCCCTTCGTAATAAAAAGAGCAACCTTTTCTTGGATACCTAAGTTTTCTCTATGTTCTTTATTTATGTTTCTAATTTTCATATACGCATAGTATACTACACCCATGAAAGAAAAACGACGTTGCCCCTGGGTCCCTCTCGATATACCTCTGTATGTGAAATATCATGATACCGAGTGGGGTGTTCCTACATATAATGATATTACTTTATTTGAGTTTCTTCTATTAGAAAGCGCACAAGCGGGATTAAGTTGGCTTACAATTTTAAAAAAAAGAGAAAACTATAGAAAAGCCTTTAGAAATTTCAATCCACGTATTGTTGCAAAATTTACTTCTCAAGATGTGGAACGTCTTATACAAGACCCCGGTATCATTAGAAATAGAGCTAAAATTCTCGCCGCTATTAATAACGCTCAACGATTTCTTGAAGTACAGAAAGAATTTGGTAGTTTTTCAACATATATGTGGCGTTTCGTAGATAATGAACCTATTCATCACACTATAAAAAATATACAAGACTATCCCACAAAAATAAGGGAGGCAGAACTATGGGCGATAGATTTAAAGAAACGAGGTTTCACTTTTTTTGGACCAACTATTTGTTATGCTCACATGCAAGCCGTCGGCATGGTGTGTGACCACTCTGTAGATTGTTTCAAATATAAAAGTAAAAACAAAAAATAAATAAAACCCTTCTGTGGCTTTATTTATAATATAACGAGTTATAATCCTACTGGAAGCGAAATACTATTGAGAAGTGTGGGAAGAAGGAATAGCATACCAATAAGCGGTAAGACAATTACCATTACACTGATAATGAGTGTCCACATAAAATACTTCCGTGTACGTTCTACTGATACAAATATAGCATCAATTTTTTTCTCTTGTTCTTCTAATTTCTTCAAAATATCCTGCTCCATACGTATGTAGTTTTATTTCTTTAACACTCTGATTTTTATTTTTGCTGCTGGTTTTTCCCGTTTGATTTTAATCTCCTTTTTGTCCGATGGTATACTGTTTTTAATTGAGAGTACATCATCACGAATTTCGTCGATTTCTGTTCGCATACGTGCAAGATACGCATCTTCTTGCTCTATTTCTTCTTCTGTTTTTTGATCAAGACGCTTCTCTTCACGAAGACCAGAAATAATTATTTGCTCTCCAATAAAAAATGAAACAAACGTTCCCGTGGCAAGCATAATAACCACACTTATAATAAGAGACATCCATGAAGACATATTTATTTCATCAGCAATATGCCATATTCCCCGCCAAAAAAGGACGATTGCAATACCTCCAATAATGGCAAATATAACAGGATTTTTACTTAACTGATGACGAATTTTATCTTCGAGCCTATCAAAGAAATATAAAATTTTTTTAAACATAAAATATATATTTAGTATACTACACATCCATTTTACTGGCAAAATATTTATTCAATTTTATTACATTAATTTCTCTATTTTTTTATATAAGGCTGGAGTCTTTGTATAAATATACGTGATTGTCTTTCCGATATATGTATTAACTGCTTTTTTATCGATTGCATAATTCCGCACTATATCTTCAATATCATAAATAGAAGTATTCTTTCCTATAGCTATTGCATTAAACAAAGGAACCGTTATGCCAAATTTTTCCTTTATAAATTTTTTATGAATATACGCCATAGCAATTACTAGATCATTTTTCGCGAGTATTTCTTTTGTAAGTTTTCTCTGGGTGTGTTTTTTACACGATATTCCTAATTTCTGTAGATCTATAATAACTTCTGGATGTATGGGTTCTTTTTTAGCCGTGATTCCAGCAGATGAAACAGATACATTTTTGATACCCATATCTCGTATATATTTCTTTAGACAATACTCTGCCGACATGCTTCTAAAAACATTACCCGTGCATACAAAAAGAATTTTCATACTATGTGCGATTTGTTTAATAATTTCTTAGATAGAATAGCTATAATATTATATTCTCCTTAACAAAACCTCATCTATATATACAGTTTCCACATATCCCCAAGAGATTCAACTGCAAACTAAATGCTTTTTTTCATGTTTTTCTAAACAATAGTATTCACAGTATACACGAAATATTAATATCTACCAATAAATATTTGTTGAAAAGATTTTATATCTCAATTTGAATAAAAAAAACGGGGCATACAAACCCCGTCTTTATGATCTTAAAGAAGTTGTTTTTCTCCTTTTCTTGTAAGATTATACATTCGTCCATTTTCCCAGAAGGCCCTTTGCCCTCTTCTATTTCTGACAGGATCTCCCTGTTTCCAATGGAGTCTCCCGCATACAGAACATGGGAAAACTACATCAATACTAGAACATCCGGTGCGGATAGGAATTTCTTTTGAAAGATCGACAGTTCCCTTCTTACATTTGTAATCCCTACATTTCAAAACATCCTTTTTTACTTCATCCATTTTGATCTCCTTATAATTTCGATTGGGCAAAATGTGCCCGTGGAATTATATTTGGAAAACATTCAATTAATGGAACGGTTGGGAAAAATTCTCTGATTATTTGAACAATAGCATTCGCTGTTGCAGCAATCACCCCATCAGTTCTCCCTTCTTTTTCTCTTAAACCGAGGTCCACAATAATTTCTTCTCCTAATCCAGTAGCTAATAAATCTGGTGGGAAGAAAACCGTTGTAGCCCCTTTACTGATCTTGAACTCATCCTTTGATGATTCAAGTCGTGTTTGAATTGCAATTACAAGTTCTGCTAGTATTCCACTTTGTTTAGCTCTTTCGATTTCCTGTATCGGAATCATACTAAATAATGCTGAAGCATTAGCGATTTCAACCTCTACTTCATCTAATTTTCTTTCCGGTGGAATTCCATAAATCCTAATAAACGGCACGATACCTCCATTTCTTATGTATGTTTAGTGATCTGAATTTATTATACCACTAAATATAATATGAATCAAGTAGTGCGTCCTATGCCTGTCTGTCGAAGGCAGAGGATAAGGTGCACGCCCTTTTAGTTCCCATCATCATCAAATAGTTCATACCATGCTAATATAGACGCCGCCCCAAGAACTATCCAAACTAAAAATTCTTCAAAAGGAAAACGAACATTTGTTATTTCAACCCAACCAATAAAAGATGAACCGGGAAATGTCCACTGACCTAAACGAAGAGCAACTATCTCCCATAAAAATGATGAGAGTGAAAAATAAGCTGTTACACTTACGAATTTAGTAAGGAGTTTTGGATGTTTTGCTAGGGTAAATCCTATAGGAATTAACCCAAACACCAAGCCGAATACAAGATAGAAATATGGGATATGAACAAACGATCCGGTTGCGAGAAGAGATAAAAGAAAAACTAGAAAAAGTAAAGAAAAACCAATAAATACATATTTAAGTTTTCTGTTGGTAAAATAGTTTTTACAGGTATGCTCAAGAAAATATTCATAGAATATAATAACGGTGTATACATAAGAAAACAACCATAAAACTACCTCAAGCACAGTTGTTCCAAAAAGTCTTTCTGAAAATACCGAGGTGGGGAAAAACCATGTTCCCGTTTTAACGGCAATATAATCAACCACCAACAACATAGGTAATGTTACCGCAGAAACAATAAGGGTTTTTTTAATAAAAGCAGAATGTCTTATTGAAATATAGATACTCGGGACAATATAAAATAAGACAGTAGAAATAAAAAAATTCGTCTTAAATATAATAGATATAACAGATGCAACAATCGGCCACAAAATAATAAGAATCCAATCTCGTTTCATATTTATGTTTTTCTTATTTAATCACTACAAGTTCCAAAGTTCAATAGCTGTATAAAAAACAACTAGCATAAAAGCTAGTCATTTTATTTGTGCGCCCGGAAGGACTTGAACCTTCGACCATCTCCTTAAAAGGGAGCTGCTCTACCAACTGAGCTACGGGCGCGTATATAGCAATAAAAAACCGCCTCTACTGCTTAAGATTATACTAATATTATTTCTAGTCTTTTTCAAGCTCTTTTGCCAATTCTTCCGCCAACTCCTTTGCATGTGAAGACATTCTCTTTGGGGTTTTAACCTCTATCTGTACAATAAGATCTCCATATTTTCTTCCTCCAAATGTACCCGTTTTCATGCGAGGCATTCCTTCGCCCGGAATTATAATTGCTTCTCCTAAGATAAAATTATTTGGAATTTCTATGGTTACCTTTTTACCACTCACGTGATGCCATTCAATGGGTTTCCGACGCAAGATATCGGAAAAAGAGACATCCTTTTTTATAATAATGTGTTCCCCTTCTACCGTAACTCCATGAGGATAAGTAACCGAAATACGTATTAAGAGATCTCCCTGGGGAACCCCTCGCTCTCCCGCTTCTCCTTCCCCAGTCATCTTGAGTGTATTTCCGTTCTGAATACCTGCGGGAATTTCAATTGATACTTTTTTTGTTTCTTCTACCCGTCCCGTTCCTTTACAATGAGTGCACGGTTTTTTGGGAATGTTCCCGACGCCATGACATGTACTGCACTCACGAGAAAACGCGACTGGCCCAAGAAATGAATTCCTTTGTTCAGTAATCGATCCCGTCCCCTTACATGTTTTACAGGTATCTACGCCTTCTTTTATATCATATCCCTTCCCCTCACAAGGTCTACATGAAACCCATGTTCTAAAGGAAATGTCTTTCGTTATTCCTTGAAAAGCCTCTGCTAATGAGATAGTTATGTGAGTACCAATATCTCCTCCTTTTCTTTTTTTGCGATTACGTGTAGAACCCCCTCCTCCAAAAAATGAGCCAAGAATATCCTCCATACCTTCAAACCCTCCAAATCCTTGGCCACCCGTAAACTGAGAAAAATCAAAACCCTCAAACCCTCCAAATCCTTGGCCACCAAATCCCTGCCCTTGTTGTGAGAAGTTCTTACCAAAACGATCATATTGTGCTCTCTTTTCTTTATGAGAGAGTACCTGATATGCTTCGTTAATTTCTTTAAATTTTTTCTCGTCGCCCCCTTTTTTATCAGGATGGTGCTGATGAGCTAATTTACGAAACGCTTTTTTTATATCATCATCAGACGCATCGCGCGAAACGCCGAGTATTTTGTAGTAATCATCCATTTTTGTATCTCATGTGTTATCCCAATACTATAATCTCCTTATCCTCCTTCTTAAAAGTCACGGTTATAAATTTTGAGATAATACCGATCTCATACAATATAAACGCAATAGGAATCATAATCAATCTTAATACCCACGATATAATTTGAATACCTAATAGAAACAAAACTGATAAGAATCCAGCTATACCTTGTTTGGTACTTATATCGAGGCTATTAAATTTTGAAAGAAATCCCGTATATAATGCTTCTGACATTTTTTGATTCGGTTGTACTGTAATTCCCAAAGAATTTTTGAATGTTGTTTGTATCTGTTCTATATATTTCTCCACAAAGAGAACACGCATTTCTGGAGTCATGCTTCTTTGTATCGCTCCACTATTAGGAGTACCCGCTATGGCATTGGTAACTCCCTTGTCAGCCAATTGATTCAATGTGAGAGACAAATCAATATCACCCAATATAGGCTTAAGTGCTTGAGAAGCAACTGGAATCATACCTTCGAACAAAGACCTGGGTAAAAGAATATTATCATCTGTTAATGGTTGTGACACTGCTGTTTGATACACTAAAAATGCAACACAAACAGCTATTCCCAACATACCACGCGACACGACCGCATTTAATATTTTAACAAAGCGAATTTTTAAAGATGCTTTCATCTCTCGTTGACCCGCAAGACCTCCTAGAATAAGCAACACAACAAGTACTCCACCTACTATCAAAAACTCATAGAGAGCATCGGTTGTATATATACATACAGTAATTACTATTCCAGATATAAAGCCTACTAATGACACAAACCATTTCTTATCAACAGTTAAGGTGACTAAGAAATAAAACATCAAAAAAAATAATGTTGAAATAAGGAGCGGAACAAGTGCTATTGAATATGATGCCATTCCTTGTCCAAATGCTTTTTGTAGAAATGATCCCACAAAAAAAGACATGCCAATCGTAATAACCCCTAGTATAATTGCTTTCAAATAGAAATAGGAACGTGTTATTTTTTCCTCACGCACCATTTCTTGAGAAGAGAAATCGTTGTACATACCAATACCTTAAAGACCTGCCTTCTATTATTTATGATTGTTCTGATTGTGGTTGATCACTTGGTTCTGCGGAACCTTGATCAGAAGCAGTATCTCCTTGCTTCTGAGTATACATGGTTTGTCCAATTTTTTGAAGTTCTGTTGAAAGTTCTGAAGTCGTTGATACTATTTTCTCTACTTCTTGACTTGTTATCGCTTCTTGTACTGCGGTTATTTTTTTTGTAATTTCATCTTTTATTTCTGTAGAAATCTTATCTTTCCATTCTTCTATATTCTTCTGAGCTTGATATACGATTTGTTCTGCATGATTTTTCGCTTCTATGAGTTCTCTTTTCTTTTTGTCCTCATCAGCATGAAGAACTGCTTCTTGTTTTAATTTCTCAATCTCTTCTTTTGAAAGTTGTGTTGATGCCTCAATACGAACTGACTGAGTCTTCCCCGTTGCTTTGTCTTTTGCTGATACACTCAAAATACCATTTGCATCAATATCAAATGCAACTTCAATTTGGGGAATACCTCGTGGTGAAGGAGGAATCCCATCTAAAATGAATCGTCCCATTGTTTTATTATCTGATGCCATGGGTCTTTCTCCCTGTAATATGTGGATTTCTACAGATGTCTGATTATCCGCTGCGGTCGAGAATACTTGCGATTTTGAAGTTGGTACTGTGGTGTTTTTCTCAATAACGGGAGTAAATACTCCTCCCATAGTTTCAATACCGAGAGAGAGCGGAATAACATCCAATAATAAAACATCTTTTACGTCCCCTTGAAAAATTCCCGCCTGTACAGCAGCACCAATTGCAACCACCTCATCAGGATTAATAGTGCGGTTTGGTTCTTTTCCAAATAGTTTTTTTACTGCGTCTTGGATAATAGGCATGCGCGTTTGCCCCCCCACCAAAACGACTTCATTAATATCACTTACTGAGAGTCCCGCCTCCTTCATGACATTTGATGTAATGGTAATTGATTTTTCAACAAGCGATCGAACTAATTCTTCCAATTTTGCGCGTGAAAGTTTTAAAAGAAAATGTTTTGGACCATTCGCATCGGAGCTAATATAGGGTAAATTAACTTCTGTTTCCAAAGCGGTTGAAAGCTCATGCTTCGCCTTTTCTGCAGATTCCTTTAAACGCTGTAGTGCAAGTGGATCTTTACTTAAATCAATTCCCTCTGTTTTTTTATATTCAGCAACCAAATAATCCATGATAATCTTATCGATATCATCCCCTCCTAAATGAGTATCTCCTCCTGTCGACTTCACTTCCACCACATCATCTCCAATTTCTAATACTGATACGTCAAACGTACCTCCTCCAAAATCGTATACGACAATTTTTTCATTTTTACGTTTGTTTAACCCATACGCAAGTGCAGCGGCAGTCGGCTCATTAATAATGCGTCTTACGGTAAGACCCGCAATTTCTCCAGCATTTTTAGTCGCCTGACGTTGTGAGTCATCAAAATAGGCTGGTACTGTAATAACCGCTTCTGTTATCTTCTCTCCTATTTTTGCCTCTGCGTCTGCTTTTAACTTTGCTAAAACCATAGCTGAAATTTCTTCAGGTTTATACCATGTATCATTCATCTGAATTTCAACACCTCCTGAAGCAGAAGCTTGCATTGCAAATGGAAACCACGCTTTATCATGTTGTACCTCTTCATCGGTAAATTTACGACCAATGAGACGTTTTATTGAAAAGATGGTGTTCTTTGGATTCACAACCCCCTGTCGTTTAGCAAGCATTCCCACAATACGTTCTCCCGCTTTACTCGTTGCGACAATAGACGGAGTTGTACGATTCCCTTCTGCGTTTTCTAGAACCTTTGGTTCTCCCCCTTCTATAATTGAAATAGCGGAATTTGTTGTTCCTAAATCGATTCCTAAAATTTTAGACATAGTGATATAAGATAAATTTTATAATTTTTAATTTTATGATTTTATAAACGCTTTTAAATTCAAAAATACTTTGATTCTAAAAATGCTTTGGATACTCTACGTTTGCAAAAACTATTTTGCGACTTTAACCCGTACAGGACGAATCACTTTTCCTCCCAACATATATCCACACTCTACTTCTTCAGTAATAGTTCCTGATTCCTGAGTAGACTCTACAGTCGCCACTGCATCATGTGATGCTGGATCAAATATAGTACCCACAGAAGAAGGCATACGTTCGAGTCCATATCGTTTCAATACATCTTCAAATTGAGCTCGTATAAGAAATATTCCTTTTTCTGTTTTTGATTCTTCACCTAAAGCAGCAATTGCCAAATCAAAGGAGTCCATAACAATAAGTAAGTCGCGTAATATTTGTTCGTTTGAAAATTTAAGAACTGATTCAAAACGTTTTGATTCATCCTTCTTATAGTTTAAGAGATCAGCTTTTGCACGTTTCCACCCATCAAGATATTCATCTCGTTCTTTTAAAGTTTTTTGAACTTCGTCTTTTTCTGGCACCGAAGCATCGGATACCAATGGCTCCGTCGGAGCTGCTGTTTGCTGGTTCTGTTCTTCCATAGTATACGATAGATTACTTATAATTCTGTATAGATTTTACTGTTTTTATACATAAAGTCAACCCAAAAAAAGTCCCATTTCTAGCAAATATTCCTCTTTTGTATTATACTGAAGAAACTATACACACTACATTATATGATTATAAAAAAAGGAAAAATTAAATGGATTAACCTTACTAATCCTCGTACTGAGGAGCTTGTCTCATTGGAAAAAGAGTTCGGATTTCATCCCGTTATTATAGAAGAACTAAAAGAAACATCAGCGCGATCAAAAGTTGAAGTTTACAAAGATTATTTATTTGTCGTACTTCAATTTCCTATATACGATCCAGAAGAACGAGTGTCTCGCAAAGGAGAAATTGATTTTCTTGTTACAAAAAACACAGTTATCTCTGTACATTATCAACCCATAGAACCTCTTGAGCTCATTATGGATAAATTAGAAAGGGATGAATCATATAAGGAACGCCTTTTAGAAGGAAGCACTTCTCAACTTTTTTATTACATCATACAAGCCTGTTTGCTATTTGTGATGCGTCAATTACATCATATAGACGAAAAAATTGAAGATATCCGTAATACACTCTTCCGCGATCAAGAACGAACTCTCTTAGAAAAAATATCCTACGTGAAACGCGACTTGTTAAGTTATCATCTGATTACACAATCACAAATTGGCATATTTAAATCACTACAAATCATAGGACCAGAATTTTTTGGTGAAAAAACAGCTATTTACTTCTCAGACCTTGAGGGAGATTTTCTGAAGATTACCCAGCAATGCGAGAACTTCAAACAGACTATTGAGGCATTCGAAAATACCAACACACAACTTTTATCTATTCAAATGAATAAAGTAATGCAAAGATTTTCAGTACTTGCTTTTCTCACCTTCCCTATTATGGTTATACTCGCGTTATTTACCATAGAAACACAGGGACGCCCTCTTATAGGACACACTCCTTATGATTTTTGGATTCTGGTGGGTGCGGTTATTATTGTCGTAGGAATCATGGTACGGATATTTAAAAAGAAGGGTTGGCTGTAAGAAAAAGATTTTTAACCTTTGGGTTCTAGGAAATACTCTAAAACCATGAAATTATTTAACACTCTTTCGGGAAAAAAAGAACTCATTCAAAAAACCCGCAAACCTCTGCGTCTTTTTGTTTGTGGTCCCACCGTATATGATACCCCTCATATTGGTAACTATCGTACCTTTCTTGCATTTGATACATTGGTAACCTATATGCGCTCACGAGGATATATTATTACCTATTTGCAAAATATAACCGATATTGATGACAAAATTATACGTCGTGCTCAAGAAGAAAATATAAGCTGGAAATCAATTGCACAAACATATGAACGCATCTATCATCAAGGAGAAAAACTCCTTGGTATCACCGCCATATCAGCATATGCTCGTGCAACACAACATATTCCAGAAATTATACGGCAGATACAAACGCTTATTAAAAAAGGGTATGCATATAAAATAGAGGGAGACGGATATTATTTTGATATTGCTCAATTTTCTGAATATGGAAAACTTTCCCATCGAACAGTCGCGGCGGCTGAAGATGCAACGTCTCGTATCGATGAAAGCTCTCTCAAACGAAATAAGGGTGATTTTGCACTTTGGAAATTCTCAAAAGAAGGAGAACCTTCGTGGAAAACATCTCTCGGCGAAGGACGTCCTGGATGGCACATTGAAGACACCGCAATTACTGAAAAATATTTTGGTCCTCAATATGATATGCATGGAGGCGCGGGAGAATTAAAATTTCCTCATCATGAAGCAGAGATCGCACAACAAGAAGCCGCTTCAGGAAAAAAACCTTTTGTAAGAACATGGATACATACAGGTATCCTTCTTACCAATGGAAAAAAAATGTCAAAAAGTTTAAAAAATTTTATTGGCGTTACTGATTTTCTTACTCAGTATGATGCACGCGTACTGCGCTACATCACTCTTGCTCATCATTATAGCTCTCCTATCGACTATACCCCTCAACTTGCTCTACAATCAGCAACGGCACTTGAAACAATTCAAAAATTTATATTGAAATTGTCTCTACTATCTCCCTTAACAAACATTACAAAATCGCCTATTAAAAAAATGGTAGCTACGGCTGAAAAAGAATTCCATACCGTTCTTGCTGATAACTTTAATACCCCTCAAGCACTCGCTATTATATTTTCTCTCCTTACTACTCTTGAGTCACGTCTCACTCATATTTCTCCCGCTGAGGCAGTGTATATTCAAAAAACAATTCTCTCTCTCTTTGCGTCAATCGGAATAGTATTGTCCCAGAACATCAAAATACCGGCTTCTATAGCGCGTCTTTCTAAGCAAAGAGAACAGGCTCGATTTTATAAACAGTTTATACAGGCCGATACCTTGCGAAACAAAATACATCAGTTAGGATACAGTATAGAAGATACTCCATGGGGACCATTTATCACCCCTATACATATTTTCGTGAAACACAAAAAATAATTTTCACTGTATAATTCTCTATTTTTATTACATTGTCAGTTATATTTAGATATTAGAAATTTATGGATGTTAATACTAAGCTTCCTCCTCAAGATATTGAATCTGAGAAATCAGTACTTGGTTCAATTATGATAGATAAACATGCTATTTCTAAAGTAGCAGATTCTTTGTTTCCTCAGGATTTCTATTTTCCCGCACATCAAAAGATATTTACTGCCATGCTCAATTTGTTCGCGAAAAATGAACCTATTGATATTTTAAGTGTGAGTAATGTTTTAAAATCACAAGAATTTCTTGATGGTATTGGAGGCTCCTCCTATCTCGCTGATCTTATTAACGTTGTTCCTTCATCGTCTCATATTGCGCATTATGCAAAATCAGTTCGTGAAAAACGTGTACTCCGAGATCTTATTGGCATCTCTTCTGATATTCACGAATCAGTTTTTGAACGAAATTTAAGTGTTGAAACATTAATTGACGCTATTGAACAACGTATTTTTTCGGTATCACAAAAATCACAAGATAGACGCTATATATTAGTTAAAGATGAACTACAAAGTGCTTATGAACGTATTGAAAAAATACATCAACAAGGAGGAATTGCGGGTCTGCGTGGAGTAACCACTGGATTTACTGCTATTGATAATAACCTCTCTGGGTTTCAAAAATCAGATCTTATCATTCTTGGAGCGCGTCCCTCGTTAGGAAAAACAACTCTTGCTCTTGATTTTGTTCGCGCGGCTGCAAAAGCAGGACATGCCGTAGGAGTATTTTCACTCGAAATGTCTAAAGAGCAAATTATTGATCGTCTTATTTCTTCTGAGGCACAAGTTCCTTTATGGAAACTTCGCACCGGAAGATTGAGTGAACATGATTTTGATATGATTGCAGCAGGAGCTCTCGATCGTCTTTCCCAAATGAAAATTATTATAGACGACACTCCTTCTTTGAGCATCATGCAAATACGTTCTATTGCTCGACGATTACAAGCAGAGCATGGGCTTGAGCTTTTAGTTATTGACTATGTACAGCTCATTCAAACTTCTGGAAATGGAGATAATGTTGTTCAACAATTTACCGAAATCAGTCATGGACTCAAAGCACTTGCTCGTGAATTAAATATTCCTGTACTTGCCTTATCGCAGCTTAATCGTTCCGTTGATAATCGTGAATCGCAAATACCAAAAATATCCGATTTACGAGAAACGGGATCATGGGAACAAGATGCAGATGTCGTTATGCTTATTTACCGTAAAGATCGTACCCGCATGGAACCGTCTCTTGAAGAAGAGAATACTGCCTCTATTATTATTGCAAAGCATCGTAATGGACCCATTGGAACTGTTGATGTAAAATTTGACCCTGAACGAGTTACCTTTAAAGAGATAGATAAAAAACACACTACAGAAAGTTTCTAAAATATATACGCATGATTCCTGAGAATATCCAACGTTTCATACAAACATTTTCACGTCTTCCCTCAATTGGTCCCCGTCAGGCTACTCGACTCGCCTTTCGGCTCATTGCATGGGGACCCGCACGTATTGCAGCATTGAGTCAAGCACTCACGGGACTTGCTCAAGTAAAAACCTGCACTCGTTGTTTTTTTGTACACACAAATACTGATTCTTTATGCTCTCTCTGCAAAGATACACACCGCGCATCAGATATATATATGCTATTAGAAAAAGAAACTGATCTTATCTCTATTGAACGTACCGGAAAGTATGCTGGTACTTATTTTATACTAGGAGAGCTTACTAAAAGTGGTGTTTTAGAAGATATCCACATCGCACGATTGGCTGTATTAAAACAAAGTATAGAAAACACTCCTCAGAAAAAAGCACGCGAAATCATTATTGCTTTAAATCCCAGTACCTACGGAGATCTTCACACAGCATTACTCATAAAAGAACTCGCTCCATATACAGAAAAAATTACTCGTCTCGGACGAGGTATTCCTACGGGTGGAGAAATAGAATTTGCTGACGAAGATACCCTCGGACATTCTCTCGAAAGAAGAAATTAAATATAAAAATTTCCAATATCCAATTTCCGAATTAATGATAAAATAATAACAAAAAAATACGTTACCTTGTTGGATATTGAGAATTAGATATGAGGAGTTATATCACTATGTTTAAAGGATTGAGAAACTTTTTTAAAAAAACAGGTCCAGGGATCATCACCGGAGCTGCTGATGACGATCCCTCAGGAATTGCAACCTATACACAGACGGGGGCTCAATTTGGATATGGACAATTATGGACTGCGGTTGCAATGCTTCCCCTTATTATAGCGGTACAAGAAGCCTGTGCGCGTATTGGCGCTGTGACAGGAAAAGGAATTGCTGCGGTTGTTAAAGAAAATTATAATAAAAAAATATTATTCGGCACCTTATTCCTTATTCTTGTTGCAAATACGATAAATATCGGTGCAGACATAGGAGCTATGGGAGCTGCAGCACAGCTTATTTTTCCTATTGATTTTACCATACTGACACTCTTATTTACTGCGTTTATTCTTATACTAGAAATATTTACGTCTTATAAAACATATGCCCGAATTCTTAAATGGCTCGCACTTTCTCTTCTCGCCTATCCTATTACTGTTTTTCTAGTACAACAACCCTGGGGAGAGATTCTGCGCGCAACCTTTGTCCCACATTTAGAATTTAATTTTGGATTTTTGTTTATTATTACCGGAGTATTAGGAACCACTATCTCTCCCTATATGTTCTTCTGGCAAGCATCAGAAGAAGTAGAAGAAGAGAAAGAAAAACATTTACTACGAAATGGTATTCCCCATATAACAAAAAAATTCATAAGAACTCTTCGTCTCGATACTTTTATTGGCATGCTTTCTTCAGAGATATCTACATGGTCTATTATTGTTGTTGCCGCAACCGTATTACATGCAAATGGTATATTCGATGTACAAACAACTGCCGATGCTGCACGAGCACTTGAACCACTTGTGCAATCCTTCCCTCACGCAGGCATGCTTTCTAAAATTATTTTTTCAACAGGGGTTATTGGTCTTGGTTTTTTGGGAATACCAGTACTTTCTGCCTCTGCTTCATACGCTCTTTCAGAAGCCCTTAATTTAAAATCGGGATTAAATTTGAAACTTAAAAAAGCGCACGGATTTTATGGCATTATTACTATCGCAACTCTGATTGGATTAATTATTAATTTTATCGGGATTAATCCGATTCAAGCACTTGTATTTAGTGCTGTATTTAATGGCGTTGCTGCTGTGCCCCTTTTATTTCTCATCGCACGTATAGCACGAAATAAGAAAATTATGGGAGAATATAGGAGTGGCGTGCTTTCTCATACATTTGTCTGGCTCACGTTTGGCCTCATGGCAATCTCTGCCATTACCATGTTCTATCTTCTTGCACAATAAAAATAAAACCGCTTTTAAGCGGTTTTATTTTACATAAGAAAATTTATTGAATACTCGTGATCTGAACTTCAGTAAGTTGTTGTTTATGTCCTTTTGTTTTACGATATCGTACTTTTGCATGATATCTAAAAATAAGTTTTTTTGTATCGCGGGTTTGTTTTACAATAGTTCCCTGTACCTTTGCTCCTTCAACTATAGGCGTACCCACAGATACCGTATCACCATCAGAAACTAAGAGGACCTCATCAAATGAAACAACATCCCCTGTGTTCCCTTCTATCTTTTCTATTTTTAATTTTGTTTCAGGCGTTACTATATATTGTTTTCCGCCCGTTTTAATGACTGCAAACATATGCTCCATAGTAGCAAATAAAGCCCTAGAAGTCAAAGGGACGAAGGTGCTATACTTTCTATAGATCACTCACAAATGAAAGGTGAACACCATGGATGTTCAACAAGGAAACCCAGAAAGACCTCAGGTGGCGGTATGTCTCCTTCCTAAAAAAATGCGTAATTTAAGCATTTGTATGGAGATGGGAAATTATGTTCTTTTTATATTAGAACAATATCCTCATATCAATCTCGTACGAGATAATATTATATTTATCTCTAATAAAGTGTCTTCTCATATTGTATGTACCGTTGAGGAGATGTTGCTCTATATAGAACAAAAGAAATATTCACGAATACTCGTACTGAAACCCCGCCTCGCTAAAAAAGCTCCGTCGCAAAGTTTTTACGGAGAAATTATCTCAAAACTAAAAGAGAGAAATTATCATGTTGACACTATTGAGTGTGCCATCTAAATTCTCTAATCAAAAAAAGATTGGGGATACATTCATAACGCTCCAGTTATTTTGCATGTGCATAATAATTCATGGAGCGTTTTTTACATATTTAATATTGCAAGAGATCTTATAAACAGGTACGCAGTAATAGTAATGGGAATCAATCCATAAAGAAAAATTCGCGCCCATGTTGGTTTTCGTATGTATAAAATATAAGCAATATAAATATCGATTAGCACGAATAGAGACCAGAGTGCCAAGGCACCATATACTTCCCCACGAGAACCCAAAAGATCTATCTCTCCATATCTATTCGTATGCAATATAATTTTATCAGGAATAGTACTAAATAAAGAGATAGCATATATCCAAGAGGCCAGTAACATTAATCCAGCTCCAGATGTGGCAATAATAATATGCCAATCAAAAAAGAATGAAATAATACGACGACGATTCATACCCATAAGTATTATGCATTCCATAGTAAGTATCAAGTAGAGGCATGGAAAGAATACACACCTAATGTAATGACTTTACTCTTTCATCTTTTCCCCCAGTAGTACCTGCCTGCCGGTAGGCAGGGAAGCGTTGCTTCACTACGGGGCATGCTTTATACTAAACGCATGGACATCTTATTACCTAATGACTCATACGCTCTACGTGATTGCGGACATGGTATGAAACTAGAACGCTTTGGACAATACACTATCGCGCGACCAGATCCGACTGCACTATGGGATCCCACGCTTACTCCCACGATTTGGCAAGAAGCTGATGCTGTTTTCTCAAAAGAAAAATCAGCACTCAGGGGAGAACGGTGGAGAAATATTCATATTAGTGAAGACTCGTGGCATATATCGTGTGATACAATTCAGATGAAGTTGCACCTTACTCCTTTTAAACATACGGGATTATTCCCCGAGCAGATACTTAATTGGCGTTGGTTCGGACCCCTTATCACCTCTTCACCAAAACCACCTCATATATTAAACTTATTCGGATATACTGGAGGAGCGACCTTATATGCAGCAGCATGTGGAGCTGAGGTAACCCACGTAGATGCATCTAAACCTTCCGTAACGTGGGCACGTGAGAATCAAATATTAAGTGGACTTACTGATGCACCAATTCGTTGGATTGTAGATGATGCCTATAAATTTGTTCTTCGTGAGGCGCGTCGAGGAATTCGCTATGATGCAGTTATTATGGATCCCCCTTCTTTTGGAAGAGACCCAAAAGGAAAAGTATTTACTTTTGAAAAAGATGTCCCCAAACTCCTCGAAGGAATTCGCACCATTCTTGAACCAGACCCACTATTCTTTCTTATGAATAGTTACGCTATGGGATATTCTCCCACGGTTATTAAAAACCTTCTTGCTCACATTTTACCTCTTGAAAAAATTACCTGTGGCGAATTACATATTCGTGAAGAACACACGCAACGAACACTCCCCTGTAGCGTATACGCACGATATCAATCGACTATATTGTAGTCGATTGGAATTTTTAATTTTGTAATTTTTACTAAATTTTATTGGAGTGGCATCGTTACCTGAAAATCACCTAACGCATATGCGGCTACTTGATAGGGTGGTATATAAAATGTAATCGTATTTTCTCCGAGAGTAAAATTCAAAAAATTATCTATCTGTGGATCCGTACCTCTTTGAATCCAATCCATAAGCGGCTCTTGCGAAGGATCAAGAGCAGTTATTTGCGTTACTATATCACGATATACATACTCAGAAATACGATTTAAATAACGAGCATCATGTATAAATACATCAGCGAGTGTTATTGTTCTATCTTGCACTATGTCGTAATTGAATGGGATGAATGATTTATTTCCATGAGCTCCCCCACTATATTCATCTACAAAAAATACCACGCTTATTGTCTGATTCGTTATAATTCCTGTGTTATAACGAATATATAAAGAATACCAATAATCACTTGGATCTGGACGCACTGGGCGTTGTTCACTTACGGGTAAGTTTTTATTAGTATCTATGCGCGCTTGTTCATTCTCAGCTACTATTTTTTTAAATTCTTCTATGCGTGTATTTAAAACTTCTTGTATTGTATCGTTGATTGCTTGAGATACACCAGAAATCATTGGATATTCGATATCTATTTTTGACATACCGTCGTCTTTTTGTATAGTTTGCTTTGTTGTAGTTACCGTGGCATTAACAGGATTTTTATCTGGCATAGGAACAGTTTGCGAAATAAATAAGCCAGCCATAACGAGTGCTATGACAGCTATTACTGACCCTCCAATCCACCACCAAATATTTTTTTGATTCATATAGATAAGTATAACGTATTAAGAAATATGTATTAAGCCCCGAAGCTCTGATCAGCCTGTCTGCCGATAGGCAGAGGTCCCGAATCCAGGACGTAATGAGTCGGCTCTCCGACTGAAACATTGAAGCTTTGTGTCGGGATATTAAGTAAAAGAAAGCTAACTAAAATGTTTAAGCACTCCTACTACTTTTCCTTTAATAATAAAATTATCTTGCGGGGTCAAATAAATAGGTTTGTGAATCGGATTTGTTGATTTTGGAAATAACCCAATTTGCATACGACCTGTTCGCTTGAATATTTTTACCGTTGCCACTCCGTCAATAATAACCGCAACCTTATCGCCATCTTTATATTCTTGATCGTTCGGATCTATAAGAATAAAATCTTCGTCTTCAATCTTTGTTCCTTTTACTTCGCACAAATTCATAGAATCTCCCGATACGCGTAACCCAAATACATCTTTATTTGGTAGTAAACGAGAAGAAACCCGTAGATATCCTTCAATATTGTCTAACGCAAAAATATTTGGATTTCCTGCATTAATTGCGCCAAATATAGGAACTTGTCTAAACATATCTTTCATTCCTCCTACTAACTTGATGCCGCGACGTTTGCGACCCTCTTCTCTTTCTATGTATCCTTTTTCTTCTAAGAGTTTAATGTATCTAAATATGGCCCCTAAACTATTTACCGTGATGCCTATTTTTTTTACCTCATCTTTTATCTCTCGCACCGTAGGCATAAGAGATTTTGTTTCAAAAAATTTCTGTATCGTTCGCAAGACCTTTTCTTCATTTTGAGTGAGTATATTATCCATATTTTTTGTTCATTAAACCTGATATATATATGATACTCTGAATAAAAAATATAACAATCCCCCATCTGTGGATAAGTAGGATCAAAAAGAACGGTAAAAAATAGCTTGATTACCCTCCTCATTTTTGCTTAAATAAATGGGCTTCGTAATAGAAATTTTTAGGCCCTATCGTCTAGCCTGGTCAGGACACAGGATTCTCATTCCTGTAACATGGGTTCGAATCCCATTGGGGTCACGGATAAAATAGTTCGCTTTCTGAGCGGATTATTTTTATAACTAAATGTGACAATAAACCCTCTATTTACAACGAGCGTGGTTTTATGTATTAATTATAAGAGTTCATAAGAAATAAAAAGGATTATCATGAAAACATTAATTATAGGAACAAAAAATGTAGCAAAGATTAAACAAATAGCAGGAGCTATAAAATCTCTTAATTTTGAAGTTATTGGACTTCCCGATTCAACAGGAGACGTTGTTGAAAATGGCTTAACAGCACAAGAGAATGCACGTATTAAAGCTACAAATTATTCCCGTATATTAAAAAATGTCGTACTGTCTATGGATAACGCCTTATATCTTGATGGTCTTAATGATAAGGAACAACCTGGAATACACGTGAGGAGAATATCTAGTAAGAATATTCGTCCGACTGACAACGAACTACTCAATCACTATACCTCCTTAATTAGAGGCTTAGGAAATAAGATTGATGGGAGGTGGGAATTTGCAATATGTGTTGCTAACAATGGAAATATAGTTAAAGAGACTACTATTGTTTCACCACGTATTTTCACTTCAAGACCAAGCGAGAGGGTTGTTTCGGGTTATCCACTTGAATCAATACAAATTGATCCAGAAAATGGAAAATATATATCCGAGATGAGCCAAGAAGAACAGGATAGTTTTTGGCAGAAAAAGATTGGGAGTGAATTATGTTCTTTCCTCAAGTCAATTGTGTAACATATGTAGTAACAACCCCGTCAAAAGCGGGGTTAAATTTTATATTCACATTAATTCTCAACGATGTTGAAGTTATTTGTTTAAAAGTTGTTGAAACACATTTGGCTGAAATCCGACAATGATATTATTATTAATATCTATAACAGGTACACCCATCTGACCACTTTTAGCTATCATTTCTCGAGCACGAGATTCATCTCTACTCACATCAACATCTTCAAATGGAATATTATTTTCTCTAAAGTAATTCTTCGCGTATACACAGTACGGACAAGTAGGAGTTGAGTACACGATGACTTTGTTGTTTTTTGTATTAGTATCCATAGTTTTATTTTTTTTAATGTTATTTATATTTACAAATGAATTTTTTAAGATCTCTCATAAAATCGTTGCGAGAAAGTGTATAACATATTTTCTTTCCCTCACGATTTGATTTGAGTAAATCTTCCCTCGCTAATGCTTGCAGGTGATGTGAAACACTTGCAATACTTACCCGCAGTTCTTTCGCTATATCGCTCACACACGATTTTTTATTATCAAAAATATAACAAAGAATTTCTAACCGCGTAAAATCCCCAGCTGTTCTGAGTTGTTTTGCGAGAGATTCCATTTTTTTATTTTTCATATGTCATATATCATTCAAATATATATTTGAATGATATATGACCATCACTACAAAGTCAAGTAATGAAACACAGTTACTTTTTGGTATATAATCAGCTCCTTTCTAGGATTATTTGGTTGCATTGTAAATAGATAAAATCTCTGCTGGAGAGAGGGCTCGATTGTAGATACGGACGTCGTCTATGAGACCATTTAATAGATAACCATATCCACCAATATGTATACTAGAAGGATTCATTGTAGAAAAAGTTATATTATAATCACCGGAATACAAACCATTCACATAAAAAGAAACTGTGTTTAAATCTCTTCTAAAAACAACGGTCCCAAAAACCCAATATCCATTATTCACAGGAATAGTTGCGGAACCCGTCCATACATTATTAACAGCTCCGACTATTTGATTTGTCGTTACTTTAAAGCCGTATAGATAACCATCTGCCATAACTATTCTTTGGTGCTCTTGATAGTTTGATATATAAAACCAACTAGAAATTGTAAGATTTGTAGCGTTAAAATTTAATACACCATTATTACCTATCACAACATCATTATTTATGCCGTTAAAATTCCCTGCTCCCCCTATCTTCCCAGTCGTCCACTGAGATCCTAGAGTTCCCTGCCACGTTCCCGTATTGTTATTTCCACTGGAGTCGAGTGCCTGTGTCCCTGTTCCTTCATCAAAGGTCCAATAACCAACAAGACCTGCGTCAGTAATTGGATGGAGTGTTAGATTGGTTCCTTGTTCATAGAGATAGGAGGTAGAACCGCCATCGGTAGAGACGGTATCAGCAGATCCTCCCAGTCTATATTTATTTGATTCTAAGATAGTCGTGAGTTCA
>JBAYWE010000009.1:0-32948 GCA_041674185.1 Minisyncoccota bacterium
CTTCCCATAGACTTCACCTCATCAATACAATCACTCCCTCGTCTCCCGATAGATCCCACCAATACCTCCTCTACGGGACTCTATTATACCTATATAGCCAATCCCACGACGCAAACCTATGAAATACTTGCATCTTCAGAATCGAAGAAATATATAACAGTTGCTCGGCAAGATGGAGGATTTGATCCTGAACGTATTGAAAAAGGAAGTGACAGATTTCTTTGGCAATCAATTTATGGATTGGTTGGATATTGGGCCTTTAATGAGGGATCAGGAACACAAGTCCTAGATTTAAGTGGAAATAATAATATGGGGACTCTTATTAATGGACCCACGTGGCAAACTGCATCTAATTGTAAAATGGAGACATGTCTGAGTTTTGATGGAAGTAATGATTATGTAAATCTTGGTTTATGGGTTTCTGCAATCTCTCTAAAAGCATTAAGAGGAGATTGGTCATATGGTGTTTGGATTAAGACTAGTACTACAAATGGATATATCGTAAATTGTACCGATACTGGTGATTATGTAACTCTATCTGTTTCTGCTGGTAAGGCTAAATTTCTTATTAAAGATTATTCTCCCGCTCCAGAAAAAATAGCCTCTGCTGTATCGACTACCAGTATTAATGATAATCAATGGCATTATGTGACTGGAGTTTGGTCGGGAGATAATATTTATATTTATGTAGATGGAGTGAGAGAGGGATCAGATTCTGGTTTAAATGGATTTGGTAATCTACTTATGTCATCTTGGAGTGGATCGTGGATAGTTGGTGCTCAATGGGATTCTTGTTGTAGTACCTCTCCACCAGGAAATAGAATATCTATGCAATTTATTGGTTTTATTTCTGACGTTCGTATCTACAATCGAGCACTTCCTGCAGCAGAGGTTTTAGCTATCTATAATTCTACTCGGTAGTAGAGAAAGCGTTTCTAAAGAATTATAAGGCAGGGAAGCGTTGCTTCACTACAGGGCATGCTTTATACTTACTCATATGTTTACTATCACCAACATTCATGCGCGAGAAATTTTAGATTCTCGTGGAACACCAACGCTCGAAGTTGAAGTTTCTTTACAGGGAGGTTTTTTAGGTCGGGCAGGAATTCCTTCTGGTGCATCAACGGGCATCTATGAAGCGCACGAACTACGTGATGGAGTGACTACTCGATACAGAGGAAAGGGAGTACAACAAGTTGTGTATACGGTGGTGCATGAGATTCGAGATGCATTGATGGGGAAAGCACTTGATCAAAAGGGATTAGATAGTGCATTATGTATGCTTGATGGAACTGCGCAAAAAGAAAAATTAGGAGCGAATGCTATTTTGGGTGTCTCTCTTGCATTTGCTCATGCAGCCGCGCTTGCAACACAACAACCACTGTATGAATATATGCGTGGACTTATTGCGGATGTTCATGGATATATATTACCGGTGCCCCTTATGAATGTATTAAACGGAGGAGCTCATGCGCCAAGAACAATTGATATACAAGAGATTATGTTGGTGCCTGCGGGAGCACCTTCGTTTGCAGAGAGTTTACGATGTGGAGCAGAAATTTTTTATGCATTACGCGATGAATTAAAAAAACAGAATTTGAGTACTGGGGTAGGAGATGAGGGGGGATTTGCCGTTCCATTTGCTTCAAATCAACATGCGCTTGATACTCTTTGTTCTGCGGTGACGAGTGCTGGATATAGACTTGGTATTGATGTCTTTTTTGCATTGGATGTTGCGGCGAGTCAATTATATAAAGATGGGGTATACACATTTGTTACAGATAATAAAACATACACTGCTACAGAATTAGTACACTGGTATGAATCACTCGTTTCTCAATATCCCATCGTGTCCATTGAAGATGGACTTGCGGAAGATGATTGGGATGGATTTATCCTTCTTACTCAAAAATTGGGAGATAAAATTCAAATAGTGGGAGATGATTTATTTGTCACGAATAAAACAAGATTACAAGAAGGAATTACCCGCGGTGCTGCAAATACTATTTTGATAAAACCAAATCAAATTGGAACTATTTCTGAAATGGTGGAAACAATGGAGTTGGCGCGTACTCATCATATAACAACTATTCTCTCTCATCGTTCTGGAGAGACCGAAGATACGACTATTGCTGATATGGCTGTGGGATTAGGTGCACATCAAATAAAAACAGGTTCTGTGAGTAGGGGAGAACGTATTGCAAAATATAATCAACTCTTACGCATTGAAGAATCATTAGGTACTCGTGGCTCATTCGCGAGCAAAAAAGCATTTCCGAGAATACCATAATGAGTCGCTAGGGGATAGGTTCTAGGGACTTAGTGAGAAGATAGGTCTTAGTTTTTTTGTATAATTTATCTAAATAAAAATTATATTTTTCCTAATTTTTTTGCTAACGCGGTTGCTTTATTAAGTAATCGCGTTACTTCGTGTACCCCAGATTTCCAGAATTCGGGATTTGATGTATCTATTCCCATGGATGAGAATATTTTATGTGGTGACTGAGAAGTTCCTGCTGAAAGAAATTGTTCAATTTGTGTTATATAGGTATGATCGTTTCGTACGCGCGCCTGTAAAGCTTTAGATATTAATAACCCATGAGCATATGAATAGTTATAAAAAAATCGCCTAATGTGACTCCAGTGGACCCACCAGTTTTGTGAACCTGGGGATTGTTCAATTGCAGCTCCCATATAGGCACTCATGTGTTTACTGAATAGTTTTCCTATAACTTCTTTTGAAACATAACCGGTTTTATTATATGTATCGTGCAGTTCTTGTTCGAATTGAACGCAAGCAACTTGTCGAAAAATTGTTGCTATGTCGTTATCTAATTTCTTCATTATAAGCTCTAACATTGTTTTCTCTGATACGTTCTGAATTAAACGTTCAAAAACAAAATCTTCCATAAATGTACTTGCGACTTCTGCGGTTGCGAGTGTTGTATTGTAGTTTAAGCCATTTTGTTTTCTCATGTATTCGTTATTGATGCCGTGTCCCAACTCATGTGCAAGAGTAAGCACATCCTGTAATTTATTTGTGTGATTGAGAAGTATATATACGGGTTGTGATTTATTCATGTGTACGCAGAATGCTCCTCCACTTTTACCTGTTGTTGGATATACGTCAATGCAATGTTTTGAAACAAAAGCATCTATGATAGTTCCAAATTGCGGGTTTAATTTTTCTAGTACATCTGTTACTAAAGAGATACTTTTTGTAAATGAGTATTTAATATCTTTAGTTGCAATTTCTATGTTTCGCTCATGGTATGCGAGTTGTTTTTTACCCAATAATTTTGCTTTGAGCTTATAGAATTTTCTTGCAACTTCATTATTTTGAGAGACGGTTTTGAGCAACACATCTATAGTATTAATATCTACATCATCTCCCATGTATCGTGATTGGTCAGGACGTTTAAATCCTCTTATTTCATCTAATATCTTCTTTCGTTTTAAAATAGCATTTAATTCAGCTTCTGCTATATCAAGATATTGATATACTATTTCATTAATAGCCTTTCCTGCTACATCTCGTATTTGTTTTTTATGATTACTGAGCAGTGATAATATTTGTGAAAATGAGAGCTTCTTTTTTTTATTATCCGCATCGTATACAACTCGTTCTGATTTTGCTATTAACGTAGCGGTTAAATCTATCCAGTCTCCATGAGCTGGTCCCATGAGTAAATCATTTAGTTTTTCTTCTGGTTCAGATAATAAATATCTTGCTCCCGTCCACAGTTTTTCTAAGAAGTGTTTGTATGGTTTTAGAAGTGGACTTATGAGCAACGAGGCTTGTTTTTTTGGTGAAATATGGGCGATTGCGTGTGTGAAAAACATTAATCTATTTTCTTGCTTTGTTGCAAATTCTTCCCACTCATTTTTATGCGCCTTAATAATAGTATTTGTTTGATCTTGTTTTCCTCGAAGCCAGAAATAATATCCAGAATCTCCCTCTGTTCCGTGAGTGGCACGGATAAATTCATATGCGTCAAGTGCTGTGCGTAATGTTTTTGGGTTGGATAGTTGATCTACTCTTGGCCCCCATTCTTCTATAAATGTTGTTATTTTTTTATCAATGTGTGTGCGCTCTCGTTTTATTTTTGGATCAGTGGCACTTATTGCCAATCGTCTTAAGTCCCAGGTATTTTTTTTCATAATTTTTTATCTAAATGAAAATTTTTCTTGTATGCTTTTAAGGAAATAACTTTTTTCAAGTTCTGCAAAGCGCACTGATCGTGCGGATCGATTAATGTGTATACTATCTGCTTTTTTTAATACGAATATATTTGCGCCATCTGTGGAGAGTACCACATCGAGTGCTTCGGCGGTGGCTGTATTTGCGAGAAGTCCTTGTTTTCTAAAATCTTTTATATAAATAGTAATATGTTTATTTGCGTTAATAACCATACTTGGTGTGGGCATATTGTGATCTAATAATTCAGTAATGATCATACAAGGAATATCAGGCATCACAATAGGTCCATGCGCAGATAGATTAAAAGCGGTTGATCCAGTGGCGGTGGCGATAAGAAGTCCGCTTCCGCGAATGAATTGCGCGGAATGTTTTTCTATATATACCTCCGTTTCACTTATACCTAATGGATTTTGTATTACGACTTCATTTAGCGCATTGGAGTGAAATACTATTTTTTTGTTTCGTTCAACACGTACTGAAAGCATCATTCGTTTCATAGTAGTATATTCTCCTATAAAAAATTGAGTAAGACGAGGGATAAAATCTTTTTCATTACGCACTGATGCTAAAAATCCCACACTCCCTAAATTTAATCCAAGAATAATACGGTGATTTTTTTGGAATATACGCGCTGCTTCAAGAATGGTTCCATCACCCCCTAGCACAATAATTATATGGGCACGTATTCCATCAGATGAAAGAGGAATGTTTTGTTTAGTGAGCCATATTTGTATCTTTTTTGCCCATATGGTCGCACGGTGATTATCAGTATGATAATATATGTGTACTAATGGATGTTGTTTATTTGGCGTCATAACTGTATTTATTATAGTACTGTATTATGGATCATGTCGCAATAATGAAAAAATCTTGGAAATTGATTCCTAAAATCATAGCGGGAGAAAAAACCATTGAATCTCGATGGTATCAAACCAGACGCGCCCCGTGGAATTGCATTAAAAAAGGAGATAGAATTTTCTTTAAAAATACTGGAGAAGTTGTATCTGTTTGTGCTCGTGTCTCTCGAGTACTTCAATTTGAGATTAAAAATATTACCGAGGTAGAAAAAATAGTTGCTTTATATGGTAAAAAAATTTGTTTGAGACATACAGACCCTCATTTGTGGAGGGCGCTTCCTCAGTATTGTATTCTAGTGTATTTACAAAATCCGAAAAAAATAAAAACTCCATTTCAGATTAATAAAAAGGGTTTTGGATCGGCAACGGCATGGATAGTTGCGAAGAATATAAAAATGATACAGATGTAATTATATGATCTGTACCACTCGCTTGATAACAATAAAACCATATGCCCATAAAAAGGGAAGCCAGAGAGGCATACCGAGAAAACTCACGCGCATAAATTTTTCTACCCCCGTGCTAATAAATATGTATTCAAAAATAGTCATACACACAAAACCTGCGAGCAACACTTTTATATCGTTGTATTCGCGTTTTATGTTGAGTGCTATGGAAATGATTCCTATATATGCCAGTGTGAGAATATAATCATTTTTAATGATTGATATGAGCCATATCATTACAATGATAGGAAGTATATTTAAAACAATATTGAATATTTTTTTCATAGTAGTTTTACAATAATCACTCTATAGTATATCAGAATATATCTATTTTAGAATAAGTAATAGCATATATGTCTTATTGTTTTGAATGATTCGTTGCACTCATATAATTGACTATTCATTAATTTAGTTATATAATACATACAGCATTTTTAATCAATTCTACTATACTGATTTAAAAAAGGAGTGGGTATGAAGGTTTTGGTTTCAATTCCTAAGAGTGATCCTCATTGTCAATTTTATAAAAAGGAACTCATTCGGGAAAAAGTTTCTACGCAAGAAAGTAAAAATTTTCTTTTTTGTTATCTGATAGCGGCGGATGAATATAGCTTTAAAATTCCTCATTGCCTTGTTTCTCTCAAAAATCCTTTTTTTCTCATTGAGGGGAAAGAGGCTGTATACTCCCATGGATCATGTGTGGTTTGTGATTCTAATGGAGGGAGGTTTAATTTTTTTGATAAACCTTTCCAGGGGAGTGTAACGTATCATATAAGAGGAAAATTTGTTTCAATTTTCCTATTCAGAAAAGATCAAGCTGTTTCAATAAAAAAATATCAACTTGAATCTTTTGGAGACCTAGTCTTTCTACAAGAAAGTAATATCTGGTGTGGAAAGAAAAAAGATTTTCCCGTTAGATTGATAACTTTTTCTGAGGCGCTTAGCGCTGCTTCATTGAAGTTATTACGACCCGACTTTATTTTTGGATCAAAGAAATGTTCATGTAGAAAATAGAACAGATGTTTTTAAAAGACTGCCCTTAGGGACAGTCTTTATTTTTATTCAATAAAGGTGAGGGCTTTTCCTGTTTTATCTCCTCGCCCCGTTCGTCCAATGCGATGTACATAATCGTCATAGGTAGCGGGAATATCAAAGTTAATAACGTGTGTGACATTTGGAATATCTAATCCTCGTGCCGCAACATCGGTTGCAATGAGTATTTGTACGCGCCCTTCTTTGAAGGCTGTGAGCGCCCGTTGTCTTCGCGCATGAATTTTATCTCCATGAATTGATTCTGCTCGGAACCCTCTTTCAACAAGTGTTTTTGATAGTTTTTCAACTCCAAATTTTGTTCTTCCAAATATGAGTACTTTATTAAATTCTTTTTGTTTTAGGAGGTTTTGCAATAATTCCATTTTTGATTTTCCTTCAACACGAATGACGTCTTGATCAATATTTTTTGAAGTATCTCCTGTTTTTACTGATACGGTTTTAGGATTCGTAAGAAACTCTCTAATTAATGCATCAATTTCTCGAGAAATAGTTGCTGAAAAGAATAACGTATTTCGTTTTACGGGCATGCTTTGCATGATAGTACGCATGTCGGCAATAAATCCCATATCAAGCATACGATCAGCTTCATCGAGAACAATGGTGTTAAATGTTTCTAATTTTATATATTTTCGTTGTACTAAGTCTTTCAATCTTCCTGGAGTTCCAATGACGAAACTATTATAGTGACGTAATTCGGAGATTTGTTTCCCAATAGAAGCCCCTCCTACACAGCACGCGGAAAACATACGCATACCAGCAACGAAGCTTTTAAATTCTTCATCAATTTGTATGGCAAGTTCTCGAGTTGGAACTACAATAAGCACTTTTTCTCTCGTGTTTGTTATTACTCTTTGTATCAGAGGAATAAGAAACGCTCCTGTTTTTCCTGTTCCTGTATTTGCGATTCCGACAACATCGTGACCTCCTAAAATGAGAGGAATGATGTGATCTTGGATTGGGGTCGGAGTAGTGTATCCTTTTGAGATAATATTTGCTTTTAAGTTTTCTGCAATCGCAAAATCTGCAAAAGCGTGTGTAGGGATAAACACCTCTTTTTCTTGAGAGGGATTTGCCTTATTTACAAATCGTGACGCATTGATATTTTGACTATATCCCGTGCGTGATCGTGATGATTTTGATGCGCGGGAATGCGAGAATGAGGGCCGTGAAGGCCGGTGGGTATTTCTCCCATATGAGGTAGTTCTTTTGTTCATAGAAATATCTATATAAAAATAATCATGAACATACTCCAAAAATCACGACGGTGATTATTTATATAAGAGATATATTCATATAACTGTCGCACGGAATCCTGCGACAGTTATATGGTGCGCGGTCAGTGAGAACTTGTTATATCTATATAGTATATCAATATATGACCTTTGTCAACTCGAGGTCTGTATATTCAATCATGGAAATATATTTATGGGCATTGTATTCACTTGATTTCTTTTTTGTCGAATGATATATATTTTTATAGTACCTAGATATGTTTTGTACAGAACTTCAACCTCATTAAAATAAGGGTGGATCATGGAAAGTAAAATGAATTGTTTTGGAATTGATGGCTATTGTACCAAAGATTTCTTTCAGAAGATCTTAAGGCACAGGTTGCAAAATACGTATGAGAGAGCCCATCTTCTTTTTCTGTCATATGGTGACTATTGGCGGATGAGCATCTTACTTGTCTTATATAGGGCACATGCGTGTGGATTGGTTGAAGAAATTTTATCTGCGCTAGAAGATCATATGGAAGAACAAAAGACTTCTATTTCTTCTGGAGAAGAAAGGAGATATAATTTTGAAACCATTGAATTATTCAACAAATTATTTTTAGATGTATGTCGTTAGAGTAGATGCGTGTCTTATATGATGCGCATTTTTTATGAGTATATTGTGTTTTTGTTGACTTTTATATAGAGAAGGATATAATTATTAGTATTCCTAACTATTAGGTTAATTAATTATATAATGAGTCATCAAATTTTTGATCATATATGGGATGTTATGATGCAGTTACGCTCTGTCACGCATCGTTCGTTTGTTTGTAAGCATGGTTTGTCATTTATTAAAATGGCGGTTTTGCATTATGTACAAGAAGCCCAAGAACCCACCATGAAAGAAATCGCTTCTTTTTTAGAAGTTACTATGCCTTCTACGAGCGTTATTGTTTCTGATTTGGTATCATTACGCTTTGTTATCCGTGTTCCTGATGTACAAGATCGTCGCATTATACGAATTCGTATTACTCCTCAAGGAAAAAAGATACTAGAAAAACAACTTGTATCTCTTCAAAAAACGATACGAGATTATCTCAATACACTATCTCTTATTGAGCAAAAACAACTTCTCAGTATTCTGAAAAAAATACGTCATCATATATCAACTATATAAATATTATACATATGCAAAAAATAAAAAATATATTTCTTGGTTTTAAAAAGAAAAAAGTTTGGATTCCTACGGGAATTGTTCTTGTGGTGGTTATCATAAGCATGCTTATTCCTCGTGGTACTGTTTCTTCTAAAACGGTTTCTGTAGAGCGAGGGTCAGTTGTTCTTGAGGTTGATGTTACGGGGCGTGTAAAACCTACAAAGAATCTTGATCTTGCGTTTGAACGGAGTGGGCGCATTAATTCTATTTTGGTACAAGTGGGTGATGTTGTTTCTGAGGGAGAAACGCTTATTGTATTGGATCGATCTGATCTCAATGCGCAACTTGCGCAAGCGCAAGCTCAATATGAATCACAAAAAGCTCGTCTCGATCAAATTACTAGAAATGCCCAAGGGGGTGGATCAAAATCTGATATTGATTTGTCTAACGCGTATGCGAATGCGGTAGATGTTATTCGCGATGCTTATAATAAATCAGACGATGCAATACGCAATCAAACCGATGGTTTGTTTGATTCAGGAAGTTTCAATGATTCTAAAATTGTTTTTGAAACAACTGCGATTCAGGCAAAAATAAATTCTGGAGTACTTGTTGTTGAATCAAAAAATATATTAGATACATGGCTTGTTGAGCAATCAAATCTCTCTGCAAGTGATTATGAGGGTGTTGTATCTGCTTTAAATCGAAGTATAGATCGTATGAGTGTTTTTCTCAATTTCTATAAAAATCTACAAGAAACATTAAATGCAGCAACGGGATTGGATACAACTACGCAATCAACGTATAGAACGCGCCTTTCTACAGGAAAGGCTCAACTTGTTACTGCTCTTGCCTCATTAAATAAGGCAAAACAATCAATTACTTCTCAACAAAGCACAGGAGAGAGTTCCCTTGATGATATTAATGTACAGAAAGGATTAGTTGGACAGGCATATGCACAAATAACCTATTATGAATCACAGATAGCAAAGACGCGTTTGATTGCTCCTTTCACCGGAACGGTTACCAAGATTCCATATGAAAAAGGGGATATCGTACAGCCCAACGTAACTGCTCTATCACTCATTGGTTCAGGCCAATATCAAATTGAAACAAATATAACTGAATCAGATGTGGCAAAAATTGCAGTTGGGAAAAAAGCACGGGTTACTCTGGATGCCTATGGACAAGATGTTGTATTTTCTGCTCATGTTGTTGGTATAGATCTCTCCGAGACCATAATTGAAGGAGTTCCTACTTATAAAACAACGTTACAGTTTGATGTTATTGATCAACGGGTGTTACCGGGATTAACGGCTGATATAGATATTTTATCTGATAGTAAAACTGACGTATTATTCCTTCCTACTCGTGTTATCGCAGTGAAAGATGGTAAAAAAACAGTTTCTGTTGCTCAGCTTGTTGATGAGAAACAAGGTTTTGTTGAACGTGAAATTCAAACTGGATTAAAAGGTTCAGATGGAAGAACTGAAATTCTATCTGGATTGGAAGAAGGAAGTTTTGTTTTGAGTGAGTAATTTACCGAGAACGTTTGAGGGGATGTTATGTTATATTTAATTTTGTATGGTATATGGAAAATCCTATTTTAATTGAAACAAAGAATTTACAAAAAACATATTCTCAAGATGATGTGGAAACACGAGCGGTACGGGGTATTGATCTTGTTATTCGTGAAGGAGAATTTGTTGCGATCGTTGGTCCTTCAGGTTCTGGAAAAAGTACTCTTATGCAAATGTTGGGGTTTTTAGATAGACCAACTGCTGGAGAATATTATTTTGAGGGTAAAAATGTAAGTTCACTTACAGATGAAGCGTTAGCCCGCATTCGTAATCAAAAGGTAGGATTTGTGTTTCAAGCATTCAATTTACTTCCTCGTCAGTCAGTTGTTGAAAATGTAAAGCTTCCTCTTATTTACGCAGGAATAAAGGAGCCAGAACGAACGAGGCGTGCCGTTGATCTGGTTACTTTAGTTGGTCTTGCTGATCGAGCAAATTATAAAACTCAGAAATTATCTGGAGGGCAGAAACAACGCGTTGCTATTGCACGTGCTTTGGTGAATAAGCCAAAGATTATTTTTGCCGATGAGCCTACCGGAAGTCTTGATTCAAAATCAGGTGAAGTAGTACTTCGTTTCTTACAAAATCTACATGCACAGGGAAATACTATTATTCTGGTAACTCATGAATCTTACGTTGCGGAATCAGCAGAGCGTATTTTACATATTAAAGATGGAGAGCTCGATCATGATGAAGAGGTAAAACATAGACGTATTATAGCTGATGACGGATTTAAAAAATGATCATTCAATCTCAAAAAATAAAAGATGTTTTTGCTATTGCCCTACAGGGAATTTCTGCTCATAAATCAAGAGCTGTTTTGACTGTACTGGGTATTGTCATTGGGGTAACGTCGGTTATGACGGTCATTTCTGCTGGAGAAAGTGCTCAAGAATTTGTTGTTTCACAAATAAATAGTTTTGGTCCTACAAACATTTTTGTTCTTCCGGGAAAACAAGCATCAAGTCCTATGGATGCTGGAGGTACTCTTTCAAATGATTCTCTCAAGGAGCGGGATTTCGAGAGTTTAAAACAAAAAGCGAATGTTCCCGGAGTGAAATCTGTTATTCCGTATGTTTTTGGGTATGAAACTCTTGTTGTAGATTCAGAAAAATATAGCGCAATGATTTTGGGGAGTAGTGAACTTATTCAAAAGAATTTCGATCTTTCTCTTTCTGCGGGAAGATTTTTAATTCCTTCTGATATTACAGAGAAGGCAAAGGTTGTGGTCATCGGAGACACGGTACGAGAGAAACTTTTCAGTGTATCTGATCCCCTGGGACAAAAAATAAAAATAGGAAATAATAAGTATACTATTGTGGGAGTCCTTCATAAAAAAAGTCAGAGTTCTTTTTTTGATTCTAATAAATCAGTCATAGCTCCGTATTCCGTGGTGCAACAAAATATACTGGGTATCAAGTATTTTCAGAGACTTGTTGTTGAAGCTCAATCTCTCGAGGATGTCCCTGGCGTTATCGCTGATATCACGACGACGTTGCGGGTTAATCATAATATTACTGACCCTTTAAAGGATGATTTTTTTACTCGTACTCAAGGAGATTTAGTAAATCAAGTTTCTACTATTCTGACTATTTTAACAGTATTATTGCTTTGTGTTGCCGCTATTTCATTACTTGTGGGAGGCGTCGGTATTATGAATATCATGCTTGTTTCTGTTACTGAGCGAACGAAAGAGATTGGATTGCGGAAAGCATTAGGAGCGACACACACAGATATTTTACAACAGTTTCTTTACGAAGCGCTTATTTTAACAGGAAGTGGGGGAGCGCTCGGTGTTTTGTGTGGAACTGGACTCATTGCACTTATTTCATGGGCGGCACAATCTTTTGCAGATATTAATCTCCCGTATGTTTTCTCTCTGAAAGGTTTGGGTATTGGTATTGGTGTCTCCGTTGGTATTGGACTTATTTTTGGAATTTTTCCTGCGCGGTCGGCAGCGAGAAAAAACCCCGTTGAATCTTTGTATTCTGATTAATTATATCTTTCATATGTCATTCCGTGATGTTATAAAATCAGCATTTCAATCTCTTATTGTTCACAAAGGACGATCTGTTTTGACTGTTTTGGGTGTCGTTATTGGCATCGGATCAATTATTATAGTGATGTCTATTGGAGATAGTGCACAAAATATGGTAGTTCGGGAGATTCAAAGTTTTGGTTCAAAAAATATATATATTAACCCAGGAAACCCTTCGGACGGATTATTTTCTGGTAGTGGACAAAGCGCGGCGATGCTTCTTACTTCGCTTACTAAAAAGGATGTAGAGCGATTAAATCGCGCAGCTGAAGTTCCTGGGGTAGAGCTTATATCTTCGAATGTTCAAACTTCCGCGGTCGCCTCTTATGAATCAGAAGAAAGAACTATTAGTATTTTGGGTGTGGATGTTGATGCGGTTACTATTTATAACGTATCTACCTATCGGGGAAGTATTTTTACAAAAGAGGATGTGGATCAAAAAGCCTCAGTTATTATCTTAGGAAAAAATATCGCAAAGAACCTTTTTGGATTAGATGATCCCTTGGGGAAAAAGATAAAAATCAAGGATCAAAAATTTAAAGTTATTGGTTTATTTTCTTCCTCGGGATCTGCTATGTTGGGTATTGATGATCTTGCTATTGCTCCTTATAGTACGGTACAACAATTTTTATTAGGTACACACCATTTTCAAGAAATAGCAATACAAGCGAAGACTATAGAAGATGTTCCTTCTGTGGTGAGTGATGTGAAGCGTGTATTACGAGATAGTCATAATATTACCGATCCTTCGAAAGATGATTTTATTGTGAGTACTCAAGAAGATATGATTGAAAGTGTGGATGGTATTCTCGGAGCTATTACTGTTTTTCTTTCATTTGTTGCAGCAATATCTTTGATGGTTGGAGGTATTGGGGTTATGAATATCATGTTTGTTTCTGTTACCGAGCGAACCAAAGAAATTGGATTGCGGAAAGCCTTGGGGGCAACAAATAAAGATATTCTTATTCAATTTTTACTTGAATCTATTATTCTTACCGGAGCCGGGGGTATTATTGGTATTATAGGAGGGAGTCTTTTCACGTATATTTTAATCTATATCGCTTCTCTCGTAACGGGTCTTGTTTTCCCCTTTATATTTTCAAGCATGGGAATTATTTTGGGACTGAGTGTTTCTTGTGGTACTGGTATTGTGTTTGGTATTTTCCCCGCGTATCGCGCTTCACGAAAGAGTCCCATGGAGGCTCTTCATTATGAGTAAGCTCTTTTTCGTGTGTGTCTGGTGATGTAAATAGAGGTTATACTTGTAATATACTAAAAAGGTATTATGTCAATCTCCCTACTACTTGTTTTTTTTGAACGTGATATACTTATCTACAAAGGATAGGAAGAACCATACATTATTTAATAGAAAATAGTTTTGTGGTGTTTCCTTCCATACTCTTAATATTTATTTTTATGAAAACTGGTATTTTATCTGCTCCCTATATTATGTGGCTCATTATTATTATAGGAATCGGGTTTAATGTTTTTATGCTTCCTTATACATTTCTTTTCGAAGCATCTCTTTGGTCATTTATTTTCTTTTTTGTTACGTTCGTCTATTGGATGTATTTCTTTATCAAGGCAATTACTATCAATCCAGAAGGACCCCATCGTCCTTCGCATATTAGTCATCTCATTACTACAGGAGTATATGAGTCTATTCGTCATCCTATGTACTCTGCTGATCTCATACTTGCGTGGGGGATTGTTGTAGTATACCCTCTTGTTTCTGTTCTTTTCAGTGTGGTGTGGCTTACTATTGTTATGATTATTTGGTCTTATATAGAAGAAGCAGCTCTTATTAAAAAATTTGGTGAGGAGTATATTTCTTATCAGAAGAAAACCCCCATGTTTATTCCCAGAAAGAATAAATAAAGAATGTATTATTTCTCGGTATTATAAAAGGTCACGTAAGTAATCGTTAGTATATATTTCTATGGAACATATCCATGGATTGTCGGGGCCCTATATTCTTACCGTACAAGAGATAGCGCGGGTGGCTCAATTAAAAAAACCAGGAGCTTTTGCTTTTGGATCGCTTGATGAACGGGGGACTTTTATTCCTCGTGTATTAGGTATGTCGAGCATGAATGTTTCTCAACGATTACGCGAAGGAATAGGTACGTATACTTATTTTAAAGTACGGTATACCTCTTCGGCTCACGATGCTTTTTGTGAATGGTGTTGTATATATCATATGTTTTGTTCTGAGACGTCTTGTCCATTAGAAAAAAGAGAACACCCAGAACATCCTCAAGAGGAGTCTTGGAAATGTCCTGTGTGTCATGCGCGATAGTATGATATGCTGTATACTATGCAACAAACGTTCTCACAAAGAGTATATGAGGTGGTGCGAACAATACCACGTGGGGAAACACGTACTTATGCGTACGTAGCCTTATGTGCTGGAAACTCACGCGCCGTTCGTGCTGTGGGAAATATTCTCCATAAAAATTATGATCCTTCCATTCCGTGTCATCGGGTTATTCGATCTGATGGAAGATTAGGGGGATATAATAGGGGAATACAAAATAAAAGAAGATTATTATTAAAAGAAAGGGCTATATGAAACATGAACTTCAACCATTACCGTATACCTATGATGCTTTAGAGCCTTATATTGATGCGCGCACTATGGAAATACATCATACAAAACATCATCAAAATTACATCAATAAATTAAATGAGACGCTTGAAACACATCCTGAACTATATGAACAACCGATTGATGAATTATTAAAAGACATTTCAAAAATTCCTGAAGATATACGAATTGCTGTCATAAACAATGGAGGGGGGCATTACAATCATCAGCTCTTTTGGCGTAGTTTGTGTGTTCCTCAACAATCTGTTTTAACTGGTATCCTCGAACAAGAAATTATCCATACGTTTGATTCTGTAGATTCTTTTTGGCAACAATTTACTGCTTTAGCCCTGAGTCAATTTGGAAGTGGTTGGGTGTGGCTTGTTATCACTCCTGAAAAAAAATTAACAATTCTCAAGACAGGGAATCAAGACAGTCCTATTTCCCAAGGGAACACGGTATTATTAGGAATTGATGTATGGGAACACGCATATTATTTGAAGTATCAAAATCGTCGTGTTGAGTATATAGAAGCATGGAAACATGTGGTGAATTGGGATTATGCGCGTGAGATTTATGAGGCTATTTTTACTTCTTCGTCCTGATAGGAGAATATCTATCTCTTTAAGAAATTTATGAAAGGTTATATACTTAATATAATATAGAAAGGCGTGGTTCGTCACTTATGCCTTGTAATCATTAATTTTATATATGAAAAAAACTATTATTGTGATTTCGTGCGGTATAGTATTTCTTTCAAGTGTGGGAGTGTATGCTCAGGAAGATTCTTTGAGAAATCAAAACACTCCATTACTTCGCGAGAAAAGAGTCGAGTCAAGGCAAGAAATTCAGGAAATTAGAAATGAGGTGAGAGCCTCAACAACACAAGAAAGAGAGGCATTTCAGGAGAAACGGGGTGCATTACAAGTAGAAATGAAAAATGTTTCGACAACTCAAGAAAAGAGTGTGTTACGATTAGAAATAGAGAAGGCTCGTCAGAATCTGGTGCAGAAAATGCAAACTCAGAGAGAGACTCTACAAACACAAGTGAAAAAAATAAAAGATACCCAGAAACAAGAAACGGTTCTTTTTGTCCAGGATTCCTTAAATTCTTTGAATACTAAAATTACCAATCAATTATTGGAAGTTACTGATAAACTTGGAGTTATCTTAAAAAATATTTCATCACGTACTGAAAAAACAAAGGTACAAGGTATTGACGTAACTACCGTGGAAACTGCTATTCAAACAGCAACAAATGCTTTACAAGCTACACGAGATGCTATTAAAATACAGGCAGGTAAAACATATGATATTGCCATTTCGGGAACAGGGATAGCAATACAACAAGATGTTATTAAAGCTCGTCAATCTCTTATGAGTGATTTATCGGCAACACGCGTGGTGGTTCAGAAAGCTCGTGATACTATGCAACAAGCGGCAATCATTCTTGCTCAATTAGTAAAGACCCCCATAGCTACAACGACACAATAAAGAATTAGTAATTAGTATTAAGCATTACATTTATCTTACGTATGAATAAAAAATATATTATTTTCGGTGTTATCGTTATTGCTATTGTTATTCTTATTATTCTTCTCGGTGGTATGAGTGATAAAACCACAGATCCATCTCCCTCTGTATCAGAGATAATTGAGCAACAAGTTGCTGATAGTCCAGAACAGATTACAACTGATTTAAATAGTTTGGATGAGGGAGATATAAACAAAGAATTTCAAGATATTGATACTCAGATTAAGAGTTTGTAAAACTAGGGGATTGTAGAATCAATTTTCTTCTTATTAATAACAAAAGCATCTCAAAAATGGAGATGCTTTTGTTATTGACATATTCGTAATATGATGATTTAATCAAATTAGTATTATTTACAAATAAAAATTAAAATAAATAGCGTGGAGGTTTTAATGATTGGAATAGAAGGTACTACGGAAGTGTGTCTGTTTCATTTCTTTGATAGTTTGGAAAAACTATCTGAAGATGAGCGACTTAAAGAAGCTTCTGAATTTGCTAGATTTCTTGATTTATCTGGTGAATCTTTAAACAAATGGGTTGAACGGAAAAATTTTCCGATGGGACTCAATTTATTGAGAACACGATATTATCTACAACAGGCGGGATATACCATAGTTGAGATTAAGGACATCCCGGAATCAATTCAACGTTTAAATGAGTTGATTGCAAGAAGAAAAATTGATGCAAGGGAAGCTTCTGATAAAATGGGTTTTTCTGATATTGCAGAATTAACTCGTGTCTTGCTCGGTAAAAGAATTACCGAAAACAAAACAAAGATTATTGAAGCATTTCTTCAAAACGTTGATCTTTCAAATAATGTTGTGCTTCCAGATAATAAGATTACCTCTTCTTTGGTTTCTCCCGAGATTAAATCTCTAGATGAACAAATAAAAGGTAGCGGTATCTTTGAAGAATTATTTAAACCCGTGCTTGTGGATGCTCTAGAGGCTCTTTATTATATAGAGAAAATAGTGATTCCTCAGGTTAGAGATTTGCTTCAGGATAAAGATGAAGAAACAAGAGTGCTTTTTCGCAAAGGACTTAAAGATGGCTTCCTGTTCAATCTGTCTAATAAAACGTATGAAACAGTGGAGCTCTTAAATGCTTTATGCAGTGAAAATGCCCTTAAAACAAAATTTAATCAATTGAAATTAAAAACAAAGTCGTAAGGAGGTATAATGAAAAAAAGTAGCCCACTTAATCTGGTTCAAAGTAATGCTCTTACATATCTAGCTGGGATATATCCCAAACTATACTTAGTTATTCTGGAATATATACAGAATGCAATAGATATAAATGCCCTTAGGATTTGGGTGAAGGTTGATTTTAAAAATCTAAACGTCTCTATTAAAGATGACGGAGATGGAACTTCGGTCACTCAATTTGAAAAAGCATTAAAATCGGTTTGCCAATCTGTTAAAGAAAAAGGAAAACTCGGACAATATGGGATTGGATTAATTAGTTGGATTGGTAAGTGTAAAAGAATGATTTTTACTTCCACTCCTAAATCTGACACTTCGTTGTATAAGAAATGGACCTTTGATCCTGATTCCATTAAAAGCGGAGAGATCCCTTATGTTGATGAAACAGATCTCTTTTTCTGCAAGAATGAGTTCAAAGATGTCCCTGGAAAGAGAACTGTTCCATGGAGAACTCAAGTTTTTTTAGAATCTATTTCTCGAGACAGTCAGCTATCTCGTATCTCGGAGGACGAATTTGTTTCGTCTGTTTTAGAAAAATATTCTGAGGTTATGAGGAAAAAGGGAATTTCAATTCTCCTGACAATTGTTGATGAAAAAGGAGAGAGAAAGACCGTTGATATTAAAGCAACTGAATTTAAAGGAAAAAAACTTCCCATTCATACTGAACAAGGAGTTACAACAGGAAAAACAATTTTCAACCTATATGTTGCAAATAAAGGCGCAAAAGGTAGAAATGGTAAGGTTTCTGTTGGAATAGAAGGGGATGATTTTCGTATTGGGTTTTTAACCTTCGCAAAAAATTCTGGACTTTTAAATTCGGAAACTGTACAAATGCTATCTTGCGGGATTTTTGAGGGAAATATTACTTCTCAAAAGTGTGTCCTTCATCCTGGAAGAAGAAGTTTTGAAGAAAATGATGCATTGGTGGAATTCTGTGAGCATATTGAATTATGGGCTGATAAGGTTGGACTTTCATATGCAGCAGAGATCAGCGAAAGCAAGAAAGATGAGAGGTATCAATTTCTTGGGGTTAAGTCTATGCGCGTCATAGAAAACCTTTTAAACGAACCAAAATTTCAGAAATTGTTTGATATTGTTAAATCTGGAAAATTTGGCACTATCGGTACAAATCATTTTCAAGAAGCTGATACAAAAGTTGGAGAACAAAATGAACCAGCTCTCTCTATTACTACTTCAATAGATATTACAAATAATGAAGGTAGTAAGAAGAAGAGGGGAAATAAAAAACCAAGCAAAATATTTCCTACAAATATTCCTCCTGAATCAGATCATCCTGGTCACACACCGTTTACCGTTCTTGGTCCTATCGGGAAAAAGAGAGTTAAAGTTAAAGGACACTCTACTGGATTGCAGTTTTCTTTTGAAGAAATGGGTGGGAGCTCTGATCTATGGATTTTTGATCCAAAAATAGGAGTTTTGTCTTTCAATATTAGACATCCTCTTTGGGAGGTTGCTGAAAAAGATGATGTTCTCTTAATGAGATTTCAGGAGTCAATTGCTCTCAAGGTTCTTAACCTTGAGACGTATCCAAATGAATGGAGGGAAATTATTAAAGCATTTATTATGGATGAACTTGAGGGAGAATTGTTCCATCTTGAAATAATGATTCCAAAAAAAGGAAGAAAAAAGATTTTTCAGAGCCAAAAGAAAAAAGCTATTTAATTAATTTTTTAATAACCAGACAAGGAGAGCTGGTAGGTCGTACGTTTTGTACGACCTTTTTTTATTGGTTTTTTGCGCTATACTTCTCCATATGACTGATTCTGTGCAACAGATAAAAGAAAAATTGGATATTGTGGACGTTATTAAAGAACGGATACAGCTCACACCCGCAGGAAAGAATTTTAAAGGTGTGTGTCCATTTCATCGTGAAAAAACGCCTTCTTTTATTGTTTCACCCGATAGACAAACATGGCATTGTTTTGGGAGTTGTGGGGAAGGAGGGGACGTTTTTAGTTTTGTCATGAAATATGAAAATATTGAATTTTACGAAGCTCTTAAATTACTTGCCGAAAAAGCGGGGATAGAACTGAAACATACCAATCCTGCCATGCAACAGGAATTTGGGGTGTTGTATGATATACAAGCAACCGCGGAAACTTTTTTTATGCATCAGTTAAAACAAAATTCAGATGCGCAAACGTATTTACAAAGCAGGGATATTACTGCGGATACACAAGAATTATTTGGTATAGGGTATGCTCCTCACGAATCAGATGCCCTCGCGGTGAATCTAGTAAATGCAGGATATGAAATGAAAGATATTGAGCGTGCGGGGTTAGTTATTAAAACAGAAAGAGGAAATTACGTTGATCGATTTCGTGGACGTATTATGTTTCCTCTCAAAAATACGTTTGGGAAAACCGTGGGATTTTCTGGTCGTATTATGCCGGCGTTTGAGAATGAAAAAACAGGAAAATATGTAAATAGTCCTGAAACACCTATTTTTAATAAATCAAAAGTATTATATGGGTTTGATATGGCAAAACCATATATTCGAGAAATGAAGGAATGTATTGTTGTTGAGGGACAAATGGATTTAATTGCAATGCATCAAGATGGAGTAAAAAATACCATCGCCACTTCGGGTACTGCATTAACGAATTTACATTTACAAACACTTTCTAAACTTACCGATCAAATTGTTTTTTTCTTTGATAATGATGAGGCGGGATTGATGGCAACAGAGCGAGCTATTGATTTGAGTCATACGCTTGATTTCACCGTACGGGTATATCACACTACGCAGGAAAAGGATGCTTCTGAATTTATTCAAAAACATCCCCATGTTATTGCGCAGGATATTCGGGTACACGCGCAGAATGCTCTCGTGTATTATATAGAACGATATGTACCGAATCCTCAAGGAACAGATGTAAAGCGAGGTTTGCGGAGTGTCCTTGAAAAGTTGCAATATATCCCAAGTCCCATAGAACAAACGCGATGGATTCGTGCGCTGGCAGAATATGTACATATGCCCGAACAAACATTAGTGCAGGAACGTGCACTTTTACAAAAGACAAAAAAAACAACACCTGCCCATTCAGAGATTTCTCCTGCCTCGGTATCACCCCTTCCTGAACATACACGATCTGAAAAGATTATTGCGCACATTCTTCGCCTGGTGCAATATATTCCATCCGCATGGTCTGATATTGATGCCTATCGTCCTTTTATTCCTTCTTCATATATATCTATTATAGATGCATTGCAACACAAAAAAGCATCTCCAGAACTTGATGCCGTTGCTGCATTCATTGAATTGCAATCGGCAATGCATATTACGACAACTGAACCAGAAAAAGTAATATTAGAAATTCAATATTTACTTCGTGAACTCAAAAAGGAATATTTAAAAGAACGACGAGAAGAGATTATGAAAAAAATGAGAGTTATTGAACGACAGGACGATCAGAAAGAACAACTTGCCGCGTTGTTAAAGGAATTTGACGAAATCACTAAATTGATAGATAATTAGCACGATTTTATATATGTATACATTATGGCTATAAAAAAACATCAGAAAAAAAATACAGCTCCTTCTCACAAGCCTAAGAAGAAATCTTCACAGAAGTCATTGCGAGCAACTTCTCACAAGAAGGTTCTTACTCAAAAAGTGAAAAAACCTCTTTCGAAGAAAATTTCTATAAAAAAAGTATCTGTCAAAAAGAGTGTTTCTAAAAAAAGTATTTCTCAAAAGATAATAAAAAAGAAACCCGTTTCTAAAAAATCTGTTACCAAAAAAACAAAGGTAAAAAAACCAGAAGCATACGCGGTTCACAATGACCTTGCGTTAATGAGAAAGAAAGATAAAGAACAGAAGAAGGGGAAACCATTGTCGGTAAATGAAGAATTAATTAATGAACTCGCAGAACGTGGAAAAACACGTGGTTTTGTTACTGATTCTGAAATCCTTTCTTTATTCCCTAAAATTGAAACTGATATTGAATTTTTGGAAGAATTATATACACAATTAGATCAACGTAATATCAAAGTTATTGAGGTAAACCAGCTCTTAGATGTAGCTCCTGCGCCAGTGGTAACCAAGGGAAAAGGGGGGCGTGAGTTTGGTGACATGGAAACATCTGATCTTCCTGATGCGGTACAGTTGTATCTGAAGACGATTGGACGGACTTCATTATTAACTGGACAAGAAGAGAAGGACTTAGCAAAGCGATCTGAACGGGGAGATGAAGAAGCTCGTCAACGCCTTATTCAGGCAAACTTGCGTCTTGTCGTTTCTATTGCGAAACATTATGTTAATCGTAGTAGCAATATGGGTATTTTAGATTTGATTCAAGAGGGGAATATTGGTCTTTCTCGTGCGGTAGATAAGTTTGATTATCGGAAAGGATTCAAATTTTCAACCTATGCGACCTGGTGGATTCGTCAGGCAATTGCGCGTGCACTTGCTGATCAATCACGTACTATTCGTATTCCTGTGCATATGGTAGAAACGATTTCAAAATACACACAAGTAAAAAGACGCCTTGCGCAAGAATTAGGACGTGATCCTCTCGCAGAGGAAATCTCAATTGAAATGGGAATTTCTGTTGATAAAGTTCGCCATATTCAAGAAATTTCACAAGAAGTACTCTCTTTGGAATTGCCTGTTGGAGAAGATGATGATAATTCTACCCTCTCTGAATTCATTAAAGATGAAAAAGGATTAACTCCAGATCAAATGACATCTCATTCATTATTGCGTGAGAAAATTTTGGAAATTATGGATGACCTTACGCCTCGTGAACGAGAAATTATTTCGTTGCGATTTGGACTTATGGATGGTGTGACTCATACCCTTGAAGAAGTGGGGAAGAAATTTGGCGTCACGCGTGAACGTATCCGTCAGATTGAAGCGAAAGCATTAGAGCGTATGCGTGACCACGAAAAATCTGGAGCGTTAGAGGAATACTAAACAAAATCAATATAAATTGATTTTGTAATTTCTAATTTCCAATATCTAATTTCTAATTAATTCCAAATAAATTAATTTTCGAATTGCAATGCAATCAGATATCATAAAAATTGTTACGTTTGTTCCTGTGTCCCATGCTGATATTGTTCGCAATGCTATGGGGGAGGCTGGTGCGGGTAAGATTGGAAACTATACCCGCTGCAGTTTTTCTTCAAGAGGATTTGGAAGATTTAAACCAGAAGATGGAGCTCATCCAACTATAGGAGAGGTCGGAAAATTGGAGATTGTTGAGGAAGAGCGTATAGAAATGATATGTGAGAGGGAGTATTTAGATAAGGTAATCAAAGCAATGAAGTATGTACATCCGTATGAAGAAGTTGCTTTTGATGTATATCCAATTGAGTCTTTTTAATTTTTTTTATTGCATGACTTCGCGAGAATTACGAGAAAAATTTTTAGAATTCTTTAAAACAAAAGGACACACTATTATCCCTTCGGCTTCACTTGTACCCGAGAATGATCCGACGGTGCTTTTTACAACTGCGGGTATGCACCCATTAGTACCGTTTTTATTGGGAGAAAAACACCCCGGAGGAAACAAGGTAACTTCGTGTCAAAAATGTATTCGTACGGTAGATATAGATGAGGTGGGTGATGCAACACACCTTACTTTTTTTGAAATGTTAGGAAATTGGTCTTTTGGGGACTACTTTAAGGACGAAGCAATTGAGATGAGTTTTGAATTTCTTACTTCAAAGGAATGGCTTGGATTAAATGTAAATTTGTTAGCGGTTTCGGTATTCGCGGGCGATGCCGATGCTCCGTTTGATAGTGAAGCATTTGAGAAATGGAAATTGTTGGGAATTTCTGAGAAGAGAATCGCGCGACTACCTAAAAAAAATAATTGGTGGGGTCCGGCAGGAGAAACAGGACCCTGTGGTCCTGATACTGAAATGTTCTATTGGACAGGTGATCCAAATGAGGTCCCCGAATCTTTTCATGATGATCATCCGTTGTGGGTTGAAATCTGGAATGATGTATTTATGCAGTATAATAAAACCAAAGAAGGTTTATTTGAGCCGTTGCAACAAAAGAATGTAGATACGGGAATGGGACTTGAGCGTGTTGTTTCTATTTTAAATAAATGCGATGTGTATCAAATTGATACATTTCAACCTGTTATAGAAAAAATAGAAGAACTTTCTGATAAAAATTATCGTGAACATATAAAAGAGTTTAGAATCATTGCTGATCATATTAAAGCGAGTGTATTTATGATTGCTGATGGTATAGTGCCTTCAAATACGGGACAGGGATATGTATTGCGTCGCTTGATTCGACGGGCAGTTCGGTATGGGAAATTAATTGGGATTACAAAGAATTTTATTGTTGAAATTGCTAAAGAGGTTATCCATGCATCTGGGGGGGTGTATTTCGAACTTAAGACAAATGAGAATAAAATTATTGAAGAGATACATTTAGAAGAAGAGAAATTTCAAAAAACTCTCGATAGAGGGTTGAAGGAATTTTCTAAAATTGTTTCTATTGATGGGAAGGTTGCCTTTGATTTATATCAGTCATATGGGTTTCCTATAGAACTTATAGAAGAGCTTTCGAGGGAGAGGGGCTTTGTTCTTGATGTAAATACATTTCAAGAAGAATTTGAGAAACATCAAGAACTTTCTCGCACCGCTTCTGCGGGGGTATTTAAGGGAGGGCTTGCGGATCATTCTGAAATTACTACCAAATATCATACTGTTACACATTTACTATTAGCAGCACTTCGGCAATTACTTGATTCAGAAATCTATCAAAAGGGGAGTAATATTACTGCGGAGCGTATGCGATTTGATTTTAATTATCCGCGAAAATTAACTGCGGAACAAATCAAACAAATTGAAGATTTGGTAAATAGAAAAATTATAGAAGATATTCCTGTTGAAATATTGACTATGCCCAAACAAGAAGCTTTATCATTTGTAAAAGTTTCCTTTGATCAATCTAAATACGGAGATGTGGTGAAAGTATATAAGATAGGAGATTTTAGCATTGAATTATGTGGGGGTCCTCATGTAGAACGTACCAGTCAGATTGGCACTTTTCATATTGTAAAAGAGGAGGCGGTGAGTGCGGGAATTCGTCGTATTCGTGCGACTATACTATAATCATTCTATATGCCATCTACCCTCAAGACTGTAAAAGCGAATGCGCAACAAACATATCATGTTATAAAGCGTATAAAAAATCGTAAGCGATTTGTATTTCTTTCATTTGAAGATGAGGGAGTTCGTTGTAAACGAATGTATTATGATGCTGATGTGCGAGTCGCTCAAGAAGAACGGGGTTTTTTTATTAAAGGAGTTACGGAAAAGAATATTCGTAATCATAAGACACTGCGCGCTTTTTTACTTGCGCTTTATTTTCCTTTTCCTTATAAAATATGCGTTCTTATTCCGCATCATCTGGGGGGATCCTATTATCATACGTTAACATTGCAGAGAGCTGAGAGTGAAAAGCCTATTTCTCAAGAAGAATTGGATTTATTTTTCTCTCAACAACTGGGAAAAAGTATTGATGTACACAAAAAAGATATTATGCGTCGTACCGGGTGTGATGATTTGGACGCACTGTTGGTTAGTAACCGAGTTATTTCTGTTTTCATAGATGCACAACAAATATCTCTTCGAGAGCATCCACAAACACCTCTAGGGGCCACCGGAAAAGAAATTTCATTTGGTGTGGTGCAAACATTTTTCCATAGACCGGTCTTTTCTGCGTTACAACGATTATTACCAAAACGTGCAAAATTACATTCATTTTTTCAAGATGGATTTACTATACCGTTAAGTATGATTCAATATGCTTTGAAAGGACAGACGAAAAAAAATGTTATAAAATCATTTGCGACGGCTCTTATCCGTGATACGGGAACCGATATTTTTGCTTGTTCGGGAAAATCAATTTCTTATCATGATTCTATTCCTATTGGGTATCACAGTATGTATGAAACGTTGAATGCTCAGTTAGGTATTGATTTTGAATCGTTTTTGCAATTATTAAATAGCGTCAGTACGTATACTGCTTCTGCTTATGTTATCAAACAAGTAAATACAATCCTTTCACAAGAAATACGTCATATGTATCATGGATTACAATCTGCAAAGAAAGAGACCAACTCAGTTGGCATGGCTATTGATCCGGGACGTGTGGGTAGATATATCGGAACACACACGCCTATGAAACGAGTTCTTATTTCTCAAGATGCTGTTTTGTTTTTTGATGATATCACGATACATACGCTCCATGATTCGTTGCGCATGACGGCTCTTATTGCATGCACGATACGGCTTCCTCGTAAGCATTTCATTAATGAAGTTGCAACAAGACATATTCGTTGGCTTATTCCTCATGCCATTGAGAGGATGTAACGCTTCTGTAAAACTTTTATAAGAACATTTTTTAAAAAGTTCTTTTTGAGTTTCTTGATTTTTATGTTGATATTGGAAATTAAAGATTACTTTGTTATACTTCTTGTATGGCACAACAAAAAAAGAAAAAATTAATTCCCGTTACTGATATTATTGCACCAGGAATTAAGATAGATGCACAAAAAAAGAAAGAGGACGAAGATTTTGCGATGCAGATTATTCCCGAACAATCTTCTTTCATGAGTGATATTAAATTTGAAGCTTTGCGTGATTTTGGAAAGTCGTCTCCTCGTGTCCTAGAAGAAGGAGAGCAAGAGCAAAGTGGATTACAAAATTCTTTGCCAGGATCATGGCGTGGTCCTAAAATTTCTTCTACTCGTAAAAAGCCAAAGTCATATGTGCGTATTGGTTCTTTTGTCGTGTTGTGTGTTGTGATATTGTATGTTGTCCTTGGTGTATTACCTCGTGTTACTGTTGCGGTTGTCACAAAAAAAATGCAAACTCAATTAACAACCTCTCTTACCGTGGTAAGTTCTTCAACTGCTCCTAGCGGCGCTTCTTTACAAATTCCTGGAGAAATTATTACTGAACGGAAAACAAATATTTTTAAGTTTCGTGCTACGGGAAAAGAAACAACAAAACAAAAAGCACAGGGTTCGGTGGCTATCTTTAATACGTATAGTACCAGTCCACAAATTCTTGTTGCTCAGACGAGGCTTGAATCTCCCCAGGGAAAAATATTTCATATAACAAAGCGAGTGGTGGTGCCTGGGGCCAAAAAGATTGGGGGGATATTGGAACCCGGAAGTATTCAGGTTGATGTTATTGCTGATGAACCGGGTGCTTCGTATAATATTGATCCCGTAGATCATTTTACTATTCCTGGATTTCGAGGGAGTGATAAATATGAAAAGTTTTACGCCGCTTCAATAGAAGCTATGAGTGGGGGTAGTGATGGTGAGACACGAGTTGCTACACCAGAAGACATTCGTGTATCTGAAGAAGAAGCTCTCGTGAAGATGAAAGAAAGTATTGCTGAAACTATGAAACTTAAAATGCCAAATGATTTTAAATCAGCTCCTGAGTCTGAGCAGTTTCAGGTATTGACTCAGAAAGTTGATGCTCGTGTGGATGCAGATGGTAACTTTCATGTAGCAATAGAGGCACAAGCATCCGTATTTATCTTTCAGGAACAAGATATTAAGAACAGTATACAGATACAAGTTCGTGAAAAAGATGAAATTCCTGAAACGTATGTAGAAAAAGAAGCATCTCTTCTTTATGGAAAAACGAATGCTGATTGGAAAGCGGGGACCATGATTCTTCCTGTTACCTATCAAGCGACGTTTTGGAAACCCATAGATATTCCAAAACTAAAGGATCAAATTTTGGGCAAAAAAGAAACTGATCTAAAAACGACTGTTTTATCATTACAGGGGATTGATAAACTTACTGTTTCATTTTGGCCGTTTTGGGTGTCTCGAGTACCCAATTCAGAATCTCGTACGACTATCACGGTTGAGTAAATATATACTGTATCCACTTGACTTATTTTTAAGTATCATATAAGATAATAACTCATTAAATGTCATCACAAGCTACACCTGAAAATTTAGTCAATGGAACTGTTATCGAGGCGTTGCCTTCCGCAATGTTTCGCGTGAAGGTTGGCGATGATATTATATTGGGTCATTTGTCGGGAAAGATGAGGATTCATTACATAAAAGTAATGCCGGGTGATATGGTTTCGCTTCGATTGAGCCCCGATAAAAAGAGGGGTATTATCATGCGCCGTGGTCTGCCACGAAAATAATATTTATTTTTCACTATTCATTTTATGAAAGTTCGTTCATCGGTTAAAAAAGTTTGTAAGAGTTGTCAAACAGTACGAAGAAAGGGTCGCGTATATGTTATTTGCAAAAATGTAAAACATAAGCAACGACAAGGATAATTAATTACTTGTTACTAGTTACTAATTACTATTTTTATGCGTTTATTTGGTATTACTATTCCAGATCAGAAAAGAATTGACGTCTCGCTGACGTATTTTTATGGTATTGGAAAAACAACTTCAGAAGCGATATTAAAAGCTATTCATATTGATCCCGCAAAACGGACGAAAGATCTTGATCCAGAAGAAACAAATAAGATTAAGGACTATATAGAGAAAACACTTAAGATTGAAGGTGAATTGCGTCAAGTTGTTCGTGCGAACATTAGCCGTTTGAAAGATATTCAGTCATACCGTGGATCTCGTCATGCTCGTAAACTTCCTGTTCGTGGTCAGAGAACAAAAACGAATTCTCGTACCGTACGAGGAAACACTCGTAAGACCGCAGGAAGTGGAAAGAGAAAAGTAGATTTGAAATAATAGTATTTTTTGAAATTTGTTATTTGTAATTTGGAATTTACACATTTATGGGAAAAAAGAAAGTAGCTCAAAAATCGGGAGATATGAAGGGGGGGTCAGATCAAAAGACTGAATCTGCCGTTGTCTCAAAAGGTAGTTCAAAAAAAATTGATACTGGTTTTGTATATGTGAATGCGACCTATAACAATACCGTTATTACGGTAACCGACGCTTCTGGAAATGTAGTTGCGTGGTCCTCTGCAGGTACCTTAGGATTTAGTGGACCAAAGAAAGCAACTCCATTTGCAGCATCGAAAGTTGCGGCAACAGTAATTGAAAAGATTAAAAAATCTGGGCCATTTTCTGTGGGTATTGTTGTAAAAGGAGTTGGCAGTGGAAGAGATTCAGCAATTCGCACTTTCGCTACACAAGGATTTACCATTACTTCAGTAAAAGATGCAACACCGATTCCTCATAATGGACCTCGACCTGCAAAAGTACGACGTGTATAAGATTTATATAATAAGCAATTAGAATTATTTATGAAATTATTACCAGCAAAAGAAAAAAAAGAGCGTGCATTGGGAACGAAGCTTGGGTTAAAGCCATATCGCTCTCTTTCTCCAAAATCAGCTATGACTCGTCGTCCCTACAGACCTGGTGTTCATGGTGCAAAACGAACGCGCGCCGGATCTGAGTTTAAAACTCAATTAATGGAAAAGCAGAAAGTGAAATTAACCTATGGATTGAATGAAACTCAGTTGAAGCGTGTCTTTAAGACAGCTTTGGGTAATAAGAAGGAACCAATTTTACAATCTATTTTAAATCAGTTGGAGCTTCGTCTTGATAACGTGGTATATCGTTTAGGATTCGCTCCCTCTCGTATTATGGGTCGTCAGATGGTAAGTCATGGTCATTTTACGGTGAATGGAAGAAAGGTAAATATTCCGTCATATCATGTACGTGCAGGGGATATTATTGGTATCCGAGAGGCTCGTAAAAATATGCCTTTATTTAAAGATTTAAAGAATACCCTCAAAGGACGAAAAGAGTCATGGATGAAGGTAAATGAACAAGATATTACGGGTACTGTTACCGGTTCTCCTGAACAAGTTGATCTGCCTTTTAATTTAAACTTAGTCATCGACTACTACGCGCGTTAATTTTATTCGCGTCATTATAAAAATATAACCATTATTCCACTATATGGATCACACATTTTTAAGTAAGAACGTTGCGATAAAAAAAGTGTCAGAGACCGATTCAATCGGTGTGTTTGAAATAAGTAATTTATATACGGGATATGGCGTCACTTTGGGAAATGCATTACGCCGCGTTCTTCTTTCTTCATTACCAGGAGCAGCGGTTACTCAAATAAAAATAAAAGGAGTAAAGCATGAATTTTCTACTATATCGGGTGTCTTAGAAGATGTGGTAGATATTATGTTGAATATTAAAAAGATTCGCTTTTCATTTTTTGCAGATGAACCTCAAATTGTTACTTTAAAAAAGAAAGGGGAGGGGGCAATTACAGCTGGTGATATCCACACTTCTTCACAGGTGGTGGTTAAAAATCCTTCAGTGCATATTGCAACTCTAACCGCGCGAGATTCTGAAATAGAAATGGAATTTACTATAGAAAAAGGATTGGGATATGTTCCCGCTGAATTTCGTAAGTCTGAAAAATTACCTATTGGAGCTATTGCGCTCGATGCTATCTTTACTCCTGTAGTGAATGTTAATTTTGAGGCGACAAATATGCGTGTAGGTGATCGTACTGACTACAATAAATTAACGCTCACCATAGAAACTGACAAGACTATTAGTCCTTCTCGTGCACTTCATAAAGCAGCAAATATTTTGAAAGATCACCTACAGATTGTTTCTGAAGTTGATGTTGTTGAGGAATTTGCTCCCATTGAAAAATCTGAGAAAGTAAAAACAGTTGCTTCGAAAGATACTTCTGAGAAAAAATCAGTAAAAACGAAGAAAACGACTAAAAAATAAACCTTTATGAGACATCAAAAAAGTGGCACAAAATTTAGACGGGAAAAAGGACAACGAAATGCATTTATTAAAAATCTCGCGAAGAACGTTATTTTAAAAGGTAAAATTAAAACAACCGAAACGCGTGCAAAAGCAATTAAGCCAGTTGTTGAAAAATTGGTTACACTTGCTCGAAAACAAACACTTGCTTCATTGCGTTTACTTATTTCGCGAGTTTCAAAAGAAGCCGCAACAAAGATGTATTATGATATTGCACCAAAATATACGCAACGTGCGGGAGGATATATGCGTATTACTAAAATTTCTGGATCTCGTAAGGGAGACAATAGTACCATGGCTATTCTCGAATTTATTGACGAAAAATAAAACATACTGATGACTTTATTTGAAAAAATTCAACGCGCACTTTCTCATGATGAAGTTTGTATTCTTTCACAACAAGGAAAACATTTGTACGCTGTTCTTCCATGGGAACGATATAAAAAACTTACCGAATCAATTGGTGAACCAGAAAAAACTGAAGGAACTTCTATAGAGCCATCTATTGTATACGAGACAGATATTGACATCAATGATATTCCCGTCTAATATGTATGCACTGTGCTTCCATGCACATAATTTATATTAAAAAATAAAATTAATCATTAAAAATACAAAAACATATGGCAGAGAAAGCAAAATTTGACCGCACGAAGCCTCATGTGAATGTCGGAACTATTGGTCACGTTGACCACGGGAAGACTACCTTGACCGCAGCGATCACGAACACCTTGTTTCTCAAGGGATTCATTAGTAAGAGAGAAAATGTGAATGATATTGATAACGCGCCTGAAGAAAAGGCACGTGGAATTACGATTGCATTACATCATTCAGAATATGAAACTGCAAAACGTCATTATGCACACATTGATGCCCCCGGACACGCTGATTACATCAAGAACATGATTACGGGAGCTGCTCAAATGGATGGAGCGGTGCTTGTTGTTGCTGCAACTGATGGTCCCATGCCTCAAACTCGTGAACACATTTTGTTAGCCTATCAAGTAGGTGTGCCAAAGATGATTGTATTTTTGAACAAGGTTGATCAAGTGAGTGATCCAGAACTTATTGATTTAGTTGAAGATGAAGTGCGTGAGCTCCTCAAGAAATATAATTTCCCTGGAGATGAAGTTCCTGTTATTCGTGGATCAGCATTGAAAGCATCAGAAGCAACTTCAGCTGATGATCCTGCGTTGGAACCTATTATGCAATTAATCAATGCATTAGATGAATATATTCCTGAACCTGCTCGTCAAACCGATAAGCCATTCTTGATGCCTATTGAAGATATCTTTTCAATTGAAGGACGAGGAACAGTCGTTACTGGAAAAATTGAACGGGGTATTGTAAAGGTTAACGAAGAAATTGAAATCGTTGGATTGAAAGATACTCAAAAAACGGTTGTGACTGGAGTCGAAATGTTCAAAAAACTTTTGGATGAAGGACAAGCAGGAGATAATGTGGGAATCTTACTCCGTGGTCTTAAGAAAGAAGATGTAGAACGTGGACAAGTTTTGGCAAAACCAGGTACGATCACTCCTCATACTGAATTTGAAGCACAGGTATATATTTTGAATAAAGAAGAGGGAGGACGACACACCCCATTCTTGAAAGGATATAAACCTCAATTCTATATTCGTACCACTGATGTCACCGGAGAAGTTATTCTCCCTGAGGGAACTGAAATGGTTATGCCAGGAGATACGATTGGTATCACCGTAAAATTGATTGCTCCTGTTGCTATGGAAGAAAAGTTGAAATTTGCTATTCGTGAAGGAGGTAAGACTGTCGGAGCGGGAACCGTTTCTAAGATCATAAAATAAGCGTATAGACGCACAACACTATGACAAAACAGGACCTTGAAAAAAATAGAATACGTCTCAAAATTAAATCGTATGATCATCGTTTAATTGATGCATCCACGAAGCAAATTATAGAAACAGCAACTCGCAATGGCGCGGAAGTGCTGGGACCTATTCCCTTGCCGACTGAAATGCGTAAATATACGGTGAATCGTTCTACCTTCGTACATAAAAACGCCCGTGAACAATTTGAAATGCGTTTGCATAAGCGATTAGTAGAAATCTTAAATCCTGGACAAAAGATTGTAGAATCACTCAGTAATCTCAATCTTCCCTCAGGTGTTGATATTGAAATCAAATTGATCTAGAACTGAAAAAATGAATTTACAAAACCCCGCTTTCAAGTGGGGTTTTGGTTTATGCACCTTTTGCTTATATGGCGTTGTGATATACTGATAGGTAATACGTAACTATATCGTAATGTATAGAAAACATTCTCCTTCTCGTTCAGGATTC
>JBAYWE010000010.1:0-26638 GCA_041674185.1 Minisyncoccota bacterium
AGAATCAAATAAATATAGACTGGGAGGATCTGCTGATACCGTCTCTACCGATGGCGGTTCTACCTCCTATCTCTATGAACAAGGAACCAATCTAACACTCCATCCGATTACTGACGCAGGTCTTGTTGGTTATTGGACCTTTGATGAAGGAACAGGGACACAGGCACTCGACTCCAGTGGAAATAACAATACGGGAACACTGACGAATGGTCCGACGTGGCAACAAGCAAACAACTGTAAGACAGGAGGATGTCTGAGTTTTGATGGGGTGGATGATAATGTCGACCTAGGAACCCCTATAATTCTTAGAAATATAAGTAATGGAAGTTTTTCTTTATCTGCTTGGATGAAGACGTCTGACAATACAGGTAGAGGGGCTATTATTGGAAGCTTTGGTTCTTATCCGTGTGTAAATTTCGAGGTCTACATGACGGGAAATATGAGGTACTGGAATGGAAATGGATCTTCAACTGATGATCTAGTAGGATATGCAGGGGACTTAAGGAATGGAATTTGGCACTATGTTACTATGGTTCGTGATAGAAATTCAAGCCTAGGTAAGATCTATGTAGATGGTTTATTAGATAGAAGTAGTTCTATCTCCGTACCAGACGGTGTTATTGCAAGTAATATAAGAATAGGATCTGATAATCGTCTCATTGCTGATATTACTCATAACGGATTTATTGACGACGTCCGTATCTACAATAGAGCTCTCTCTGCAGTAGAGATCTTATCTATTTATAATGCAACTCGATAATATTTAACTTACTATATAAAAAAACCATCCGATTCGGATGGTTTTTTTATACTGCTTATTTTCTTGCTGTTTTCTTAGGAGGGGTTACAGCAATATGTTTTTTGATGCTTTTCCAATGACTCTTTGCTTCTTTTACTAATTTCTCTACATCTGTTTTATCAACGTGAGAAAGAGTTTGATATTTTTGCATTACTTTTTCTACGATTGCGTGATATGTTTTTTCATCTACACTAGGAAGTTTTTCTAGTTGTTCAAGGACTTCTCCTTTTGCCTTGAGCATCCATCCTTTTACTATTTTTCTATTTTTTTGAGCACCCTTACTTCCATAGAGAAGATAGGTTCCTGCAGCTGCCGCAAGTATAGCGCCGACCCCCATAATCGTTGCCCCTGTGTGAGAAACTTTTTTCTTTGTTGTTTTATTAGGCATATTTTTTAAATTATTTTTTTATTTTGATTCTTTTTTAGTTGATTTCTTCTTTGTGGTTTGAGTTCCAGAAATTTTCTCCATAATCGCATCTTTTAACGAAAAGAGAACATCTTCAATGTGTTTTCGTGTTCCTGTTACATGAGAAACAATAGTGGTCATTTCCTCCCGTATCGTGTTTGAAACAAGATGAATGTTTTTTGCGACACGGCTTATGTGCCACAAAGCGACGCCCGCCAATATAGTAAGGATAACCGTTGCTACAGAAGCGATAAAAAAGAAAATATTTGCTTGTAATAGACTGTCCATAAGGGGAGTATATCACAATATCGGCTAATTCAAAAGCAAAAGGTTTTATGTTTATATTATTTTTATGGATTGCCTTTTTCGATTATATGTGATAGACTCTAGGAGTAGGTTCCAACTCAAATAGGTTCGAGTGTTTCACAAGAAACCGAGTGAGGGTCGTCCTACGGACAACAAAACGTAATCAAATATGAGCAAAAAGTTATACGTCGGAGGACTCTCATACTCGACAAATGATGATGGATTACGCGACAGCTTTTCACAAGCTGGAGAAGTTATCTCAGCAACAGTCATGATGGACAAAATGACTGGTCGCTCTCGCGGATTCGGATTCGTAGAAATGGCAGACGAAGAAGCAATGAATCGCGCCATTGAAATGTTCGACGGAAAAGAGTTAGATGGTCGCACAGTTCGTGTAAACGAAGCGCGCCCATTAGAAGATCGTCCAGCCCGTACCTTCAATAAGCCCCGCTTTGGCGGTGGAGATAGAGGAGGAAACGGCGGATTTCGTCGATCATATGATAATTAATAATTAATAATTAATTATTGTAATAGAAGCCGGTACTGTAAAAGGTGCCGGTTTTTATTATATCCCGAAGGAAAGTCGGGACTCTAACCCCTTCCAAAAAAGGCGTCGGGGCTCTATACTTATTTCTATGTCTATTTTACACGCCATCATCTTGGGGGTCGTTGAAGGTGTCACAGAGTTTTTGCCTATATCTTCAACTGCTCATCTTATTATTACATCGCGTATCCTCAATATTACACAAAATGATTTCTTAAAAACATTTGAAATCGTTATTCAGTTGGGAGCTATTGCTGCGGTTGCGGTTTTATACTTTAAAACACTTGCGACGAAGCCAAAACTTATTGGAAAAATTTTAGCCGCATTTATTCCTACATCCATTATTGGGTTGGCAGTATATTCACTCGCAAAAAAATATCTCTTAGGGAATTTAACAATAACTGTGTGGGCTTTGGTATTGGGAGGAATAGCTATCATTCTTTTTGAGATGTATTTTGAAGAGAAGGCAGAAAGAAATGAACAATCACCAAAAGAATTAGAAACAGCTATTTCATATCCTGCAGCTCTATGGATGGGAGTATGTCAGGTAGTCGCGATCATTCCGGGGGTTTCACGATCTGCCGCAACTATATTGGGGGGACGTGCACTGGGTATCACTCGTAAAGAGGTGGTTGAATTTTCATTTTTATTAGCTGCACCTACCATGTTGGCAGCCGCTGCTCTTGATATATATAAAAATCCCCAAGCAATTTCAGGGGCGAATATAGTGCCTGTTATTATTGGTCTTGTGGTTTCATTTGTGGTTGCATATATAAGTATGAAGTGGTTATTAAAATATATACAGACCCATTCATTTAAAGTATTTGGCATATATAGAATTATTATTGGTCTTGTAATATGGGTTTTATTTTTAAGATAATCAAGATAAAAATAAACTTCACTCATTCATCTCGTCCATCCATTCAACGATTGACGTCAATCGTTGAATAGAAAAATAGGACGGTGAGACAAGTAAACAGAAAGAATTTTTTACTTATATGAATAAAGGATTTTGGGAAAAACTAAAAAAACCTATTTTTGCACTTGCTCCGATGCACGATGTAACCGACGCCGCGTTTCGACATCTCATAGCAGATATTGCAAAACCGGATATATTATTTACTGAATTTGTTGCAGTCGATGGATTAGTTCATTCTGCGTCGCGGGAAAAAATGATTCAGCACTATCTTCGGTATGATGAAATAGAACGTCCATTAGTCGCGCAAATATGGGGGAGTAATCCTCAATATTTTTATGAATCAGCTCAGCTTATAGAATCGTTAGGATTTGATGGTATTGATATTAATATGGGATGTCCTGATAAGCAGGTGGTAAAATTAGGAGGAGGCGCGGCGCTTATGCAAAATCCTTCACTGGCAATAGAAATTATAAAAGCAACTCAAGGAGGAACAACGCTCCCCATTTCCATAAAAACACGTATAGGATTTAATGAGATAGATCTTTCATTTCTACAAAAGGTTTCGGATATGATGCCTGTTGCAATTACTATTCATGGGCGTACAAAAAAAGAAATGTCATCAGTTCCCACGCATTGGGATGTTATTGCGCGTATCACCCCTGAAATACAAGAAAAGGGAATTCTCGTGTTGGGAAATGGCGATATTTCTAGTTATCAAGACGCGGAAGAAAAGGTAAAATTATCAGGAGTAGATGGGGTAATGATCGGACGGGGAGTATTTGGCAATCCGTGGATTTTCTTAAAAGAAGCTAAGCGAGTTTCTCTTCGTGATAAACTCATGGTGTTACAGCATCATTTGGAATTATTTGAGAAAACGTTTAGGGGTACAAAGAATTTTTCAGTCATAAAAAAACATGTACGGGGATATGTACACGGTTTTGATGGCGCAAAAGAAATACGAAACGAAATTGTAAATTCAAAAACAGCCGAAGAGATGAAGGGCGCAATAGAACGCGCAATAGCAAGCAATAGATAATAGGTATTATTCCCATTTTTCTGCTTCCGCTGCTTTTTTTCTGTATGCACAATACAAGCACTCAGGCGCTGGTTCGGGAATAGTATCTTCTAATAGGCAGTTATGCGCGTCAGTAATGGCATGTTCTACCCATGAATCATCTCCTTCGTAGGAAATAATTTGTACATCAAATTCTAATTTCCCATCAAAAGCCTCTTTATCTTTCTTTCCATTTGCGTATACAAAGTATCCCGTTGAAGAAACTTTAAATCCATTCTTACGATAGAGCCACTGATATATCTCCATTTGACGTTTATATCCTTGTCTATATTCAGCATCCATGGTGATCTCTGAAGTAGTGCTAGTGGCTTTATAATCAACAATAAGAAGTTCTCCTTGAGGGGTTACCCAGATATCATCGATCGCGCCACCAATAGTGAGTTGTGTGGGTTCATGATAATACTCAATACCTTTGAACGTTTCACGCCATACGTCCATGAGGGGGTGTTGAAATGGCACGGCATCTACGTCGTATTGTTTCATAAGGGGATGGGTTGTTTTCTCTGCGCGGTGAATATCAAATTCAGATTTGAGTAACGTATCTACCGCCGAATTAAGCGTGAAAGGATATCCGGGTGGTTGTCCAATACCCAAACGACGATCTAAATAAAAACAGCGAGGACAATTAATAAATTGCTCTAATTTTGATCGGCTTAATTTAAATGGTTTTCCAGGTTCAAACGTGCGAGGAAATCGTTGATAGAAATTCATAGTGTGTTGATTATATCAGTATGAGATTGAAATGTAAAAATTAAAAAAATGTGGCAGATTTTTTATACTTATCACTTATAGCTAAATATTGTATACTTTATGTATGTCCAACGATCATGAAAATCGAGATGAACAATTGAAAACAATACGTGATGAATTGTTGAATTTCACGCAGTCTCCTTTGTATGAGTATCGTACACAGAATAATTATTTTCCTGTCGTGGGACAGGGGAATCATTATGCGACGTTTATGTTTATTGGGGAAGCACCGGGGAAAAATGAGGCACAAACGGGTCGCCCATTTTGTGGTGCGGCAGGAAAAATTCTAGACAAGCTTTTGGAGAGTGTTCAAATTAAACGCGAGGATGTGTATATAACCAATATTGTGAAAGATCGCCCACAAAATAATAGAGATCCAGAACCCGAAGAAATAGAATTATATGCACCATTTCTAGATAGACAAATAGAAATTATAAAACCAAAAGTTATCGTAACCTTAGGAAGATTTTCTATGGCGTATATTATGAAGCGATTTGGATTAGCGCATGAATTAAAGCCTATTAGCACATTACACGGAACTATCCACACATCGAGTTCATTCGTATCATTTCCGATAACTATTATTCCTATGTATCATCCTGCGGCCACTATCTACAATTCTCAAACCAAAGAACAGCTATTTAATGATTTTCAAATATTAAAAAAATATCTATAGCACTCTCTATTCATTCAACGATTGACGCTAATTGTTGAATAGTCAATAATGACAAATAAAAATAGAACAAGATATACAACTTACTACTTACTTATTATTTATGAAGATCCATCGCTTTTTTCTTAATACAGGATTTTTAGAAGGAGAAATATCTATTAGTGATATTGAATTTGTTCACCAAATACGAGATGTATTGAAACTACACAATGGAGAGATGTGTGTTCTTTTTAATGCCGCGGGGCAAGAGGCACAGGCAACCATAACGGCTTATCATGAGAATAGAGCGCTACTTAATGTAGAAAAAATAACACAGAGAGAAGAAGGAAAAACAAGAATTATATTATATTGTGCAGTATTAAAACGGGAAAATTTTGAACTCGTGGTACAAAAGGCCACAGAACTGGGAGTGAGTGAAATTATTCCCATTCTTACACAACGCACTATCAAAACAGGATTACGGAAAGATAGATTAGAAAAAATAGCCACAGAGGCAAGCGAACAATCAGGACGAGTTTCTATTCCTCAAATTGGTACTGTGTGCTCCTTTACAGAGGCATTGGAGAAAGCACAGGATAATATTTATACCATTGTATTGCATACAGGCGGAGAAAGAATAGCGCAGGAAGGCAAAGATAAGATTGGATCAATAGGAGTATTTATTGGACCAGAGGGAGGATTTACTGACGAAGAAATTCAGCAAGCAAGAGAATATCAATATCACATTCATACATTCCCAAACATGACATTACGCGCAGAGACCGCAGCGATTATTGGAGTATTTTGGGCACGAGAGATAGTAAATAATAAAGAGTAATTAGTAATAAGCGTAAACTAAAATTAGTTATTTTATATTAGAATTTTTCTTTATTTCTACTTTGTCTCCCACTTGTATCTTTAATTCTTGAACAGTACCTGCGGGCACTTCTAAAACAGAATCAGCTGGTCGTGATGGCGCCACAAGAGTCATATCTAAAATATTTTTTGGGGGTTGTACCTGTGAACGTATTTCAATAACTACACCTTTTGTAAGCCATATAAAATCTAGAGGAATTTTCATACCTTTCATCCAAAAAGTCTCTTTTCGTGGCGAAGAAAAAACAAATAACATACCCGTTGATGAAGCAAGTTCAGTTCGACCAGAAAGCCCCGCGGCTTGTTTTAATAATCCAGCCGAAACCTCCGCAACGATTTTTCCGTGAGGAAATTGCATGGTAACTATATCATTGTCTGAAAATAGTGCTTGTCGAGATGAAAACCACCACCAAACACCGCCCGATAATGCAATGAGCGCACAAATAATACCAAAGATAAGAATAAATTGTGAGGACATAATTACTTAATTTATGAATATAGCCATTGTATCAAAAATAACAGTATGTTAGAATACGGCGTTTGAAAAAGAAATAAATTAATAAAAATTACATGAGAACAAAAATTGTAGCTACGATAGGTCCACGATCAGAATCATATACTTCATTGCGAGATATGGCACATGCTGGTATGCATATAGCGCGTATGAATTTTTCACATTGTACATATGAAGAATATAAGAATCGCAAGAAATACATAGAAAAGATACGTAAGGAAGAAAAGATTCAGGTACATATTATGCAAGATTTACAAGGCCCTCGATTACGAGTAGGAGAGCTCCCTAAGAAAGGACTCTTGCTTGAAGAGAACGATGAATTCGTGTTTACAACAGAGAAAACAAAAGCAAAGGGTATTATTCACATAGATGACCCGTATATACATGATGATATTGAAGTGGGAGAGCCTATGTATCTTACGAATGGAGCTATGGAATTAGTTGTCACAAAAGTAGTAGGGACAAAAATATACGCTCGTGTCATCCGTGGGGGATTATTATTCTCACATAAAGCAATTAATTTGCCACAAACGACATTAACCACAAGTGGATTGACAGAGAAAGATGTACGCGATGTTGAATTTGCTCTCAAAGAAGGGGTTGAATATATTGCACTGTCATTCGTGCAATCCGCAAAAGATGTAATTCGATTAAGAGAATTAGTTGGCAAAAAAGCAAAAATAATTTCAAAAATAGAACGTGCCCTTGCCCTAAAACATATAGATGAAATCATTCAAGTATCTGATTCTATTATGGTTGCTCGAGGAGACTTGGGGGCTGAATTACCTGTCGAAGAAGTGCCCTTTATTCAAAAAAATATTATTCGTCATGCCTACTGGCATAATAAGGGGACTATTACTGCCACCCAGATGATGCTTTCTATGGTATCGCATCCACAACCGACACGAGCCGAAGTAAGTGATGTAGCAAATGCAATTCTCGACAAGAGTGATGCAGTAATGCTTTCTGATGAAACGGCATCAGGGGAATATCCTGTAGAATCGGTTGCAACGATGGCTCGTATTATACAAAGAACTGAACGACATTTATACAGCAGACAAAGTTATCTATAACTGCTATACTGATACATACACGTAATACATTAATAGAATCATGTTTACCTCATTTATTGCACGAAAAATTTTAGAATCACAACTAAAAAATATTCCCGCAGATCAAAGAGAAAAGATTATTTCTGCATTCGAAAAAGATCCAGAATTATTTAAAAAAATTGCTTCTGAAATTGAAGCAGAAGTAAAAAGTGGCACGAATCAAATGACTGCCGCTGCACGAGTAGCCGAAAAATATAAAACAGAAGTACAAGCACTCATGTCTCATGGAGAAAATAAATAAATCTATTCAAGAACGAGGCGTTGGATGTCATGTATCGGCAAGTGGCGGACTTATGTCCGCCATTATGCGTGCACAAACATTGGAGATAAACACCATACAACTATTTGGTGCATCTCCTGTACAATGGCGAGCTGCTCTCCCCACCAAAGAAGACGCTAATCTTTTTAAGAAAAAAGCCCAAGAAGCTGGTGTTAAAAACATTTTTTTACACGCACCGTATTTAATTAATATCACCAGTCCCAAGGAAGCTCTCCGAGGGGCCTCTCAACAATTACTCACCCGTCACCTAGAAATCGCAGGAGCTATTGGCGCGCAGGGAGTCATCTTTCATGTGGGCTCGAGGGGAGATATGGATCGTGACACATCTATTCAAATAGTAATAAAAACGTTGAGAGATATTCTAGAGAGTATTCCTGAAAGTACTCTTATTATGGAAAATAATGCAGGAGCGGGTAATTTAGTAGGAGATACACTTGAGGAATTATCTGAAATATATAAAGGAGTTAATAATAAACGATTTGGTATATGTATTGATACCGCACACGCATTTGCGTCTGGCATGCTTTCTTTATTTCAAACAAAAGAAATAAATGATTTTATTAACTCCTTTGATTCATTCATAGGTCTTGATGCATGGTGGGTGACTCATTTGAATGATAGTAAGGTTCCCGCGGGATCAAAAAAAGATAGGCATGAGAATATAGGAGAGGGATGTATTGGAAAAAAAGGATTACACGATTTTATTACGCATACAAAAATACAACACATTCCGCTTATATTAGAAGTTCCTGGATTTGATGGGACGGGGCCAGATAAAAAAAATTTAGATATAATAAAATCATTATTAGTATAAAAATATATGGAAATTATACATACAACGAAAGAAGTAGTACAAGAAAAATTAAAGGAATCTTCTCATACCATATGGAGTAAATCAGCAACGTATATCCTTGCAGGGCTCGGATTTGTTGTTGGTTTGGCGTGGAATGATGCTATACAATATTTAGTAAAATTTGTATTTCCGATGGATACAGGGGGCGGATTAAGTGTAAAGTTTATATATGCAATCATTGTAACCATCTTGTTGGTTTTTGTTGCGGGAAAAATTGGAAAATATGGAGAGAAATAAAAAATATGGCGCGGTGAAGCGCCATATACATAATACGAGAAAAATTCAATCATAAATTGCGTCTATAATATTTAACTCTAACGCTTCCGCTGGTCTTATGATGGTTGAATTTTTTTGGCTCATAATTTGAGTTATTCTTTCTGGCAAAAGAAGAGTGTGTTTTTTTATTATCTCTTCTAATCTTTCCTGCAACTCAATGGGATTCGACGAGGCTAATCGCAAGGATTTTTTTACAAAAATGGCAAAATCAGAATCCTTCATGTGAATAAAATTATCTTTGTTTTTCTTTAGTTCTTTTACAAAGATATTTTCAAATTCGTCGTTCAGTCGTCGGATGTTTCTTGTTACATGTACCGCATGGATTCTAAATTTTGTCTCTTGGGATGCGATACGCACGGTACATCCAACAAAAATAACAAATGCTCCAGAGCTTGCTTCTACTCCTGTAATACCGATGATTTTTGTCCCACGTTCTTTTAACTTTTGTAAATCTTCATAGATACTAAGGCATGCAAGCATATCTCCTCCAGTAGATTTAACAAGAATATATAATTCGCGGGGAAGTTTTTCTGACAAAAGAGAATGATTTTTGAATATTTTTGCGTCCGATTCAGTGATAACATCACTCAAATCGACGATAATAGTGCCTTTTTCAGGATCTTTAAAGATATTGATCACAGAAGCCTCCTCTTATATTAAATTTTTGTGTACAATATTGACTTTTTATATCAATATTGCTATAATACAAAATATAATACATTTTGTCAATGGTATTATATTATTACTAAAAAAATTATCACATACTATGAGCATAGAACAGATGCCAATAGAAAAAGATACAGAAGGAATCACTTTAGATGCAACGGTAGAAGAAAGAACAGAAAATAGAATTCCTCATGTAGAAGAATTAGTTCTTGATCCCGACTCAGGATCAATGATTACCAAAGAAGCTTATATGCAGAAAATGAAAGAAAAACTTGAAAATCCATTTGATTCTGCAAGTAAATAGAAATATAAAAAACCACTTGTGTATACGAAGTGGTTTTTTATAGCATGGTAGCAATTATATATAAGAAATTATATACTATTTTTATGTTATATATTATCGGAACTCCTATTGGAAATCTGCAAGACATGTCTCCCCGAGCGATCGAGGCTCTTAAAAAAGCTCACACTATTTTAATGGAGAGTCCGCAGGATTCATTACGTTTATTGAGTATTTTTAACATTCCAAAAAAATCAATCATTAAATATAATGACGCGAATGCAAAGGGGGTAGTGTCAAAGATACGTGAAATTTTACAAATAGAAGATGTAGCTCTTATTACTTCAGCGGGAATGCCGGGAGTGAGTGATCCGGGGTTCCATGTGGTTAAAGCCGCGCGAGAATTGGAGATTGAGGTACAAGTGATTCCAGGCCCATCGGCGGTTACCAGCGTCATTGCGTTATGTGGTATGCCTATATATGATTTTGCATTTATGGCGTTTTTACCTCGTACCGAAGGAAAGCTAAAGAAACTGTTTCAAGAATATAAAGAAAGAGAACAAGCAATGGTATTTTTTGAATCACCCTTTCGCATACAAAAGTCAATAAAACTTTTAGAGGCTACTATCCCAGATGTTCCTGTGTTTCTTGCAAAAGAAATCACTAAGAAATTTGAGTCATCTATATATGGAACGCCAAAAGAAGTAAATGCATGGCTCGCAGAAAAAAAAGAACACACAAAAGGGGAATTTGTGGGAGTAATAGGATTTCATCTCTTAAAATAATCTAATTTTATTTTTTCAATTAAGTCTTACAAAAAAACCATTCAACGATTCGCGTCAATCGTTGAATGGTTGTAACAGAGCTTATGTGATTTACAATAATCCCTTTTTTACCGCATTTCTTAATGAGGCAACGTATTTATTGAAAAAATATACATTATGGATGGTGAGTAAGCGCAGGGGAGTTATTTCATAGGCGCGGAGTAAATGATGGAGATATCCTCGGGTATATGTAGTACAGGTAAAACAATCACATTTTTTATCTATAGGTTCCTTACTGAGAAGGAATTTTTTATTATTTAAGTCTAACTTCTCCCACTGCATTTTACCCGCCTTCATTCCTGTTTGTACGAACGCATAACCATGACGCGCGTAGTGTGTGGGAGTGATGCAATCAAAGGTATCTACTCCTTCCTTGATAATTTCTTCAATATCTTTTAAGTGTCCAATACCAAGTAAATGACGCGGTTTGTTTTCAGGTAATTCTTTGAGTACGATACGAAGCATTGATTTCATAGTCCCCGTGCTATCGCCAAATTCTCCCCCAATACCAAATCCATCTACTTTCTGTGAAGCAGTAAATTGCGCACTCTCGATACGTAAATCTTTATATTTACCTCCTTGTACAATGCCATAGAGTGCTTGATCACTTTTTTTAACCTGAATACATTGCAGAAGCCATCGTTTGGTACGTTCCAAGGCATCTTTATTGTAATCATAATCCGCAAGAGGGGAGGTGCATTCGTCAAATGCAAAGATAATATCAGCACCAATTTTTTCTTGAATATGAATGGATTCTTTCGGTCCTAGAAATAATTTTTTACCATCTACATATGAGCGAAATTCAACGCCCGCTTCAGTTATCTTTACTAATTTAGGTTGCGCTCCTTGCTTTATTTTTTCATACGATTTCTGTTTTAAAATTTTCCCCGTACCATAATCTTTTCCAAATCCTAAACTAAACACCTGAAATCCTCCGGAGTCAGTCATAACGGGGCCATCCCACTTCATAAAGGTATGAATACCACCGTGTTTTTTCATAGCATCTTCTCCAGGACGAATATGTAAATGATACGTATTTGCAATAAGTATTTGAGATCCACATAGTTTCAAATCCTGAGAGGTAAGTGTTTTAACCGTTGCTTGAGTTGCCACATTTACAAATGAGGGAGTTTCTATAGAACCATGGGGAGTTTCTAAGATACCGACACGCGCACTACTTTTCTTTGATTTTTTAGTTAATTTAAATGTGATCATATCGAGTTAGTATAGGGTATACCGTACGATGAAGCAACGCTATTTCTTTTTAGATATAGGTCGTTTAGGGTTTGAGGCGCGGATTTTTTCTATACGTGCTTTTAACGCCGCAGATTTTTCGAATTGCAAATTACGTTGGGCAAGATCTAATCGTCGTTCTAATTCTTTAATATATTCTCGCGCCGCTTCACGTTTTGGTTCTTCTTTCTCAATTTCTTCTAATTCATCTCGAAGGGTATAGTTGATATCTTTTGTAATTTGAGCGGGAATAGCGTGGTGCTTCTTATTGTAGGCTTCTTGTATAGCACGTCGACGACTCATTTCAGCAATAGCTTTCTTCATAGAGAGAGTGTATCTATCTGCATACATAATAATTTTACTGTTGATATTTCGTGCCGCGCGTCCTGAAATTTGAATAAATGAAGTGGTATCACGCAAAAACCCTTCTTTGTCGGCATCTAAAATAGCAACAAGTGATACCTCGGGTAAATCAAGCCCCTCGCGTAACAAATTGATACCCACGAGTACATCATATACCCCTTTCCGTAAATCCATAAGAATTTTGGGTCGCTCCAAGGTATCTATTTCTGAGTGAAGAAAGCATGCTTTTATTTTTTTATCTTTAAGATATTTTGCAAGAGTTTCTGACGAACGCTTCGTGAGCACAGTGACCAAAACGCGTTCTTTTTGCGCCGTTCGTTTTTGTATTTCTGTAATGAGGTCAGGGATTTGTCCTTCTGTTTTTCGTATCTCAATAGGAGGGTCAATGAGATACGTGGGTCGTACAATCTGTTCCGCAATATGTGCAGAATGAGAGAGTTCAAATTCTCCGGGAGTTGCAGACACAAATAAACACTGAGAAAACTTTTTCTCAAATTCAGGAAACTTCAGGGGACGATTATCCCAGGCAGAAGGAAGTCGAAATCCATGCTCAATAAGTGTTCCTTTTCGCGATTTATCTCCTTCATACATACCACGAATTTGAGGTATGCTCATATGAGATTCATCAATCATGAGTATGTAATCTTTTGGAAAATAGTCCATAAGAGTGAAGGGGGGAGTTTCAGCGGCTCGCCCTTCAAAATAACGTGTATAGTTCTCAATTCCTTTACACCAACCCAATTCTTTAATAAGTGCGATATCGTAGTGTGTCCTTCGTTTGAGACGCTCTGCTTCAAGAGGCTTTTTATTTTTTTGTAATACTTCTATTTGTTTTGCAAGATCAGTTTGTATATTTGCAATAGCAATAGCACGCATTTTCTCCTCAGAAATCCAAAATTTTGCAGGAAATAATTTAAATTCTCTGAGTACTTTTTGTGTGGCAGTATAGGGATGTTGTAACGTAAGTGAGATAATGGTGCCTTGTGTAATTTCAACACGTAAAAAGTCTTCTGATCCAGAGGGCCACACATCTATATAGGCATCTCGTTTTCTAAATCGCCCTGGTTTAAATTCAATTTCATTTCGTTCATATTGCAAGGACAGAAGATTTCTTAAAAAATCTCGAGGTGTTATTTCTTGATTTTTTTCAACAGTCAGACTAATACCACGAAATGTTTGAGGGGATCCCAGGTTATAGATACAAGAAACGGAAGCAACAACGATAGTATTTCTATATTGCAAAACCGATTGTACGGCCGCATGGCGTAATTGTTCTATTTCTTCATTAATCTGTGCTGTTTTTTCTATATAGGTATCAGAGTTCGGCAGATATGCTTCTGGCTGATAGTAGTCATAATAAGAAACAAAATAATGGATATGATCATTGGGAAAATAACTTTTCAGTTCCTCATATAATTGAGCCGCAAGTGTTTTGTTGTGAGAAATAATCAAGGTTGGTTTATCAAGTGCTTGCGTTACCTGCGCCATAGTAAATGTTTTTCCGCTACCGGTAACTCCTAAGAGGGTTTGAAACCGCTCCTTCTTTTTGAAACCAGAAACAAGCTCTTTAATAGCTTGGGGTTGATCTCCGGCAGGACTAAATTTACTTGTTATATGAAAAGACATATTTTGAAGATTCTTTAAATTTTTGCTTGTCGTTTCCGTTGTTGCCGTATAGCAAATCGATGAGCTTCATCTCGCATACGCAAAAATGTTTGTGATATATCTTCAGGAAGGCTTGATAAAGAAATAGAACGATTCGAGTATGGTGAATAAAGCGTTGCGTGTTGTGCTTCACGATTATACTTGGCAATACCAATAATGGGAAGGGATATATGTTTTAACTGAGAAAGTTGAGATTTTCCACCATCTATCAAAATAAGATCGGGATGTTGCCATTCAGTATGAGCAAGGCGTCTCTCTAAGACTTCTCGTAATGCGCGAGGGTCATCTCCTTTTGTTTGACTACGTACATTGAACAAACGATATCCCTTTGTATATTTTTTACTTCCTCGAAATGTAACGAGAGATCCAGAAGTATAGGATCCTGATGTATGAGAGATATCATAACATTCAAGAAGAGGTTGTTCTGCATTATATAGATGCAACAATGCTATAAGCCCTTCAAGGAATAATGAATATTTTTTTATCATGGTTCCATGAGCAGGACATAGTCCTAAATGATAATCTAAACAAGGGTCATTCTTTTTATTTTTGCACGTACGATAGGGGAATAAGATGCGAATTTTAGCAAGAAATGATCGCAGCTCTTTTCCTGATATAAAGGGACCGATAAGATCCGCATCTATTAATTTTGTTTGATGAGCAACAAAAACACGCGGAAGTTCTTCATGAGTAATAGCTACAAAAGAATAATTTTTATCATCCTTAAGTTCAATATTGTATTTTGGTTGATTTAATTTAACGAGCCGTTGTTCTAACAGAAGGGCATCCTTTTCATTTTTTGTTTCTATATAATCAATACGTCGTACTTGTGGATATAGTTTTGCAGATATGGGACGTATACTATTTTTAGGTGCAAAATGCGATTGGATTCTTTTTCTTATATTGATGGCTTTCCCAATATATAAAATCTCTTCTTTTGTATTAAAAAACAAATAAATCCCTGGACCAGTAGGGAGTTGAGAAATCTGTTTTTTAATAGAGAGTGATGACATAGGTATATAGTACGACAATTTTAGATACAAAAAAAGAAGGGCAACGACATACATCGTCACCCCCCCATAACTAATAAAACTTTAAAAATTTACAGTTAAACCAGCAGAATAGAGTGGTTTTTCATCTCGCAACGAATATTCACATCCAACGAAAACGTTGTATTTCCCGAGGGGTAATGAAATTCCTCCGCCTGGCATATTATTTGGAATATCCTTCTGGAAATGAATTACTGAGTATTGAAGAAAAAAGATTGAATAATTCAACTTTACGTTATTATAAGCAAAATAAAATTGGATATCTTCAAAACTTTTTAGATTCGGATGCTTATCTTTACCGGCAGAAACACCTTCCCAGGTGGTAAATGATATCCAACTAGATGGAGAAAAAGATATGAACGGACCAACCCATGGAGTATTATTATTGAATCCAGCACTTCCGGCTATAAAGAAATCACCATAATTTTTTCCATAGATTGCCTGGGCAAAACTTGAACAGACTTCTAGGGTGAATTTCGTATCCGTATTTTGGATCGTGGCTGAGGCGAATATGCCGCTAGATAAAGCGCCCTCACCAGACGAGACGGTTAAAGAAGATAATTTGTAATCATCCTGTTGTGCATTGCTAATGCCAGCAAATAATACGATGAGAGCAAATAATAACATTGACTTTTTCATGCATTCCTCCGAATGTAAAGTTTTATAGAAATATGTAGTGTGCTGTGAGAGTATACTAGCACATAATTGATAAAAAGTCAATATCTTTACAAAAATGTCAGTAATTATTACATTCATACACGTCTAAAATAGGTATATATGGAAATAATATACTAAAAGAGCCATTGTTTTTATCATAAAATCAGGTATAATGACCAGTTATCATCTATATACCCTGTATGCCAAAAACAAAATCATCAAAAACAACCGAATACATAGAAATAGAGGGAGCAAAAGTACACAATCTTAAAAATGTTTCTGTTAAGATACCCAAGAACAAACTCGTGGTAGTTTGTGGTGTTTCGGGTTCAGGAAAATCATCTTTGGCATTTGACACCTTATATGAAGAAGGCCAACGACGGTATTTAGAAGGGTTATCATCATATGTGCGCCAGTTTTTAGGTGGATTTAAGAAACCAGATGTGCACAAAATTACCGGACTTTCTCCCACACTCGCAATCAATCAAAAAAGCATATCTTCAAATCCACGCTCAACCGTAGGAACAATTACAGAAATATATGATCACTTTCGATTATTATTCGCACGTGTGGGTGTACCTCATTGTCCTGACTGTCATATACCTATCACTGCACAAACACCACAACACATAGCACAACAAATTATAGAACTTTCAAAAGAGGATGAGGTGATATTATTAGCGCCTATCATACAAGGTAAAAAAGGAGAGCACAAAGCCGTGCTCGATGAAATCCAAAAATCAGGATACCCACGCGTACGTATTGATGGATATGTGTATGCACTTGATGAAGCGATACAAAAAACGCTTGATAAAAATAAAACACATAGTATTGAAGTAGTTATAGGAAATGTCATGACGGGATTTAAAATAGATATACAAAAAAATATATCCAAAGCAGAAAAAGAAGCCCTGAAAAAAAAGAAGAAGAAATTAGAGCATTTAGCAAAAGAGGAGGAATCTGAAGTTATAGAAAAAGTACGCAAAGCACTCCACATAGGAAATGGTATTGTTCTTGCTCTTACTCGCCCCCTCGGTAAAATCTCAGAACAAGAAAAGAAAAAAGAAACAGTCATTAGATTTTCAGAACGATATGCTTGTTCACGATGTGGATTTTCTATGCCCGAGATTGAACCCCGATTATTTTCATTTAATGCTCCATATGGAGCGTGTACAACATGTCAAGGATTAGGAACGAAATTAGAAATAGATCTCGGTTTATTAATTGCTCCTGAAATATCCCTTGAGGCGGGAGCTATTATTCCATGGTATTCATTAAGCCAGATGGGAAGACGTTCATTGGGGGTTACTTGGCAAAAATTTGTGACTGAAACCATATTACAACAAAATAACATATCAGTTCGTACGCCATTTAAAGATATTCCGAAGCACATCAGAGATATTATTTTATACGGAGATGTAGAAAATAAGATTCGTTTGGAAAATGGTGATTGGGAAGGAGAAACCTTTTTTGAAGGAGTGATTCCACGTCTTGAGAGATTATATTATGAGACTGATTCTGAATTTATTCGTCATGAGCTTTCAAAACACATGATGGAAAAAACATGCCCCGCATGTCAGGGGGCACGATTAAAACCAGAAGTACTTGCTGTGCTCTTGAATGATAAAAATATTTGGGAATTAGCGTCTCTCTCAGCGGAAAATCTTAAGAAATTTCTCGTACAAATACTTTCTCATACCACAGTAAATTCACAAACGATAGCGCAACCAATTATAAAAGAAATTATTGCAAAAACTCAATTTCTTATTGATGTAGGATTAGATTATATTACCGTGGGGAGATCAGCGACGACACTTTCAGTAGGAGAAAACCAACGCATACGATTAGCGACACAATTGGGAAGTGGTCTTTCGGGAGTGATTTATGTGCTTGATGAACCGACGATTGGATTACATCCCCAAGACACCGATAGACTTATTGAAACATTAAAATATTTACGCGATTTAGGAAATACCGTAGTGGTAGTAGAACATGACGACAGGGTTATTACGGCGGCTGATTGGGTTATTGAAATAGGACCTTTTGCAGGAGAAAAAGGAGGACAATTAATATTTGAGGGAACCCCCGCGCAATTAAAAAAATCAAATTCCCTCACCGGTCAATATTTTTCTGGAAAGAAAAAAGTATTTTCTGGTATGCCAAAACAAAGCATAAACCCGGAACGATCACGCATATCATTATTTGGTGCTTCACAATTTAATCTAAAGAATGTTGACTTACATATTCCCATTCGCTCCTTTGTGGCAATTGCAGGAATATCGGGGTCAGGAAAGAGTACACTCATGCTCGATGTATTTGCAAAAGCATTACAAAAAGAAGTAGCACAACTTGCGGTAGTACCGGGTGCATATAAAAAACTAGAGGGCACAGAACACGTTGATAAAATAATTATTATTGATCAAAGCCCTATTGGAAAAACACCGCGGAGCAATCCGGCAACCTACACGGGTATTTTCACTTATATTCGCACTTTATTCGCTCGATTACAGGAATCCCAAGTACGTGGATATACACCGTCATATTTTAGTTTTAATGTGCGTCCAGGGCGTTGTGAGGCCTGTAAAGGGGAAGGGTATAAGAAGGTAGAGATGTATTTCTTGCCTGATATGTATGTAGAGTGTGACACCTGTAAGGGAACTCGATTTTCACCAGAAGTACTTGATGTGAAATATCAGGGAAAGCACATTGCTGATGTTTTAAATATGTCTGTTTCAGAGGCACTTATATTTTTTGCTTCATTCTCACAAATAGCAGATAAGCTTCAATTACTGGAAGAGATAGGGCTTGGTTATATGAAGTTGGGACAAGCGGCTACCACGCTTTCCGGTGGAGAGGCGCAACGTATTAAACTTGCCGAAGAATTATCAAAACGATTTACGGGAAGAACTCTCTACGTGCTTGATGAACCAACGGTGGGATTGCATTTTGATGACACTCGAAAATTACTCTTCTTGTTACGTTCGCTCGTACAAAAAGGGAATACGGTTACTATTATTGAGCATAACTTAGATGTACTCAAAGAAGCGGATTGGATGATTGAATTAGGACCCAAAGGAGGAGATGGAGGAGGTAAAATTGTATTTGAGGGAACTATTGCGGATGCAAAGAAAAAAGGAACTGCGACAGGAAAGTATTTATAACAATTTTTAATTAATGCATTAATGTTTTAAATTTTAAACATTAGAATTTATTTATAAAATTACAAAATTAAAAATTATTCACTATCTCTCAATTATGTTTCTCACTATCCTTACAAAATTGAATAAGAAAAAAGAGGGGGTAGAAAAAACTTCTGATACGGAATTTATCGTATGGACAAAGCAACCCGCAACTGAAAATAAAGCAAACGAAGATGTTATGAAACAACTTGCAAAATATTTTAAGATGCCAAAATCAAAGTTTTCTATAATACGAGGAAAAACAGTAAAGACAAAAACTATTAAGATAGTTTGATAACTAACTCAATAGGAGTAATATGTATCTAAGTTAACTTAAAATAATATTTCAATATGAAAAAATATATCAAGCTCATTGTTATAGTTGTAATAGTATTGCTTCTGGTTGTTGCTATATATTTCTATTTACAGAATCAGAAAGAAAAAGAATGTCTACAAAAAATAGAATATAATGCTCCATCTCCATTCAGTCAATCTGAATCTTATTCTTTGTATCCTGAGGGGTCTAGATTTAAAACTTTTAAAACACAAGAAGAGGCGGTGGAATATTGTATGAAAGTTCTATAACAAAGAATATGTGGGAATATATTATAAATTTATTGATAGGATTAATGAGTAGTCTGCTTGGTTGGTTTTTGAAAGGAGTTTCTTATAAAAAAGATAAAGAGAGGGAATCGGATAAAAATAGGTTCATAGAGATAGACAAACTTATACCAAGTGAGTATGTCTATGATCTTTTGGATGATATTAGTAAGGAAAGGTTTGTTCTTAAAAAACTGAACCAACTGAAAATCTATCACGAGCAAAAGAAAGATCTTCCTGAGATGATTTTTCTAAATTCTAAGATAGAAGAAAAGAGGCAGAAATTTAATGAAAAAGTCCACGAATTTATGGACTTCTTTCTGGGAAGATTCTTTCAATTAAATGAGGAGAATCAAGATATAAGTTGTTTGCTTCCTGATCAGAGAAACGAAAAGGACAAAGAGTCTGTACTTATGGTCACTCAAGCAAGAAAAAAACTAATTCAATTATTAAGGGGTATAAGAAATTCTTATGATTCTTTTAAAGATACCGCTAAAACAAAATTAATGTTATAAAATTTTTTCTGTGTATGCCCATACTAGTTCTGTATAATTCTGTGTTATCTGTAGAGATGCTTAAACGGATTTACGATTCTGTTTTTATCAGGCTTCTGTTTACCTGAGATGGTATTTACAATAACCTGCGCAATATCTTCTGGTTGATAAAAAGGAGTTTTTCCAGGAGATGCTTTTTCAAATAATGAAGTTTGTGTAGACCCCGGGGTAACGACAACAGCGCGAATACCATCTTTTTGAACTTCTTTATCAAGAGATTGTGTGAAGTTGAGAAGAGCGGCTTTGGTTAGAGAATACAAAGATAAATGTGAGACCGCATGCAAAGCTGAACCTGAAGATATATTAATAATAAGCCCCCCTTTGTGCATATACGGAAGAGCGCGTTGAGTAACGACGAGCGTGCCTTTGATATTTACATTAATAATAAAGTCCCATTCTTGAGCAGTACTATCTTTAAATAACTTCTTTTGAGAAATACCCGCGTTATTGATAAGAACATCGAGAGAACCAAATTTCTTAATAGTTGCATTCAGTGCTTTCTGTACATGCATTGCATTGCAAATATTTCCTGTTAATACCAACGCGTGGGGAATGGCAGATAATATCTCCATATCGTGGATACCAGGTTTGGTGAGTGAGAAAATAGTCACGTTATATCCTTGGGAAAGAAGTAGTTTTGCAGTCGCGAGACCGATTCCTGTTGCCGCTCCCGTGATAAATATCGTTTGAGAAGTTTTCTTTTTTTGATTCATAATGATAGAATAGATTTATTATATCATGAATACAGAGACTATTATACTATTTATTGTGATTCAAGTGGTGTTATTTGGCGCCTTATTTTTAGTTATTAAGAAACTTCTGACGCGCAAAGAAGAAAACAAAGAACCCGATAATGGCTTATTACTTATTCAGAATCAAATAGCTGAAATCACCAGGATGATGGATGCAAAGTTGGGAGAATCACATCAAGCAACGCAACATCAATCAGAACAGAGTATGCGGATTATTAGCGACGTAACCGAGAAATTGACGCGTCTTGAAGAAACGAATAAACAAGTTATAGGATTTACCGATCAGCTGAGTAAATTACAAGATATTCTTAAAAATCCAAAGCAACGAGGAATTCTAGGAGAGTATTATCTTGAAACATTATTAAAAAATGTATTACCTCCCAGAAGTTATCAGATGCAATATCCGTTCAAAGATGGCACTATCGTGGATGCGGTTGTCTTTGTAAAAGATAAAATTATTCCCATCGATTCAAAATTTTCATTAGAAAATTATAATCGCCTAGGAGAAGCAGGTGATCCTACAGAAAAAGAACGCTTAGAAAAAGCATTCCGCTTAGATTTAAAGAATCGCATTGATGAGACAGCGAAGTATGTGAAACCATCTGAAAACACCATGGACTTTGCGTTTATGTTTATTCCACACGAGGCAATTTATTATGATTTACTGGTCGCGCAAGTGGGTGCTGTAAAAGTAAACACAAGGGATCTTATAGAATACGCCTTCAAAGAAAAACACGTTATTATTGTATCTCCCACATCATTTTTGGCATATCTCCAAACCGTATTACAAGGATTGAAGGCATTACACATAGAAGAATCAGCAAAAGAAATTCGCAAAAATGTTGAGGATTTAGGAAAACATTTAAAGAGTTATGAATCATTTCTACAGAAGATGGGTGGTCATCTTGGAACAACAGTAAACGCATATAACGCCTCATACAAAGAATTCGGGAAAATAGATAAGGACGTACGTCGTATAGCGGGAAAGGGAATTGAAGTTGAATTACTACAGGTAGAAAGCCCTTCTCTAGAGGAACTTGACAATTAGATATTATAGGTTTATAATAGAGTTACAAAAATAGTGGAGGTATTATGTCTTTTGAAGATATTGTTCTCATTTCTATATTTGTTCTTCCAATACTATGGTGTATTTTACCCCAAAAAAGGGCTGATAAGATTAAAATCTTTATCAGAAGACACAAATTATTAAAGGGAGTACTGGTTCTTTTAACACTTATCGTCATAATAGGAGCTCTATATATGGCAGTGTACGACGATATGATAATGACCGAAGGTTTGAAACGCGCGGATTTCTTAAACTGAACCGCGCTTTTTGTTTATCTTGATTTTTAGAAAAATACAGTTACAATGAGCTTACTTTTAATCTAAACATGAGAAAATATGAACATAAAACCTCTTTCAAATAAAATCGTATTAAAACCCTCTGAAGAAGAAAAAATGACCCAGTCGGGAATTATGCTTCCTGAAAATACAGGAGAAAAATCAAGCAAAGGGGAGATACTCGCCGTTGGCCCAGGAAAACGAAATGAAAAAGGAGAAATTATTCCTCTCTCTGTAAAGATAGGCGATATAGTTTTTTATAAAAAATATGGTCCTGAGCAAGTGGAATTAGATGGTCAAAAATATCTTATTGCAGAAGAAGAAGATATATTGGCGATAATCGGATAATTATCAATTTCTAATTTCTATTAAATATTTTAAACAAACATGGCAAAACAAATTTTATTTGGCGAACAAGCTCGAACTTCACTGAAAAAAGGAGTCGACACATTAGCGAATGCGGTTAAGACAACCCTTGGTCCAAAAGGACGTGCGGTTATCTTGGAAAAAGGATATGGATCTCCGGTCGTCACCTATGATGGAGTAACTATCGCAAAAGAAATTGAATTGGAAGATAAAATTGAAAATATCGGAGCAGAATTGGTAAAAGAAGTTGCCTCAAAAACAAACGATAGTGCAGGAGATGGAACCACAACCGCAACGGTATTAGCACAAATACTTATTAATGAAGGACTGAAAAACGTTTCAGCTGGCGTTGACCCAATTAACATGCAACAGGGGATGCAAAGAGCCTATGAAGTAGTAATGGATGAATTAAAAAAACTCTCTCGAGAAGTAAAAGGAACTGATGGCTATACACAAGTAGCAACTATTTCTGCGCGTGATAAAGAAATTGGAAAAGAAATAGCTCGTGTCATTGAACAAGTGGGAAAAAATGGAGTTATTACCGTAGAAGAAGGACAAACGGTGGGCGTATCAACTGAATTCGTAGATGGTATGCAATTTGATCGAGGATATGTATCACCCTACATGGTAACGAATTCAGAAAAAATGCAGGCCGACATTGAAAATCCACTTATTTTAGTTACTGATAAAAAAATATCTTCAATTGCAGAAATTCTTCCCCTGTTAGAAAAAATAATAAAGACGGGTAAAAAGGAAATGGTTATTATTGCAGATGAAGTAGATGGTGAAGCACTCGCAACACTTGTATTAAATAAACTACGAGGTATTTTCACGGTACTCGCTATAAAAGCTCCAGGATTTGGAGATAAAAAGAAGGAATTATTACAAGATATCGCAATTTTAACGGGAGCAGAGCTGATATCTGATGACCTAGGACGAAAATTAGAAAACGTGGAATTAGAACAGCTGGGAGGAGCGCATCGTGTCGTAGCAGATAAAGATAATACCAAAATTGTAAATGGAAAAGGAGACAAGGAGATATTACAAAATCGCATCGCACAAATTAAAACACAATTAGAAAAAGCAGATTCTGAATTTGATAAAGAAAAATTACAAGAACGATTAGGAAAACTTGCAGGAGGAGTTGCTATTATTAAAGTAGGCGCTGCGACCGAGGTTGAACAAAAAGAAAAGAAATACCGCATTGAAGATGCGGTCAATGCAACAAAAGCAGCCGCAGAAGAAGGTATTGTTCCAGGAGGAGGAGTAGCTCTCGTACGTGCAGCACAAGCTATTGAAAAACTCATAGAAACATTTGGAAAAAATCAGCTTGCAGAAATCGTAGGAGCAAAAACAGTACTGCAAGCAATTACAACCCCTTTAAAACAAATCGCTCAAAACGCAGGGTTCGATGGATCAGTGGTATTGAATAAAGTTTCCGAAGGAAAAGATGATTTTGGTTTTAATGCCGCAACAGGAGAATATGTACATATGATAGAAGCGGGGATTATCGATCCCACAAAAGTCACTAAATCAGCACTTACCAATGCCATGTCAGTTGCTTCTATGCTTATTATTACCGAGGCGACTGTTTCAGATATTCCTACTAAAGAGGAAAAAAACATGGGAAATGAGGGACGGGGACATGGAGATTTTTAGAAGATATACACCATAAAATACCCAAGATAAAACGCCATTAAATGGCGTTTTATTCTTTTTAAAAATATGATATACTACACACATTAACATAACATTCAAAAAACTATGGACTATATACAAATGAATATTATTTGGATTTTACTCGCTCTTATCGTAGTTTGGATTATACTTTCTTATAATGCGCTTGTACGAGTACGTAATAGAGCGAAAGAGGCGTGGTCTGACATATCAGTACAATTAAAACGCAGATATGACCTTATTCCAAACCTCATAGAAACAGTAAAAGGATATGCGACTCATGAAAAAACAGTTTTAGAAGAAGTCACCGCAGCACGCACCACAGCCATGGGAGCAGAAAACAAAGCAGATCAAGCACAGGCAGAAAATCAGCTTTCACAAACCATAAAAACGTTATTTGCGGTAGCAGAAAATTACCCAGATTTAAAGGCGAATGCAAACTTTTTAGAGTTACAGCGTGAATTATCAGATACCGAAAATAAGATTCAGGCATCTCGCAGATTTTACAATTCAATGGTATTAGAGCTTAATACAAAAATACAATCATTTCCGACTAATATTTTATCGTCATTATTTGGTTTTAAAATTGAAGAATTTTTTGCGTTAGAATCGGAAGCTGAAAAAGAACCGGTAAAAGTTTCGTTTAAATAAAAATACTTAATACAAATAAACATATGATGGGAGACATCCAACAATTTATAGCTTATTATCAACAACACGAATTTATTTTTGTAGCACTCATGCTTTGGTCATTAGTGTGGAAAGGTATCGCTCTTTGGAAAGCGGGGAGAAATAACCATCCTATTTGGTTTGTAGTACTTATGGTTATAAATTTGGTAGGAGTATTGGAAATATTGTACATTTTTATCTTTTCAAAAAAAGGATTAAAAACAATAGAAACAACGCACGAGGGAGAGGAAATAAAATAGAGATTTGAATGAACATATACGATCTAAAAACTGCAAACATCAGAAAAACCTGGTTGTTGTTTACAGCTTGTTTTGTGATAATTATTGGAATTGGATGGGTATTATCATATACCTATCAAGATACAACCCTATTATATATAGCGGTCATTTTGAGTATCGGAATGAACATAATTGCCTATTGGAAGTCAGATACTATTGCTCTTGCCTCATACCATGCACAAGAAGCCGATACAAATACCTATCGTGAAATTTATAGAATCGTAGAAAATCTCTCCATTACCGCAGGAATTCCTCAACCACGTCTCTATATCATAGAAGATGAATCACCGAATGCCTTTGCGACAGGGCGTAATCCAAAACATGCAGCTATCGCTCTGACGACAGGAATTATTAGTCGTTTAGAAAAAAGTGAACTTGAAGGTGTTATTGCCCACGAACTTTCTCATGTACGTAATTACGATACACTCGTCATGACTGTCGTAGTGGTATTAGTAGGAGTACTTTCAATTATCGCAAATATATTCATGAGAGCCTCATTTTTTGGTGGAGGACGAAGAGATAGTAATCAAGAGGGATGGAGTTCTCTTATGATGATTTTAGGGCTCGTAGCTATTATTATAGCTCCTATTGTCGGTACTCTATTACAATTAGCTATATCTCGTAAACGAGAATTTGTTGCTGATGCAAGTGCAGTATTATTAACTCGATATCCAGAAGGTCTTGCGCATGCACTTCAGAAAATAAGCACATCTCAACCATTTGAAAAATCAAAACAAGCAACAGCACATTTATTCATTACCAATCCTATGCATTTGGATGCAGAAAACTCTTCAAAGAATTCATTTTTTTCAAAATTATTTATGACCCATCCTCCTATAGAAGAGCGTGTACGAGCACTACTACAAAATAAATAACGCATAGCGTTTAGAGTAAAATCATGGTTCGTTTTATTACTCATAATTTTTTCTTTATATTTTCACCTCTTTTTCAAAAAAAACCGAGAAATCAATCGACTTCTTCCTTCACCCTCATCGAACTCCTCATTGTCATCGGTATCCTCGCTATCCTCACGGCAGCCGTCGTCATAGTCCTCAATCCCACAGAATTACTCAAACAAGGCAGAGATAGTACCCGTATGACT
>JBAYWE010000011.1:0-24294 GCA_041674185.1 Minisyncoccota bacterium
CATCCGTTTACTATCTCTGCCTTGTTTGAGTAATTCTGTGGGATTGAGGACAAGAACCACGGCGGCTGTGAGGATAGCTAATATTCCTATTACTATGAGGAGTTCGATGAGGGTGAAGGAAGAGGTATGTTTCATAGACAGAACGCGTAAGATAAGAAATAAGAGAGAAAATCTTAATTTTTACAATTTTTAATTTTGTAAATAAATTCTAAGTTTTAAAATTTAAATTTTATATCTTATTTAAAAATTCAAAAATTATTCACTAGTTACTCGTTACTAATTACTCACAATTAGCGGCTAATCACTATTTTTATGATCGTAGCCTATTGAGTATATCCATTTCTACAGTTTGTCTATCGATGCCATATTGAGTAGAAGATGCTTCTTTTAATTTCTGAATCATAGTGTGATCTTGTTGAGGATAGAGTGGCGTTTTAATATTAAATGGTTTTGATGTTTGTCCTTTAATAAGAAGACGAATATATGCATTCAAATTATCAATATTCATAAGATCATTTTGTAAAAATACAGGCTCAAATTGTTTCACTAAAAATTCAGTATCTTGTGCTCCCACACGAAATACCACCATAGATCCCACATTACCAAAAACAGCGTCGCGAATTTTCTGTTCAAGCTGAGCAATAAATTGGTGTGCAATAGTAAGATTAAGTTTGTATTTACGAGCTTCAGAAAGAATGATTGCAATAGAATCAGTCGTAAAGTTTTGAAATTCATCAATGTACACATTGAAATCAGTTCTTTGTTCTTGTGAAATATCCACGCGTGAGAAGGCGGCAAGAAGTAATTTACCCACTACTAACATACCCAACAATTCAGAGTTAATATCTCCTATTTTCCCCTTCGATAAACTCACCAGTAAAATTTTCTTCTCATCCATAATCTGTCTAAACTTAAAAGAAGATTTTGTCTGACCAATAATGGGACGCACATAATCATTCGCAATGAAATTATTGAATTTTGAAGTAATGTAAGGAGCCATACTATTTAACGACGCTTCTCCAGTAACTTTCATCGCTTCTTTTTGCCAAAAATCGAGTACCACAGGGTTCGTAATACGAGCCAATTTACGTTTACGAAATTCATCATCGGTAAAAATACGAGGAACCTCTACGAGAGTTGCTGGCTCATATACAGAATCTTCCATAAGTAACAATAATGCATTTCGCATGTATTGTTCAAACATAGGACCCATTGTTTCCGCAGTAAATAATTTATTAAAAATACCCTGTATTTCATTCACAATAAACGTTTTTTCTTCAGGCCGAGAAAAATCAAATTCAAGCATATTGAGCCCAATCGGACGATGCATATTTCCCGGATCAAACACAATAACATCTTGAGCGCGTTCTGGAGGGATACAACCAAGAATAGCATCAATCAGTTCTCCATGAGGATCAATAACACACACACCCTTCCCGTGACGAATATCATCAACAGCCATATTTGTCATAAGAGCAGATTTTCCTGTTCCTGTTTGTCCTACGATATACAGGTGACGACGCCTATCTTCATCAGTGATATACACAGGACGGGTGACTCCACGAAACACATTCTCTCCTAACTTTGTTCCCTGTGTAGGAGTATCAACGGGAGCAGGAGCGTCTTTTGATTTCAGCCATTTGATTTTAGGGGAAAGCATGGTACTTGTTGGTAAATGGAAAATACTCGCTAACTCCTCAGAGTTGAGAATCATACTTTGTCCCTCATCAAATTCACGAAATATAAATTGATAAGCAAATTTCTTTATGTTCTTTGCAGATACTATTTTAAATTTATTACGAAGAGGCGCTTCAAATTGTGAAAAAGATCCGGTAATACCCGCAAAGATGGCATCGGTATTACTTTGATTTGTAGTAGAAACAATATATCTCAAATTCACCTCAATGAGAGGTTTTGATATTTTTTTCTCAAGTGCATGCACCATAGATTCATCAACGGGTTGATTCTCTACCGCACCATCCTTTTCTCCGCTTGAGAATACCTCTTTAAAATCTTTTAATTCAAGAAACTTTTGTGACGATAATTCTTTAAAGGGAATCCCCTTTTTTAAATTCTCTATAATAGTCTTTATATTCTTCTTGTGTGATCCTTCTGCCGGGCGAATACAAACTTGAATCGCAGCTCCTTCCCCTAATTCATTAATTCTTGAAAAAGCTCCGATGATAGGAGAAAACGTGTCCCCTTCTGCCTCAATATAGGTTCGCACAGGAAGTGCATAGTGTTCATCTTGCACAAGATATGCTCCCGCGGTATATCCTTGTGGTTGGAATATATTATATTCAACAACCTCTTCCACATGGGCATCCTTAAAAACTCCCTCAATTTGACGACTTAAAAAAGGAACAAGTTTTTCATGGGTAGAAATATAAAAATAAATTTCCTCTCCTACATGATGTACCGCCGCCTCCAATGTTGTCCCTTCTGTATTTCCCGCTAGAATACTAAATAGTTGTTCTGTGAAATTAATTTCCTCTTTATATGTTGTCTGTTTGTCGGCTGATATCTGAGGAATGCGTACTAAAAGTAATTTAGTCGCAAGAGATTTTCGTACTGATTCATCACGATTTTTTTTAATAATCAGGATAGTCGCTATAACAATAATTCCCACAAGCACGATGAGTCCACTAATAAGTAATAAAGAAGACATAATAGTATAAATTTCCGATATCCAATACTTAATTTCTAAAATATTCCTTTGTTTTTCATTTGTTCCACAATATGTTCAGCAAGAGCATCATGATACATATCGATAACAAAAGGATCTGCTTTTATAGCCTCCGCTATACCATCATGGAGTCCTTTTTCTAAAGTAGTATGAATAAGTCGTTCAACCTCTTGTTTTATTTGCGAAGATGCTGTTTCAGCATAAGAGGGTAAATTTCTCTCCTCTAAATTACTGGGAATAGTCTGCACAGATGATTGTATGGTACTATCTGATTGTTTTGTTGCGAATTGTTGTTGCTGGATCATTTGTTCTCGTAGTACAGAAATCATCGCCTCTTTATGACCTTGTGGTATCTGCTCCTTTTTCTGCTGTTGAATAATCTCCCGGGCAAGTTCTTGATAATTAATTGAGTCCATAATGAATAGGTGGTTAGTGACTATAGGATTCAGCCGTTGATTCAATACTCAGTATACAGCATTTTATAAAACTTTATAAGTATGAAAGAAACGCTATATGAATTGAATTCTCTTTATCAGAGAGTGTTTGGAATTTATTATTTCCACTTATCCATGTCGTATTACCAATACATCACCATCCTGCACTTCATATTCCTTTCCCTCTACCCGTAATTTCCCTTTCTGCTTTGATTGACTCCATCCCCCACTCGCGATGAGATCAGTATACGAGACTACTTCAGCGCGAATAAACTTATTTTCAAAATCAGTATGAATCGCTCCAGCGGCCTGTGGTGCCTTCCACCCTCGTTCAATTGTCCATGCGCGTGTTTCATCTTCTCCTGTGGTAAAGAAACTAATAAGATGCAACAACTCGTAGGCCTTCATTACTAATGAAGATAGGTCTGGGTCTTGAGATAAATCAAGAATAATATAGGTGTTCCCAAAAGACGTTATTTTCTGAATGAGCTCAGGAGACACATCAGATTCAGCACCATTTAAAAGATATAGCTGTGGTTTTGTAGTAAGTGGTGACATTTCTTTTATAAGAGGATGCTCCAATAATTCCCTCCCGAGAGTGAAGAGTGGTTTTTCAGCAAGAAGAACTTCTTCTAACTCTTTGAGAAATTCATATTCTTGAATCTTATGTTTGTCTCCCGTGCGCGCCTCACTTTCGGCCTTCCCCTTGCGTCTCTGGATACTCTCTAAATCTTTGAATATAAGTTCACCATGAATCGTATCTATATCCCGCAAAGGATCCACGGTTTGTTCTACGTGAATAATATTTTCCTGTGTGAAACAACGCACCACATGTACAATCGCATTCACCTCTCGAATATGAGAAAGAAATTGATTCCCCAAACCTTGCCCTTGACTCGCGCCCTTCACGAGTCCCGCAATATCATAGAATTCAACAATCGCAGGGATCGTTTTCTTTGATGAACTTAATTTTGTGAGAACCGAAAGACGCTCATCAGGTACTGAAACAATACCGACGTTGGGGTCAATGGTCGCAAACGGATAATTAGCGATATGGACATCGTTATGCGTAAGTGCTTTAAATAGGGTAGACTTTCCTACATTCGGAAGCCCCACAATACCAATGGATAATTTCATAAAATCTTATATATAACAAGTAAAAAGAAAAACTACGCTATTTCAATTTTTAAAAACAATTTCTTCCCAATACGAACCACACAAGAATCCTGAATCGTATCTGCAATACCGAGTGTTTTTTCATACGGACTCACTATTTTTACCGCACCCTCTGTAAACAATCTACGAATTTCTGTATTACTCATATGGACCACCCCTTGTTCATTTTTAAGTGCTTCAAAAAGAGTAATATCTTTTGTTAAAATACACGTAGGCATATCTACATCAAATTCTTTTTTGCTAAACTTTTTTTCAAATAAGTCTCGTTGTATTTTTGCTTGCGTTAATTTCTTTGTTGCAATCGCCACCATAAATTGTGCTAATTGTTTTTTCATTTCCAACGGATGCTGACGCGTTACTTCTTCAAAATGAGGGAGTTCCGTTTTCTTAATATCAGCAAACGCTTTGATATAGGGAATGATGAGTGAATCAGGCATAGACATAATTTTTCCAAATATATCTTCCGGTGCCATAGAAAGCGCAATATAATTACCATAACTTTTACTCATTTTTCTTCCGTCTCCCGAAGTTCCCTCAAGAACCGGAGTAACAATATTCACTTGTGGTTTTTGATTATGAATACGCATAATCTCTCGCGCATGTGCCAAATTAAGAAACTGATCTCGTCCTCCCAATTCAATATCGGGTTCTAAATGCACTGAATCCATACCTTGGAAATAACTATACAAAACCTCCGCAACAGAAAGAGGTACGCCGTTTTCCATACGAGTACGAAAATCTTCTCGCTGTAAAATCTGCGAAAGAGAAAGTTGTTGTAAATCACTTAAAATTTGTTTTGCAGTGAGTTTTGAAAGCCACGCAGAATTATGATAAATTTTTGCAGTTTTGACATTCAGATATGGTGCAATTTGTTTGAGATATGTTTTTTTATTTTGAGTTACTTGTGTAGACGTAAGCACACTCCGTTGTGAATCTCTACCACTCGGGTCACCAATCGTTGCCGTAAAATCTCCAATAATAAGACACGCGGTATGACCTGCTTTTTGAAACTGACGAAGAAGCATAATAGGAACCAAGTGTCCGAGATGTACATCGGGGCCCGTAGGATCAATACCAAACTTAACCGAGACTTTATTTTGATTTGAAAGTCTATCACTCAATTCTTCAAAGGTAAGCGCTTGTTCTGTCTTAACACTCACAAAATCAAGCAACTCATGAGCGCTAATCCCCTTCCATTCATTATGAAACCGCTCAAATAAAACGCGGTGTAAATTTTGTAATTCATTTCCTGACGGCAATTGATGTAATTCCATAACAGTTATTCTACATAATTTAAGACTATATTTCCACTTTTCACGAAACCCCCATTGCTAGATACCAGTTTCAAGCGCTTCCTCTATTTCCAGCTTTACCTCATCAGGCAATGAGGCACGAGACTTTGACATACCAGGATATCGCCATGCAGAAATAATATGGATATGTCCTGTTTTATCTGTTTGTGCCATAACCCAAATTTCTTGAGTCCATGTTTTTACTCCTGCTTTTGATTTCGTAGAAGAGGGTTGCATACACGCTATGGTATGAGGAGCTATACCCTCCTCAACACGAACAGCCGCACGTAAGACACGTTTTACCCTACTTTCAGACAGTCCATAATAAGCCATTTTAGCTTTTGCATGCTGTGTCCAAATGTACTGAGAAAGACGAAGAAGTGGATGCATAAAAACTACTGAACAGTATCACAAACAGAACCTCGTTCACATAAATAAATTCTATTTGTTGACGTTAAATCTATATACGCAAGATTTTTCATAACTCTCTTCTTTAGCTCAGGAACCGCATACCATGGATTTTGATGTACACTAAAATATATAACAGGAAACTGAGTATGGATATCAGTTTGTATTTCATCACGAGTATCATCCCAAATAACATTTTTTATGGGAGCCCCCATTTCATCCAAGAAAGAAAAAATAGGGCCAATAACAGAAACATCTCCTTGAATAGGAATTTTCTTTCCGAGAAGAATGGCGTGAGATGATTTTGAAGTAATCTTATCAATTAATTGACCTTGTGTGACTGGTCCTTCTAAGAATACAACACCTTCTTCATCAAACCACCAACAGGTATTTTCAAATTCACACCACAATGCTATTTTTTTACGTTCTCGAGCAGTTATAGTTATATTTCTCGTAAAATAATTTTTTGATACCGAAACATCAGTTAAAATGGGATAGGTCTCCACAATTTTTCTAACCAGAGTATATGTATGTAATCCCAATAGACTCTGTGTATTTAAAAAGAGAGAAGAAAACCACGATCTATCTTCTATATATGCTCGAGTTAACTCAATCGTTTGTGATTGTAAGAGAGGGTCAATGTTTTCTACAGTAATATGGGCAACAGTATATACATCACTATGCAAAAACCACATAATACCCACCACACATAAAATAATACCCATTCCTAATAAAATAAAATGGATTTTATGTGCTTTTTTACGACGTTGTTCCTCTTGCTTTCCCTGAACGTAATCACGCATACCAAGTGAAGAGAACTGCGAGTTTTTTTTCTAAAAAAACAATGTACATTTCTCTTTATTAGATTTATATTCTTTATATATTAGTAAAACGGTTCCAGATAAATGATGAAACGATAAGAATGAATCCTCCTGCAATTTTCCTACCCACCACAGACAGAACCACCGAGCATAATTTTAAAACAAAAACTCTCCCGCCACCTCTCAATACGTATTATTCTTTAACCTATTTTATTGAATCCTGTATATTTTTGTAATTTTTCTGGAATACGAACTGAACCATCTTTTTGTTGGTGATTTTCCAAAATAGCAATAATAGTTCTCCCCATCGCAAGACCAGTTGCATTCAACGCATGAGCAAAAACAGACGTTCCATCTTCCTGTTTTATTTTTGTATTAATACCTCTCGTTTGGTAATCGGTGGTATTGGAACAAGAACCAACTTCTCGATATGTATTTTGGCTCGGAACCCACGCCTCAATATCAAATTGACGCGCATCGGTAGGTCCCATATCTCCTGTACAAATTTCTACTATCTGATACGGAATTTCCAATCCTTGAAATAGTTTTTCTTGTACAGAAACTAATTTTTGATGTTCTTGTTCAGAAGATGTAGGAGTACAGAATTCATACATTTCAACTTTATCAAACTGATGCACACGTAAAATTCCTTTTGTATCTTTTCCATAGCTACCAGCTTCTCGACGAAAACAAGTTGAGAACCCCACATATCGTTTCGGAAGTTGTTGAAGATTAAAAACATCATCCATATGAAGCGGTCCAAGTGTATGTTCTGCGCTTCCCACTAAATACATATCATCTTTTGGTAAATAGTACCGTTCTTCTTTTTGCGATTCAGTGAGTCGCCCCATGCGTTCATATACCTCAGGACGAATCATAATAGGAGGAATAACTGGTTCAAATCCTTCTTGGGTAAGCATATCAAACGCATAGTGCACAAGAGCAAGCTCAAGGAGTGCTCCTTTTCCTTTCAAATAATAGAATCGAGCTCCTGAAACTTCAGCAGCTTGCTTAGTATCAATAATACCCAATGTTTCTCCAATTTCCATATGATCTTGAGGAGGAAAATCAAATGTCGGTTTTGTTCCGTGTGTACGGAGAGGTTTATTATAAGATTCATCGGGGCCAACCAACACATCATCAAAAGGAATGTTGGGAAGTTCTGTAAGTGCAACACGGCGACGATGTTCAATTTCAGGAAGTTCTTGTTCTTTGGCCTTTAATGCCTCTTTATTTAAGCGGGCTTCCTCACGATGCTCTGGTCCAGTAAATTGTTTTTGTATAGCACGCAATGCATCTATGTCTTGAACAAGATTTCTCCATTGATCATCAAGGGCAATACATGAATCAATGATAGCACTGTCTTTCCCTCGTTTCATAAGAGCGGCTTTAAGAACCTCAGGGGTGTTGCGAAGAATATCTATATTAATCATATAAAAATATATCTATAGCATAACAGAAAAAAAAGAAAAAAAGAAATACTCTATCAAAAATCTGCTCATTAAGCAGATTTTTGATAGAAATACTTAAAACTATTTCTTTCGTCGTTTCATAGGGGGAGAAAATATAGTTTCTCGAATAGGACGCTGTGCAAGTACTGAAAATAATCGCTCAGAGGTACCAAATCCAGCAGTTGGAGGCATACCATATTCTAATGCTTCAAGAAAATCTTCATCTAAGATTTGAGCTTCAACATCTCCTTTCTCCCGCAACTTCATTTGTTCTTCAAATCGTTCTCGCTGATCAATGGGGTCATTTAGTTCAGAAAATCCCTTGCCCAACTCGGTTCCATACGCCATAACTTGAAATCGTTCCACAACACGAGGATCTTGTGGTGATCTTTTTGCGAGAGGCTCAATAGTAACAGGTGGATTAATGAGAAATGAAGGATGAATTAATAAAGGACGTACCGTTTTCTTATAAATAAGATCAATAAGTCTTCCTCGACCAACATTTTTTTCAAAACGAATTTCTAATTCTTTTGCTCTTGCGCGTAAAGCATCATCAGAACACGAAAGTATATCAAGTTTATTATGTTTTTGAAAAATTTTACAATAATCAACGATTTCCCATGCGCCTCCCCAATTTATCTTTGTCCCATTATAGGGAAGGATTAAGGTACCAAATGTTTTTTTAATAACTGTCTGATACATTTTTTTCACAAATTTCATAAGATCACGATAGTCTGCATATGCCCAATAAAATTCTAGTTGTGTATAATCTTGTAGATGTTCAGCATCTATTCCTTCGTTTCTAAAAATGCGCCCTATTTCATAGATTTTTTCAAATCCTCCCACAATCATCTTTTTAAGAGCAATTTCAAGAGAAATACGTAAATAGAAATCCTCATCAAGCGCATTATGATGAGTCACAAAGGGCTCTGCTTCAGCTCCTCCTGGAGTAACCTCAAAAACGGGAGTTTCGACAGACATAAAATCAGATGCTTCTAAGAATTCTCGCATTGTCTTCCAAAAAATTGATTTTTTTACAAACAGATCCCGCTCTAAAGGATTGAGGATAGTATCTATATATCGTTTTCGTAAGCGTAATTCAATATCTTCTAATCCATAAAAATCGGTTGGTAGCGGTTGTAATGATTTTGTGAGAAGAGTAAACTTTTTAAGTAATAAACTTTTTTCCCCTGTTTTTGTTTTTATAGGAATTCCTCCTCCTTGAATAATATCTCCTACTTCAAGAGTTTTTTTAATAAGATCAAACGAAAGAACAGTATCTTTTTTGAGTACGAATTGAACTCTCCCAGACATATCTTCGCATGAAACAAATAGAATTTTCCCTTGATCTCGAATCGATCTCACGCGACCAACTAGATATAGAGAGGTTGGTTTTTTAATAAGAGAAGAAAACGAAGTAACAAATGCTCCTATATGCATACTTCGTTTTGTAGACACTGGATACGGATCACAGTGCTCTCGTTGTAACAATTCTAATTTTTTTCTTCTTTCTTCAAGTATTTTTTCTAATAACATAACATACGGACACTATGTCCATCGTCTTATTCTATCGCAATTATTTCATAATGAACAGTGATTCCTTTGGGCGTTTTCACCTGAACAAGATCTCCTACTTTTTTTCCTATAAGTTCTCGTCCAATAGGAGAGACGTTAGAAATTTTATTATTCGTAGGATCCGCTTCTTCAGAACCAACGATGGTAAATTTTGTCTGACTCTTATCTTCTCTTTTAAGAACAACGGAAAGTCCGACACTTACGACAGATTTGTTTTTGGGTCTCACAATAAGACTTGAATTCTTTATAAGGTTTTCGAGTTTAAAAATATCGTGCTCCAATCGATCCTGATCTTCTTTCGCTTGTGCATATTCAAAGTTTTCAGAAAGATCGCCAAATTCTTTCGCGCGCTTTAAACGTTCAGCAATTTCAATACGATGAGTTGTTTTTAACTCATGCAGTTGTTTTTTGAGTTCTTCAATTTTTTCTTTACTTACGTAGTTTTCGCTCATAGTGTATTTTAAAATATTCAGTCAAATATAGTACCCACTCCCCTGAAAGTCAATAGATGAAATGATAACATTATAAGGGCTTTTTAATGGCATACGCCCGTGTCGAAAGTCGAATTCGAATATGAATCGCTTCAATAATCCCCTTAAGATATAAAGATAATTTTCGAGATGAAGAGAATGTGTGATGTTCAAGATATAACTCTTTTACTTTGAGTTGTTGTATATGTGCCAAAGCAATTGATTCCCTAATAATGGTCGCCGTACAAGCAACCGTATGAGGAAATAAAATAATTGCTGATTTTTGAGAATAGGCAGCCCATCCATTATCAGTATCATATACAGAAGGAGCAAGTATGCGTTGCATAATCCACTGAAATACACGTTCTAAAAAAGGAATACGTGTTAATGAAGAAACGGTAGTATGTATTCTTGAACCCACAATGACATCATATCCTTTACGGAACCACTGTTCTATAGTTTCATACGAAGTTATGGAGGAAGCAGCTATGGGAGTCATGTACATACGAATTAATCCATGTGCTTCAAGCATTCCCTTCTGAATCGCAATACCCTCATGTCCCCCTTTTACTTCTTGAATTCGCGTATGAGGAATAATAGAAATAAATCTATGCAATATATCTTTTATATGAGTACTGGTCGTATACGGCAAAAGAATAAGCTCATACGAAAAAGATTTTTTTTCAAAATAAGCATTCAAAGTAACAAGCGCAGCTGTAATACGACGTACATCTTTGCCACATGGCATAATTATTGAAATAAGAGGTTGTTGGATTTTCATATATACATAAAATACTAGCTGGTAATTACCGTGTGACCCCTTTTTGTAATCACAACAGTATGTTCATAATGAGCCGCAATACTTCCATCATATGTTGCATAACTTTCATCGCGCTGTTGTATAATGTCTTCAGAAGAAATGCTAAACATAGGCTCAATCGCAAGAACCATACCCTCTCGCAAAACAAGTCCTTGTCCTTTATTTCCATAATTAAAAATAACCGGGTCTTCGTGTAATTCATATCCAACCCCATGACCTGTAAGAGCTTTTATAACCTTCATACCATCTAGCTGAGCTCGTCGTTCAATAGTCCATCCAATATCTCCCAATGTCTTTCCCGGTCTCAGAATGGCAACGGCCTCATCAAGAGCCTTGCGAGTACTATATAATAATTTTTTTGTTTGGAGTGATACTCGTCCTAATGCAACTGTAGTTGCAGCATCAGTATACATACCCTCATAAATAACTCCCGCATCTATTTTAAGAACATCACCTGAACGAAGCGTGTAATTATGCGGAGCGCCATGGACAATAGTATTATTCAAAGAAGTGCAGATTGATGCAGGATAAGGATGTACTGCTCCTTCAGGTTTGTAATTCAAAAACGCAGGTTGCCCTCCCGCATCGCGTATATACGTATACGCAATGTGATCAAGATCAATAAGATTTATTCCAACTTTCGCATGACTCACTAATTTTTTTAACAAACCAGCAAGAATACGCCCTGACTCTTTGAGTTGGATGATTTCTTGTGGTGTTTTAAGAGAGGTCATGATATTAATTTAGCAATTTTATGAAATACAGTATGAGGCATAGCATGAGCTCCAATTTCATAAATAACAAAACCTCGTTTCTGTAATTCCTGTATAATAGGAGCTGTTTTCTCTTCATATTCAGCAAAACGGACACGGATAGTCTTAGGATCATCAAGGGTGCGTTTATATAATTTTCCTCCACAAAAAGGACAGGCGGTTATTTTTAAATTAAAAGCAGATCCAAGTAATGGACTCTGGCAAACAGAACACATAAGTCTATGAGAATTACGTGCAAGTGCCTGCGATTGTGTCACCTTCAAAAGTACAAAAAGAACAGATTCCTCTCCATATAATTTCATAAGGATGTCAATAATTCCCTCGTGATGTTTTTTATCCCCAAATGCATCAAAAAGAGCGCGGGGAGAACCGCTAAACACAATACTCTCCCCTCCTTTCGCAAGTTCTTTTACTCGTCGTCCAGTATGAGAAAGGACAAAATCAGAATCCATAAGTTTCCCAGTATCAAATAGTTTTTTCTCTCGTTGTATATCAGGATGTGATGCAAGTTCTGGATCATGCACCAAATTTTCTACAAAACGACCTGTATTAAAATGATACAATCCAAATTTTTCTGCTAACAAAACAGCTTGAGTACTTTTTCCTGAACCTGGATATCCAAAAATGACAATTGCTCTTTTGCCACGGTTAAGTTTTTTTGGCATATAGTAATTTAAATTACTTTTCCCGACAAAAAATTTATTCGAATCCTTCGTATTCCCGCATTATAAGTTGTGAATTGATTTGACGCAATACTTCCAATGCAACCGATACCACGATAAGTAGTGCAGTACCTCCTAATGAAACAATTGTAATACCCGTCACCATAGTGGTGATATTTGGTAAAATAGCAATAACACCTAAGAAAATAGCACCCCACAAAGTAATACGAGTAATAATCTTACCAAGATACGTTGAAGTAATTTCTCCGGGACGAATACCAAGAATAACCCCTCCTGAACGTTGTAAATTTTTTGATATTTCTCTTGGATCGAATGTAACTGCAGTGTAGAAATATGTAAATAAAACAACTAACACAAAGTAGAACAAGGCGTGCCAATACTGATTGTTGAATATTTTTGAAACAACATCAACGAGATATAAAGAAGTGTCCTTCGAAAAAATAGAAACAGCTTGTGCAATAAACTGAGGAAACATAAGAACTGAAATAGCAAATATAATAGGAATAACTCCCGCTTGATTTACTTTTAAAGGAAGATAACTCGCAACTCCTCCAAACATTTTAGTGCCCCGAACTCGTTTTGCATAGGTAATAGGCACTTTACGCTCCGCTTCATTTACATACACCACACCCGCAATAACAATAATAGCAATAATCAAAAACGCGAGATAGCTAATCAATACCGTTGGATCAAATGAGACAAATAACTGCTGTATCGTAGTAGGAATACCGCTTACAATACCAGCGAAAATAATAAGAGAAATACCATTTCCTAAGTGTTTTTCAGAAATAAGATCTCCAATCCAGACTAAAGCCATAGATCCCGCAACAACGATAAGAGTATTTTTCAATAAAAGAAGACTACTCATTTGAGGAAGTACTTGCTGAGAAATAAGTAAATTCAAGAAACCATATCCAGACAAAAACGCAAGAGGAATAGTGAGATATTTTGAATATCTATTAAATTTTGCACGTCCAGCACTTCCTTCTTCGTAATACATTTCCTTTAATTTAGGAAATATCATGGTGAGTAATTGCATGACAATGGTCGCGGTAATATATGGACCAACACCTAGCATAACAATAGATAGATTGGAAAGTCCTCCTCCAGAAAAAATATTAAGAAATCCGAAGAGTTGATTTCCTTGGAAAAAATTAGCGAGACGAGATATATCTACATCAGGCACAGGAATAACAGCCAACAAACGAAACACGATGAGCCAGAACAAAACAAAGAATATTTTCTTTCTTAAATCGGGAATACGAAATATGTTAGTGATCTTTGGCATGATACGGATATCTAATAAATAACAACTATGTTTATAATAAATACTTATGCAACGCTCCCTTTTGCTTTTTCGATTTTAATACGCGCACTCGATGAAACAGTAATTCCCTTAATTTCTTTTGCATTCAAGATAGATCCTGAAGCTACTATTTTAAGAGGTTGTGTAAGTGATCGAATAATACGATGTGCAAGAAGCACTTCCTTCGTAATCTGAACCTCGGGAAGAATTGAAATGCGTTTTAAAGAAATAGCAAGTACTTTGGGTGACTTAGGATTATTTTTATTTCGTCCTCGTCCACGTTTTTTAGGAGTACGCAGTACTAAATCACGAGCTCCGGGACGCATATTTCTCCCCGCACGTGCTTTCTGTCCTTTTTGTCCACGTCCTGAAGTAGTTCCCCGTTTTCCTCCACGACCAATACGTCGTTTAGAACGTGTTTCTGTTTTTGGTTGTAATTCGTGTAATTGCATAGAATTTTTATGCTGTTAATTTCTTAAGTGCTTCTAAGGTTGCAAGTGCATTCGTTAATTTATTTTTCGTACGTCCCAAACATTTCGCAGAAGCATCTTGTATACCTGCCATAAGCAATACGCTTCGTACAGCTCCTCCCGCTTTCAAACCAGATCCTTTTTTACCAGGTTTAATCAAAACGCGCGCAGCACTAAATTTTGCTTCCACTTCATGCGCCACAGTAGTTTCCTTCAATTTAACTGAAAAGGTTTGTTTCATAGCATCATGACGCGCTTTATCAATAGCTTGTGCAACATCAATTCCTTTTGCAACACCAACACCAACTAATCCTTTCTCGTTACCCACAATAAGAGTACAGCGGAATGAAAAACGCTTTCCTCCTTTTACCACACGAGTCACTCTACGCAAATCAAGTGTTTTTTCTTTCAATTCTCGCTTTGGTGCCATAGGTGCATTTGAACGAGGTCCTCGAGAAGGAGGTCTATTCCCCCCTCGTTGTCCTCCTGATTGTGGTCTATTTTGTTGTGGTTGATTATTCATCATAATAGTTCAATTAAATACGAATACCGCTTTTACGAAGTCCCTCTGCAATGGTTTTCACCGTGCCATGAAATCGATATGATCCTCTGTCAAACAACGCGGTAGTAATCCCCTTTTCTTTGGCTTTTTGTGAGGCTGTTTCTACTAAACGAGTTACTCGATCCTTCCCTTGAGTTGTACGAAGATCTTTCATTGCAGTAGATACCCCAATAATAGTTTTTTGTGATATGTCATCTATATATTGAATATAGAGATGTGTGTTACTTTTATGAACCGAAATACGAGGTCGTTGTGCGGTACCCAATAATAAAGCGCGAGTTCGTTGTGCGCGACGTTTTTTCATTATAACTGTTTGCTTATTCTTATTCATACAATAATTTTATTTATTTGGCAGCAGCACCAGCTTTTTTACCATCTTTACGACGAATAACCTCTCCCTGATAACGAATACCTTTTCCTAGATATGGTTCTGGTTTTTTTATCTTACGGATAACAGCAGCCGTTTGCCCAACTGCTTGTTTCTCATTTCCTGAAACGGTGATTACATTTTTCTCAACGGTTACAGTAATATTCTGAGGAATAGGAAAACGAACTAAATGTGAAAATCCAACTTTCAAAACTAATTCATTTCCTTCAAGATTTACTTTAAATCCAACCCCTTCAAGTTCAAGTTTTTTCACGAATCCAACAGTCACTCCTTCAATCGCATTTTGTATTAAAGAACGAGTTGTTCCCCAATCCATAATAGTCTGGACTGATTCATCTGATGGTTGCAGTACCAAAGAAGATCCTGATTCGGTAATTTGAATGGCTGATGGTTTTTGTATAGTTAACGCACCTCGAGGTCCTGTAATAACCGCAGATGCTCCATCAAATTTTATAGAAACGCCATTCGGTATTTCAATTGGTTTTTTTCCTATCTTAGACATAATAAATTCAAAAAATTAAAAACTACCAGATATTAAATAGCACTTGTCCACCGACTTTTTTAGTACGAGCTTGTTTGTCAGTCATAAGTCCTTGTGAGGTCGATATAATCGCAATTCCATATCCTTGTCGTACCGATCGTAATTTTGTATAAGGAACATAAATCTTCCGAGACGGAATACTTACAAATTGCATATCAGTAATACCATGTTTTGTTCCTGATCCAAACAAATTAATCTCGAAGAACTTTTTTGGATTTTTTCCCTTTTTTTCAAATGCAGAAATAAATTTTTGCTCAACAAGTAGCGTAAGAATTTGTTCATCCATTTTTGAATATGGAAAACGAACAACTTCTTTGTTCATTACCTGTGCATTTTTTATTTTAGTCAGTAGTGAAATATACATGTTGAAATATTCAAAAATAAATTACCAAGAAGATTTTTTTACTCCAGGAATTTCTCCCTTTCCGGCCATTTCTCTAAAACAGATTCTACATAATTCAAAATCACGCATAAATCCATGTTTACGGCCACATTTAAAACAGCGCCGTACGATACGTGTTGAAAATTTTGGTGTCTTTTTAGATCGAGCTATAACTGATTGTTTTGCCATACTTATTTCTTATGTTTATTCTTAGGAGTTACATCTTTAAAAAGAAATCCTAATCTTTTATATAATGCGACAGCATGTTCAGGGTGATGAGCGTTCTTTACAACAATAGTTATTTGAATACCAAATTGTACCGTTGATGCCTCTGGACTTATTTCTGGAAAAACAACATGCTCTTTTAGACCGAGGTTTAGATTACCTTGTTTATCAATGTTTTTCAAGTCAATTCCTCTAAAATCACGTACCCGAGGATATACCGCAGATGTTATTTTATGAATAAAATCATACATCCGTGCCCCACGTAAAGTAACCGCTAATCCAATCGTTTGTCCTTCTCGTGATTTAAATCCGGCAATAGATTTTTTAGCACCACGAGGAGCTGGTTTTTGACCACACAAAGCAGCCAATTCTTTTTCAATAGCAGGAAAAATCTTATCTTTAAATGAAGGTTGCTGACTTGCGCGTCCCAATCCCGTATTAATAACCACCTTCACCATACGAGGCGCTGCGTTTCTATTACGAATACCTAACTCTTGAATAAGTTGTGGTACAGTTGTCTTTTCAAATGTTTCTTTTAAACTTGTTTTCATAATCGTATGATATTATTTCTCCTTAGATACTTCTGTAGATATGACATTCGATACATGTAAAGGACGAGGAACTAAAACAGTTTGCCCTTTTTCTTGTTGCGTACGAGGGCGGACATGCTTTTTGTATACATTAATCCCCTCTACAATTACTTTATTTTGAGTAGGTAAGCACTTAATAATTTTACCAGTTTTTCCTTTATCTTTGCCGGTAAGAATTCGTACGACTTCTCCTTTTTTTACATGTAAGCTATTCATAATCAATTGAATTTTGGAATTTTATTTATACAACGTCCTTTGCCATAGTAACAATTTTTTCAAACCCTCTCTCTTTAACTTCCCGAGGAATGGGTCCGAAGATACGAGTTCCGCGTGGTTCTTTCTTTGCATCAAGAAGCACCGCCGCATTCTCATCAAATCGTACATAGGATCCATCTCGACGACGAAATGCATTTTTTTGACGCACGATAACGGCTTTCACAATATCTTTTTTCACAACTGGTTTTCGAGGTTCCGCAACTTGAACTGAAGCAACAATAATATCTCCGATTTGTGCATATCGACGACGCGTAGCCCCCAATACACGAAAACAACGGATTATTTTTGCTCCAGAATTATCAGCAACTTTTAAAATAGATCGTTCTTGAATCATAGTAGTATATTAAATAAGTGATTATGCTTCAGTTTCTTCAGTTTGTTGAATGTCAGTATTCATTTCAGTATCCATTTTCACTTCTTTTTTTCCTCCCGCAACTAATTGAATAATTTCCCACCGTTTATCTCTGGAAAGAGGTCGTGTTTCTCCAATAATAACTACATCTCCAGTATGAAATTCATTTTTTTCATCATGTGCTTTAAAACGAGTTGTTACTTTAAAAAATTTCTGGTATCGAGGATGCTTTTTTGATCGTTCTACCTCAACAACGCGTGTTTTATTCATGCGATCTGAAACGACCGTTCCGGTCAATTTTCTTTGTGTAGTTGTTGGAGTGATATTATTCATGGTTTCGTTTTTCATGTATGAGTGTCAGTATAGTCGCTATTTCTTGTTTTATGTTATTAGATTCTTTTATCGTTGCTGTTTTCCCCGCACGTGCATTAAATTTTAATTGTGCAATCTTCTGTTTTAAGGTGTTTACTTGCACCATAAGATGATCAATATCTTTTGCACGTAATTCATCGCGATAACTTTTTTTCATACAGTTTATATAATTATTTTTGTTCCTTAACAATAACGCGGGTCTTAATCGGTAATTTATATGAGGCGCGTTCTAATGCTTCACGGGCCGTCTTTTCAGGAAGACCATCTAATTCAAACAATACCCGTCCTGGTTTTACTGGAAAGACATAATGATCCAACGATCCTTTTCCTCCTCCCATAGTCAATTCCGGTGGACGCTTCGTAATTGGTTTATCAGGAAAAATACGAATCCACAATTTACCTCCACGCTTCGTGAAATGTGAAATTGATTTTCGAACGGCTTCGATCTGCTTTCCATTTATATACGCAGATCCTAATGACTGTAATCCTATCGTACCAAAGCTTAACTCAAGTCCCCGTGTTTCAACGGTTCTTTTTCGTGAACGTCCTTTTTGTCCTTTACGGAATTTTGTTTTCTTGGGAGCTAACATATGCGTACGTTATTCGTTAGTTATTCTTAAATATTTGACCCTTATAGATCCATACCTTTATACCAATTGTGCCATAGGTAGTAAACGCAGTTCCTTCGCCATAATCAATATTGGCACGAAGTGTTTGTAACGGTAAACTTCCCGCGCTCAATTGTTCGCTACGGGCAATTTCAGCACCATCGAGTCGTCCTCCTACTTTTATCTTAGCTCCTTTCACATCTCTATTCTGCATAATGCGCTCAAGATATTTTTTAATAGTACGACGATATGGCATACGCTTTTCAAAATCCCATGCAATACTCTGAGCAGTCACAGGAGCAGAAACTTCATAGCGCTTAATCTCTTCAATCGTGATATTGAGTGTAGGAGTTTCTTTAATTCCTTTTTCTGCACGAAATGCTTTTAATTTCGCATTTAAAAAGGCGTTTAATTCTTCAATTCCTTTTCCTCCTCGTCCAATAATAAGACCTGGCTTTGCTGTTTTAATAGTTACTCGACAAGCACCTGAAGAACGTTCAAAAACAATAGAATCAATACCCGCAATGCCAATTTTCTTATTGATTGCCGTACGCAAAATATGGTCTTCTTGTAATTGAATACCAAACTTAAAATGACGAGGAACCCAACGGGCACTCCATTCTTTTGTAATTCCTATGCGTAATGATGTTGGTTTAATCTTTTGTGACATAACGATATAATAATACTATACTGATTTTCTCTGGAACATTTTCTGAGAGAATCCTTTATCTTTTGTTTTTACTTCTGTTTTCGTTTCGACATCCTTCTTTTCTTTGTCGGTTTTTTTCTTAGCAGAAGCATGTTCGTGCTCATGTTCTGGCTTTTTCTTTTCTTTGCGAGCGGCAACGAATCTGGATTGTACCATTTTTTCTACTTCTTGCAAGGTAACCACAATATGACTGGTATGTTTATGAATAGGAGTCGCACGGCCCTGTGCACGAGGCATCCATCGTTTTAACATAGGTCCTTTATCAGTACGAATTTCTTGTACAATAGTTTTTGTAATATCTAGTCCGTTCTTTTTTGCATTATCAATAGCGGAACGAAGTACTTTTAACATAGGATCAGCAGCTCGGCGTGCATGAGTAATTAACTGCGCTTCAGCTTCATTGACGTGCATACGCTTAATAACATTTCCAATCAGACGAACCTTCCGTGGCGCCATACGAAGATACCGTACTTGTGCCGTTGCGGTTTTTGGTTTTACCTCAGTATGTAATTTTTTAGTTTTCTGTGCCATGAATGTGTCTATAGATAGTTATGTTATTTTGCCGCTGCTTTCTTTTCTACTTCTTTTTGAATTTTACCACCATGTTTCACGAATTTTCGTGTCGGAGAAAATTCTCCCAACTTATGTCCAATCATCTCTTCGGTTGGTTTCACTTTAATAAAATCTTTTCCATTATGAACCATAAAAGTATATCCAACCATCTCAGGTGAAATAGCACATGCACGTGACCATGTTTTAATAGGCCCATCATCTGCTTTTTGTTTGGATATCTTTTTTTCTATATTTGGATCCATGTATGGACCTTTTTTGGAACTTCGTGACATAGTGATAAATAAAAGTTTAAATTCAAATTTATTTCTTAACGCGGCGTTTTACGATAAGTTTGGTAGACCACTGCTTCGGATTACGCGTCTTGCGACCACCAGTTACCTTACCCCACAACGTCTTTGGTCTCTTCGTTCCCCGTTTCTGACGTCCCTCTCCTCCTCCGTATGGATGATCTACAGGGTTCATAGCGGTACCACGCACCGTAGGACGAATTCCTAACCATCGTGATCGTCCTGCTTTTCCAATATTAGTCAGCGCGTAATCAATGTTTGAAACTTGTCCAATGGAAGCATATCCATCCCATGAAACTTTTCTCGTTTCTCCTGAAGGCATTTTAAGCGTAGTATATCCTTCATCCTGTGCAAGAATTTCAACAAATGCTCCGGCTGATTTTGCAATTTGTCCTCCTTTAGTAGGACGTAATTCAATATTGTGAACCATATATCCCACAGGGATATTTTTAAGCATCATGCGATTTCCCTCTTTTAAAGGAGCTTTCTCTGCACTGATGATAGTCATACCCACCTCCATTTTTGAAGAAGCGAGAATATAACTTTTCTTTCCATTTTGATAGGTAACTAATGCAATAAATGCACTTCGATACGGATCATATTCAAGAGCCACAATACGTGCAGGAATATTTAATTCTCGTTGCTTAAAATCAACAAGACGATATAATTTCTTATTTCCTCCTCCTTGATGGCGCGTGGTAATGCGTCCACTATTATTGCGTCCCGCATGTGTTTTTAATTTAGTCGTTAATTTACGCGCAGGAGATTTTGCGGTAATAAGTGTTTTATACTCGACATTCGTTAAATGTCTACGGACAGGAGTTGTAGGAGAAAATTTCTTCATAGTATTATGCGTTACCAGTCATATCAATTTGTTGACCTTTTGCAAGCGTAACAATAATTTTTTTAGTAATAACTTTACCACCCATAGCACCACGAAATCGCGCTTTACGAGTAGTCTTATTCACGACTTGTGAACGGATAACCTGTACCTTATACATTTTTTCGATTTCCTTTGCCGCTTCTTGTTTGGATACCTTCGGATCCATATCAAATACATACTGATGATCGGAAGAAATGCGAAGTGATTTTTCGGTAACATGAGCTCCTCGTACTACAGAACGAATAACGGGAGTTACAGAAGAAGACGCACTCGATGTAGTGTGCATGATCTCTTTTTTTGCTCCATCTTTTTTATTAAATAATGCCATAACGATAATTGATTAGCTTATGCTTTCTTTGTTTTTGTATAATGAGATACTAATTCGGCAATGGAATCTTTTTCAAAAACAATAGTAGTCGCTTTCATAACATCAAAAATATTAAGTGAGGTAGGTGCAATACAAGAAATGCGTGTCACGTTGCGTAACGCATTATTAATACTCTTATGCGCGGTACTCGCTACAATTAATGCCGATGTATTTTTAATAAACGGACGGATAAGGGGAAGTACTGATTTTGTTTTTGCAGTCTTTTGAGTAACGGCGGGTAATGAATCAATAACTAACAAAGCATTTTGAGAAAGTTTTTGAGAAAGTACGCTAAATAACGCCGCATCTTTCATCTTTTTATTAATCTTCTTGGCGTATATTTTGTCTTTTAATGGACCATGGGTCACTCCACCACCACTCCATAATGGTGAACGAATAGATCCATGACGAGAACGACCAGTTCCCTTCTGTTTCCATGGCTTCTTTCCTCCTCCTCGTACTTCTGAACGATCTTTTGCATGAGCAACAATATTACGATAATTTGCTTGTTGCGTTACCACTGCCTGATGTACTAAATCAGGATTCCATTTCGCATCAAACATACGCACCGGAACCGCGATTGTTTCAATTTCTTTTAATTCGGAATTTAATACAGGAATTTGTTTCATAATACGTTACATCGTTTTTATTAACACTAATTTTCGTGCATTTCCTGGAACGGGTCCCTTCACGCTGACGATTCCCTTGTCTGCATTCACCTCAATCACGCGTACTTTACGCAAGGTAACTGTTTCATTTCCCATACGTCCTGCTAATTTCTTTCCAATCAAAACACGTTGAGGGGCGGTTGCTCCTAGTGAACCTGGAGCACGTAATCTATTTTTTTGTCCATGTGTTTTAGGTCCCCCATGAAATCCATGGCGTTTTACCACTCCTTGAAATCCTCTTCCCTTCTCTTCTCCGGTTAATATCAATAAATCATCTTTTTTAAATGCAGACGCATCAATAACATCCCCTACGGCATATTCCACAGGGCCTGTGGTACGACACTCACGTAAAATACGAAATATTTTATCGCCACTCTTCTTTTGGTGTCCGGCCTGAGGTTTGGTTAGTTTTTTAATAGAAGAATCGTAGCCTACCTGATACGCATCATAACCATCTTTCTCTTTCGTTTTTATTTGAGTTACGACAACAGGGCCAACACTCAAATGGGTGACCGGAATCATTTTTCCATTTTCGGACCATACTTGATCCATCTTGATTTTCTTTCCAATGATAAATGCCATACCTCAAAATTTCTAAATAGTAATATCAAAAATGTATATATTACAACGAAAACAGCGCGGCGTATCCGAGCTGCTCATACAAGCTTTTAAGCTGTAAAATACGCTAGAGAAGTGTATCAAAACACGCACACTATGTCAACAGTATTCAGGCACCATTCTGTGCATAAATGTAGCTATTCAAACAAAACAAACATGAGAAGTTTTATTTTCCCAAAATCTTCTTACTTGTATACTATGCTTGTGTGTGCTTTATATATCTGTTGTATATAGTATATACACATAGACTAGATACTGAGATATGCAACATCACAATAAGATATAAAAGTATACAAAATAGAAAAAAATAGAGCTAAAAAAACAGACAAGAGACAAGAGACAGAAAATCTCAAATATTTCTTTTAAAAAAGGGCTTAACGAAGCCCATAAATTTTTAGATAACTAGATTGCTACGATTCATTTCACATAGCGAAATGATGCCTGCCTGCCGGCAGGACTACCGAGCACACCGAAACCCAATGTAGTAGGACATACTCCCTGGGGTATTGCGCAGATAGAGAGTCTCTACACCAGCGTACGTGTCAGAACCCCAATCCCCACCGCGACGAAAGCCGTACACCGTGGCATTACTTGATCCATCAGAATGGATACGACCGATTCCTTGAGTGGCACTCCATGCACTATTATAAGGTCCAGCAGTTTGTTGAGTCATAGTTCCCCAAGTCGTAATAGCCGTAAATTCTCTCCACGCAAATCCGGGGGTAGAACCAGTTGGTTGATTCGTTCCTGTAATAGTGTCATTGGTCCATTCCCATACATTTCCGGCAATATCCCATAGCACACTGCCATTAGAAAGAGTATGAGTGCGGAGATGGGTAAAATCAGTATAGCCCGTTCCGTATTGAGATGATCCATCTTGTGCCGCAGAAGAGTTTGAGTTGCCCCTGCTAATATAATTCGTACCCACGACTCCTCCTTGCCAGTTCACTGATTGTTGTTGAATGTTCCATGCGATCGTTTGCCATTCTGCATTGGTGATAAGATGAGTTCCAATGTCCGTGCAATAGGTAGCTGCGGTGATTTGAGTAATTCTGGTTATGGGGGCTCCAGCTGAGGTAGATCCTATAGATTTACTATTTGCGGCCGTACAGGGAAAAGAAAGATCTCGGTAAATATTATAGGTGAGTCCTTCTCCTCCATCTCCGGTGGTATAGGGTTGAGGAATATTATCTAAAATACACTTTGCTTCATATTGCATGACATAGAAGTCACTGGTTCCAAAGGTGCTATTCCCCGGAACTTTAGCCCATCCGGAAGGAAAGACACCTTGTGCAAGATTAGTATCATTCCCCGCTTCAAAGGCAGTGGCACTCGTACCACCATCTGCCTGTGCACGAGGTATATATTTAATTGATTCTGCAACGGCAGATACTTTGTAGGTTTGTGCAGATGAAGCAATATAGGTATAATAAAGTCCGGTGGAAGAAGTGTTTGTTGGATCAAGAGGAAGTTTAGAAAGATTTTGTATACCAGATGCGGTAAAGTCTATCGGAATCCATCCAGTACC
>JBAYWE010000012.1:0-24073 GCA_041674185.1 Minisyncoccota bacterium
ACTCTCACCACATTTGATCAATTTCTTGGGGTAGGGTATTGGAATGATATTGGTACTCAAATGAAACTTGAACAAGGCGCTTCTCCCACTTCTTTATCTCATAAAGCAATATATACGTTTTCTATCGATAAAAATGCTTTATATAAACTAACACTTTCAAATGAAAATATTGTTTTAACTGCAACGGGAACTGCACGTCCTGGACTCGCTTCTTATAATCAGTATTATAATTTTTCTACATACGATTCTGATAATGATGCATATGGAGGTAACTGTTCTACTAGCTATGGTGCTCAAGCGTGGTGGTATGGGTCCTGTTGGGATGGAAGTTTTTGGGCATATGGTACCAGTGACTCTCCTCGATGGGCAACGACTCTTGAGAGTTTTTCTTGGGGTGGTATGTGGATTAAATAATATAGTTGTTATTTCTTTGACCAAAACGTTCATTTTTGGTATGGTTTTACTAGGTTTATCCAGTCGATGTAGATTCCTCGATTATATTCTTCATATGTAATGAAGTGGATAACTAATAAGACAATATGCCACCTTAGCTCAGTTGGTAGAGCGACGCTTTCGTAAAGCGTAGGTCCCGAGTCCGAATCTCGGAGGTGGCTCACATGATTGAAAAAGAATTTATAGAAAAACGAGATGATTTACTTGCTCGTCTTATGCAACTAAAGACGTGGTTTGATGTGTCTACAAAAGAACTTCGTATTAAAGAAATTGAATTACTTATGCAGGATCAGGATTTTTGGAAAAATCGTGAAAAATCAGAAATCTTAGTAAGAGAGATGGGGGATATACAAAACATAATCAAACAATTTGTTTTTATAGAAGAACAATTACAAAACACTACTACACATACTGAACATGCTGAGAATAATTTATTCGATATAGAGCGAAATATTCGTGTGATTGAAATTAAAAGGTTGTTTGTGGGATTACGTGATAAACAGAATGCTATTATTACCATACAAGCGGGAGCGGGCGGACAAGATGCTGCTGATTGGGTACATATGCTATATGACATGTATCGTATGTATGCACAAAATCAGAGATGGGAAACAGTTATTGTCGATTCGACAGAAGAAACCTTTCAATCAAAGACGGGGCGTCATCCATTAAAAAATATTACCTTTGAAGTGAAGGGGTCTTATGCTTTTGGTCATCTGAAAAAAGAAAGTGGTGTACATAGGTTAGTGCGTATCTCTCCCTTCTCGGGGCAAGGATTGCGTCACACTTCATTCGCACTCGTGGAAGTATTACCGGAAATACAAGAAACCGAATTACATATAAAAGAGAGTGATTTAAAGGTTGAATTTTTTCGCTCTTCGGGCCCCGGTGGTCAGAATGTAAATAAAGTGGAAACTGCGGTGCGTATTGTGCATATTCCCACGGGTATTGTGGTCTCATCTCAAAGTGAGCGTTCACAATCACAAAATAGAGAAAAAGCATTGCATATTATTGAAGCAAAATTAATTCAACTCATGGAACAAGAACGAGTTGATCAAATCGATCAATTACGTACAAAAGTAAAACCAGAATGGGGGAGTCAAATTCGTTCCTATGTTTTAAATCCATATCAGCTTATTAAAGACCATCGTACTGAATATGAAACGGGAAATGTATCTGCAGTTCTAGAGCAAGGAGAATTGGGCGAATTTATAGAAGCAGAACTTATTATGAGTGTTTCGTGACTAGGAGTGAATAACTGCTAGTCACGTGCCATTAGTTTTGCTATACTAATTTATATGATCATATTTCAAGGTGTTTCCAAAGAATATAAGTCAAATCATCACGCTCAGACTGCTTTACATGATATAAATTTTAAAATAAATCCTAAAGAGTTTGTATCACTTGTGGGAAAATCAGGAGCGGGAAAGTCAACTATTATTAAACTTATTACGGGAGAAGAAAAGCCAACCAAAGGACGAATTGTTTTTGGATCGTTTGATGTAACGAAATTAAAATCAAATGAGTTACCCAAAATGCGTCGCCATATTGGTACTATTTTTCAAGATTTTAAATTATTACCTGAAAAGACGGCATATGAAAATGTCGCATTTGCCTTAGAAATAGCCGAGAGACCTCAGAGTGAAATTGATGAATTGGTTCCTCGTGCACTTGATATTGTTGGACTATCTCAAAAAACAAATAATTTTCCTCGTGAAATGTCTGGAGGAGAAAAGCAACGAGTAGCCATTGCTCGTGCGATGATTAATAATCCTGATGTTATTATTGCTGATGAGCCAACAGGAAATTTAGATCCTATTAATTCTTCTGAAATTATTAATCTTCTGCTTAAAATTAATGAATTGGGTACCACTATTATTTTAGCGACTCACAACAAAGAAGTTATCAATCTTATCAATCGTCGGGTGATCAGTTTGGATAGTGGTCAAATCATTCGAGATGAAGAAGAGGGAAAATATATTTTGTTTTAATTTAATAAAATAGAATAACTAATATCCCAGCATCAATTTCCAATAAACAGAGATGATTAGAAATTAGAAATTTATTTATATATGTTTACTACGTTATCAAGAATATTAAAATATGGAGTACAGAACTTTACTCGGAATGCATGGCTTTCTACTGCGACTGTATTAGTGATGGTCTTAAGTCTTCTTGCGTTTGCGGGGCTTAATTTATTTAATGTCACAACTCAAACCGTTATTGGGAGTGTACAAGATAAGATTGATATTAGTGTGTTTTTTAAAGGCAGTACCGCAGAAGATGATGTCTTGCGTATTAAATCAACATTAGAATCATTACCTGAGGTGAAGGCGGTTGAATATGTCTCGAAAGATAAAGCGCTAGAAATTTTCAAAGAGAAACATCAGGGAGATGAAACGATTTCACAGGCTATTGAGCAATTAAATCAAAATCCGTTACTTGCTTCATTGAATATTAAGGCTCGAAATACGAGTGAATATGGGGTCATTGATCAATATCTAAAGAATGATTCTATCAATCCTTTTATGGAGCGCGTGACCTATAGTCAGAATCAAACAGTTATTGAACGCCTCAATAAAATACTCAACACAGCAGAAACAGGTGGTTTAGCACTTACTATATTTATGTCACTCGTTGCGGTCTTAATTACTTTTAATACGATTCGTCTTGCTATTTATTCAAATCGTGAGAGTATTACTATTATGAGATTGGTTGGGGGATCTAATTATTTCACCCGAGGACCATTTTTGGTTGAGGGAGTATTATATGGTGTTCTCTCTGCAATTATTAGTATGCTCCTTGTCATGCCCGTTGTGTATTTTCTTTCTCCCTACGGAACCGTACTTGTTCCTGAATTAAATATTTGGGGCTATTTTACTTCGCATCTTATTGGATTGTTTCTGTATCAATTATTGTTCGGAGTATTACTGGGTCTTATTTCTAGCTTCTTTGCTATACAGAAATATTTACGAGAATAAGTTTTTTGGTAATGTATGTTTTATAAAAATGAAACCCCGTCTAAACGGGGTTTTTAAGATGCTGACAAAATAGTAGAATTAAAATTTTCTCTGATATACGTATATTGAATATAGGAGATATGATGCACTCAGAAGAATGAGAATTATGATGTACAAGTCATCATGGAGTGAAAAATCTTTACTACCAGTAAATCCCCAAACGTATGAGGCGTACATGAGAATTTGTTTTAGAACGAATTGATATCTTTTTTCTGTAAATGTGTTGTGTAATATAAATATAAACGCCGCACCCACTATAAGTGGACCAAATACGATTGAAACGAGCATTGATATATTTATCATTGCCGCAAAAAGCATAAGTCCAAAAATTATTCCTATGATGGTAACAATCTTCTTTGAAAGAGAATTGTTTGCTACGTAAGTATCCGTTGTACATTCCATAAACCCTCCTGAAAAAAATATTGTGATTATAAAAGTTTTTGTTAAACAGCTGTTTCTAACTATAAAATAAAAATGATTTTTTGTCAAAAATTGTTTTTATTCTTTTGTTTGAATTATATGTCAGATTTATTGTCTCACGATGAAAGGTGTCCTATACTGTATATATCTATGCATGGGCTTTTTTTATTTCATAAACCTTCAGGGCCTAGTTCTGCTCAATTTTTAAATCAAATAAAACGAGCGTTTTCGTTATCTCGTAGTACGCGTATTGGACATGGGGGAACTCTTGATCCATTTGCTTCTGGTCTTTTAGTCGTGGGTGTTTCACGCGCATATACAAAATTACTAAATCACCATCTTCTACGGGTAACGAAAGAATATAAGGTAGAGATTGTTCTGGGAGCGTCTTCAGATACAGATGATCGTACTGGTGTTATACAAAACATACCTAATATAAATAACAACAATCCCTCCATTCAACGATTGACGTCAATCGTTGAATGGAGGGAGAAGATAGAATTGGCAATAGAAAAATTACAGCAACGAGAGACACAGATACCTCCGCAATATTCAGCAATAAAAGTTCAGGGACAACCCGCATATGCGCGAAAAAGAGCAGGGGAGACTCTTACTCTTTCCTCTAAAAAAGTTTCTCTTATTGCCTATACACTTGAGTCAGTACAAGAAAAAAATGGATTGATTTATCTCACAGCAATACTCCTTGTTTCCTCTGGTTTCTATATACGAAGCTTTGCGCGTGATTTGGGCGAATTATTGGGACTTGGAGGATATGTACAGACCCTTGAACGGACTAAAATAGGCCTTTTTTCGCTCAAAAATGCCCTTTATTTGGACGATTTAGATAAAGACGTGGAATTGCGCTTTTGGGCATCTGGAGTCGTTCAAAACGTCGGTTTTCGAGCTTTTGCTCGAGACTCCGCTCAAGAGCTTCATATTGTTGGTTTTTCTAGAAATATCGATGAAAATAGAGTGGAAGTTGTCGGACAAGGAAAGCTGATTCAGTTGCAAGAATTTCTCACTCGTCTATCTCAAGGACCTACTCATGCTCATCTTGAACAAATAGAAAGTTATTTTGGAAGAATCATTCAAACCTATACAGAATTTGTTATTTTGGAATAAATGTTTTTGTTGGTTTTCTTTGTGTCATTGTTTATTTATATATTTATATTTTAAAAAAGACACAGTATAAAATGTGTCTTTTTTGTATAGTGAGGTATTATTTTATTTAAGCGTAATGCTTTTGATTGCCACCGGTTCTATAGGACGGTCTTGTGCATCGGTTGCTACCGAGTTGATAGCCATAACGACATCAAGTCCTTCGATTACATTTCCAAAAACGGTATGTTTTGTGTCTAGAAAATTATTATCAGCCGCGTTTATAAAGAATTGACTTCCATTGGTGTTTGGTCCCGAGTTTGCCATGGAAATACTTCCTGTTACGTTTTTGTTTTGAGAAGTAATTTCGTCATCAAATTTATATCCAGGATCACCCGTTCCCCAGAGCGCTGCTTGAGAATCATCTTTTGAGAGGGGATCTCCTCCTTGGTTCATGAATCCTTTAATGACTCGATGAAACTTCGTGTTGTTATAAAAACCCTCTTGAGCAAGTTTTATAAAGTTTGCAACGGTTTTAGGAGTTGCATCAGGAGTAAATTTTATAGTGATATCTCCTTTTGTGGTGTGTAATATTGCGTTCATAATTTTTGTATTATTAATATTTGTTGTTGTGCTTTTGGGTGGAACGGGAATGCCTTGTTCTGGGGTGGGTGTTATTTGTTCTGTTGGTATTTGAGATTTCGGTGCTTCAACCGTAGGAGTGCTGGTAAGCCATATTCCTAAACCAATAACAACCAGAATTGCACCGACGAGCATAATTATTTTATTTGTAGACATTGTTTTTTTATTTCTTAATTTTATATAAAAATAATACCATACAGATATCTTTTTTGCATTATTTACTCTACAAAAATCGGCTGGGGGAGCGCCCCCAGCCGAAAGTGTCTCTACAGACCTAGAATTAATTCTTTGTGCTTTAGAAATTCTGGAATCCTTCTCATTCCATATTCTATCTTTTCTCTTTGGATTCTTTTTATGGGAATCCCATTCTTTTTAATAACTTCTATAAATAAACTCTCGTCAGAAACACGTTTTCCGTAAAGTTGTATCGAAGCGGTGACGGGGGCTATTGCAATGACAAATGATCCCCACATATTTCTTCCGAGCATTTTGTTTAATGCCTCTGGATAATCAAAGTCCAATCGGGGATAATCTTCACTATCCCAATAGACAGATTCTAATAACGTTGTAACTAAGCAGAGGTCTTTGGGGTCGTATCCTTGTATGAATATTGCCACCCGTGTCTTTCTGGTTATTGTTTTGAGAAATGGGTTTATCGGTTCTGATAAGAAACTATTGAACGCAGCTTTTATCTGAACCTCAAGAAAAATTTTTTCTCTATCTCTCGTCTTTAAAACATCAGTTATCTCCTTGCGCTGATTCGGACGGAGATTGCAATAAACTTTGTATGTCTTAGAAAGTTCTATAAGACTTTCTGGGACATTAAAATAACCCGTGCCTGCCATTTTTCAGTTCCTTATAAGTGATTGAATTTACTAATTAGACGATAACACTTTATTAGTATGTAGTCAATTCTTAATAAGTTTTATTTTCTCTTCTCTTTTTAAATTCTTTATTTCATACTCTCGTTTAAGGGCTTTGGATTGTGTTTTTGCTTTTTCAATATACAGAATAGATTGTACAGGATGAGAGCGAGTGTAGTGCCCGCCCGTTTTATTTTTGTGTTCATTAAAACGTCGTGATACATCTGTGGTGATGCCGGTATATAAGCTTCCATCTTTGCATTTGAGAATGTAGATGTACCACATGGATTTATAATAATCCAAAAAATACCACTATTTGCTTTCAATTCTTTTTTTATAAATAATTCTTCCGACAAACATTACAAATAAAAACAAACAAATAGTAGCTGTAACAATAATACTTGGATATTGTCCGTCAAAACCATCAATAGATAGGTGTTTAAAGAGTATCCATGTATATGCCCATATAAGCACCATGCCATAGGCGATATTGTTGTCTCTGTGGATGCGTAAGATTCCAATTAATGCGCCGACTAAGAGAATAATGCTCGTCCAGACAAAATCAGCGATACCAAATCCATTCCATCCGATACTGACTAGGAATACGGTAATATTTGCAATTGAGGCGACTGTAATCCAACCAAAATAAATACTAAAAGGTGCCCAGATAAAAACTTTTTCGAGTAATGTAAAATGTTCTGTGCGAAGAATATCAGCAATCTTTATGAGAAGAATGAGTAGTGCCGCCATAATGAGTACCGAAAGACCGATATAGTCATAGTGCCATGCAAATATCCACGCCATATTAGCAATCGAAGTAGCAATGAAAAGTGGATTGATTTTCTTTAAAATAGCTTCTGTTTCTTGATTTTTTTTCAAGAACTGATACAGCACATATCCCCCAAGTAAAAGATAAATGAGACCCCAAATAGAAAAAGCTGGACCTGCGGGAGCGAATAGATTGGGATAGGCATCTGATATATCGCCCGTGGAACGATTATTGATGGGTACTGTGTTGGCCAAGAAATTTACCGTCACCATGGCGACGTATGACACAACAGCAAAGATTTTTATAAACATATTTCTTATAGATTTATTATATTATTTTTTATCTGGTCCCCATTGCCAACGAGGTTTTTCTCCTTTCTTGTATCCAAAGAAAAGTATCACAATCATCATTAATAAAGCACCTATGAGTGTTATGCTGGGGCTATTTGTAGCTTCTCCTATGTAGGTACTGACAATAAGAATAGCTATACCGATAATTATAACAACCCATCCTTGCCATTTTATTGGAGTCCAGCCCCAACCATATAATTTTCTTTTAAACCAATATTCCTGGGGGTTATCTTTTAGATACTTAATGTATTTTTTTATACAATTCATAATATAAAAATAGTACCACAGGGGCACTATTTTTGCATCTGCTGCGGGACCAGGGCTCGAACCTAGATTACATGATTCAGAGTCATGTGTCCTACCATTAGACGATCCCGCAATTATATTTATGTATTGATAATACATTCTCTTAAGACCTGTCTGCACAGGCAGGCGATCTGTAATAGGGGAATGGTACCAAAAAATATACTTCTTTTCAATTTCTTTCTATAAATTAAGAAAAACCGCCCGAGGCGGTTTTTGTGGTTTCCAATACAATAATTCAATTCTTTTGAGCGTTGAAGATAACATCAGAGATCTTATAACCTTCTTTGTCAGTTTTGATTATGAGGTTATTTGCAAGAAAAATTCCTTTTATTTCATCTTCATTTAGGTGATCACTAATCTCATCTATAATGTTAAACTTGAGATTTAATAATCTTCTCAGATCATCTAGTGAATACACATCGTCGCTATTTATAACGATTTCTGCACATCTCTTTCTTATTGCGATGTGTGTTATTGAGGTAAGTCCTCCAAATGTTACATGTAAATCCTTTATTACTTGAGCTATTCCGTATTTTTTTTGAAATCTCGATGCATTTATCAGATCATCTTTTTTAATGATGTAAAAATTTTCTGATATTCTTCTCATCTCATCCAAGTTTTTTGCTGCTTCTTCGAAGAAGAGGAGCGATCCTTTTAGTTCCTTACCGAGTTCTAATTCCAATGGAAGATTTAGATCTATCCACTCAGTTACGACGGCATCTAATTGGCGTATACGGGTTTCTTTATAAGGAACCTTAGTGAGATTGATAATTATTTTTTTCAAATGAACCTCCGTTTTTTTCAGTATATATTGAATTATGTAGTATGTACTATATTTATGTTAACACAATAAGTAAGATAAGTCAATATATTTCATAATATATTGACTCATGTACTCATTCAGGTTATTCTAGTTTTGGTTCTTTTAGATGTATATTTACAACAGTTTTTAAAACTTTATGGAGGTAGATGTAATATGAATGTTCACGTATTTCGTTCTCAAAACGGAGTAAACGATGAAACGTTTTGTGAATTTGTAAAAAATCATTACGGAATTCCTGTGATGGTTCATGAATATGATGAGAAGCATAAGCTTTGCATCTTTGATTTTTTGAAAGAAAACAGGGATTTTGTTTTAATTGCATCTATTGTTTGTTCTCCGGATATTATTGTTCCTTTTAAGAATGGTGAAATTAATTATGAGATCAATAAAACAATTTTAAATAAAAAACAAGGATATCTTGGGGGTATGATTATTACAAAATCAAAAAATATAGCCCCAGAGGCTATTGTTAATTTATATAAAGGTATGTTAGTACTTCCTTCATATTAGTTTTATCTACACGAGAGCTCCGTTTTTTACATAGACGGAGCTTTTTTGTAGGGTTTATTTTGCTCTATTTTTCTGCTACTATATATATGATGGAAAAGACAGAAAAACCACCTATACGAGTGCGTATTGCGCCCTCTCCCACAGGACATCTGCATTTAGGTACGGTGCGAGCCGCATTATATAACTATTTATTCGCCAAAAAAGAAGGTGGCTCATTTGTCATACGCATAGAAGACACTGATCTCGGGCGCTCTCTTTCTATATATGAGAATGAAATTTTAGATGGTTTAAGATCGTTAGGTTTGAATTGGGACGAGGGTCCAGATATTGGTGGGCCGTATGGGCCATATCGTCAAACTGAACGAGGTGATATCTATAAAAGATATATTGAAAAACTTCTTGCTGAAAAGAAGGCATATTATTGTTTTTGTTCAAAAGAGGAGCTTGAATCTCAGCGGAGTGCGATGATGGCGAATGGTCTTACTCCTAAATATACGGGCACTTGTCGCCATTTAAGCGACGAGGAAATTTCTGATAATTTAAAACAAAATAAATCTTCAGTTATACGATTAGTTGTGCCTCTCGGTGTAGAGTTATCATTCCATGATATTATTAGAGGTACTATATCGGTTATGAGCGATACTATAGGAGATATGGTAATTGCGCGTGATATATCAACACCTCTCTATAATCTTGCGAATGTTATTGATGATTATGAGATGAAAATTTCACATATTATTCGCGGAGAAGATCATATTACCAATACTTCAAAACAACTTTTAATTCAACGAATGCTTGGATTTAATGAAGTTCTTTACGCTCATTTGCCGCTTGTACTGACCCCCGACAGGAAAAAACTTTCAAAACGTAGTCTAGAAACTTCATTTGTTGAATATTTAAAAGATGGGTATTTACCAGAAGCACTATTAAACTTCTTGGTACTACTCGGGTGGAGTCCTCAAGACGAGCAAGAACTTCTTACTATTCCAGAAATGATTGAGCGATTTTCATTAAAACGTGTGCAAAAATCAGGAGGTGTATTTAATATGGAGAAATTAGATTGGTTTAATACACAATATATAAAAAAACTTCCCATTACGACGCTGGTAGAAAAATTAAAAGAATTCGTTCCTGAAGAATGGGCTGTACAAACACGTCTTATGGAGCATGCAGCTCTCTTGGAACGAGAACGAATAAAAAAACTTTCCGATTTTAAAGAACTTGCTCATTTCTTTTTTGTTCTTGAAGAATATGAAGCAACACTTCTTGCGTGGCAAAAAAATCCTCTCGAAATCTCTTCGTCTCATCTATCTCATGTACGAGAATTATTAAGCACTGAATCAGATATTGATTTTACAGCAGCTCATCTTGAAAGTGTTCTCATGCCAATCGCTGATAAACTGGGTAGAGGAGAAGTGTTATGGCCATTACGCGTTGCTCTCTCCGGAGAACGTAATTCTCCCGGACCCTTTGATATTCTTGAAGCTCTTGGAAAAGGGGAGTCGTTGCGACGTATTAATATTGCTATTGCGAAGATTGCAAGTGAGCTTTCACATGAATCTGTATTACCATAATGTCTACTGTATTTACCATACGACGTATTTATTATATAGCGATAATTCTGATTTTAGGTTTTCTCTATGAAACTCCTTATTTTGTGCAGGCAACAAATCTTGTGGCTGTTGATACAAAAACAGAAATAGAACAGCGTAATAAAGAGCTTGCGGATATACAAAAAAAGATACTAGAGAATCAACAAAAACTAACTGAAACGCAACAACAAAAACAAACCATTTCTTCTGAGCTAAAAAAAATAGATACGACTATAAAACAGGCTGACCTTGGTATTACCGCGAGTCAGATTACAGTTCAAAAACTTGATGTTGAAATAGATTCGCTCCATGAAGATATAATTTCCGCTGAAAAAGATTTGGCAGAAAAAGGAAATGCCGTCGGTGAACTATTTAAACAAATGCAAGTATCTGATCAAGAGAATTTACTTATTTCTTTTATACGTTCAGATAGCTTATCTGATGGACTTCAAATGATGCAAGGACTTGTTGAATTAAATCAGACATTACTGGTTAAAATTCAAGAATTGCAAGATTCTCATACCACTCTGACCACAGTATTAAATTCAACTGCAAAAAAGAAAACGGACAAAGAATTAGAACAAGAAAATTTGAAAAATCGTAAACTTATTGCCGCTGAATTAAAACAAGAGAAAAATCAAGTATTAAAAGATACCAAGGTAAAAGAGGCTTCGTATCAGGAATCTCTGAAAGAGCTAGAAAAACGTCAGGCAGAAATTGCTGCCGAAATTGATGCCCTAGAGGCTCCATTGCGTGATAAAATTGATTATAAGGATTTACCAAAAACTGGATCTGGTATTCTCGGGATTCCTCTTACTGATCCACACATAACACAAGAACAGGGGCGCACCGCGTCAGCAAAAAAATTGTATAAGAGCGGATATCATAATGGTATGGATTTTGGAGCACCCGTTGGAACACCTCTTTTTTCTACATATGAAGGAACCATTGTGTCAGTTGCAAATCAAGATTTATTTTGTCGTAAGGGGGCCTATGGAAAATATATTGCGATTAAACATCCTATTGGGTTAACGACGTTATATGCCCACCTCTCATTACAAGTGGTTAAGGAAGGGGATAGTGTTAAGAAAGGACAGCTTATCGGATATTCGGGTAATACAGGATATTCAACAGGACCTCATTTACATTTTGGGGTATATGATTCTTCAACATTCTATATTGGACCGAGTAAATCATGTGGTCCTCAGATGCCTTTTGGAGGAGATTTAAATCCAAGAAACTATTTATCACTGTAATTTTTAAGACACTGGACGACATATATAGACAGGATGTATAATAAAGTTACTCATATAAATATAAACCCTCATTTGGAAATTGAGATTTGAAATTTACATAGCTATGGAAAAAATTATTTTAGATGCATTGAGTCCTGTTATTACATTTCTTCAAAAACAAGGTCTGTGGGATGGAGTGGTAAATCTTTGGAATAGAATCGCACATCTTGCAGATGCGTTATTTGGTTCAGCGGGTTCTATATTTGGTGGATCTGGGGATGGATCAAGTACCTCGTTTCTTATTAATTTTTTTAAATTAGTGGTTGCTATTCTTGTTACTGTGGTGAATGTTCTTATAGATATTATTAATTGGGCTCTCGGTATATTTAAATAGAATTGGGCGTGATGGATGATATAAGTATTAAAAAAGAGAGCCCTGCAAGTGTAAGGTTCTTTTAATTATAGAAGAACGGAGATATGTATTCCTTATTAAAAATATAATAGATATGTCGCAAAATGTATATTGTGCGACAGGTAGTATAGAAAAAAGAAGAGAGGTGTGGACTTTTTAAGTCTAATCCTCTCTCATAAAACTTATGGATTTGTGAGAATGTCTTTATCTTGAATCTTTTTAATAATCCAAGGTGCAATATCTCTTGCGTGGTTTACCGCTATGATAAAAATTACAAATGCAAGAAAACAAAATCCTAAGGTTATAAACACATGTTTTTCTTGTTTATCTAATTGATAGAGGTATACGTACCATCCCGCTATTAGGGATAAAATAGATGCTGTTCCGAGTAGTATATTTCGCACGATTTTTTCTATTGTTTTAGTCTCTATTCCCTTTTTGAGATACTCGGACCATTTTAAAAGTGGTCTTAAAATTGCTCCCTTGCTTAATATTACAATGGCTATAAATAAGGCGATACTACCATATATACTGCCGTATGTAGCAAGGAAACGATTCTGTTCCGTGCTTAACCAGATTATAAATGCAATTAACCCTAGTCCCCCAACTAAAATCATAAAAGAAACAGCTGTGAGAATATATATTCTTACTGATTCTTTTAAATAAATTAATTTCTGCATTTTTCACCATCCTTTCTGAATTTAAGTTAATATTAAATTGTTAAATACTTCAACTTATATGTTACTACATTATTAATATGGTGTCAATATTTATTGTGTCGCTCTTTTACAGTACTATGTTCATATATGGCATTTGAATCTATATCTGATTTTCGTGAAATGGGCGGATATGACATTCATGGAGTGTGGTATCCTCGCGTTACTAAAATTGTTGAGATAAAAGCAAAACCCGCTCTCTATAAATTTTATGGAGAGTTAAAAAGTTTTGATGAAGGAGAGCGTATTAAACAACAATCCGCATCTGAGGGTACGCTTATTCATGAAACGGTGGAGGCACTTATGATGAAACAATCCCCTGTTATACCGGAGTCTATTCGTGGCGCTGTGGATGCCTTTATGAAATTTACTGATGAGAGACAAATTCAGGTTGATCCTTCATTTGTGGAGTATCGTCTAGTCAATCATACAGATCGTTATGCGGGTACTCTTGACGCTATTGCTTGTATTGATGGTGTATGGGGCGTATTAGATATCAAAACTTCTCAATCTATATATCGAGATTATAATCTACAAACGGCTGCTTATATGGCAGCACTTGAGAAAGAACTACCCATATTAACAACACGGTGGATACTTCGTATTGATCAACATCAAAAATGCGCCAAATGTGGAGCACTCCTCCGTTCTAAAGGGGGGCGTGAAAAAATACGTGTACCATGGCAAAGAGGTTTAAAAGAAATCGCTCTTACCTGTGAACATGAATGGAATGGAATGGTGGGAGATGTTGAACTTAAAGAATGTCTGAACTGGAGATATGATTATGAGGCTTTTCTAGGAGCAAAAAAACTTTGGGAATGGGAAAATGAATCTATATTAAAACAAATAGGATATCTTAAATAAAGTTTTACTATTTAATTTCTAAATGTTTAGATCTTATTTTGTTGAATAATAATGGGGGTTTGAGTGAAATCTCGTGCGGTGAGATATCCTGCGGCAAAAGCAATAGAGAGGGCTAAAAATGTGAGTATACTTAATAGAAGTATTGTTTTATGCTCTCGGATCCAAGTTTTTGTATGGGAGAGAAAATATGTTGACATTGTCCCCTATTATACTATATACTTCTTTTAATTCCCAATTGAAATCTGGGATTTTCATTACTTACTATGGCACATACGAAGCAACTAGGATCTTCCAGAAATGGACGCGATTCTCAACCAAAATATTTAGGAGTAAAACGTCAACAAGACCAATTTGTGAAAACTGGTGAAATTTTAATTCGTCAACGAGGTGCGCGATATCTTTGTGGCACCAATGTTCGTCGAGGATCAGATGATACGTTATATGCTTCAAAATCGGGCCGTGTTGCATTTAAATTGACTAAGAAGGCACTCTTTAATGGTAAGTTTCGGTATGCAACTAAGGTGTCTGTGGTTCCCGCTATCAGCGCATAGAATATATAAACATTATTTTCCTATATTAAAAAACGACCCTTTTGGTCGTTTTTTAATATTTTTAATAACCTATGCTTCCTCTGCAATAATTTGTATATGTGTGGATGTTTTTTGTATATAGTCCTCTCTTCCAAGACGAACTTCAATTTCATGATCTCCTAGATCTTTTATGGGTTTTAATTCAATATGTACATCTTCGTTTTCAAAGAGTTTATTTTGTGTAGAGAGAAATTGGATAAGAGCTTTTTGAATTTCTTCTTGGTGAATAGAAGTGAATACTTCTCCGCTTTTTCCTGTTTTTACAGAAAAAATAAAAACATGTTTTTGAACTTCCGAAAGAATATTCTTAAGAGCTTTTTTCCGTTCTTCTTTTTGTACTAATTCTTTTTGTTTCTTTTGTTCCCATGTGGAAATAATATGTTGCGTTGCGGGTATTGCTAATTTTTTTGGAAATAGAGCGTTTTTTGCATATCCATCAGATACCTCAACAACCTCCCCCTTCCCTCCTATTTTAGAAATATGTGTCTGTAATAAAACTTTCATATTATTTCATTTTTTCCGTTAGTATTTTTAATGCCTCATCCATCCATGGATCAATACCTATGGGGGTACTACTTGCAGGCTCAGTAAAAGTGATGTCAGGTTGGATTCCGTTTTTATCTATAAGATTTCCATTTGGAGTAAGCCAATGAGCAATGGTGACTTTGAGCATACCCTCTCTGAGAGGAATAACTTCTTGTACGGTTCCTTTTCCAAAACTTTTTTCTCCTACGATGGTTGCTTTTTTATGATCCTGAAGTGCTCCGGTGAGAATTTCTGATGCAGAAGCTGACCCTTTGTTAATAAGTACTACTATTTTTTTGTCTCCTAATGAACCGGGGCCAGGAGATGTTAATTTCTGTGTCAGTGAAGGGTCTTTAAATTCCTCAGTTACTACTGGATAATTTTTAGGAAGAAACCATCCTGCAATTGATTGTGCTCCGTCTAGGTACCCCCCGGGGTTATTGCGTAAATCTAAAAGAATTCCCTTTGCCCCCAATAGTAATGTTTTTACTGCTGCTTGTTGAAATAATACAGGGGCCTTTTCATAAAAATTATCTAATTTAATATAGGCAATAGATCCACGCATATCTTCTTTTCCTTCGCTATTTATGAGTTTAAATTCTAATGTAGGGACCTGAATAATATCTCTTATTATCTCTACTTTTTTTTCTCCTTCTTTTTCATCATGAATAATAGTAAGGATAACTTTCGTCCCCCGTTCTCCTCGGATACGCTTCACTGCTTCTTCAGAAGAAAGTCCTGTTGTATCTTGACTATCAATTTGCACAATACGATCTCCTGCCTTTAATCCTGCTCGTTGAGCGGGGGTATCTTGTAATGGAGCGATAACAATTAATCGTGCTTGTTTATCAAGTCCTATTTCGGCTCCAATTCCTCCGAATTGTCCTGATATTTCGTCAGAAAAATTTTTTGCTTCTTCAGGAGGAAAGAAAGTAGTATACGGATCTTTTAATGAATTTGTTAATCCATCAATGGCACCAAACAATAATTTTTGATTATCTTCCGTTGCATCTTTGGTTACGTATTTTGTTTTTAATAGATTCCACACTTCCCAAAATTGATCAAAGCTTACCGATGATTCGTTTTTTTGTGGATTCGTAACTCCTTGCACAATAATATTTTTGGTTTTTTGAGAACCCTGAGAGAGCCCGCTGACATATCCGAATGCGAGGGCTGCTAGGATAAGAATAATAACCACAAGTACTCCTACAATTTGTTTTATATGAATAGGCTTTTGTTTTATGCGCATATGCTATATATAATAATTGGATATATTGTATCATTCTGTTTTCATATGTGCAAAAATAGTTTTTTTGTGGGCATATTGCTGTTTTTCTGGGTATGGTATAGGATTTATATATGCTTGTTCCAGAATATCTTAAAACTCTTCAAGATCGCGCTTCCAAAAGTCATATATATCGTAAATATCAATCTACCGGGATTGAAATCGCTGAATTATTGGATGATCGTGAGCATATAGCGTTGTATATTAAATTAGCGAAAACAAAGAATGAAGAATTTCTTATTCAAATTGCAAAAGATATCGCGACACGAAATAATGTGAAGAATAAAGGAGCTTATTTTATGAAAATGATTAAAGAAAAGAAATAGATATGAGTATTTTTAATTCTGAAAATTCTTTTGTATGGACCGTGGGGAATCCTCATTTTGAGAAATTTTTAAGAACACCTGTTCCCGATTTCACGATGAGTTCAGTTTCTCGTAAGGATTTAGATGAACTTATTAAGCATATGCGTCATCTTATGGTTCTTGAAAATGGCGTAGGACTTTCTGCAAACCAAATTGGACTTCCGATTCGTTTATTTGTATGTCAACTACCTTCTACACGAGAACGCGGATATCAGGGAAAGTTCTATGCAATATTTAATCCACGTATCATATATACGTCTGAGAAGAAACTATGTGATCAAGAGGGTTGTCTGAGTATTCCTGGATTATCTGGAGAAGTAGAAAGATTTTATTCTGTACGTATAGAGGGATTTGATAAAAATAATCGCCCTGTTCTTGTGTCTGCACGTGGATTACTTGCCCGTATCATGCAACATGAAATAGATCATCTTAATGGTGTGCTCTTTACTGATCGTACAAAAAATATACATCGTAGTACTGAATTATAAGTATGAATACTTCTTTTGTTTTTTTTGGGAGTTATCGGTTTGCATATATTGTCTTATCTGATTTATTATCTTCTGGATTTATTCCTTCTGCGATTGTTTGTAGTAGTGATAAACTAATTGGACGTAAACAAATATTAACCCCCCCTCCTGTAAAAGAACTTGCTCTCCAATATCGTATTCCTCTTTTGCAACCTGTTAAAAAGCCTCACCCGTCCGACATAGAATCTCTTGGGATAGATGCATCGTTTGCTATTGTTGCTGCATATGCTCAACTTATTCCTATTGAAACTCTCGCTTTGTTTCCTCGAGGGGTTATTGGGGTACACCCATCTCTTCTTCCTTTATATCGGGGTGCTTCTCCTATTCAAACCGCTTTATTAAATCGTATTCCGACAACGGGGATCTCTCTTTATAAAATGGATGCAGAAATGGACCATGGCCCCCTTCTTGTTCAAGAAGATGTTCCCATTCATCAACAGGACACCTACCTTTCTCTTGAAGGAACTCTTGCTCACAGAGGAGCTTTACTTCTTACACGCACCATACCTCTATGGTTAGATGATGCCCTTGTTCTTAAAGAACAAGATCACACGTGTGCAACATATACTCAAAAATTTGTTACTGAAGATGGTAAAGTTAATCTCCAAGATGATATACCTGATTCTATAGCTCGTAAAATTAGAGCACTTTCTCACGATCCAGGGGTTTTTACCTTTATAAATAATAAACGGGTTAAATTATTAGAGGTAAAAGATATTCCTGAAGGATATATGATCACAAAAATTATTCCCGAAGGAAGAAAAGAACAGGAGGCTCGTATTATTTTAAGAAAATAAAAGAGACCTAAACTACGGTCTCTCTATTTTGAAATATTGAGCTATTATCTTTCTATCCTCTGCTTTTGAGGGTAATCCTAAGATATCTCCTGGAAAATACAGTCCTACATGTGAATGGGGAGACATTATTTTTCCGTTCAATATCTCTAATTTTACGGTAATTTTTCTTGCTTCAGGATGGGATATTTTTTTGTCCCCCAATATCTCTAATTTTCCAATACCTTCATACTCTATTTTATTTTCTTTAAAGATTTTTTCAATAGTGTCCTCGTAAGAGAACTCGAGATTCTTAGCTAAAGACCCCCCTTCTTTTTTAAGGAGCACATACTTTCCACACAAATCTTTCTTAAGAATAATTTTTCCATTTGTGTATGGAATTAGCACAACAATCCAAGGAAGAATTTTTTTATCTTCTTCTGGTGCGGTTACTTTTGTATCCATTGAACACGCTCTCTATTTTATTTTTTCAATTATTTTTTTATTTACTGTTTTTATAATACTATTAATCCATTAGTATGTCAAACTATTTTGTTTTTGGCCATGTATGAGCTGCTGGAGGATATATTTTTGAAAGAGGGTGATTTTTACATATATGTTTGCGTGCGGGGCATATTTGGCGTCCATATTCTATCATTTGATAACTTGCTTTTAGCCAATATTTTTTAGGAATTAATCTCATTAAATCTTGTTCAATTTTATTTGTATTTTTATGGTGCGTAAGATTGAATTTAAGCGCAAAGCGTCGTACATGTGTATCTACCGCAATTCCCTCTACTATCCCAAAAGCATTTCCTAATACAATATTTGCTGTTTTACGAGCAACTCCCGGCAGAGTAAGTAATTCCTCCATAGTGTTGGGTACTTTTCCTTTGTATTGTTCCAAAATTATCTGGGCAGTTTTTTTTATATGTTTTGCTTTGGTATGATAAAATCCTGTTTGAAAAATATCTTTTTCTAATTCTGTAATCGTTCCGTATGCATACGCCTGTATAGTTTTGTATTTTTTGAATAGTTTTTGAGTAACTTCATTCACCTTCTTATCAGTACATTGAGCCGAGAGTATTACTGCTACTAATAATTCCCACGGATTTTTGTGGATAAGCATGATATGTGCTTGGGGAAAGAGTTTTTGTAATGCTTTTAACAATACATGAGCTCGATTTTTTCGTTCTTGTTCTTTCATGGTTTTAAATTATACAATATTGTCTTTAATATAAATATTGACTCATTACTCTATATGTCGTATTATTATATCAGAAATTTAAATAACTATGAGGAGGCATTATGCCTACAAGTATTTTTGGAATTGCGATTATATTTTTAAGTGCGATTCTGATTCTAGGAACCGCCATCTTTTTTATTGGCGCCATGAGTGAAAATTCATGGTGTTGGAGAGAAAAGAGAATAAAAATAGGAGGTATTACTGCTTCTATTTCTGGGGTTATTCTTGTTCTTGTTTTCCTTATTTTTCCGAATGTCTAAATATACATCGTAATTTTGTCTTCTTAATAGAATGAGAGCTGTTTTATGTACAAGCTCTCATTTTTTTTATTTGAATTCCACAAGTACTATTTCTGCTGGTGTGCCGATGCGCATGGGAGGTCCCCACGTCCCTACGCCACTTGAGGTATAGACATACATATTCTCAAATATACGTAATCCATAATCGAATCCTTTATATACGAGATTCGTAATGAGGCTTATGGGAAATGTTTGTCCTTTATGGGTGTGTCCTGATATTTGAAATGATATCCCCGCTTGAGATGCAATATCTAGATCAAAGGGAACGTGTTTCAATAATATACTTGGTTTATCTGCATCTATGTACATCTCTGCTAAGATTTTTGAAAACTGCTCTCTTTGGGTAGTATTTCTATAATCAACTCCAATCAGCTGTACTCCATGTATATTAATGCGTTCATTTATGAGCGGGTATATTTTGGTTGCTCGTAGAGCATCTCTATATACCGTTGCATCTGAAAATTCTTCGTGGTTCCCTGTTATAAAATATGATCCCCACGGAGGAGAAAGTTCTAAGAAAGGTTTTATCTTTTCTTGAGGATTCTGTATTGCTCCATCGAAGACATCTCCTCCCATAAATAGAATATCTGGTTGCAACTGTTTTATGCGATCTACTATTTTCTGAGCAAATCTGTTTCCATATATGGATCCAAGGTGTGTATCACTTATCCATACTGCTTTTTTTCCAATCCATTCCGTAGGGATGTGGGGTAGTGATACTTGTATAGAGGTTGTTTTGATCACTCGTGCTTGTATCATGCCATATATACTTATCATAACAGCACCAATAAGAAGTATTTTTCCTAAAGGAATATGGCTTGTATCTATATGGGTATACGATAGTATTCCTCGGAGTATCCAGTACGTACACCCTGCAATAAATAAATAGAATAAGACTCCGGTCCATATGGATGATACGGTGTAGAATATTCTAGAAAAAATTGAATCATACTTTGCTTCAATGGATGAAGCGATGATAAAACTAAAGGCAAGAATACTAAACAGAATTTTGAGTACTATGCTTTGAGTTTGATTTGTTATGGTAACAACGGAAATAATTGTTTTGTATACAACAATATGCGCTATCAGGAGCATTCCTGCAATAATGCCAAAAAAGATGATCATATCTACGATCGTTTGTGTTTAGTAATATTTGTATGTGTGCCGAATATTTTTTGAGCAAGAAATACTAATATATATGCTGACACTATTCCTACAACTACTCCTCCTATAATGTCTGATGGATAATGTACTCCTGCCATAATACGCGCAATTCCAATACATAATCCTGAGGCGTATATAAAATAAGACATTTTTTGATGGTAGTACCATGAGACGGTCGCCAGTGCAAATACAAATGTGGTATGTCCCGAAGGAAAAGAAAATGAATTTACTATGAATAGATGGGGAGTTCCTAATTCAAGAAATGGCCTCAGACGCTGTACCCATATATGAATAATAGACATAACACCAAATCGTGCAATACCGGTTATACCAAGAGTGAATAAAAGAATTTTAAATCGATCCTTCTTGCTTTTTTGCATGGTATATATATTTATGAGAAATACGAGAACAATTATTCCTACATAATATTCAGCAAAAAATAGAATAACCCCATCTAAGAGGGGTGAAATATGAGCGCACTGATTTAAAAAATGAAATATGGCGATATCAAGTGATTCCATATGTTTAGTATATACCGTCGATTCTTATGAGGCAATATTGTTCTCTTTTTATTTTTATGAGTATACTTATACTATGTCTTAGTATATATACTATTTTATTTATGGATACCATATTATTTTCTCTTATTTTCTTTATTACTATTTTTATTTCATTATATAAAAATAGTAATTCTGTAGATGATAGCGCTATCTCTCGTGAAGACACTACGGGTCTCAAGGGTATTGCATTTTTGATGGTATTTTTTTCTCATATAACTTATTTTCTTTTCCCCTATTCAAATTTTCTATTTCCTCTTTCTATGTTTGCGGGAGTGGGAGGGAATTTATTTTTATTTCTTTCTGGGTATGGACTGGTAAAAAGTTCTCAAGATAAGAGTCCTATGCTCTTTTATAAAAAACGACTTTCAAAACTCTATATTCCCCTTTTTATAACTACTATTTTTATTACAGTTTTAGATCTTATATCTGGTATTCCTTTTTCATTTACACGCATCTTTCCAGGACTCACGGCTATTGTTCCGAGTGCAGACATTTATACTGATTTTAATTCTCCTCTATGGTTTTTAACGTTATTAATTCTTTTTTATGTAGTCTTCCCTTTTCTTTTTAACAAGGACAAACCCATACGTTCAAGTATTTTCTTCTTACTTTTTGGAGGTGTTATCCCCGGATATATAACTCAATTTTTACCTCTCAGTTCAGGAGTCATTCATCTCTATGCTGTGCATGCATATGCTTTTCCTTTGGGGGTTATTCTTGCTTTTATTTCTATGCGCATAGATCTCAAAAAAAAGCTTTTTAAAATACCTAAGAATATTCGTATTTTTTTATGGTGTATCGTGGTTACTTTTTTTATATACACTTCGTTTCATGCCGCGATTAATACTCCATATGAACAACTCGTGAGTTTGCTTATTATGTTTTTATTCCTCTGTACATTCCTTTTTCTCCCTATGCGGTCAAGGTTTATATCGTTGTTGGGAATTTACTCGTATGAACTTTATTTGTTGCATTGGCCTCTTCTCTATAGACATGATATTTTGTACAGATTTTTCCCCCACTGGCTTGCGACGTATCTATATATTTTTGTTCTTCTGGGTATGGGATTTATTATAGCAAGGGTATCGTCTAAAATTTTAGAGAGAAAGATTCCATCTACATAAGAAATTTTTTTAAAGAATTTCTTATTATATGGTTGCGAGTTGTATTGTTATATATAAAACGATAATACCTATCACAGTTGCAATTGTTGTCCATTTTGTAGGATGCGCATGGTGACTTTCAGGTAATAAATCACTCGCTCCGATATAAAGGAAGAACCCAGCAAATAAGGCTAATATAACTCCGAGGGTTGCTTCTGGAAGAGAAAAAAATAATGTTGAAATAACCCCTAATACAGGAGCTATGGCTCCTAAAATAAGCCATCGAAATGCCTCAGATCCCTTCCCATTATTTTTTAAGATGAGATTAACTGTGTTAATGCCGTCTGAAAAATCATGCACGAGTACCGCAACAGCTATAATTATTCCTACGGTGGTAGATACTTGAAATGCGAGTCCAATCGCAACTCCATCAAGAAAACTATGAGTTACTAAACTTCCCGCTCCTAACTTTCCTCTTCGAGAACTATGTGTGTGTGCATGTGCTATATCTTCTTCTGTATGATTATGCATAACAAAAAAACGATCTAGTATTAGATATAAAACAAATCCTAATGCAGTTAAAGATGTTATTTGAGAAATATTAAACACACCACTCCCTAACTCAATAGCCTCTGGAATGAGATCAAAAAAGGCGACCCCAATAACTGCTCCAGCACTGAATCCTAAAATTAAATGGAGTCGATCTTTAAATTTAAGTGCAAATAACCCTCCGAGAAGAGTTGATATAAATGTAGCTACGGCAATAAGAATAATCATGGTATATGGTTACTATTTTTATAATTTGGTTATAGTGTCTTGATAAAATTTATTCTATCTTAAAATACATAAAATCACCACTATCGAGTTGCGTTGTATATAGATTGGATTTCTGCGGCAGAAAGTGCACGATTATAGATACGAACATCGTCGATAATCCCTGTATAATAAGAAGTGTAAATCTTTCCAAAATAAAGATTTCCACCATCTAATAATTGACCCGAGATTCCACTAGCTATACTATCTATGCCACCATCAATATAGATTGCTTTTATTCCGCTAATATTTGAATATGTATAAGAAATCATTTTTAATATATTATTTTGGAATACCGAATTCGAACAAGTTGTAAGTTGATTTGTATCGTATGTAGTAAAATCAATTTTTTGTGATGAGCAACCAGCTCCGTAAGAATAACCAACCCCTTCATAAAACCATGGATTTCGTAAGTAGGTACTTCCAACATGGACCCACATTATTATTGTCATTTCATTAAAATTATCAGGAGAAAAATTTATATCCAAAAATTGTATATAAGTATCAATTCCATTTAATAAAATACAATTACCCCTAAGGCAATTGATTGAGGTACCTAGATAAGATGGAGTAGTTGAACTATACATTGTTCCATTATTCCCCCATCCACTCCCATCGTATGCAGTGGTTCCTGATCCTTCATCAAAGGTCCAATAGCCTACCAGACCATGGGTGAAAGGAGTTAAGGTAAGATTGGTACCAATATCATATTGTGCAGGATCAAGACCACCATCAGTACTTGCTTTGACG
>JBAYWE010000013.1:0-20362 GCA_041674185.1 Minisyncoccota bacterium
AGTCATACGGGTACTATCTCTGCCTTGTTTGAGTAATTCTGTGGGATTGAGGACTATGACGACGGCTGCGGTGAGGATAGCGAGGATACCGATGACAATGAGGAGTTCGATGAGGGTGAAACTAGATTTATATGAGGAGGAATTCATAAGAGATAATCACACGATGAGATTAGCTATAGTATACAATATTTTCTCATGGTATGTCTGCATCAGAAACTAAAAACAGAGTATTGTGTTGCTTTATAGACTTCTCCATATTTTTTCGCGATCGCGAAAAAATATGGAAGATAAGAAATAAGAAAAGAGAAATATAGTAAAAGAGAGGAATAGAAGAAAGAAACTAAAAAATAAAACCCGTCTTTGAGTTTTATTTTAGTAATTAAGTTAGAACAATCTCTGATACATTAATCGTTCGTGCCAATCAAATGTTACTTTCTCTGGGTTGGGGCTGTTTCGTGTGGGTACTAATAAATATCCTTGTTTCTTACCCAAATCATATAACTCTTTCGTTACCTTCACATCGTTTAAACAATACTTTTTTAGTTCATCTAATTTTCCCTCTCCATACAGAATCGGCGCATCTATACCATGTCCCGTTTTTCCATATCCTAAATTTTCTTTTGCGAGTAGATCTAAACTAATACGTTTTCCTATATTAATTTCGATTTCATCAAGAATATCTAAACGAGGAATTGCGAATAAATCAAAATCATAGTGCTTTGCCATAACGGGCAAGTCGAATCGAGTAATGGAGAATCCAATCACCAATCCTGTATTTTTCATAAGTTCTCCGAGCTCATCTAATTGATGCTCATCATAGGCAATATATTTATCCTGATTATATGAATATACCCCCACGACTGAAATATTAAGTCCCGTAAAATTATCCCGTCCTACGTCTGCGAATGTATTCTTCGTTTCTATATCTATAACTACAGTATCTTTATTCATTCTATGAGAAGTAGATCATACTATTTTCATAGTTCACGATCATACTTAATTAATTATTATATGATTTGATTTTATTCTCCCCCGTTACACGCACGTGCAACTTCTAACGGGATTCGTTGCTCGTACTGTATCGCAGAAAAATTTTTATGTCAAAAATTTTTTATTTACATTTGAATAAACCTTCTATTTGGTGTTTAATGTATACATTACTTCAGTATTTTTATGGCTAAAACAAAAAATAAACGATCAGAAAAGGAATTAAAACCTTCTAAAAAAGAAATCGAACCCTCATTCATAGGAAAACGGAATCTTGCTGACGAAACCATTCATACTATCTGGGCACTTGTTTCTATTGCATTTGCAATACTTCTTGCTCTTGCGGGTTTTCATCAAGCGGGTGTTGTTGGTGAATCCATTTTTTCTTTTTTAAAAACGCTCTTTGGGTGGGGATATATATTACTTCCCATTACTCTTGTGGGAGTATCATTAAATCTACTTATTCATAGAGAAAATCGCCTTATTTATATTCCTACTATATGGGGCTCTTTCTTGTTTTTTCTTGCTGGACTCGGATTTATTGATGTTATATCTGATGGTTCTGGGGGTATCTGTGGAGGTATTATCGGTTATATAAAAGTATGGATAGGAGATGTTGCGGCAAGTGTTATTTTACTCATCGTTGCGATTATCGGTATCGTCATTGCGTTCGACCATCCTATAAAATTGAATTTTTCTAAAAAAGAGAAGCTTGAAAATAAAAATATAATTCAACCCGAACCTATTGTTACCGGCGAACAAGAACCTGTAGACACAAAAAAGAAAAAAGGCCTTCCTGAAGAAAAGGAATCTGAAAAGATAGACTTAGTGAAAGAGTCATTTGGAAATATTCCTATTCCTAATAAAACAAAGGGTGTGATCACTAAAATTGCTGATTATAAAGCCCCTCCATTAGAATTATTAAAAACGGCTGTAGAAAAACCCAGCGCAGGAGATTTACACGCAAATGCAAATATCATCAAGCGAACCCTTGAAAGTTTTGGTATTGCAGTTGATATGGGAGAAATAAATATTGGACCAAAAGTAACTCGGTTTACCCTCCGTCCCGCAGAAGGAGTAAAGCTCTCTCGTATTACCGCTCTCAATCAAGACCTTGCGCTTGCACTCTCTGCCCATCCTATTCGTATTGAAGCTCCCATTCCTGGAAAACCATATGTTGGTATCGAGGTACCAAATAAAACTGCGGCCGTGGTACGCCTTGGAAATCTAATCTCTTATCCTGACTTCACTACCTCAGGAGCTCTCGGATTTTGTATTGGACGAGATGTTACAGGAGATCCTATTTTTTCTAATATTGAAAAAATGCCCCACTTACTTATAGCTGGCGCAACGGGTTCTGGAAAATCAATTATGCTTCATTCGGTCTTGATTTCTTTACTCTATAAGAATTCTCCTCAGATGATGAAGCTTATTCTTATCGATCCGAAGCGAGTTGAACTTACTTCATATAATGGGCTTCCTCATCTTATCGCTCCTGTGGTCATACAAGGAAAAAAGGCATTGGGAGTATTCCGTTGGGCTATCAACGAAATGGATCATCGTTATGAAACGCTTATGAAAGTCGGCGCACGTGATATTCAAAGTTATAATAAAAAGAAACCCGAAGAACCACTTCCTTTTATCGTGATTGTGGTTGATGAAATGGCAGATCTTATGGCCTCCTATGGACGCGATGTCGAAAACGCTATTGTTCGTTTGGCACAAATGGCGCGTGCAACCGGTATTCATTTGATTCTTTCCACACAGCGTCCATCAGTTGAAGTCATTACCGGACTTATCAAAGCAAATATCACCTCACGTATCGCCTTGCAAGTTGCAAGTCAGATAGATTCTCGCACCATCTTAGATACTGCCGGTGCAGAAAAATTACTTGGAGGAGGAGATTTACTCTATGTGTCTGCGCAACTCTCCAAACCAAAGCGTATTCAAGGAGCATTTATTTCTGAAGATGAAATTAAAGCAGTTACTGATTATATTAAAGAAAACAATCAAGATCTCATCATAGACGAAGACACAGGACTTACCTTTGACGCAGGTGAAAAAGAAGGAGAGGAGCCATCATCCACCACCTCAAATGAAAATAGAGAATTTGAACGGGGTAAGAGTCCGTTTGATTCGTTCGAAGATACCGAAGATGAAGATGATATGCTTGAAGAGGCAATCGAAGTTGTAAAGGAAGCACAAAAAGCATCGGCTTCATTATTGCAACGCCGTCTCAAAGTAGGCTATGCGCGTGCCGCACGACTCTTGGATATTATGGAAGATAAACAACTCATTGGCCCTGGCGATGGTGCAAAAGCGAGAGAAGTGTATATTGCAAAAGATACCGAATAATCTTTTGCAATTTCTAATTTCCAAAAAATCTCACTTCTGTGAGGTTTTTTTGCTAATTTTACTTGAATAAACTAAGGCTATAACATTAAACACTCCGACTTCACGTCGAAATTGAATAATTTTAATACTCACCTCTTTATCATCTCTCCTTTGAATTTACACTCTATTTGGAGTACACTGTTTTAGTATCTTTTTTTCATTTATTAGATATTAGTAATTAGAAATTTATTCTGTCATGTCTCTCACCGAACTAAAAACTCTCAAAGAAACCCTGAAAGATGAAATGCGGGCCCAGGGTATATCAGTACTCAAACTTTCAGAACTTACTGATATTGCCCCCCATCATATTACTGCTCTTATGGAGAGTGATTTTGAGCACCTTCCCGCCTCTCCCTATGTTCATGGATATATATTAAAAATAGCAGAGATACTTGAGCTTGATGCTGATGTCTTATGGCGCCGTTATTCTCGTGAAAATGATATGAAAAAATCAGGAGAAAAAGACACACTACCTAAAAATAGATTCGCGCTTCGCTCTATAAAAAAAAGTTCCCTTTTTATCTCAGCCCTTGTTGTATTAGTTCTAGTCATCGGACTCCCCGTTATTGCAGATTTCTTCGGGAAACCATCTCTTGAAGTCATCTCTCCTGCAGGAGACACCGAGATTGTTACCGAAAAATCATATACGGTGAGTGGTACTATACAAAATCCAAAAGATCGTGTATTTATTAATCAAACTGAAGTTCCGGTAACTGATGACGGCACATTCCAGATACAAAAAGATCTTGATGAAGGAGCGAATACTTTCACCATAAGTACAAAACGCTTCTTGGGAGGAGAAACCACTATTACACGCAATGTATTTTACAAATCAACAGATATGAAGCTACCCGAGTCAGTAACCTCCTCTCCCGCCGTATCAGATACCCCCACAACTTCATCAGAAACACCCTCTGTGGAACAATAACACCGGGCATTTCTTTAGCTCATAAAATACGATATACTAGTACGTAATATATAATTTACGTACTATGTATATGGCCTCTAAAAAAGATACTAAAAAAGGAGAAGACGGAAGCATAAAAGAAAAAAATCGTGATCTCGAAAGCCTTATAGAAAGTCTCCAGAGTAAATTTGGAGAGGGTGCAATTATGAAATTAGGAGATCAAAAGGCGATGCAAGTAGAAACAATTCCCACTGGATCATTTTCTCTCGATGTGGCGCTTGGTGTGGGAGGACTTCCCAAAGGAAGAATTATCGAGGTATTTGGCCCAGAAATGTCTGGAAAAACAACTCTTGCACTTTCAGTTATTGCACAATCACAGAAACGGGGAGGACGCTGTGCATTTATTGATGCGGAGCATGCGCTCGATCCCGAATATGCAAAACGCATTGGCGTAAAAGTTTCTGAATTACTTATTTCTCAACCAAATAGTGGAGAAGAAGCTTTACAAATTTTAGAAAATCTTGTTCACTCTGGATTAATCGAGGTCGCGGTTGTTGATTCTGTCGCAGCCCTAACTCCTCGTGCAGAAATTGAGGGAGAAATTGGTGATCAACAAATCGGACTACAAGCGCGTCTCATGTCTCAAGCTTTACGAAAATTAACCGCAATTGCCTCCAAATCAAATACTGTTATTATCTTTATTAATCAAATTCGTTCACAAATCGGCGGTATGACCTGGGGTAATCCCGAAACAACCCCCGGAGGAAAGGCTTTAAAATTCTACGCCTCAATACGTATCGATATTCGTCGCATTGCACAAATTAAAAAAGGTGAAGAAGTGGTGGGTAACCGCACAAAAGTGAAAGTAGTAAAAAATAAGGTAGCCGCCCCATTCCGCGGAACTGAATTTGATATTCTTTACGGACAAGGAATTTCATATGAAAATGATATCATTAATACAGGGCTACAACTGAATGTGGTCAAAAAAACTGGAAATACACTCTCGTTTGGAGAAGAAAAACTGGGTGTGGGTATGGATGCAGCAAGACAAAAATTAGTAGAAGATAAAAAAATATTAAAAGACATAGAAAAAAAGATTCAAGAAGCGATGAAAGCACAACAGGATGCAAAATAATAAAAATACCACCCCATGGGGTGGTATTTTTATACAATACTTGCATTATTATGTAAAGTTATGTATACTATAATCCATAAAAACTAATAGGGGTTTTTAATGGCACATTTAGCAACAGACACAGCGGTCCAGCTACAAATGTTTTCTGAGAGCAATTTAATTGACTCCATAATACAAGAGCTTGGCGGCAAGGAAATTGTCGGCAAGGAAAAAATAAAAATGGAAGCAGAAATGGCTCGCCAAGAGGAAACTAAGAAAAAGATTAAGGGCTGGCTTAGTTGGTACGATAGAAATTGAATTGAGTCTATGGCTCACAGAGGCGTAAAAACGCCTCTTGTTTTTTACTATTAATACTTACCTTCCCGATATTTCGACTGAGATCTCTATCTGCCGATAATGAGGCTGATCTCTTTTAAAAATGACGTCGAGGCTTTATACTCATTCCATGATTGTTATTCTTTATAATATTCGCAGTACCCATAATGTTGGCTCTATACTTCGTACCGCAGATGCAATTGGAGTTGAAAAAATATATCTCTGTGGAATAACCCCAGATCCCATAGATCTTCTTGGAAGACCTCGCGCCGACATTGTGAAGGCGTCACTGGGAGCTGAGAAAACAGTTCCCTGGGAACATATAGGACATAGTCTACGTCCACAGGCAGTTATTACTCTTATAACAAAACTGAAAGAACAAGGATATATAATTATCTCTTTAGAACAGCACCAGAAATCAACCCTCTTGTTTTCATATAAAAAATCACCCAAACAAAAAATTGCCCTCATTGTGGGCAACGAAGTAAGTGGTGTTTCACAATCCATTCTTTCTCATTCGGATACTATTATAGAAATTCCTATGCATGGCACGAAAGAATCCCTGAACGTATCGGTCGCATTTGGTATTGCTGGTTTCCACCTTTCTGAACAATCATCAAAACGATGAACTTTGTATAAATTAAAAAAACCCCGCTGTATTCAATGCGGGTGATTTTTTATATTTTAATTTCCTGTTTTTTGTTGTATATATTCTCGAATTTTATCGTATTTCTCAAATCCTTCAGTTGGAATGAGTACTGAAGAATACAGTGTTGAGGTTGGTCCTTGCACGGGCACAAAAGATGATGTGAATAATTTTGTTGTAAAATCAAGTACAATGTTTTTTGTTTTTAAATTTGAAATCGTTCCTACTTCGGAAACATACGGCATAATACGAGATATTCCCACATTTGCATTATTAAAAATATCTGTATCAATGAGAAATTCTTTTACCAGAGATAATTTATCTTCCGTAGACATCTTTTTTACTTTTTTAAGTACGCCATCAATAATTTCCTGCTGATTTCCTTCTCTGAAAAAGTCTCCCTGAGGATTGTATCTATTACGCATAAGCCATACCGCGTCTTCACCATTTAAGTGATGAGTTCCCACATTTAAGGTATATCCCGACACCCAATCAGTTGCGGGTTCTTTGAGGGTTATGTCGACACCCCCCACCGCATCAACGACATCTCGTGCAATAGATAAATCAATAATAACATATCCATCTATATTGAATCCCGTTATGTCATGAGCTCTCTCCAAAACCAGATCAACTTTATTTTTTCTAAAGGCTTCATTAATTTTAAATTGTTCTGTGTCACTTGATATCCATAAATCACGCGGAATAGAGACAAGATAAACCATATTCTGATCTGGATCATATCGCACCACCATAAGAGAATCAGTAAGGGTACCTCCATTGTATGTATCTCCAGGACGCCCCAATATAAGCAATGTAATGGGTTGCGGAGTAAATATATTATTGAAGAATTTTCCTATACGTTGTAATCCTGTCTCCCCCTTCCATGATGCATTCCGCGGAGGGACCGCTAATAAACCAATTATAACCGCACATACGATAGCGGCCAAGGCAAACCACCCAAGGTTTCTATTAGTAATTCTAGATTTCATATTATAGAGACGATGAAAAAATATTTTCGAATAAACTTGCAACTAGTATTGGCCCCGTCCCCCCGGGAGTTGGTGTGTACAATGCCACATGATCAATGGGATCGTGCATATAATCAAAATCTCCTATTAATTTTCCCTCCTCTGTTCTCTTGTATCCAAAATCAATAACCCATCCTCCCTGACAGATATCTTTTCCCGTTATTAATTTTCCTACGCCCGTCCCTAATATAACTAGGTTATTTTTTTTTATATCTTCTTGAGAAAACCCCTTATCAACCACGGCAAGAGAAGATATTTTCCCCGTAAGCCATGTACTGATGGGGCGCCCTATTAATTTTCCTTGTCCTACGACAATAGCTGAGGCACTCATACATATGTCTTTCTTATATGTTTCATATATATGCTGTACCACGCGCACCGCAGGAGGTATTACTATTTCTTTTCCTTGTAAAAATTTTCCCAAATTCTGAGCTCCGAGACAATCAATATCTTTTCGTGGAGGAATCGCATTTGCAATATATGAGACATCGCATCCAGTAGGAAGAGGAAGTTGCAAAACTACTCCGATGCATCGTTTCTTGGCAGAAATTTTTTGTACTCGCTCACGAAGTGAATCGTTTGTATCGATTTCAGATACCGCATACTTTCTCACTTCAATTCCTAATTCTTGAGCAACTTGTTCCTTCTTTTTTATAAATGATTGAGCCGCACCATCTTGAGGAGATAAAAATAAAGCAAGAAAACCCTGGGGGGTTGGTTTTTCTTTGAGGTTTTCAATGATTAAGCGAGCTATTTTCTTACCATCAACAACAATAGGGTTCATAGAACAGATTATATCACGCTTCATCGCAGAATAGGAAAGGTTTGAGTTATTTTTTTAACCGTCTGTTGTGCGTCCCGCATATTTCCTTTACCCCCAAGGACAGAGCATATCAATTGCACAATTTGTTTTATTTGTTTTTCCTTCATTCCACGCTGTGTTATCGCATAAGTTCCTATGCGTATAGCAGATGGCCTTTGTACCGAGCTATCCCCTACAATAATATTTCTATTCGCAAGAATTCCAACTTGACTTAAAATAAATTCTGCGTCTCCTCCATGGAGTCCAAATGGACGAACATCCAATAGCAACATATGACTTTCACTTCCTCCACCAACAATAATCTGCCCCCTTCTTTTAAATTCAGAAACAAATATTTTCATATTTTCAATCACCTGTATATAATATGCTTTTGATTTCTGAGCAATTTCTAATCCTTCTGCAAGAGCCGCTATCGTATTCATATGCGGACCCCCTTGTGTACCCGGAAAAACTGCCTTATTTATTTTTTCTGATAATTCTTTTCGAGACCAAATAATTGCTCCTCGAGGACCACACAATGACTTATGGGTGGTACTCATAACTACATCAGCGATGGTGAATGGAGAAGGATATATACCCGCCGAAATAAGCCCTGCATAATGAGAGATATCAGCAAGATGATAGGCACCAACCTTCTTCGCAATTGCTCCAATTTTTTTAAAATTGATTTTAAACGGATATGCAGATGCTCCAGATATAATCAATTTTGGTCTATGGATATAAGCCAACTCTTCTACTTGTTTATAATTAATACGATATTTTGTATCAACCCCATAGTGATATACGGTATATAATTTACTGGTGATACTTATCTTTGATCCATGAGATAAATGACCACCAGAAGCTAGATCAAGCGACAGAATAACATCTCCCGGTCCTAATAACGCTGCGTAAATTTCAGCATTCGCAATCGCTCCAGAATATGATTGCACATTCACACTCCACTTTCTTGGAGAAAGGGTAAATAAATCTAACGCTCGTTGTTGTGCTAATAACTCGATTTCATCATATATATCATTTCCAGGATAGTACCGCTTTCCAGGATATCCCTCACTATATTTATTGGTGAGCATAGACCCGAGCGCATTCAAAACGCTCTGTGGAGCATATGACTCAGAAGCGATTAAATTAATCTGTTCGCTTTCTAATTTTTTCTGAGCCTCAATGTATTTCTGTATGTGAGTGTCTTTACGAGATTTCATAGGAATAATCCTACGCTTTCTTCTAGAAGATGTAAAATGAAACACGCACTGTATCAATCTGAATTAGATACATATCTATCGTTTTATATCTAGACCAAATACCCTCTTTGTATTTTCCAAAAGAATATTCTGCATTTCATCTCGCGAGACACCCTTTATAAGAGCTAGTGATTCTACCACTTCTTCTATATATAATGGTTCATTTGTTTGTCCTCGATGAGACTTCGGAGCAACCCACGGAGCATCGGTCTCTACCAAAAGATGGTTATTGGGAATATATTTAATAATTTCATCAAATGAACGATTAAATGTAATAAGTCCCCCAAACGTAAATGAGAATCCCAACTGAAGCAACGCCTGTGCATCCTGTATAGTCCCAGTAAAAAAATGAAGAATTCCAGCCTCAGGAAATAGGAGGTTTTGGTGTTTCTTTAATAGCTCAATCGTGTCTGCAAATGCCTCACGACAATGAATAACTAACGGTTTTTTGATCTTGTGAGAAAGATAGATTTGTTTTTCAAATAATTCTTTTTGTTTATGTTTTGTCTCTGTTTCTGATTCCACATGAATCTTGAAATAGTCCAATCCACACTCTCCAATTCCCACCACATGCGAATCAAATGCTAATGCTTCTAACAATTCCATGTCCAAACTCTTTACTGCTTCATGTGGATGATATCCAACAACAGCCCATGTATTTTTTTGATAGACCTGTGTTAGATTAACTGCATCACGAGAAGATTGTTCATCTGCTCCTACGTTAATCACACCAATACCCGCATCATGTGCGCGTTGCATAACCACGTTTCGTTGCGCGGGATCCATCATGTTTACATGAGTATGAGCATCTATAATTCGGATCATATGAGCACCTGAGATTATTTTTCTTCTTCTATTCGTGGAAACAGTTTTTGGGCCCCCTTAATAGAAACATGCTTCCCCTTGAAAGAGAGGTTCTTTACTATTTTTTTTGAAGTTTCGGGCATAAATGGTTCAAGTAAAACCCCCACACTATTTACCAAGACAAGTAAATTAAATAATGTCTTTTCATTTTCAATAGGAGGATTTTCAGCAGACCATGGCTTCTTATCATTAATATAATAATCTGCGAAAGCAATCAAAGACCACAATTCTGCAAGAGCATCATTAAATCGAAACGCACCCATACAATCATCTATAGATTTTTGAATTACTTTAATTTTTTGCTCTACCGCTAAATCCATCATTTTAAAATCATGTGTAATGGGTTTATAAAATTTAAGAGCAACCCCCGTCACACGAGCACAAAGATTTCCCAACCCATTTGCTAAATCAGCGTTATATCTTTGAATAAATCTCTCCTCGGTATAATCACCGTCTTCGGTTGACGAAATCTCACGAAGAAAATAGTAACGCACTGCATCGGCACCAAATTTTTTTACCAGATCATGTGGATATATGACGTTCCCCAATGATTTAGATATTTTTTGTCCGTTCAGATTGATATGTCCATGTACAAATAATTTTTTAGGGAGAGGAAGTTTTGCCGACAAAAGCATGGCAGGCCAGATAGCCGCGTGAAATCGCAATATATCTTTTCCTACTACATGTACATCAGCGGGCCACCATTTCTTAAATAATTCACTATCTCGTCCATATCCAATAGCTGAAATATAATTAGAAAGTGCATCTGCCCATACATACATGGTTTGTGATGCATCCCCTGGAACGGGAATACCCCACGGCAATTTTTCTGCCGAACGAGAAAAACTCACATCATCAAGACCTCGATCCATAAGTGCTAATATTTCATTAGCCCGTGATTGAGGAATAATTTCTAATTCTTTTGAACGAATCTTTTGTTTCAGGGTTTTGGTATATACAGATAAACGAAAAAAATAATTTTCTTCTTCTACAAGCTCTGGTTCACGTTGATGAATAATACATTTACCTTCTACGAGATCTTTTTCGGTCATAAATAATTCACATCCCGTACAATACAACCCTCGATAGGTGCGCTTATATAAATCTCCTGATTTTTCTAATTCTTTCCACAGTTTTACAACCCCAGGCCAATGCTTTTTTTTATCGCTTGTGCGGATAAATTCATCCCAGGAAAGATTCACCTCTTTTTTAAGATTTTTAAATGCTTTACTATTCTCGTCAGCAAACTTCCTTGCAGAAACTCCCTGTTGTTGAGCAGTTTTAAAAACTTTTGTTCCGTGCTCATCGGTACCTGTTAGAAAAAAAACACTCTTCCCCTGAAGTCGTGCATATCGAGCGATCACATCGGCTTGTATTTTTTCTAACATGTGTCCAATATGTGGCACTCCATTGGTATAATCAATTGCAGTCGTTATATAAAATTTTTCTTTCGGCATATTCGCAATAACATAATTATATTAATCAACATTCTGTATCTCTCGCTCGCTCCGTTTCTTCTCAGACCAATCATCCATAACCTCCTGAATAATAATGGCTACCGGGATAGCAATAATCGCACCCACCAATCCATCAATTTGTGATCCCGCTAAAATAGCCAAGACCACCATTACTGGATCAATACCAACCACTCGTCCCACAATCAAAGGAACAAGTATATGATTTTCAAACTGTTGAATAATAAAGAATAGAATAACAGCACCAATTGCTAATGACATTGATTGTGGCGCAATCATAATAAATGCCACAATTCCGGTTGCAATAGGACCCGCATACGGAACAATTTCAAGGAGTGCCGCAAGAATACCAATCACCAAGGCATATTCAGTTCCCATAATTAAGAGTCCTGTAAATGTCATAGTCCCCACCACAAGACTTATAATAATTTGACTGGTAAGCCATCGTCCTAATTTGTGTTGTGTGCGTTTATATAATCCAAGAACATATGTCTCTTTCTCAAGGGGCACGGCATTACGAATAAATCGCTCAATAGAACCCTTACTAATAGAAAGATATAAAGATAAAATAACAACCACAAATACAATAGCCGCATTTCCAACCACTGATCCGAGTACATCTAAAATATTAGACCCTCCGTAAAAGAAACTTCCAATCCAACTACTTATATTTTGATCTAGGTCGGTAATAACTTGTGACCCCCCCATACTCTCTAAGAATGGCATCTGTATACTGGAAATATTTGCCATGACATATTTCATCTGAATAAGCACAATGGGAACAATTGCATATAGTATAAGACTAATGAATGCAATTGCGATGAGAAAAATCATAAGCACACTTAAAATACGAGGAATACGCTTTGATTCTAAATAATCAACAGGACGACGTAACGCGGAAGAAATAATCAGCGCAATAAACGCAACCACAAATGTATCGCGCGCATAAAAAGCAGCAATGAGGAGTAATCCCACGACGACAATTCTCCATAGTGAAGTCCACGATATTTCAATGCGTCTTATATCCATAATTATTTATATAATACTACAAAATAGAAAATAAAAAAGGGGCGCTGTGTGCCATTGCCCCTTTAAAATTTCTATCTTGATTTCTCGCTATTTAGGAAGAGAGTAGTTTTTTAAATTTATTTCCAGAAGAATTTTTATAGGGGCCAATTATTGAAAACCTCATGGTATCTATGGTAAGAAATTCCCGCGCAGCTGATGTAACCTGCTCGACAGTTACCTCCTTTAAACGCTTTATAACTTGTTGGGGGGATTCTATTTTTCCTGTGAGCACCTCCTGTTGTCCATAATAAAACCCCAAATCACTCGATGATTCCAGAGAAAGAAGAAATGTTCCAATGGAATAATCCTGTGCTCTCCGTAATTCCTCTTTTGTTATACCCCCTTCTTTAAGATGAGCTATTTCTTGCATAATCGCCCGAATAGCTTCTTCTGTTTTTTTATGATTCGTACCAGCATATATATCTAAAAATCCATGGGTTGCATACATATTATTTGAAGATCCTACATAATATGCGGCACCTAATTCTTCACGAACTCTCTGAAAAAGGCGAGAACTCATACTTCCCCCTAAAATTTTAGTTACCATAGAAACCTGAAATCGTTTTGTTGAATTTACAGGAATGCCATAAAAACCCATTGCAAAATGTGTCTGATCTAATGTTCTTTCAATAATAGAAATCTGATTCCCCTTTTCTTTTATCTTAAGCGCCTGTGCTATAGGGTTCTTTTCGGGTTTACGCATAACACCAAAGGTTTCACGCACAGCTCGAGTAACTTCCTGTGTATTAAACGCCCCCGCTACAACCACGATAGTATTTTGTGGGGTGTATCGTGCATTTCTATATTGTACAAACATATCTCGTGTTGTTTGAGTAATATGCTGTGGCGTTCCTGCAATATTCCATCCCGCGGGTTGATTCCCATACAGTCCTTGCTCAAGGACCTCAGAAACCTTTGAGCGAGGATCATCATCATACATATGAATCTCTTCAATAATAACACCCTTTTCTTTTTCCATTTCTTGTTCATCAATATGTGGATGTAAATATAAATCCGATACTACATTAAATGCCCTCTGAAAATACCGCGGCGCGGTCTTTGCATAATATCCCGTTAAATCACGAGAGGTAAATGCATTATGTGCCGCTCCAATTTGTTCTAATTCAATAGAAATATCAATAGGACGAGGATATTTTTCTGTTCCCTTGAAACACATGTGCTCTAAAAAGTGAGAGATGCCACTATTTTTTTGTGTTTCATATGCCGATCCTGCACGCACGAATACTGCCACGGTAACCGAAGAACTTTCCGGCATGGGAATAGTTAAAAGGCGTAGTCCATTTTTAAGTTTCTGAATTTTTGGCTTGATCATAGTACTAGTATGCCATAAAAGTTTTCTCCATGTAAAATAAAATGCACCCAGGTTAAGGGATTCTGGGTGCAATTACATTCGACTTGGAAAACACGAACAATTTTAAATATCTTGGCTTAGCTTCATCAAAACCAGAATTGAAATAGCTGCTACAGAGATTCTCTATAATCCTCCTGCTTTTTTTATGATTAGAGAAATTAAGAGATGGTACATCTGAAGTTCCAGGGGTATTATCTACTTCAATCTGAACTACAATTTCATTATTTGTGTTCATGAGAATCCTTTTCTTGTATGATTTACTGACTCAGTTATATACTATTTAAAAATAAAAAACAACCCCGGCGATAACAGGGTTGCGAGAGGTATAAGAAACCAATCTGGGGATACTTATTTATCCCACCGGTCAGGACAGCATAATAATATACCCGTAAATCTCTATCGCACACGTGATATAGTTTATGTTATTTAGTATATCTGTATATGGCGATACAGAACACATCAGTCCATCAACATTCTCTCAAGGGCTTTCTAGAGAATACCGTATTATGAGATATACAGTCAATCCCATCTTATCTTCTCATTTTTTCTTCTAGAAAAGCTCGTGCTTCAGTAATAAGGAGACGCTCTTGCTTCATGGTATTTCTATCACGTACCGTAATGGTGTTATCTTCCATTGTTTGAAAATCCACCGTAAAACAATACGGGGTGCCAATTTCATCTTGGCGACGATATCGTTTTCCAATATTACCGCTTTTATCAAACACCACAGGAAAAAATCCAGGCCAGCTTCCTTGTAATATTTTTCTCACCTCCTGTGCTTTTTCAATAAGCTCTGATTTATTCGAAAGCAGCGGAAATACTGCAGCACGATAGGGAGCCATATGCATCGGTAAATCCAACCATATTCTTTTTTCTCCCTCCATATTATCTTCTCGATAGACACTCGCTAATAAGGCCAGCATCATGCGCTCCACCCCCATACTTGGCTCAATCACATGGGGTACTACACGTTCTTTTGTTTCTTCATCGAAATATTCTAATTTCTGTCCACTTCCTTTTTGATGACTTTGTAAATCAAAATCTCCTCGATAAGCAAGTCCAAATAATTCTTTGCGTCCAAAGGGAAAATCAAACTCAACATCTACGGTACGTTTAGAATAATGAGCAAGCTCTTCTTGAGAAACCTCAAGATTGTGTACTTTTTCCTTATCGATACCTACCGATTCTATCCATTGATTCATCTCTTTTAACCACATTTCAAAATAGTCGTTCCATCTTTCAATATCTTTTATAAAATACTCAATTTCCATTTGTTCAAACTCACGGGTACGAAAGATAAAGTTTCCTGGAGTAATTTCATTTCGGAATGCCTTTCCTATCTGGGCAATACCAAAAGGCATTTTCGGTGCATAGGTATCTACAATTTGTTTAAAATCTATAAACATAGCCTGTGCTGTTTCAGGACGAAAATACACCATGTTTGATTCTTCTTCCGCGGGACCCAAGAAAGTTTTAAGCATTAGATTGAACTGTTTTGGTGAAGACCAATCATCCTTTCCACATGAAGAACACTTTTTGTCTGTCGGTAGTTGATCCTCACGCACCCGTGTATGACAATTTTTACATTCTACTAATGGATCAGAAAATGTACTTTCGTGTCCACTTGCTTGCCACACCTTGCGATTCATCAGGAGTGCCGCATCAAGTCCATACATATCATCTCGTTCTTCCACAAATGTCTGCCACCACGAACGCTTAATGTTGTTTTTCAGCGCTACGCCTAATGGACCAAAATCCCACGCATTCGCTAACCCTCCATAAATTTCAGATCCAGGAAAAATAAACCCTCGACGCTTACAGAGTGATATCAACTGTTCCATTGAGACATTGTTTTGCATATTCAAAATAATAGCGTAAAAAGTGAATAAAAAAAAGCCGAGTAGTAAGAGTTTGTATAATATGCTCCTTATGCAAAAGGATATACAAACCCCCTCTACTCGAAATTCTTTCTATATATTTTATTGCGAAACAGGAAGGACACGATAATATCCCTCGGGGAGTTTTGTGTCTTGTAATTGACGAGAGGTAATATTTTTTGCAGAACTTTGTATCTGTTTTTGAGATACTACTTCAGTAGAACTCACCTGAGCGTCTGAAATAATTTCAAATATATTTCCACTATTTTGAGATGTTGGAGTAAACATAACCTGAAATATTGCCTCGGGAGTCGTTGATGCCATACTTGTTGCGGTAAGCATAGGAATGTGCCACAAAATCTCCTGCGTACGATTATTATAGGTAGGAACAGAATCGGTGCCAATCACTTTGAGTTTTCCTGTCCACGAAACCCCTGGAGAGAGGGTTGCTTGTACCGTTGAGTTTGTAAAGTCGCCCATACCATTTAGTTTCCAATGAATTGTATATTGAATAGTAGAACCAACCCGAGGAGGAAGTGAACCCTCGTTTGTAATATCAGATGTTGGTTCTTTAAAATAGGCGCCCTGTGAAAATCCCAATAACCCCCCCACCATTGATTCAATTTGACTTATTCCTATGGTCTCTTTCGCGCTTATAAATGGAGAAACCGTTGGTGAAGTTACTCGAGCTCGCACTCGAACACTTTTCTGTTGTAATACATCTTGTGCAGCCACTTCCTTTAATGAAACCGACAAAGGAATAGAAAAAGAAGTGTGGGGCATAATTTCCTTTAACGCTCCTACTTGTGCAGCGGTCCAGGTATACGTCTTTGTTTGTTCATTAAAATATCCCGTTCCTTGAAGAGAGTTTGTATCAAACAACGGATTATCTAAAATCATCTCTGCAATTGCGTCAATAAGAGATACATCACCCGTATTCTCAACTTTCATTTGATACATAATTCGATTGCCCACATATACAACATCTGGATAGGTGGCCTTATCTCGAGAGAGAGTAACTGAGAGCGGGGAGGGGAGAATAGAAATAGAGATAGTTTTACTCACCAGAGGAACGCGTATTGTTCCTATTTGTGCACGAGCATCAATCTGTGTAGTAAAATATGAATATTCATCTCCCACCATATATCCGGATACAACTACCATCCCCTCATCATGAGCTGGAATTACATCAACATCTACCGTGTTGTCTTTATTAAGTGGAACACTACTTCCTGTAACAATAAAACCTTTTGGAAATACAAATGAAATAGTTGTACGTGCAATATCGTGATCACTTGTATTTTGATACCGCACATTCATATCAAATTCTTCTCCGTTTATCGTTTTGTCTGGTGCGGTAACCTCTAATCCAAATACCGTATCTCCAACTACTACAGACGAAACAACTCCTTTATCAAACCGACTAGAAAGAGACGAAGATTCATATCCATAAGAAACCCCCCCCTCTAATTCATATGTTTGTTGTGGTTTTCCTGTTACTAATAATGCATATTCCATACGAATTGTTTCTTGTGGATCTATGTCGTGAATATCTTCTTCTTGTATCCTCTTGTCTGGAGCATCTACAAACACCACCCCCTCAGGAAGAGCGAGTGATATTTTAGGAGCTATTAATTTTTTTGTGGAAATATTTTCAAAAGACAGCGTCGTTGTAAATGGCTCTCCTACAGAAATTTGATTGGGAACTGAGATAGTAAGAACAATATCTTTTGTGGTGAAATACTGATATAAGTAATATACAGCGAACCCCATAAGAACAATAAGAATACTTATCCCCCCCAAGAGGATACCCCTCCCTACAATACCGGCCTTAGGAGTAGTCTCTGTGGGCATAGATAATTTCTCTTCCTGTTTTGATTTTTCTTTCTCCTCTGTATCCCATGGATCAAAACGAGATTTATGGTATGTAGCTATTCCTTCATCTTGAGAGGGAAGTTTGGGTTTTGATTGTTTGGGAGAGCGTTGACCGTATAATTCTTTTTCAAGATCTTCTAAAGACATAAAGTTTAAATATCTAATTTCTAATTTTGGAAATTAGATGTCGAATATTGGTATTATTTCTATACCTCTAATACTATCGTATCTACGGGTAATTGAGAAGTGCACGACACACAAATAAACTTATCATCTCCAACCACAAATGCATGCACGGACTTTTTTCCACACACTCCACATTGTGCATGTTCCGGATCAAATCCAAGAATACGAAGCATAACCCGCGCAATATTCATTACGTTATATGATTTTCTAAACGCTGTCTCTAATAACATCCAAAGCTTTGGTTCAGTTTGAAACTCTCCTAATAATCTATTGAGAGCATATACAACAGGAAGAAGTTCATACCGTGTATGTGGTTGTATCTGCTTCATGTTCTCATCCCACAAGACATCCATAATAATAAATCCTCCCCCCGCCTTCTTCGAAGATATGAATCGCACCTGTATAAATTGTAATATCTGGAGATGAGCAGACGATTTTGAGGTTATCTTACGTAGACTACGAGCCCGTGCTGTAATCTTCCCATATTTTTCGGTAAATAAATGAACCACACCATCCATTTCTCCCGATTCTTCTCTTCCTATTACTAACGCCCTGCTGTAAAACTCAGTCATAATAGCTCTATTATATCGTAAAATTATAAGATAACAAACCGGAAAAGTATCAAAATATCGGCGTATTATCTAGTCTTTTACAAAACTCCCCTATTTAAATTACCCATTACTTCCCACTATTATTCTTGCAACTTATCCACAGCCTTCCATTTTTCAACTTGACTTCCTGACTGAAGCAGCTATAATTGTAATACAGTTCCGCAGAAGCGGAATTTTGCGTTATATGGGGTCTTTTAAAGAGGCTCTTTATAACTCCCCGGATTGAAATACATCAAAATAGTGGCTTAATATGTGAATATATCATCACAGGCCTCTAATATGTATCACGATCTGAAACTATACTAAAATATACATATATGGGTAAACGTATCGCATTATCACTTGCACTTATCACTTCGGTCACCACTTCTTTCGTGGGTATCACCTCGGGAAACGGCCCCGAAACAAGCGCATTAAATGAACTGTACGCACTTCATACTCAGGCACAAGGGTTTTCTGCTCTTACTGCTGTTCACATAAATCAATTGGTCAATAATGATGCCGTTGTAGAGACTCCTACCATCATGCGACAAATTTCTGTGACTCCTGTGGTAAAATCACAACCATTGGATGTGTGGGTTACTGCATATTCAAGTAGTCCAGAAGAAACCGACGATACACCTTTTATTACTGCGTCGGGAAGTACGGTGCGTGACGGGGTTGCCGCTGCTAACTTCTTACCAATCGGTTCAAAATTTCGTATTCCAACGGCATTTGGAGATAAAGTCTTCACCGTCGAAGATCGTATGAATCCACGTTATAACGGAGTTCAAATTGTTGATTTATGGATGGATAGCAAAGAACAAGCGATTGATTTTGGGAAGAAACCTCTTAAGATTGAACTTTTATAATTTATAATCTAACCAACAATAATATAAAACCCTCGCATCTGCGAGGGTTTTATATTTCGTGTTATTTTGCAAAGCCCGGTTGTGAGAAAGCGATACATTATAATTCTTTAGAAGCGCTTTCTCTACTACCGGGTTGCATTATAGAGGGTTAATATTTCTGCACTAGAGAGGGCTCGATTATATACACGGGGATCATCAGCTAAACCATTAATTGTAGAGAACATTGAAATGGGGTTTGTATTTATCCTTGGCGCTGAAAATGTTCCGTAACTATAGTCAGTAGTCGAGAGAGGGATCCCATTCATATAGAAAATGATCCCAGAAGATAGCACTCCTCCATTCCAAGTAACTGTAATCATTTTAAAATTATTATCCTCAATTAACGTTTTAAGAAATCTTCTTCCAATATAACTATTGGTAGCATTGTCTCTTATATAGAAATAGACGTACGAATCAGAAGCAGAATATACTGGAAACTCACTTTTTGAAATAAATGTATAGTTTATAGGAGTGTTTGATTTTTTTATCCAGAAATTCATAGTAACACCAGATGTAAAGGTAAAATTACTTGAATCACTCACGGCCACATAATCATCCACCCCATCAAAACTCAAACATCCTCCTGTCTTACAGTTGTTTGCTTGTTGCCACGTCGGACCATTCGTCAGTGTTCCGGTATTGTTATTCCCACTGGAGTCGAGTGCTTG
>JBAYWE010000014.1:0-19378 GCA_041674185.1 Minisyncoccota bacterium
ACGAGTGAGAGTCAAACGTGTCAATCAGGTGGTGGATGGAGTGGTACCTATTCTCTATCCTCTGCTCCTTCAGCAACAACACGGGTACGCTACGCTGCTCTTACTTCGGCTTGTGGCACGTATGGTGCAGGAAGCGAAAATCAGACCTGTTTATCAAACGGATCATTTAATGGAACGTATACACTCGCTTCTGCTCCTTCGGCAACAACTCGCAGTATGTATCAAGCATCTCTCGTTGCGTGTGGAAGTTCTTGTGTAAATGAAAACCAAAGCTGTTTATCAAATGGAAGCTGGTCAGGAACCTATGCGTACGGAACATGTGCCGTTGGATCTTGTGTTGCAACTCCTGGTGCATTATCAGGAGGAACCATTTCTCTCACCCCTACCCCAGGAAGACCTCAAGTATCAGGATCTTTGAGTAATAGTGCTGATGGATTTTATCTTGTTCGTTGTGATGCGAATGATGCAAATTGTTATCTCGCTGCAACAGGGTCAGGAACAACTTTTGCCTTTACGAGTCTTACATGTCCTATGACCTATAACCTATACTTCTACGCATATAACAACGATACAAACCTTGCGGGGGCTTCTGATTCAAGCTGTAATACAACCATAAAAACAAAACTACCATCCTTAGACGTTTCTAATAAGAGATGTTCTACGCCTGTAGGAAAGAGTGCAAAGATCGATTACTGCACCCAAGGATTCTTCAACAACTAAACTACTATCTCATGAACAAGAAATTACTTATTGGATTTATACTATTAATTGTCGTTGCTCTTATTATACTCGTATTCCTCTATAATACGGATTCTAATCAAGAAGATGAAATCGTAGCATTTACAGAAACGACACCATCTGCCGCTCAACAAAATGCAACACTTAAAGTAGTGAGGGAATTGAGTAAACCAATAGAAACACTCTCCTCTGATGAGAAAGGAATGCAACTCAATATTTATGACCTTTTCGTGACCTTGAAAGGTTTTACAGTTTCTGATTTTGTAGTAAAAAAAGGTACTATTGTACAATTAAATATTGTGAATAAAACAACAACACCTATCGATCTCTTCTCTCAAACATTAGGATTAGATATTTCCTCTATAGCACCGGAAACAACAGCTAATATTAGTATTGATGCAAGTAAAGAAGGCAATTTTGAGCTTATCTGTAATAAACAATGCCCCCCAGGAATAAAACTCCTTGGAAGATTAATCATTCAATAGACAAAAGAAAAAAGATGATCAAAAAAAATTCACCTCTCATAAGAGGTGAATTTTTATAAGTTACATTGTATTACTGTCCTTCTGTGGTACTTGCACTTGGTTGCGTTGGAGTGGTTGGAGCAGGAATTTGTTGATCTCCTGCTTGTTGTGTCATAGCACTCTCTCCTTTTAATACAGGAATAATTTTACTATCACTCGCAAGTTGAGTCATCCACACTACATTATCTTGGTTTAATTCAAGATTCCCTGATGATCCCCAGACCACCTTTGAAAAATCGGCGAGTGCCAAAGATTGATTCTGAGCATCTTTTTGAATATACCAAACATTGGTAAGAGTTGATGATACAGGAGATAACGACCCAAAGTATAGATCTCCGGTATTGAGGTATACCGCATAATATGATGAGGAGAATACTCCTACAATCCATAATACTGCCGCGATAACGACAACGATGGCAACGACTATAAGAGTCCAGACCCATCCTTTTGATTTATTCATACGCATAAACATATTTTTATAATTTATTATAGATACAGTATACATCATATATATAAAAAATAAAAATGTATGAGGGTACTCTATGAATAACCTCCTCCAAAGTTATATTGGTATCTTTATAAGGCATACATTTATATAAATTTGGATAACAAAAAACTCGCCTTGTGGGCGAGTGCTGAGAATATATCCCTTCAGCAAGGGCGTGCTATTTACTTCATTAAAATCATTTTTTTGGTCATTGATGAACCCTTTCCAGTTAACGTATACAGATACATTCCTGTTGCGAGATTATTTGCATTAAAATTTACCTTGTGAGCTCCTGCAAATAATTCTTTATTAATTAAGGTGGTAATTTCTTCACCGAGAAGATTATATACTTTCAATGAATAATTCCCAGATACCGGTATATTAAAACTAATAGTTGTGGATGGATTGAACGGATTCGGATAATTCTGTTCTAATTGAAAATCCGTTGGCATAACAGCCATGTCTTCTACTGCCGTAATATCAGTCTCAAAAGAGGTTAATATTTGAGAAGATCCGTTTCTCCAAATTTCTACAAGATCAAAGTCCAACTTCACATCAGCAAAGAATGACACTGTTGTTTGTGAAGAAACTACTACAAATGATATTCCACTGAGAGAAGTCATTCCTGTTGGAACCTTAATCGCATATCGTTTCCAGGTAGTTGATGATAAAGGATTTAAATCGATCTGTAAATTTCCAGCTTGATTCTTATTTTCATCTAAGAGCGCAAGAATGAGTGTTCCACCTGGTAGAATGGGAATGAAAGTCCCTAGCTTCATATAGAATGAAATTGAATCCCCCGCTTGGATAGCAGGACTTGCTGTTAAACGATATTCAACGTCTATAAGATGACGTCCCAACCCATTTGGTTGGGAGGTTCCGGTTAATGCTATTTCTTCGCAGAAATCTCCGTGAAATCCACCGGAAATTCTTGTTGCACTGGTAATTATTCCCGTGCCATATGCAACAAATTGCTTAGAAAATGTGAATGTTTGTGCAGAGACAGATGTAGTAAGAAGGACTAGAAACAGAAACGTCGAAAAAGTAATAAGCTTTTTCATTTAATACCTCGCTTTTTATGATTTTAATTCGTTTTTGATTTCTTTTTTCAAGAAAACTTTTTTATAGTTCTAAGCATATCATACCACACTTTATATATATTTGTCAAGCGTCTCTATATAAAAAAAGACCGCCTATAGAGCGGTTTTTAAGAAGCTACCCTCTTTAAAGGGGGTAACTTCTTCTGTGGAAGATGTATCGTATAATTCCGACAAATTTTCTTTGGATATAGGGGGAAAAAATTAAGCTTAACCCTAAAAAAATACAGGTAATAATACAAGATTTTCCCATAAATAATTCCAATGGAATTTCGGAATATGCTAGTACATATACCAAAGCGATTCCCAAAATGAAAAACAGACCTAAGGTCATTAGAATAACCATTAGTCTAAATAAAGACGCGACAATATGAGGTGCGCGTATCATACAACCTCCCATTAAATTAAAGTAGTATTTAAAAAATGTAAATGAGCAACATGATTATATACGTTCAAGATTAAAGATTATCTACACGTAGGTGAACAATCTTTAGTTTTGGATGCACATGAAACCGGCGTGAATATACCATGATAAAAAAAGAATTGCAAGTAATGCAATTCTTTTTTTATATTATTTTCCATGACACTTCTTGAGTTTTTTTCCACTTCCGCACCAACAGGGATCGTTCCGTCCTACGTCTGCGTGGGGATCTGTAACGCGTATTGCGGGAGCACTCGCTTGTTGTTGTGCACGAACTTGCTCATCCGTAAGTACAAATACATTTGAAATAACCCAGTTCTCTGCATCGGCAATCAGATTCCTAAATAAATCATAACTTTCTCGTTTATATTCTACTAACGGATCTTTTTGTCCATAGGCACGCATGCGTACTGACTCTAATAATGCCTCCAAATTTTCCAAGTGGTTTGTCCAGTACATATCAAGAGATGCAAGCATACGCATTCCCGTTTCTTGCTGTTGCGAAGCACGAAGAATATATTCACGTATGGATGCTGGTAAAGTGCCTTCCTGAATATGCACCACATCTTCATCAGCAAGGACAATCCCCCCTCCTAAAAGCCGAACTGATTGCAGTCGTGCTGTAAGAAAGGCAGCCATTGCTTTGTTTTTCTCAGTCTGTATTTCTGTTGTTTCTTTTATTTCATATTCATGGGAAATCGTTTGTATAAAACGAATAACCATTTCTAACAATATCTGCTCCACCTCTCCTCGAGCAATAGATTCTAACATTCCCTGTCTTCGTCTATACACTGCAGTACGTTGTTTTTGTAATACATCATCATATTCTAATAAATGTTTACGCGCATCAAAGTTAAAACCCTCTACTTTCTTTTGAGCCTCATTAATAGCACGGACCACGAGACCCGATTCAATAGGAACACCGGGAGGAAGCTTGAGATTCGTCATAAGTCTTTGTATACGGTCTCCTCCAAAAATACGAAACATATCATCTTCCAATGAAAGGAAAAAACCTGTTTCTCCGGGGTCTCCTTGTCGTCCACAACGTCCTCGAAGCTGATTATCCACACGACGCGCGTCATTTCGTTGTGTTCCTAGCACAAACAATCCTCCCGCATCACGCACCCGTTGTGATTCATCTACATCAGGAGGATTCCCTCCTAATACAATATCTACTCCTCGTCCCGCCATGTTTGTTGCGAGAGTTACTCTTCCTGCACGCCCTGCTTGCGCAATAATCTCTCCTTCTCGTTCATGATTTTTTGCATTCAACACTTCATGAATAATTCCCGCTCGTGAAAATTTATCTGAAAGCAATTCATTCTCATCAATAGACGTTGTTCCTACAAGTACGGGTTGCCCTTTAACGACACATGCCTGTACTTTTTCAACAATAGCTTGATACTTTGCCTCTTTCGTTTGATACACCAAATCTGGGTGATCCATACGAATACGTTCTCTGTGAGGGGGAATAACTAAAACCTCAAGTCCATATACTTTTTGAAACTCCTCTGCTGATGTTTCTGCCGTCCCCGTCATACCTGATATAATCTCATACAGACGAAAATAATTTTGGATGGTAATCTGCGCAAATGTTTTTGATTCTTGTTGTACGGCAACTCCTTCTTTCGCTTCAATTGCCTGATGAAGTCCTCCCGAATATCGTCGTCCATGCATGAGACGACCCGTAAATTCATCAACAATAACAATCTGATTATTCTGTACTACATATTGTCTGTCACGCAAAAAGAGTGCCCGAGCTTTTAGCGACTCCTCAAGGTAGTGTGTTAATCGCACATGCTGTACATCATACAAATTTTCTATACCCAGTTTTTTTTCAACATACTCAATTCCTTCTGGAGTAAGGTTCACAAAACGAGCCTTTTCGTCAACCTCATAATCGGTCTCTGGCTTTAAATCTCTCACTATCTGAGCAAATAATAAATAGAATTGCGCTGCTTCTGTATCTGGAGCAGAAATGATAAGTGGCGTTCGGGCCTCATCAATAAGAATACTATCTACTTCATCAATAATGGCATAGTATCTTTCGCGTTGTACTTGTTGTTGTGGTTGGTATGCAAGGTTATCACGTAAATAATCAAATCCAAATTCAGTATTGGTGCCATATACAATATCAGCTCGATATGCTTCGGCACGACTTATGGGACGCAAGAAAGAACGCTCAATATGAAAACTTCCCAAAACATCTCGTTCAGTGTCCTTTTGATTCTGCTCTTCTTCATTTCCTTTCCACGTAGGATCGTATCTATATGCCGCATCATGCACAATGCACGATGTAGTCATTCCCAGTGCAGCATACACCTGCCCCATCCACACCGCATCACGTTGCGCTAAATAATCGTTCACGGTTATCACATGAACTCCCTTCCCCGTAAGTGCGTGATAATATGCCGGAGCAGTCGCTGCAAGTGTTTTTCCCTCTCCCGTACCCATTTCGGCAATATATCCTTTCGCAAGCGCGGTACCCGCAATCAACTGCACATCATATTGTCTTTGTCCCAAAGTTCGTTTTGCTGATTCCCGCGCTAAAGCAAATGCGCGATCCCTATACGTATCAGAGAGACCTTGTGTCATTATCTCTTCTTTGAGAGTTTTACTTGCACTTAAAAGTTCATCAGCTGTGTATGATGCATATATTGCCTCTAATGAATTTACTCGCGCAGGAACTTCACTGAATTTTGGTCGTGATGAAAATAATCTAAACATATATACGCTCTGTGGTCTTTTTCTTTTTTTCCACTAATAAATCTTTATAATCACTTATCGCAGACTTAATGCGTCGTTGCGCCTCATCGACTGCTTTCCGTACATTTGCATTATATTGTTCTATGCGTATTGTCTTTTTAGGTAATGCGATAGTGAATTCAACATAATATATCTCCTCTCCTTTCTTGTGATGTTTTGTTGAACGCGCAATCTCTACTCGAAGCAACATTTCTCCACTTTTTTCAAATGGTTTGATATGGTTTGCGAGTGACTCGAGTCGTTTTAATACATATATATTCAACGCAGGAGTTATTTCAAGTTGAGTACCAGTAATAGTAATACGCATATTAGATATATAGTAGTTTACTTATAATACCGTAAGTGTAGCAATTTCACCTACGGAGAGCAACAAACAAAAAATGAAGATACTATAAAGAAAAATCATCACGTGAGTGACGATTTTCCTAAAAAGTTTGAAAAGTGATAGTCTTATTTCTTTTTTGCTACTTTCTTAGCAACTTTCTTTTTTGCTACTTTCTTTACTACCTTTTTCACAGCCTTCTTTACTACCTTCTTAGCAACTTTCTTTTTTGCTACTTTCTTTTTTGCTGCCATTTTTTTATTTCCTTCATATCACCAAAGTGATATAAAAGATGTTACGATTACCAGCATCAAACGAATTGCCGACGAGTCAATTGTTTATGCTGAACTCTACCTTCATTGTAATTCATTTTTGCAAAAATAAAAATAAAAAATCTGTGGATAACTCTAAAAAGATAAAAAAAATAATTTTCATTTTTTATTTTTATAAAGAAATATTTTCACATCATACTATTAAAAGAAAAATAATATTTATATAGTTGTGATAGCAATATACAAATATTATTTTTATATAGTTTAAAAATTCGCAACAAAAATCCCCCTATAGGGAGACTTTTGAAGCGAGTGACGAGGGTGACCTCCTTTTTTTGTATTGAGTGAGTGCTCGCTCGCCACTCAAAGTAAGTATACCAAAAATAACTATCGGAGACTAGAGACGAAGAGTTAACTATTATTTTTTATTCAGTAAGGCCCTCTTATATACATCGAGATGGCTTAAAATGAGCCCTGTACCTTTTGCCACACATAATAAGGGATCTTCAGCAACATAAGCATTCACTCCCAAAGCTTTCTTAAAAAATACAGAAAGATGTTCAATCTGAGCTCCCCCTCCAGAAATAATCAATCCTTTCTCCATGATATCAGCTACTAATTCTGGAGGTGTTTCATTAAAGACTTGTTGTACATTTTTTGCAATTTCTACTAAATGAGGATGAAGCGCTTCTGCAATTTCATTCGAAGTAATCATGAGATCACGAGGGAGTCCTGTAGCACTATCACGTCCTCGAATCTGATATTCTTTTTTAGCGCGTGTCGAGATGGCCGAACTAATAGCAATTTTTACATTCTCCGCAGTCTGCTCCCCTACATGCAATCCATATTTTTTCTTTATGTATTCAGAAATAGCTTGATCGAATTTATTTCCTGCAATACGTAGACTCGCCCACGAAACAATACCCCCCAATGAAACAACCGCAACTTCAGACGTTCCTCCTCCAATATTAATAATCATATTACCTGAATGAGAATTAATAGGAATACCCGCCCCTAAGGCCGCAAGGATAGGTTCTTTTACAATATAGGCTTCTCGAGCTCCTGCTTCTAAGGCCGCATTTACTACTGCGCGTCGCTCAGTTTGAGTGATACCAGCGGGAACGGAAATAACCACATCTGGTTTAATAAAAGCACCAAGTGAACCCACTGCTTTTGAAATAAAATATTTCAAAAGTGCTTTGGTAATATAATAATCAGCAATAACTCCGTCTTTTAAGGGTTTATAGGCAATAATATCTGAGGGTGTTTTTCCAATCATATCCTTAGCCTCTCGTCCCACCGCAAGTACATTGTTATCAGGTACGCTTAATGCCACAATCGTAGGCTCATTGATAATAAACCCCTTTCCAGGCACAAAAACCACTGTATTTGCCGTTCCTAAATCAATACCAATTTTCTTTGTAAACATAGATATATAGCCATACTAACCATTTTTTTAACCATTTGCAACTCATATAAAAACCCAGCCTTGAGAGCCGGGTTTATACCTAAGTATCAAACTAATCCTAAAAATATTTCAACTGAGGATGATTAAACCCTCTCTTCATAGAGACAAAACTTGGGAAAATTTCGTCAATACCTACACTCATTTTATCTTTCTTGAAAAAAACTTTTTTTCCTGGGTTGTTTATTCTGGCACCCTCCCACAACCTTTTCAGATTTCTCAGCTCCTTTTTTTCTTTATTTTTCTTTATTTCTTTCTTCTTCTGTATTTGTGTTTGTTCAGAAAGAAGAAGGGTAATTAACGGATCATCTCCAAGAGTAGCGATAGTTTCAATATCGATACTCTCATCAACTACCATTATAGAAATCTCATTGTTCTCCAAAGACATTGTTGTGTCCCCGGTAGAATCCAACGAAAAAAAAGCTTTTTGTTGATTTTGTTGCATAAAACTCTCCCACTAAATATGAAATAAGATTAGTTAGTTTTACTACACCCCTGTATAAAAGAGCAGAATTTTATTATACATCTCAATCGATGTATTAGTCAATAATTCTATACTGCATAACAAAAGTATATGTTCCGTTTGAAAAAATGCTCATAGTACGTTATTCTGTATCTATACTATGACCATCCGCTTCAGACGAAAATTACTCGCTTTTTTTATTGTCCTCTTTATCATTCTCGGAGCTCTCGTTGTTTTGTATTCACAAGGATACCGTTTAGATACAAGCTCATTCTCTCTCACTAAAATTGGGGCTCTCTATATAGAGAGTTATCAACGTCCTATTCATATTTATCTCAATGAGACCTATTATAAAGATAAATCAGGATTACTCACGAAGGGAACCCTTATTCCCAGCGTTATCCCTAAAAAATATCAGGTTTCTATACAAAAAGATGGTTTTTTGGAGTACACAAAAAACATAGAAATTTTCCCCTCTCAGGTAGTTCGTTTCTTTAATATACTCCTCGTTCCGAAAGATATATCCTATACCAAACACGTTATTGCTTCATCATCAAATATGATTTTGGATGATATTATGACGCGGGGATTGATCACTCACGAGACAACACAAAAAGGAAATCAGTTTACGATACACACCATTCCGACAGATTCAACACAAGCTTCATCAACAGCTCTTCTTATTCAAAAGGTACTCACTCCCATATCAAAACAAAAGTTTTCTCACTATCTATTCTATTCTAATAATCCCTCAGAACTTATTGCAACCAGTAGTACCGGTATTTATCGCATTGATACCACTGAACCAGCAGTGACCCTTCTTTCTTCAAGTACACTTCCTTATGCGTATACGATACAAGATAACATACTCACCTTTATAGATTCCTCTTTAGAAACTAAATCCTCGACTTCCACCGCCACGGTAAAAACAAAGCAACCAAAAGATACAAATCCCCTCGCCTCACTCACTCGTATCGATATTCATTCTGGATCTACTACCTATATTCCATTTCTTACGGCACAGCGTGTGCAATCAATAACCTCACTCTATACAAAGAATAATTTTATCGCATTTATTACCACGGATAAATCACTTATCTTATATGATACCGATAAAAAAATAGAAACAATACTGAATCAGAACGTGACGTCTGCACTCTTTTCTCCCGATGCAAAAAAACTGTTATATCGTAGTGGGGATGGAAAGGTACATATTTATTTTATAAAAGATGAATTAGAGACCTTAGATGCACATGCAGGAGATGATATAATTCTCTCTCTTATTCATACCTCCGGCATACGAACTATTGAATGGTATCAAGACTCAGCCCATCTTATTCTTATGTACCCGGAAGAAATTCGTCTTGCAGAAGTAACTCGAAAAGAACCAAATAACCAGCCTCTTATCTGGCAAGGTTTGTATCTTATGGCTTCGTATGCTCCTGATCAAAATAATCTTATTTTTGCAACATCTCCCACAGAAGTAGTTCAGATTGACTTTGCAACATTCATTCAATAACGGCTTTCTCTCTCGTTATTTTATATAGATTGTTTTCTTTTCTTGACAAAATAAAAGAAACTCCTATAGTGAATGTATTCATCTTATGAATCAAATCACTTTTATCCCGTGTCAAAAATCACACGCACATACCTCTCATACACACATCTCTTTAGAGGGGCAGGTTTGATTTTAAGATTTCTTATTTAAAACAATTACACTTGAATTTAATCCCGCCTCTCTGAGGCGTTTTTTGTTCATTCAAAATATAAGGAGGATACCGTGTATACCCTTATACACAGATCTTTTGGTGGCACAGGACCACATATAAAACCTGTTTCGGGAGAGTTTGTCTCTCCCCCCTTATGGTTCTCGTAGCTCAATAGAAGAGCGATCCCCTGTGAAGGGATTGGTTGCGGGTGCAAGTCCCGTCGAGAACCCCATGAGTTATAAAAATAAAAAAAGAAAAAAGAATACATTTAATCAAACCATCTATTATCTTGGCTTGATTAAAACTGTTCTTTTTAAACTATGGTCGAATATGACACAAAACATATATACACAAAAAGAGGAGGTCCCTATGATGCTTTTATCAACAAGAAATTTTCTATCATATTTGAGAAATCAATCTCAAACAATACGGACAAATAATAGAAAGATTTCTCCGTGGGTTGACGCCTACGTAAATCAATGTGTACTCGAGGGTTCATATATTGAGTTATTCACCCCCTGGTGCATTGGAAAAAATTTAGAAACACGCCTCTTAAAACAAGGAGGTTCTTTTACACTTCTTTCTTCAGAGATAAAAACATTTGAAACTATGGAGCGCATTATTTCGTATGGTGTTTCTCAGGGATTATTAATGAATTGGACTCTTACCTTCAATAATGCGTTCTTTGATTCTGCGCGTATACCTGAATCTATAGGGGGTGCGTATATATCTCTTATTAAAAACTTTATAGACAGCAATAAAGTTCTTAGAGAAAATGTTATTGTGTTAAATTGGGAGATAGATGTTCGTACTCAAAGACCATCTCCTGATCCGGAAAATATACGTTGTTTTAAATCTTTTATATCTGAAAAGGCATATGCTATTGATTTGAAAAATTTTATAGAGAGAACAAAAAAATATAAAAATTTTTCAATGACACAAGAAGAAATAAAACGAGATGTTATATATAATATTGTCTGTGAAGCAGAAGAAGGGGTGTATCTTATGAAGAATAACCCTTTATTTTCAAACGGAAATTTTATATTTATTCCTCTTGAATTCACTGAGCGAATTGTAAATTTTACCTGTAGTCTCGCTCCTCTTCTCAAAGAACGTATCGTTCCTGTATTAAGACCATATCCATGGCGTATGGACTCAGACACTTTAGAGTATATGGTATAACCGATACGCCATAAACCAAAACCACCCCCAAAGGGGTGGTTTCTTATTTATTAACGTTTTGACCATTGTGGAGCTCTCCTTGCCTTCTTGAGACCATATTTCTTACGTTCCACCATACGAGGATCACGAGTAAGATATCCAAACTTTTTCAATTTTTTTCGAAGTTCTGCATCAAATTCTAACAAGGCCCGAGCAATACCATGACGAACCGCAAATGCCTGAGAAGAAACCCCTCCCCCCAAGGTGTGTATTGTAACTTTAAAATGACCCAATAGATCAGATTTTTGAAATGGACTCACAATTACCCGATGGTGATTTTTGAGTGGAAAATATGTTGTTACCGGTTTTTCATTCACGGTAATAAGCTCAAGTGCGGGAGTAAAATCGGTACCCTCCACCACAAGTGGTTTAGGCATATGATAAATACGAACTCGTGCAACCGATGTTTTACGACGTCCTACTGCTTCGAGATATTCACCTTTTTTTACTGCTGGTTTCTTTATTGTAGTCATATAATTTATACAAAAGTAATACGCTTCATACGTCTAATTTGAAGTTTGTTCTTGGGTAGCATGCGTTGTATTGCATGACGTAATATATACTTATTTCCATGCTTTGCAACAACATCGCTTAATTTTCTTTCTTTCAAATGACCAATCTGTGTGGTATGAGAGTAATAAATCTTTTGATCAGCTTTTCTTCCCGTGAGAACCATACCATCAACATTGAGTATAGTAACAGTATCATCTCCTTCTAATCGAGGATCATATGAAGGATTTTTTTTACCCTGCAAAATAGATGCAACTTCTGTTGCAATACGTCCGAGTGTTTTTTTTGTACAATCAATACTATAGTTTGCCATATTTATTATTTTTTACCTTCAATAACTTGTTGTTCAATACTTTTGGGAGCCTCTTCATAACTGCTAAATTCCATGGTAAATGATCCTCGTCCTTGTGTCATGGAACGTAACTTCGTTGCATATCCAAACATTTCTGATAGAGGAACCATAGCATCTACCACCTTCATCATACCTCTGTCATTTAAACTTTCAATACGGCCACGCTTTGAACTCAAATCTCCCGTTACATCTCCCAAGTAATCTTGAGGACAGATAACTTGCACTTTCATAATAGGTTCAAGTAAGACAGGACTTGCATTCTTTGCTCCTTCTTGAAAAGCCATTGATCCTGCAATTTTAAACGCTGCTTCTGAAGAATCTACTTCATGATATGATCCATCGTACAAAATTACCTCACAGTCAGTCATAGGAAATCCTGCAACAATACCACGTGCCATAGCCTCTTTAATACCTTTCTCAATAGGCGCAATATATTCTTGAGGAACAACTCCTCCTTTAATCTGATTTACAAACACAAATCCTTTTCCTTTCTCAAGAGGATGTAATTTAATTTTTGCATGTCCATATTGTCCTTTTCCTCCTGATTGACGAATATATTTTCCTTCTGCTTCTGCATCTTTTTTAATAGTTTCTTTATATGAAACTTGAGGGCGCCCCACATTTGCTTCTACATTAAACTCACGTTTCATACGATCTACCAAAATTTCCAAGTGTAATTCTCCCATACCCCAAATGATTGTTTCTCCCGTATCTGAATTACCCGTCACTCGAAATGTTGGATCTTCATCAGATAAACGTTTTAATGCCATGCCTAATCGCTCTTGGTCATTTTTTGTTTTTGGTTCAATACGTAAACTAATAACCGGTTCAGGAAATGTTATTGCCTCTAAGACAATAGGTGTCTCAGGATTACAGAGAGTATCTCCTGTGGTGGTATTTTTTAATCCTACGATAGCTCCTAAATCTCCCGCATACATTTCTTCAACATCTTCACGATGATTCGCGTGCATACGTACAATACGCCCAATACGCTCTTGATTGTTCTTTGTTGCATTGAGAATATAACTTCCTTTTTTAATTACTCCGCTATACACACGGAAATACGTAAGATTTCCTACAAATGGATCTGTTGCAACCTTAAACGCAACCGCGGTTAATGGTTCGGTATCATTGGGTTGTCTAATAACCTCGGCCCCTGTGGCAAGATCAGTTCCCTTAATAGGTTTTGACTCATTAATATCAATCGGAGAAGGAAGATAGTCTATAACGCCATCTAACATAAGCTGAGTTCCTTTATTACGGAGAGCAGTTCCACAAAATACTGGAATTAATTTATTCGCAATCGTTGCAGTACGCAAAACCGCTCGTAAATCAGCAACGGGAATAGTTTCCCCTCCTAAGTATTTTTCCATCATAACTTCATCGTGTTCTACAATTTTTTCTATCAATTGCGCATGACGCTTTTCTGCTTCTGCTTGTATGTCTGAGGGAATTTCAACTTCATCTATTTTTTCTCCATGTTCTCCATTAAATTCAAAAGCTTTCATTTCCAACAAATCAACAACTCCTTTAAAATTTTCTTCAGCACCAATAGGAATCTGCACAGGAATTGCATGAGGAGTCAAACGTTCAATAATAGAATTGAATGATTTTTCAAAACTTGCACCCATACGATCCATTTTGTTTATAAAACAGATACGAGGAACTGCATATTTATCTGCCTGATGCCACACGGTTTCTGACTGTGGTTCTACACCCGCAACTCCATCAAACACCGTTACTCCTCCATCAAGGACGCGTAATGAACGCTCTACTTCAGCGGTAAAATCAACGTGCCCTGGAGTATCAATAATATTGATACGATGTTCATATTCTGCTTTTAATTTTGCTCGTTCTTCATCAGTTTTTGCGAGACGGGTATATCGTGCGGGAGTCCAAAAACAAGTTGTTGCCGCTGAGGTAATCGTAATACCCCGCTCTCGTTCCTGCTCCATCCAATCCATAACCGCAGCTCCTTCGTGAACCTCACCTATTTTATGTGAGATACCTGTATAAAACAGGACCCGTTCTGAGACGGTTGTTTTTCCTGCATCAATATGGGCAATAATACCAATATTTCTATATTTATTAAGAGGATATGCACGAGCCATAGGTAGATAGTTAGAGTTAGTAAAACTGATTTTGTTATTATATTATCGGGCAAAGTGAGCAAATGCACGGTTTGCCTCAGCCATTTTATGTACATTCAATTTCTTCTTAATAGCAACTCCATCATTATTGAATGCAGCGATAAATTCTGCAGCTAAACGCTTACTCATGGGTTTTCCTTTTACAGAACGTGCCGCTTCAATCATCCATTTGCATCCCAAAAAGAATTTACGTCCCGCACGTACTTCACGAGGTACTTGGTAATTTGCACCTCCCACACGTTTTGAGACTACTTCAAATACAGGACTTGCATTCTCCAAAGCTTTTTCAAAAACTTCTAATGCGTCTTTTCCTGTTGTTTTTGCGACTTCATCAAGTGCGTCATAGACCACTTTTTGAGCGGTTGATTTTTTACCATCTTGCATGAGATAGTTAATAAAACGCGCGATAGCAAGATTTTCGTACCGGATATCGGGAAGAATATCCCGTTTATAATTTCTTTTTTTTCTCATACATTAATTATTTGGCTTTAGTAGTCGATTTTTTAACTCCATATTTACTACGTTCTTGCTTACGATTTGCAACTCCTACTGAATCAAAACGTCCTCGTACAATGTGATAGCGTACTCCTGGAAGATCTTTTACGCGTCCTCCGCGAATCATGACTACTGAGTGCTCTTGTAGGTTATGCCCTTCTCCTGGAATATAGGCTGTTACTTCCATACCGTTTGTTAAACGCACACGCGCTACTTTACGTAATGCAGAGTTTGGTTTTTTAGGAGTTGTTGTAAATACTTTCAAACACACCCCTCTCTTGAACGGTGATCCAGAATTTACCGGTTTATTTAATACGGTGTTAAAGTAAAGTCCCATAGCGGGTGACTTTGATTTTTTCACTGTTGTTTTTCTTCCTTTTTTTACAAGTTGGCTGATCGTTGGCATATCAATAAAATAAAACATCCATTACTTGGACGGTAGCGATACTATATCAAATATTATATAAGAAAGTCAATATATACTCTATACAATACTCTTATTTATAAAAACAGCCCAGGGCCATGACATATATTTCATATGTACGATAGCCCCGGGTGCCTGAATTTTCTCACTTTTCGAATTGGAGGATCTCCGCGCCTGATTTGTGAAGATATTGGGCGGGAAATTCAATTTAAAATTTTGAGAAAACTCTTTGCCTAATGGAATGCTCTGGCAAAATAAATTTTGAATAAAACTTTTCGAAAGAACTGCATTCATACCTCCTTAACTAGTTTGAATTCATTCACTATAAAGATGGTACTAATATAAAAAACGGAAATGGATGAACATTCCGCCTACACATAGTATCTTTTTATTTAAATAAGTCAAGAAAAATTAAAATGATCCCATCCCCGTAATTATACTAAAAACAAATTGTGCAATAGGACTCAGTACATAAAATGAAATTACCAATGCAATAAAAACACCCACAAAACCTACCTGATTTAAGATGCGCTCACTTGAAGGAATGAGATCAAATAGAATCTTTGATCCATCAAGTGGTGGAATAGGAATTAAATTAAATAGTGCGAGAAAGATATTAACATACGTAATAAAAGAAATTAACTCCAAAACAACTCCTTGCATCAACATCCCTCCACTGAACCGAATAAGCAATCCAAGTATAATCGCAATAGCTATGTTTGCTGAAGGTCCTGCAAGTGCTACTTTTAATGATCCAAATCTTTTATCTGATAAATTTAATGGATTATAGGGAACTGGTTTTGCCCACCCAATAAACGAACCAGCGGTAAGAGTAAACAAAATCGGTACAATAACTGTTCCGAATATATCAAGATGTGCAATAGGATTTAACGTGAGACGTCCCATGCGTTTTGCTGTATCATCCCCCAATTGAAACGCCATAAGTCCATGAGCATATTCATGAAATGTTGCAGACAAAACAATAACAATATATACAAAAATTCCAAAAATAATTTGATTCATATAGAGATGTCGTATAGTTTACTTTATTTATCCTCTGCTATCCACTCCATAAGTGTGGGTAATGTAGTAGCGGGTGTATCAATGGTGAATGAAGGAATTATAGTGGGGACAGAAAATGCGGCTGAAAAATTCTGAGATGAAACAGAGAGTGGTACATATTCTGGAGTAACACAGAGAGACCAGGGGGCTGTGGTGAATAATGCCTGTACACGCCCCAATGGACCATCTATAAACGAAACTTCTTGCCCAGAAGGATGCGAGAATACAATCTTATAAAGGGAGGGGCACGTTGTTGTTTTTGGTTCGAGAACTATTGATTGATATCCCTGAGGAAGAAAGAGTTCAGACTGTACCTTTCGAGGAATAGATAAATACTGCGGCAAATCCCCTAATCCGAGCGTTGTTAAAATTTCTTGATCGGTATTTTCTTCATGTATTTTTATAGAAATCCACGTATTATAAAGAAACGCATATGGGAGAGGACCTCGTTTCAAACGTATATAGATATTACCATCTGCTATTCGAACCGCATCAAGCTCCCATTTTGTTTGTTCATCTTTGGTTGCATTAAAAGAGATGGTTGCACTTATGCGACCATCACTATCAAGAACTCCCTGCATAGAATACACGGCATAATCGTCAGTATTTGCATTTTTAATGATAGTGAATGATAGCAATGGAATTTGGCGGAAATATTCTGTCATTCGTGTTATAACTCTTATGGGAGTGTTTCTATAACCTATATATCCTCCAACCCCTCCCCCCAACAAAACAACACCAACTATACACCATAGAATAATTTTTATTGGGTGTAGCCGCATCCACACGTTTGCACGAAATAATAAGGAAGGAGTTTCTTCTGATTTTTTCTCAACCATTGCATCAATGGTATGTATATTTTCATTTTTTATGACACTATCTACATCAGACACCAATTTACCTGAGTAATATAATGTATTAATTGTTTCTTCAATATAGGCTGCCTCATATCCTTCTGTAATAAGAACACGAATAATTTCGGCCCGGCTATGCTTTTTTTGCGCAAGACGTATAATAGTCTCTTCGAGTACTTGATCTGACATAGAAACAACGTTAACTAAAATAATTTATACCAATAGCCGCACGTACTTCAGTAAGTGTCTGTCGTGCCACTTCACGAGCTTTTTGGGTTCCTTTTTCTAAAAGATCAAAAACTGCTTGTGGATTTTTTTCATACTGAGATCGTCGTTCACGCATAGGTGCAATAAGCTGATCTAATACATCTACGAGTCTTTTCTTTAATATCACATCACCCAATCCTCCTTGTGCATATTGATGTTTTAATTGCAATACCTCCTCATGTCTGGTATCAAAAATATCTAAGTATGCAAATACCACGTTCCCCTCGATATGACCAGGATCCGTTGCCTTGATGTGCTCGGGGTCGGTATACATTTCCATTACTTTCTTTTCAAGATCGTGTCTCGAATCTGATATATATATTGCATTATTCAACGACTTACTCATTTTTGCCTTCCCATCTAAACCGGGAAGTCGTGACGTGTGCGCGATAACCGCAGATACTTTTTCAAACACAGGACCATACAATCTATTAAATTTTTCTACAATTTCATTTGTTTGTTCAATCATAGGAAGTTGATCTTCTCCCACAGGAACCGCTATTGGTTTAAATGCAAGAATATCAGAAGCTTGACTTACGGGATACATATAGAACCCAGCAGGGACTGACGTCTCAAATCCTTTTTCTTTCATTTCTGATTTCACCGTAGGATTTTGTCCTAATCGTGCAATAGTCACGAGGTTCAAAAAATACATGGTAAGCTCAGCCAACTCAGGAACAAGAGATTGGATAAATACCGTTGTCTTTTGTGGATCTATTCCTACCGCTAAATAATCGAGAGCAACCTCAAATACATTGTCTCTTACTTTCTGAGGATTTTCAGCATTATCGGTAAGCGCTTGCATATCTGCAATCATAACGTATTGATCGTGAGTATCTTGAAGCAACACTCTATTTTGAAGTGATCCGACATAATGTCCTAAATGAAGTTTTCCGGTGGGCCTATCCCCCGTTAATGCACGTGGTTTTTCCATATGCGTTTAGTATATCGTATTTGGTATTAAGTATAAAGGACAGAGTGGCTGTACCAAAATTATTTTGAGTTCTTTATTTATAGACATTATATAATCCTACAATTTCATCGTCCCTCAAAGCACGTCGATAGATACGAATATCATCGAGCAATCCAACTAATGCATGTCCAGCTCCACACCAATTTACATCATATGTTCCGAAATGAATACTTGAAGGATTACCATAATTAGCTGAAAGATTTTGTACTGTTTTAGTTTTTATCCCATCAATGTATAACGATTGAGTACTATTATTTATATCAAAAACATAGACCACATGGTGCCAGAGAGAATCTTTTGGAACCACAATTCCTGCAAGAGGAGTGTACTGTGATAATGAATTTGCGACTTCAATAGTAACATCTCTCCCCCACATTCCTGTGAAACTCGTAGAATATGTATATTGTGTATATAAATGAAATAGGGCACCTCCTGCACTTAAATTACTCCACATAGAAATAGAAAAATTACTCTGTGGAAGATTATATAGAATATTAGATGGTGCAATACCTGTAGAAAGACCTATGGGACAGGGAGTGGTATTTGTCTTTGCAGAAGCAAGTAGTTGAAATGAGTTTCCTATTTTACCAGTGCTCCATGAAGCACTTGATCCAAGCGCGCCCGCAGTAAGAGTATTCCCATATCCACTCCAATCTTGAGCAATGGATCCCGATGTCTCGTCTAAGGTCCAATAGCCTACCAGACCATGGGTGAAAGGAGTTAAGGTAAGATTGGTACCAATATCATATTGTGCAGGATCAAGACCACCATCAGTACTTGCTTTGACGGCATATTTATTTGATTCC
>JBAYWE010000015.1:0-14911 GCA_041674185.1 Minisyncoccota bacterium
TGAAGGATCAGGAACACAAGCTCTCGATACCAGTGGATATGGAAACACAGGAACCTTAACCAATGGTCCGACGTGGCAGACAACAAATAACTGTAAGGTAGGAGGATGTCTGAGTTTTGATGGAAATAATGATTCTGTAATACTCTCTTCTCTCTTAATAGGGAATTCTAATTGGACTATGCTTGTGTGGGTAAAAACAACAAGTGCCTTAGCAAGTATATTGGCAAATAATGATGGTGGTCCTGCATATAACGATTGTGGAATAAAAGACGGAAAGATTTATTATCAACATTATGATACTGCATGGAGGGAAAAATTTGGAACAAATGCAATAAATAATGGGACATGGCAACTTCTTGCTTGGACAAACTTTAGTAATAGAACAATGAATATGTATGCAAATGGAAATATTGAAAATGCTGGCTTTGGTTCAGTAATAGCGGGAAGTCAGGGGTGGGTAAATTCTATAGGAAAAAATTGGTCGTATTATTTTATAAATGGCTTTATTGATGAGATGAGAATTTACAACAGAGTCCTTTCTGCAGCAGAGATTTTAGCAATCTATAATACCGCTAGATAAAAATACATCAGGTTTAAAATAAAACACCCTATTATATAGGGTGTTTTATTTATGAAAAATAATTTAAAGTGAAAATACTGTTGGTTTTATTTTGAACTCTTCTATGAGTGTGTCGAAGGATTCTTTTTCTATAGTCTCTTCAGTGATTAACTTTTGAGCAAGTGCGTCGAGTGCATCCTTGTGTTTATGTAATACATCTTTTGCCATTTTATGAGCAGAGGAAAGGAGATGTTCCACCTCTGCATCAATTTCAGAAGCAACCTTATCGGAATAGTTTCGTTCCGTAGAAATTTCTTTTCCTAAGAAAATGAGCTCCTGTGTTTTTCCGAAGGTAATGGGTCCAAATTTACTCATACCATAACGGGTTACCATGCGACGGGCAATTTCAGAGGCAACCGCTAAATCATTTGAAGCTCCCGTGCTTATATCTTTAAAGGTGTTTTCTTCGCTTGCATATCCTCCTAATGTCATCGCAAGGTCGGCAAGAAATTGTTTCCGTGTGCGAAGATATCTATCTTCAATAGGAAGCTTCAGAGTATAACCACCTGCCTGTCCACGCGCAATAATAGAAATTTTATGCACGGGATCAGCGTCTTGCAATGAAGCGGCTACCAAGGCATGTCCCGCTTCATGATACGCAGTGATTTCTTTTTCATGATTTGAAAGGACTCGAGAGCGACGCTCAGGACCCAGAAGTACCTTTTCTATTGCTTCATATAAATGGATTTGTTCGACAATAGTTTTATTTTCTCGTGCAGCAAGAATCGCGGCTTCGTTCATAAGGTTTGCGAGGTCAGCCCCGGAAAAACCAGGAGTACGTACCGCAATTTGTCTATAATCTACATCTTTTGCAAGTGCTTTGTTACGTCCATGAATACGGAGAATCGCCTCACGATCAGTAATATCAGGAAGGTCAAGGGTAACACGACGATCGAATCGTCCCGGACGAAGGAGCGCAGGATCTAAAATATCAGGACGATTTGTTGCGGCGAGTACAATAACCCGAGTTTCTTTTTCAAATCCATCCATTTCTACTAATATTTGATTGAGTGTTTGTTCTCGTTCATCGTGACCCCCTCCTACACCAGCGCCCCGCTCGCGTCCAATAGCATCTATTTCGTCGATAAATAGAATTGAAGGAGATGCTTTTTTTGCGGTAAGAAATGCATCGCGGGTACGAGAGGCCCCAACCCCAACAAACATCTCTACGAATTCAGATGCAGAAATATGAAAGAAGGGGACACCCGCTTCTCCTGCAACTGCACGGGCGAGTAATGTTTTTCCAGTTCCTGGCATTCCTAACAAAAGGACACCACGAGGAATTTGAGCGCCCGCGTCAGAATATTTTTTTGGATTTTTAAGAAAATCAACAACTTCAATAAGTTCTTGTTTTACCTCTTTTAATCCTGCGACATCGGCAAACGTAACTTTTTCTTTAAAGGGGGAGAAAAGTTTTAGATTTGATCGTCCAAAATTCATTGCCTGTGATGCACCCGCACGTGCTTGGCGGAAGGTAAACCAAATAAATGCCCCAATAAGGATAATAGGGAGCAACGAAGGAAGTAATAGATTTAACCAAAGGGTAAGCCCTGAAGGATCTTTCATCTCAAGGGGAATTTGTTGCAGGGTGGTTGCTTCAACGCCGTAGTTTTTGAGTGTTTCGGATAGACCGGATTCAGTCTCTTTCTTAGTGACTCCTTCCGACCCGTCTTTAAAAGTTGCGGTAACGGTATTTTCTTCTACGGTAATATGGGTTACTTCTTGTGAGTTTATTTTATTTGCGAGTTCGTTGAGGGTAATATCTTTTGGTTGTGTGGTGGAAACAAAGAGAGAGGCAAACACAATTACAATTCCCACGAACGCAAGGATGACGATAAATATATTTTTCAAGAATGATTTGAATAAAATACGCATAGGATAATATATAGTAGTATAAATCTAGTATATGATGAGTAATAATGACCAGTGTTCAAAGAGTCTATTAGTATAGAATCATAAGAAAATAAAAACGATGAACTCCCTTACTGTAACCTAGAATAGGGCGAAATTCAAATACTATTTTTTAACTTCTATTCCATATAAGAGATATATAGAATATAATAGAAAGAACTAATATATTCGTAGAATAGAATTATATTTTATAAAATTAAATAATGTTACTGGGTATGAATGCAGATTTTTTTAGTGGTTTAAATAAACAACAAATAAGCATAATAGGGGTCGTGGGCGTGGTCCTCTTGATGGTCATTCTTGGTATCACCGGAATTATTCCTATTTTTAAAAAAGATCAAACCCTAGATCCAAATTTTCCGACGGGGAAAGTTATGTTACAGATATGGGGGGTAGGAGATGAAGCAACGGCGTTTAAAGATATAACGACCGCATATCAAGCACAAGCAATTTCAAGAAACGTAACCATACAATATACAAAATTTGATTCTGTAGAGGTATATGAAAAAGCATTAGTAACTGCTCTTGCTGAAGGGAGGGGCCCCGATGTTTTTATGGTAAAAAATACATGGATTCCAAAAGATGCTGCAAAATTACAACCAGCACCCACAAGCATGGTTTCTCCTCTGGGAGTAAAAACAGCATTTCCATCTGCGGTTTTTAAAGACATGGTATTAACCGCAAGTGATAATCAACAATATGTATTTGCACTCCCGCTTCATTTCGACGCACTCGCCCTTTTATATAACAAAGACATTTTTAACACAAAGGCAATTATATATCCTCCAGAAACATGGGACGAGGTTGTGAAACACATTCCCACATTACGCGAAATGGATGCGCAGAAAAATATACAAGGAGCGCCCATCGCACTCGGAAGTGTAAAAACTATATATAACTTTGACGATATACTTTCATGCATAATGTTACAATCAGGAGCAACTATTAATACGGCAAACGGGGTATTATTTGATGATCTAGCCCAGAAGGCAATTTCTTTCTATATACAGTTTGCGAACCCAACAAATCCGTATTACTCTTGGAGCGACACACTGGGAAATTCTCGTGATGCATTTGCCACACAGAAGGTATCTATGATTATTGATACACAGAGCGCCTTTGCAGAAATTAGAGCGAAAAATAACTTTATAAATATTGGGGTTGCTCCCATACCGCAACTTTCTACAAAATCTCAAGACAAACAAACGCTCGCGATATATTGGGGGCTAGGAGTTTCAGGTCAGTCAAAACAAGCATATGTGGCGTGGCATTTTATACGTTTTGCAACTATGAACCCAGAAGTAAACAAAACGTATTTGCAAGCAACTCAAAAACTTCCCGCACTCCTTTCATTAATAGAGGCAGATAAAGAAGGAGAGAACAGCACGTTTCTCAAAAGTTTCCTTGTGGCACGCACGTGGACGCGTCCTGATACTGGAAAGGTAAGAGAGGCTTTCGGACGTATGATCGAAAATATTACGTTAGGAAAAAGTACTGTTTCACAAGGAGCCCGAGCCGCTCAGGAAGAAATAAATAACTAAAAACTAGCGAGGAAAACGTATATTTGTTATACTCAATACATCTATGAAACAATTCATGTTTGGATTATACGCGTTGCTCTTGGGATTCTTTGCGCGTCCTGTGTTTGGAGCAGATGAGGGGTTGGTGACGTGTGGGGGGTACAATCAACCGGAATGCACTTATACAGATATTATTCCGACAATTCAGAATATTCTTAACAAAGGATTGGTTTTTATTATTATTCCTATTCTGACTATTCTTATTATAGTAGGGGGGTTTAAGATGCTTACTGCAGGTGGGAATGAATCAAAATATAAGAGTGGGCTGGATATGATAAAGGGGGTGATCTGGGGTTTTGGGTTTGCCCTCCTTGCGTGGGTGGTAGTAAGAACAATTCTTCTTTTCCTCGGTTTGACTACAAATTAATATGGGTATTAAATAAATACATGAATGCTTTTTTAAAAAATATATTAAGGGAAAATAAAATACAATTAGTAATGTGTCTTTGTTTTATTTTCCTGTTTTCGATAACCGTATTTGCATATGCAAGTGACGATATTATCATGTTAACGAATCCGCTTGATGCGAGTGGCGCAGGAACACTCTCCGATCTTCTGAATAAAATTATTTCGTATCTTACGATGATATCTATTCCTATAATAACCATTATGGCATTGTACGGGGGATTTCAAATGCTTCTAGCACAAGATAATGCAAAGAAGTTTGAAGAGGGAATGAAGACGTTGAAGCATGCCGCACTAGGCGCGGCGGTGGTTATTGTGGCAGATGGTGTTTTATATATTGTACAAAGTGTATTATCATTAACGTAATTTTATGAAATATTTTAAAACAATTATTTTTTCTGTAGCTGTATTTTTATTATCTCGTGTGGCCTTTGCAGTAGGGGGTAACCCAGAGCCGACTTCCCCTATTAAAAGTGCTGATGATGTAAAAAATTGGCTTGTAGGAATTACGAAGTGGGGATTTACCATATTTTTTATTCTTGCGGTGGGGTTTATTCTTTTGGCAGCGTATAAATATCTTATGGCAAAAGATAATGAAGCGGAAGTGAAAAAAGCGACCGCAGCACTTAAAAATGCTGTTATTGCTATCGCTATTGCATTAGTATCCGCAGGGGTGTCATCTATTGTGGATTCTATAATAAGAATTCAATAAAAATTGAAAATAAACTTTATGAAAAAATTTCTATTTATATCATTCTTTCTCGTCGTAAGTCTTGCGGTTGTTTTACAAGTTCCCCACATCCTTTCTTCAGAGTACGTACAAGCAAGTGTTATTAATCCTTTCGAAAACGACCCTAATATGCAGTCTCCTATAACAACCGTGGGGGATCAAAATTCTGGAGTAATTGGTTTAATTGTTATCGTTATAAAGTGGATGTATACGCTATTCTTTATTGTGGCAGTAGCGATGATCTTATTAGCTGCGTATAACTTTGTACGAGGAGGAAGCAATGAAAAATTAGTAGAGACCGCAAAAAAACAATTAAAATGGGCTGTTGTCGCAATTGCAGTTGCGTTGGTGGCAACGGGAATTAGTATGGTAGTGCAAGACTTTTTGGTAACAGGGGGAGAATCTTCACAACCACAGAATCCCACACTTCCTCCTCTTATTACCACATAAGCAGTCATTGAAATTTTTAATTAAATAGTATATAATAAAAATATAATTATTAAATAACATATGAAAAAAATATTCGCATCAATTGCAATGGTACTTGTATTGGGGATAATGTTCGCACCAGCTGTATTAGCTATCGGACCAGGATCGATTCCAACCCCAGGAGATGTAGGAATACAACAACAAGGACCCGCAAGCGTAACTGGTTGGGTGGGTGTCGTATTAACAGTGGTTAAATGGTTTTACACCATTATCTTTATTGTCGCGATTGCGATGATATTGCTTTCTGCTTTTCATTTTGTCACTAGTAAGGGAGACGCAGCAAAAACGAAGACCGCTAAGAGTGAATTATTGTATGCAATCATTGGAATTGCAGTAGCGTTGCTTTCATACGGAATTGTGTCTTTTGTACAGAATTCAGTAACAAGTCAATTAACCTACTAAAATTAGAATACGAGAAAAAATTAAACCCCGCTTCCCAGCGGGGTTTTTGTTTTATAAAACATAAAATAGTTAGTTTATTGTACCGAGGCGTTGTATTTGTTGTGGCGACCTCCATCCGTACCAGGCATATACCACCACAATTCCTTCACCGATGTTTTTTATACAGAAGAGGTTTATCCCAATCATTTTATTATTTGGGATTGGCTTCTGAAAAGTCTCGGTAAGAGGCTTTTTGCTAAGGCCTCTATACAGAAGAAATTTTCCTTCTGGATCTACAAATTTAGTCTGATAGTGATCCGCTCTTGGGTCACAGGAAAACCAGATACTGTCTCCAGGGTTTACATAATATTCTCCTTTCCATTTGGATATTATTTTCTCCATTCGGATTGGATTTTGAATATTCCCTGGAGTGAATGTAATTTTTGGTGCGTCCTGTTCTTTTGCAGCAACTCTTTCTTTGTAGTCGTTGTTACGATTTTCATTATATTTGTCTCGGGCCGCTTTACCAAGAAGGATAAGCCCGACGAGAAGAATAATAGCACCAACAATCATTATTATTTTTTTTATTCCTTTCACGGATTTCCTCCTTTTTTCTGTGTATTTATGGCAACGGCTGGCGTTTTACCCGATGAATTTCCCATAAATAAAATGTTATTTGAATTTCCAAACATAGACAAAGCAAGATTCGTCATTGCTTCTTGTTTTGGCTTTGATCCGGTTGTTGTCTCTATTGCTTCTCCTATCGCAGTGAGTACATCTTTTTTCACCTGTATTTCGTTAAGAGCTGCTTCTTTGTTGAGTTTTGCAACGGTAATATTCTCTTTTGCTGCTTCAACTTTTGCATCCGGCTTCATTTCTAGATTATATTTTGAGACGAGAATTCCTAGATTTTCTACGAGATGATCTCCGTTTGAGGTTTCTCGTATATCGGTCAAGGTTTCTATGTTGGTTTTTAATGCTGTAGTTATTTCCTTTACTGAATTAATTATATCAATATACTTTGAATCAATATTTTTTTCAGCAAATTTCTTTAAGGTCCCTTTAAATTCAGGTTCACTTATATTAAAGAACTGAGCGGACATATTTTTCAGATTTTCTTCTGTAATTTTATCTCTTACTTCTCCGCACTTACGGAGAGCAGCAGACATGTGTTCAGGAGAAAAACTCATCGCTGTTTCGAGATGTGTTTCAATACTGATACCATCATTAGGGGAAAATACATCATCAATCTTATTCTTGTAAGTTTTTTCTCCCCCAAACACGGGTATCATTTCTTCCCAAATCCAAATAAGTGAATCTCCCCCTTTGTAGTAAGGAATTTTTGCGTCTGCAGATATTGATTCTTTATTGAATATATATCTGAACAAACTAACTCTCTCGCGCTCATAAACCCCAAATATTTTTTTAATAAAAAAATCTGGGTGTGAGGTTGTAGATCTTAACGCACTTCCGAATAAGAGAATCGCAATTCCCGAGGAAATAGATAATGGAGTTAATAAGCTTATTTCCCCCAACGCGAATGATATAACAATAAAAGAAATAACAAATATCATTGGTATGAGGAAAGTAAGTACAAATTTAGTTGATGCTGAAAGTTTCATTTTGTACCTCCGTACATTTTATGTTTTATTTTGTTTAATTATTCACGCAAGACACTGAATGTCCTGGGTGAATAATTAAACACAGTTGTCAAAGTAACTGAGTATATTATAGCATATAATATAGCATTTTGTCAATGTCTCCATAGAGAGGCTGAAAATAGGGGAAAAAGACAAAAAACAGCTTTAAATATAGCTGTTCTATCTTTATTGAAGCCCTGCCTACCGGCGGGTAGGAGTTCATTTACTCCTCCCAATATAATTAGAACCACGATAAATAAGTTGTTCTAATTATACTAGTGGGGGCGGAGAGACTCGAACTCTCACACCTTGCGGCACAGCGTCCTAAGCGCTGCGTGTATACCAATTTCACCACGCCCCCATATAATATCTGGATTATTACTTCTTTTTGATTTGTTTTCAAGCTACAAAAGGTTGAAAAAATAATGTGTAATGATATAGTAGTCATATTCGTTTTATCATTAATTAATAAAGTATGTTGTATTACATCATTTTTATCCCGATTGGAATTGCAGTTATATACACGGCGTTTCTCATGGGATGGTTACAAAAGCAGTCTTCTGGAAATGAAGAAATGCAGAAAATATCAAAAGCAATTCAGGTCGGATCACGTGCTTATTTAAATAGACAGTATCGTACGGTTGGAATTGTTGCCGTAGTACTATTTTTGATTATTGTACTTGCACTTGGGTGGGTTATGGCTATTGGATTTCTTGTAGGAGCGCTTATGTCCGCACTTGCAGGATATATTGGTATGAATGTATCAGTACGCGCAAACACAAAAACCGCCCAGGCAGCGCATAAGGGAATTTCAAAAGCCCTCTCCCTTGCGTTCAAGGCAGGATCAGTCACGGGTCTTTTAGTGGTTGCCTTAGGACTTTTGGCGGTTGCTGGTTTTTATATTATTACTGGATATGACGCAAACGCTCTTATTGGTCTTGGATTTGGAGCGAGTTTGATTTCTATTTTTGCTCGTTTAGGAGGAGGAATTTTTACCAAGGCGGCAGATGTGGGGACTGATTTGGTGGGGAAAATAGAAGCAGGAATTCCGGAGGATGATCCTCGTAATCCTGGAGTTATCGCAGATAATGTGGGGGATAATGTAGGAGATTGTGCGGGTATGGCAGCTGATCTTTTTGAAACATATGCGGTAACTTTAGCTGCGGCGATTCTTCTTGGTTCAACATTCGCATACATTAAAGGAGATCAAGTACTGTTTCCGTTGGTGTTAGGGGGACTTGCTATTATTGCTTCTATTGTGGGGACATTTTTTGTTCGTACTGATAGACACGAGTCTATTATGAATGCTCTCTATAAGGGGTTGATTGTATCATTAGTCATTTCGGCGGTATTATTCTATGTTGCTTCCGCGTATTTCTTCCCCGATATGACGTGGAGTGTTTTTATTCCAGCTCTTACTGGGTTAGTGGTTACGGGGCTTATGGTTTTAGTAACTGACTATTATACCGCAAAGAAATATAAACCAGTTCGTGCTATTGCAGAAGCATCAGCTTCAGGACATGGAACAAATATTATTGTGGGACTTTCGGTTGGTATGCAGGCAACGTTTGTTCCTATTCTTATTATCTCAGCGGGTATTCTTGTTTCGTATTTGAGTTTTGGTGTATATGGAGTTGCTCTTGCAGCAACAGCAATGCTTTCGGTTGCAGGAATTATTGTGGCGATTGATGCGTTTGGTCCCGTTACTGATAATGCGGGTGGAATTGCAGAAATGACAAAGGCACACGAAGACGTAAGAAAAATTACCGATGCCCTTGATTCTGTAGGAAATACTACAAAAGCAGTAACGAAGGGATACGCAATTGCTTCTGCGGGACTCGCGGCACTTGCACTATTTGCTGGATTCACAGGGGAGGTTGCAAAGTTGTTCGGAGCACCCAGTGCAGAATCATTAACAGGATTATTTGATCTTACAAATCCTTTTGTATTGGTGGGCTTACTCATCGGAGCATCAATTCCGTTTCTTTTTGGTTCTATTGCGATGAAGTCAGTGGGGAAAGCAGCGGGAGTTTTGGTGGTAGAAATTCGTAGACAGTTTAAAGAGATTAAGGGAATTATGGATGGGACTGCACAACCTGAATACGACAAAGCGGTTGATATTGTCACCCGAGCGGCACTAAAAGAAATGATTGTGCCTGCGTTGTTGCCTATTGTTGCGGTACTAGTTGTGGGATTTGGATTTAAATATCTTGCACTACTACTCTTCGGTTCAACAGGAGAACAGGTTGGTATGGTGGTTGGTGTACAAGCATTAGGAGGGCTCTTGATTGGTACGATTCTTTCGGGATTATTTTTAGCAATTTCCATGACTTCAGGGGGAGCTGCCTGGGATAATGCAAAAAAATATATCGAAGATGGAAACCATGGAGGAAAGGGGTCAGAGGCACACAAGGCGGCTGTTACAGGGGATACTGTGGGCGATCCATATAAGGATACCGCAGGTCCTGCAATCAATCCTCTTATCAAAGTGATAATGATTGTCGCGGTCTTAATTGTTCCTTTTCTTTAAGTAATATAAGATATTAAAGATAAAAAAGACTACTTGATTGCAAGTAGTCTTTTTTATTCCGTGTATTCTAGATATTCTCATTGTTTTATAATTGAGAAAATAGTATTGACTAACTTATAAAAAATATATCTTACGATGTCCGACATCGTAAGAATAAGGGGTGGGGTGTTATTTTATTCCTCTTCGTTTTCCATGAAAGGCTTTGTGTATATCGCGTAATTGTTTATTGGTTATATGGGTGTATACCTGTGTTGTGGCTATATTTGCATGACCAAGAAGTTCTTGAACTGATCGTAGATCTGCGCCGTTTGATAATAAATCTGTCGCAAACTGATGGCGGAGTTGGTGGGGGACAATTTTACCGAGTATTCCCGCTTTGGTTGCATAATATTTTACCAGGCGTTGAATAGTGCGAGGAATAATTCTTCCTAATACTTTTGGATTTTTTGCTTTACTCAGACTTACGAATAAAGCCTCATCAGTATCTCCTCGTTTATCAAGATATGCACGGAGCGCTGTTTGGGCTCGGGGAGAAAGAAATATAACACGAAGCTTTGCTCCTTTTCCTCTCACCGTAAGTTCTCCTCGTTCAATATCTATATATCGTGATAAAGAACAGAGTTCTGCTACACGCAAGCCTGTAGAAAAAAGTGTCTCTAAAACAGCCCTATCACGAAGAACGCGCAAAGAATCACCTTGGGGAGCGCTTAAAAATCGTTCAAGATCAGCATATTCGATAATTTCGATTTGACGTTGAGGAATTTTGGGGAGCTCTATCTGTTCGGGGAGCACCGATAGAGACATATTTTGTCTGATGAGATATTTGAGAAAATTACGAATCGCGATACTGTAGTATGCTTGGGTGTTTCGTTTTAAATAGACATCAGAACCTATTTTCTTTCGAGCAAGGGAAAGACGGAATCGTTTTACACTTTCTTGAGTAATATCTTTTAGGTTTTGAATATTTTGATCTTTTATAAATGTTTCAAGATAGCGTCGATAATTAAGTACGGTTTTTGGGGAACGATTTTTTTCCACTTCAAGATAATCAATATAGTCTTGAATTAATTTTGATATCTGCATATACACAAGATAGCAAAAATATTGTGCGACAGAAAGAGTATCCATATGTACAAAATGGAATAATACTCTAGAACCTTTGACTTCTGGGTTTTTTTACGGTATACTCGCCTTATATGTTGACTACTCGAAAAAAGCAAAATGTTATCAAAGAAGTGCAGAAACATGACAAAGATACTGGATCAGCGCAAGTGCAGATTGGTCTTTTGTCGCGTGGCATAGAAGAATTAACCGGTCATCTTAAAAAAAATCAGAAAGATAATAGCTCTCGCCGCGGACTTTTAAAAATGGTCTCACAGCGTCGTAAGTTACTCGACTTTTTAGCACGTACTGATGAAAAGGCATACGGTAAATTGATAAAAAAACTGGGACTCAAAAAATAAGTCATGCTCTATAATCGCGACCAACGGGTCGGTGTATTCATTGATATTCAAAATTTATATCACTCTGCTAAGAATCTATATAAAGCACGGGTGAATTTTGCGGCGCTTCTGAAGCAGGTTCTCGGAGATAGAAAACTTATTCGAGCTATTGGATATGTGGTTAAAAGCGACACGTCATTAGGCGAACAGTCGTTTTTTGACGCATTGGAGAAGGCGGGTATCGAACTTCGCATCAAAGATTTACAGATATTTATAGATGGGAGTAAAAAAGCTGACTGGGACGTAGGGTTGGCGGTAGATGCGATTCGTATGGCACAATCTCTTGATGTTGTTATTTTGGTAACCGGCGATGGTGATTTTGTGCCGCTCGTAGAATATCTCAAATGGGGCAACGGATGTCATGTGGAGGTGGCGTCGTTTGGCAGAAGCACCTCCTCAAAATTAAAAGAATCAGCGGATTTATATATTAATTTAGAAGAAAGTAATCGCTTATTAATCCGTGGCGGTGTGCATAGAAATAAAAACAAATATGAATCTAAAAAATAAAAAAGAGTTTAGTATTCCGTTCTTTGGTCGTACGATAACCATGACTGTGTCTGATTTAGCGGGACAAGCTAATGCAGCGGTAATTGGACAATATGGAGATACGACCGTATTAGTAACAACAGTAATGGGAAAGGAAGATCGAGCGATAGATTTTTTTCCGCTTACTGTTGATTATGAAGAACGGTTTTATGCGGCAGGAAAAATTCTTGGGAGTAGATTTATGCGTCGTGAAGGGCGCCCTTCGCTTGAAGGAATTCTTTCAGGAAGATTAATTGATAGAACAATCCGTCCTTTATTTAATGAGCGACTACGACGCGATGTGCAGGTAGTTATTACTGTCTTATCATACGACGAACAAAATGACCCTGATTTTATAGCACTGTTAACAGCTTCAACCGCCCTCTCCATCTCTGATATTCCATGGGCTGGTCCTGTGGCGGGAGTGCGTGTTGCACACACCGGAAAAGAAATAGTGATAAATCCTACGAGTACGCAAGTACAAGAGCTTCTTACTCAAAAAGGAACGAGCGAAGCATTCTTTGCTGGAGTGGTAGATAAAATAAATATGATTGAGTTAGAGGGACGAGAAATTCCCGATACTCACGTACAAAACATCTTTGAAGAGGCCCAGAAGCATATAACAGAGCTAGTAGTATTTCAAAAAACTATTATACAAGAGGTTGGTAAAACCAAAACCGAAGTAGCTTTTGTACAAGATGACGTTACTCTCGCAACAGCAGTGCGTTCCTTTGCATACGATAAATTACAAACTGCCGTGTACGCAAAAGATGGAGAAACAAGAGGTGTGCAAATGAAAGAAGTAAAAGATGGGTTATATGAGAACCTTACGAGCCTAGGATTTGAAGATCTAAAGGGAGTAGATCGTATATTAGAACAGCTTATTAACGAGGTGGTACATATTAATATTCTTGAAAAAGAAAAGAGACCAGATGGGAGAAAAATAGACGAACTCCGACCTTTATATGCAGAAGTGGGTCTTCTCAAGAGACTTCACGGGTCAGCGGTATTTTTCCGTGGTCAAACACAATCATTAGCAGTAACCACTCTCGCTGCACCAGGAGCAGAACAGTTAGTGGAAACAATTGAGAGTACTAGTAAACGTCGTTTCATGCTTCATTATAATTTTCCTCCGTATGCAACGGGTGAGGTGGGACGAGTGGGAGCGCCGGGTCGTCGAGAGATGGGGCATGGGGCATTAGCTGAAAAAGCATTGCGAGCCATGATTCCTGCAAAAGAGGTATTTCCATACACGATTCGTGTAGTTTCAGAGATAGTCTCTTCAAATGGATCTTCATCTATGGCCTCAGTATGCGCAGCAACATTATCGCTTATGGATGCGGGAGTTCCTATTGAGAAACCAGTGGCTGGTATTGCACTGGGACTTGCGACTCACCAAGGGTATAATTCTACCCACACTTCAAATGAATTTAAAGTATTTACTGATCTACAAGGATTTGAAGATCATTATGGTGATATGGATTTGAAAATCGCAGGAACACAAGATGGTATCACAGCAATTCAAATGGATTTAAAGATACAAGGTATTACTTCAGCTATTTTTGCAGAAGGAATTCGTCAGGCACAGTCAGCACGCACGAAGATATTGGAAGTTATTCAAACTGCTATTCCAGCGCCCCGTAAGGAACTTTCTCCGTTCGCACCCATTATTAGTATTTTACAGATCCATCCAGAGCAAATTGGTTTAGTAATTGGAGCTGGTGGAAAAACAATTAACGGCATTATTGAGCAATATGGTTTAGAAACTATAGACATCGATGATGACGGAGGGGTTTTTGTAGCTGGATCTGATCGTGTAAAAGTAGCTGCCGCCGTAGAATATATTAAAGGACTTACCAAGGAGTTTGTTGTTGGTGAGGTGGTAACCGGAGAGGTTATTAAGTTGTTAGATTTTGGTGCTATTGTTGATTTAGGAGGAGGAAAGGATGGTATGGTGCATATTTCTGAAGTGAAGAATGGATTTGTAGATAAAATCACCGACGTTTTAAAAATGCATCAAACGGTAACAGCAAAAGTAGTGAAAGTTGAAGAAGGAAAGATTGGGCTTTCTATTAAAGCAATGGGTCCAGCTACTCCTGCGTCCCACACACCACATGCGAAACCAGAATTGTAAAAATAACTAAAAAGACGATATACTAAACAGACGGCGACTCTCAAGGAAGGGGTCGCTGTTTTTTTATTTTTCTTCCTTTCTTTAACTTTCCATATTTTTTCGCGATCGCGAAAAAATATGGAAACATATACATGCTCTGAGAAAATATTGTATACTATAGCTAATCTCATCGTGTGATTATCTCTTATGCAATCTTCTTCAAATAAATCTTCCTTTACTCCGCTCAAAAAGATGCTCCGCATCTTTTCAGGTACCCCGTCACAACAACAGGTTTCTACGGGGCAGGGAAAGTCGGCCATGCCTACCGGCAGGCAGGTATCCTCTTTTACCTTAATTGAGTTACTCATAGTCATCGGTATCCTCGCTATCCTCACCGCAGCCGTCGTCATAGTCCTCAATCCCACAGAATTACTCAAACAAGGCAGAGATAGTACCCGTATGACTGATCTTGCCTCTCTCTCAAAA
>JBAYWE010000016.1:0-11491 GCA_041674185.1 Minisyncoccota bacterium
AATCCTACAACCCAAACCTATGAACTCACCACTATCTTAGAATCAAATAAATATAGACTGGGAGGATCTGCTGATACCGTCTCTACCGATGGCGGTTCTACCTCCTATCTCTATGAACAAGGAACCAATCTAACACTCCATCCGATTACTGACTCAGGTCTTGTTGGCTATTGGACCTTTGATGAAGGAACAGGGACTCAGGCACTTGATTCCAGTGGAAATAACAATACCGGAACACTGACGAATAGTCCGACGTGGCAACAAGCAAACAACTGTAAAGTAGGAGGATGTTTGTTATTTAATTATGGTTCATATACCTACGTTTCTATTCCAGAACCGGTTAATAATTCTTTTGATTTTGGATTATCACAAAGTTTTTCGGTATCTATTTTTGGAAAAATTCAGAATCCAACGACCTACCATTCTTTTCTGGGTAAATGTGGACAAGATAATTCATGTCCTGGGTATGAATTTTTCCTGAATTCTAATACACTCGACTTTCGTATGACATGGACTGGGGGACCCTCATATGGTGTTGATACAACAGCCTCTTATGATATTGGAGATGGTGGGTGGCATCACATAGTAGCTGTAGTAGATAGAATAACATCAAAAGTTTTTATTTATGTAGATGGTATCCTCAGAAATAATGGGGGAAATATTTCATCCGTTGGTAATATTGATAATTCGACAAATCTACGTATTGGTGCCTCTGGTGCGGGGCCATGGAATGGTCCCATTGACGACGTCCGTATCTACAATAGAGCTCTCTCTGCGGCAGAGGTTTTATCTATTTATAATTCTACAAAGTAGAATTATAAATATAGCCTCACTTATACGAGGCGTGAATGTACCCAGATAGTAAAACTTTTGTTTGTTATACAAATGCACGCACCAAAAATTTACTACTGGGCAGGTAATGCAACTAAGTAAATACGTTTAATCTAATCCACCATTCTCAAATTGAGTTCTCGTACCCCTTCTACTTTACGTAGTTTGAGGAATATTTGCTCTCCTCTTTTTCTATCTTGTATATCAGCGATTATTTTTATAATAGGAAATCGTTCATTTTCATAGGTATTCACTGATATAATGGGGATACGATTTCTTGAAAGGATAGCGAGAACGTCTTTGATCATACCAATACGATTTTCGCAAACAATTTTATATTCAGTTTTTTTAGGAAGTGCTGTTTTCTTACGTATAGAGTCTTTTATTTTACGAGTAGCATATTTTGTCTTTACAAAATGAATCCATGACTCTGATGGTTTTTTATTTTTTTGAGTGAGAATTTCTACAATATCCCCTGATTGCAGTTTATAATCAAGATGCACGATTTTTCCATTTACTTTTGCGCCAATACAAGAGTCACCAATTTGAGTATGGATACGATATGCAAAATCAATCGGTGTCGCATCTATGGGAAGATCAATTACTTCTCCTTTTGGAGTGAGCGCAAAAATGCGATCGGAGAATAAATCAAGTTTCAAGGCCTCAGCAAATTCTTGTGAACCAGGAAATTGGTTTTGCCACTCCTGTAATTGCTTTACAATAAATGACTCCTTTTCCGCCGCTTTTTGGGAAATATTCTTTCTATATTGCTTTGACTTCTTAGTGGTTTCATAAAACCAATGAGCCGCCGCTCCATATTCTGATTGTTCATGCATCTCTTGAGTGCGGATTTGAAATTCTGTTGGTTTGTCGTCTACACAGAATACGGTAGTATGAAGACTTTGATACCCATTTAATTTAGGAAGGGCAATATAATCCTTTACCTTTCCAGGAAGAGGTCTCCAAAGGTTATGAATGACCCCTAAAACAAGATAACATTCTTCAATAGTATGAACGATAATACGGACAGCAACGAGATCGTAAATTCGCTCAATGTCCATATCATTGTGAAGTAATTTTTTATATAAACTAGAAATACGTTTTGCTCGACTATCTATAGTGAGAGGGGTGATATGTGCGTGATGTAATTTTTCTCCCACTATCTGTTGCACCTGTGATACATAGTGAGTTCTTTTTTCATAAGATTCGCGTAGATTTTTCTGGATCCATATATATTGATCAGGATGGGTATACGGAAATGCAAGATCCTCTAATTCTCCAGAAAGGCTTTGCATTCCTAATCGGGAGGCAATAGGAGCATAAATTTCAGCAGTTTCAAGAGCAATGCGTCTTTGTTTATTATTTGACACATGAGAGAGTGTTCTCATGTTATGCAATCTATCCGCGAGTTTAATAAATATAACTCGTAAATCACGCGTGACTGCCAACATCATTTTACGGAGAGATTCAGCGCTCCGTTCTTTTCCTTGATATTGTAATTTTCCTAATTTTGTGACCCCTTCTATGAGAAATAAAATTTCTTCTCCAAATTCTTGTTGTATGGTTTGAGGGGGTATAGCGCAATCTTCGATAGTGTCATGGAGAAGTCCTGCGGCTATAGAACATGCATCTAATTTCCAACGGGCAAGTTGTAATGCGGTCTGAGCGACGTGATTAAAATATGGTTCTCCACTCGCACGTTTTTGTTTTTGATGGGCTTGTTGAGCAAACAAAAATGCCTTTTGAATAAGCTCATAATCTGTTCCTGAATGAGTATAATATGTGTCGTGTGCCTTATATATAGTATCAAGTGACACAGGGTTCATAATAAATAGATGATTATTCTTTGGCTTGTTTTGTATTTATAGTAAGACGAGTTTTCTTTGGAAGAGATTTTTTATTCTTGAGATGAGGATTGTGATTTAAGCATACTTTATTACTGCATCGTTCAGGGATAGTTTTTGTTCCTTCCATCATAAGAGAGTTACAGATGGAACATGTATTCCCCGTTGGCTTGGATTTTATAATATATTTACAATCAGGATAGAGAGAGCAGCTGTAAAAAATACCAAAACGCCCCCGTCTCTCAACTAAAGTTCCTTTTTTACAGGTAGGACACATCACGCCCGTATTATTTTTTTCTGGAATAGTCTCATCCTTTTTAATAAATTTACACTTGGGGTATGTATTGCATGAAATGAACATTCCATATTTTCCTTCTCGTTCTACTAATTTCCCGTTTTTGCATTGAGGACACGCTTCCCCGATTTCTTTTGGGGCTTCGAGTACTTTTCCTTCCAGAGTGAGAGCGCCAACACAATCAGGAAATTTAGTGCAACTATAAAATTTTCCAGAACGTCCGAGTTTAATAATCATAGAACCTCCACAGAGGGGGCAGAGAATTGTTTCCGGCGCTGATCCTAAGTTAGTAATCTTGGGAATTGCATTATTTGCAGTGACATCTCTTGTGAATGGAGTATAGAACTTTTCAAGTGTCTGCTTATATTCTCGAGTCCCATTCGCTATTTCATCTAATTCATTTTCCATCTCAGCAGTAAATGAATCGCTGATATATGAAGCAAAATATTTTTGTAAGAAATCGCTGACTACTTCTCCTGTATCAGTGGGACGTAGTGAGCGATTTTCACTGAGTACATATCCGCGATCTATGATCGTTTTAATAATAGTTGCATAGGTGCTCGGACGACCGATACCTCTTTTTTCTAATTCTTTAATAAGTCCTGCCTCTGAATATCGACGAGGAGGTTCTGTTTCTTTATGCTCTGCGATGATATCTGAAAAGGAGACGGCGTCTTTTTCATGTACGAGTGGAAGTTCAGTATCTTCTTCTCGTGAAGTGGGATCTGCTTTAAGCCACCCATCAAATAAAATATGTGACCCGTGGGCAATAAATGTAGGAATATCTGCATGGACGCACACCGCGATTATTTTTGTCTTTTCCATACGTGCATCACTCATTTGACTCGCAAGAGTTCGGGTGCGAATAAGTTCGTATACTTTTTTTTCTTGTGCACTTCCTCCTGCATTTCGGACAGATATATTCGTAGGACGAATAGCTTCATGTGCTTCCTGTGCATTTTTTATTTTGGTTGTGTAGACCCGGGGGAGTACATAAGAAGTTCCGTAGGTTTTGGAGATATATGAAAGGACGTCTTGTTGTGCTTGTGTACTGATCGTTGTGCTATCGGTGCGCATGTAGGTGATAAGTCCTGCCTCATATAATTTCTGAGCAAGGCGCATGGTTATACTAGGGGCATATCCAAGACGTGAAGAAGCACTTTGTTGAAGGGTAGAAGTAGTAAAAGGTGCACGAGGACTTCGATGTGTTTCTGTTGCAGTGAGTGCTTGTATATGCCAAATATCATTTTGAACATGAGATACGATGGTATCAGCAATCTCTTGTGTATCAGGTTCTATACTACAGGTAAAAGGTATTGTATTTTTTTTATCGGTTGTGCCTGTTGCGGTGATAACCCAGAATGGTTCAGGAACAAATGCTTTAATTTCTTTTTCTCGTTCAACGAGTATACGAAGGGCAGGGGATTGTACTCGTCCCGCAGAAAGTCCATAGCGCAATTTTTTCCAAATAAGTCCACTCAGATCGTATCCAAATAATCGATCTAATACCCGACGAGCCTCTTGTGCCTTAACGAGGTTTATGTCTATATCTCGAGGATGTTCTAATGCTTCTAAAATAGCATCTTTAGTAATTTCATGAAACGCAATGCGTGTATATCGTGGCGTGTTTGGTTTGGATTTTTTTTCTTTTATTTTAATAGCTTGTGTAATATGCCATGCAATAGCTTCTCCTTCTCTATCAGGATCTGTTGCAAGAATTATTTCAGTTGCTTTTTTTGAAAGCTCTTGAAGTTCTTCTACGACCGCTTTTTTATCTTTAGATATTTCATATGAAGGAACAAAACCCCCAGGAATATCTATGGCATTTTTATTAGATTTGGGAAGATCACGAATATGTCCCACACTCGCGCGTACTTCAAATTGAGTTCCGAGATACTTAGTTATAGTTTTTGCTTTTGTGGGTGACTCAACAATGAGTAGTTTCATATTCTTTAAAGTATATATGTATATATATAGTATTTATATCAAGCTGGCAACTATACGATGTGTGTATACAGTTGTGGTCCTATCTCGCGTATGTACCGTTTTTCTAAAAGAATAATAAGTATTGCCTGTGCTTCTTGATAGGAAATATGTAATTTTTCAATAATACTATCTAATGGAATTGGTTTTGATACCTGTCGTATATAAGAAAGAACAGATGTTTGTATAGGAGTAAGCGAATTAAATTCAGTTGGTATGATTCCGGCAAGTTGAGGATGAGCAGTAAGATCGGTATATAAATCTTTTATGTTTCGTACAAGTCGTGCGCCATTTCGTATGAGTTCATGAGATCCTACGTATAGAGATGAGGATGATGGTCCAGGAAATACGAATACAGGAATTCCTTGTTGGATTGCAGCACGAGCGGTTGCTAAAGATCCTGATGCCTGAGGTGCTTCGATAACAATGAGTGCATTGCTTACGCCACTAATGATACGATTTCGAGCAAGAAACTGATGGGGGTAGGGAGGTGTTCCTGGGGAATATTCAGAAAGAAGACATCCTTGTGTTGATACTATTTCTTGTGCAAGTTTTACGTTATGTTTGGGTTGGATCGTGTCCAGTCCATGAGCAAGTACCGCCCAAGTAATTCCCTGTGCAGCACAGGCTCCTTGATGTGCTGCTGTATCAATACCAAATGCAAGACCACTAACTATACACCAATGGTTGAGGGCAAGTTCATATGCAATGTGGTACGCCAACTTTTTCCCCTCGAGAGATGCTCTTCGTGTACCCACAATTGCAATACGAGGAGTGGATTGTATGTCTCCTCGATAATAGAGCTTATGTGGTGCAGAAGGAATATAACGAAGCGAAGGGGGGAATATGGCGTCGGTAGAAATACAATAGTGTATGGGAAAATTGTTTTTTTGTTCCATACTAGATATACTATAAGTATATACTATCTTGTATAGAGCATACAGAGATAAAGGACATTCTTTTTATTTTTCATATGTCAGATTTTAAAAAAAGTATTCTTCGTGGTGTTGGTATTGTGGGAATTATTATCGTTCTCTTTGCGACGTTCTTTTTACTTTTTCGTGCAAATATTTCACATCAACTGAGTATTATCAAAGAATTAGCAGAACGACGAAATACCTATTCCCATTCATCCCAAGGACTTGCAGTTCTTATTAAAGATTGGGACGTTGCACAGCAGTATAAAGATCGTCTCAGACTGTTAGTTCCTAGGAAAGATGACATCGTGTTGCTTTCAAAAGAGTTACAGACACGTGCTCAGAAAGATGGAGTTTCTATTGTCTTTTCGTTCAATGCTGAGAGTGAAACAAAATTACCCCAAGGAGATATTGGATCTATTGGATTTACTGCTACTATAGAAGGAACTATAAAAGACATCTTACTATTCTTGAATGAAATAGAAGAATCATATTATGCATTACAGATTCAAACATTTGATTTAAGTACGGGTATTACAAATAATGCTTCGGTATCTCGATTTTTCATCACGGGTAAAGTTTTCTTTCATTAAATATACATCATGAGTCCTTCATTTAAACAATTACATACTGAATTTTTTCGTCAAAAGAAACATGATATTATATTTGTCGTTATCGGAGTTATTTTGTTGCTACTATTACTGATAGTCTTTATCTCTTCTATTCGTTTTTTATCGGTAAGTGTTGATACAGCAATAGATAATCAAGGTATCTCTGATACACAGACAAAATTTAATATTGATTCACTTCAGGGATTGGGTATTATGGAGAATAGTTCTCCTGCGTCTTCTGTGATAAGCACCTCTTCTCCTCAGTAATAATTCCTTGATAATTATATAATTTTTATATACAATAGCTCTGCATAATTTGCGCAAGTAGTTCAGTGGTAGAACGCTGTCCTGATAAGACAGAGGTCGAAGGTCCGATTCCTTCCTTGCGCACAGAAACCTTCATCTTATTGTATCTGGTGTGAGGAGCGAGCCAACTGCTTGGCTCGCGCAAGGAATCGGACACCGGAGCATGCGCGAATCAGTAGATGAGCGCGCGAGGTGGTGGTTAGCCCGAAGAGCGCGACGGCGCGATGAGAGGCGAGACCGATTCCTTCCTTGCGCACTAAGTTTTGATTTTTTGGGCGTTTAGCTCAGTGGTAGAGCGTTTCATTGACATTGAAAAGGTCGCAGGTTCAATCCCTGCAACGCCCACCGCCCAAGTGTAAATTATGAATTGGTTAGAGGATATAAATGTATTTAGATACATTTATATCCAGTGACATTGAAAAGGTCGCAGGTTCCCTGCCTGCCGGCAGGCAGGAATCCCTGCAACACCCACAGAATATATATGGAAATAATATTTCAATCTTCTGATTGTATTGCGATTAATAAGCCCGCCGGTTTGTTGGTTCACAGTGCTTCATATATGAGCACACAAGAAGCAACGGTTGTTGAATGGCTTGTTGAAAAATTTCCACACATAAAACAGGTAGGGGATGATCCGGTTCATCGCCCAGGAATTGTACATCGTCTTGATAAAGAAACGTCGGGAGTATTATGTATTGCATTAACGCAACGGTACTTTGAGTATTTAAAAGAATTATTTCAGACACACAAAGTAACTAAAACCTATTACGCAATATGTGCAGGAGTTCCTAAAAGCAGACAGGGGACTATTGATATTGCTATTGGGATAAAATCAGGAACAACAAAACGAACTGTGTTTTCAAATAAAATGGCGAAGTCGGCAGTTACCGAATATAATGTTGAGAAAACGTGGGAAATAAATGGAGAAATGCTGTCTTTGTTGCGTATTACACCTCGTACCGGAAGAACCCACCAAATCCGCGTACATATGAATTATATTGGTTGTCCAGTAATTGGTGATGCATTATATGGAGGAAAAACAAATGCGAAACGTGCTTCTCGGCATATGTTGCACTGCTTTTCTATGGAATTTATTCAAACCGACGAAAAACGCGTATATATAGAAGCGCCAATGCCGGATGATTTTAAAGCACTTCTTCCGACATCATAATAAAATATCTCCTTTGACAAATCTTTTCCAATACGCTATAGTTGATGCACATTTTCGTTAGCTGTTAGATGCTAGCTACTAAATCTTAACGTATGATTCCAAAAGAAATTTTAGACCAAATAAAAGCAGGAGCACTCATTACCGTTTCCGAGCGTATTAAGGAAAAAGACAAGGAACGCGCCAGTAACTTTAAAGGTGTTGTTTTAGCCCGTAAGCATGGAAGTCAAAATGGAGCTACCTTTACCGTACGAGCTATGGTTGATGGTGTGGGGGTTGAAAAAGTATATCCAATTCATTCTCCTAATATTATCTCAGTAAAGATTACTTCATCTCCCAAAAAGGTAAAGAGATCAAAATTATACTTTGTGCGTACTGTTTCTAAGAAAAAATCTCGTCAAAAAATTGGTCTTGCGGTTTAATATAAAGAAAGAGAGAAATTATAAAAAGAGGGCGCGGTCCCTCTTTTTAGTTGAAAAAAGATATTTTTTGTCTATACTATAAAAATAATTGCGCGGGTGGCGAAACGGCAGACGCACTACCTTGAGGTGGTAGCGCTCGTAAGGGCGTGGAGGTTCAAATCCTCTCCCGCGCACAAGAATAACAAATTCATTTATTTTATAAATGAATTTGTTTTTTATGCGGGAAGCGAAACAACTGCTTGTTTCGCGTCGGAATTTGAACACCGGAGCATGTGCGAGTAACAACGAGCACAGCGAGGTGGTGCCTAACCCGAGGAGCGCGACGGCGCGACGAGAGGTGAAGGAAAATCCTCTCCCGCGCACAAGAATAACAAAACCCTTTTTGCAGGGGTTTTGTTTTTTTGGTACACTCAATATATATGGATAAGCGAAATTATATTATTGCGACAGATCTTACTGCCGATCAATTACAAAAAGAATTAGAAATAAAGTCAGATATTAAAAGTGAGCGCTTAAAACGGTTGTTGTCACTTCCTGATTTATCGAGAAAAGAAAACTCTCCCGTTCAGTTCATTGTAGACGCGGTACTTGCATTACCTATGTTTGCAAAGTTTGACGTAATGCAGTTACCAGAAATTGTGAGTGTAAAAAATAATTTTGATCTTTTAAATTCTCCGCAAGATCACCCGAGTCGCAAAGAAACCGATACCTATTATATAAACCCTGAATATATATTACGCACACAGACGACCGTTATGTGGCCTTTTTATTTGCAGCGCTCTGAAGTTTTAGAAGAACTGGAAAAAACGGGGGAAGTAGGGCTTCTTGCGCATGGAAAGGTGTATCGTAAAGATGAAATTGATAGGAATCATTTTCCGGTTTTTCATCAAATTGATGGATTATATATTTGCAAAAAAGAACAAAAAATACTTGGTATCCCAGAATTACATGAGGTACTTGCCGCAATTACGAAGGCTATATACGGAGATAATATTATATATAGATTTTTAGAAGATACATTTCCGTTTACGGACCCCAGTACTCAGATTGAGATTCAACGCGGAGAAAATTGGTTGGAGGTAGTTGGGGCAGGAGTGGTTCATACGCAAGTTTTGAAAAATTTAGGAGTTGATCCAGAAGTATATAATGGATGGGCTTTTGGTTTTGGATTGGAACGACTTGCTATGGCAAAAATGAATGTGAATGATATTCGGGTGTTCTGGTCAGATGATGTTCGTATCACCAGTCAATTTAAAAATCTAGACAGCCAATATCAAGAGGTGAGTAAATATCCTATGACGTATAGAGACATTTCTTTTGTAGTGGGGAAAGATGTATCATTGAATAGTTATTATGAAATTATTCGGGATTGTGTGGATGAAAATATTATTGAAGAGGTTAAAATGACTGATACCTATGAGAATTCAGAAAAGTTTGGATCTGATAAAATAAGTTATACGTTTCGTATCGTGTATCGCTCACCAGAGCGGACATTGACCAATGAGGAAGTAAATAAAATTCAGGATGAGATAATTAAACGAACGCGGGTAGAGTTAAATGCAGAAATACGATAATAAATATTAAGGAATTTGTATTATCTACAAAGGGAGAAATACAGTATACTTACTACTAACTAAATACGTAATACTTAAAAAATATGAAAATAGCTATTAATGGGTTTGGGAGAATTGGGAGATTATTATTGCGTCAGATTATTAAACATCCAGAAATTGAAGTTGTAGCAATTAACGATTTGGGTTCATTAAAAAATTTAGCGTATTTATTTCAGTATGATTCGGTTTATAAAACGTACACAGGGAGTGTATTGGTAAACGAAGAAAAACAAAATCTTATAATAGACGGAAAAGAAATACACTTTTTAAGTCAGAGGGATCCTATGCAATTACCGTGGAAGGATCTAGGGATTGATGTAGTTGTAGAATCTACCGGAGTTTTTGAATCATTTGAAAAAGCACAGGTGCACATTCACGCAGGAGCAAAACGGGTACTACTTACCGCACCAGCAAAAGACGCTGATGGGGAAGTGGGAAAAACGGTACTTATGGGAATTTCTGAAGAAAAACTTTCTTCATGCGTCATTTCTTCGAATGCTTCCTGTACGACAAATGGGGCATCACCACTTATAGCAGTCTTACAAGAAATAATTGGTATTGAGAAGGCGATTCTTTCAACCGTACATGCCTATACAGCGACGCAAAGTATGGTGGACGGTCCCGTGAAAGGAGATGATTTTCGAAGAGGCCGTGCGGGAGCACAGAACATTATTCCTTCAACTACAGGAGCCGCCCATGCGGTCACGCGAGCACTTCCTGAACTCGAGGGAAAATTTGATGGAATTGCCATACGAGTTCCTGTGATAAGTGGATCTCTTGTAGACGTAACGTTTATTGCAAAACGTTCTACAACTGTTGAGGAGGTAAATAGCATTCTTCAAAAAGCATCTCAAGAATCACGATGGCAAGGGTTGCTGGGGTATACGAATGAACAATTGGTATCGGGCGATATTATTGGTATGCCGTATGCTTCATTAGTAGATAGTCAATTTACGAAAGTAATTGATGGAACTTTGGTGAAAGTATGTGCATGGTATGATAATGAATGGGGATATACGACAACACTCATAAAACACCTAGAGAAAATCAAGGAAGTATTAAAACATTAATGTTTTCTAAAAATCCGCTGACAAGTAAGCGGATTTTTATGAGGTTTTATTTTTATGCAATGCAACCTCTTCTATTTTTTTATTTTATCTTCTTTTTCTTATCTTCCATATTTTTTCGCGATCGCGAAAAAATATGGAGAAGTCTATAAAGCAACACAATACTCTGTTTTTAGTTTCTGATGCAGACACACCATGAGAAAATATTGTATACTATAGCTAATCTCATAGTGTGATTATCTCTTATGGTATTTTCTTCAAATAAATCTTCTTTTCCTTTCAGAAACGCGAAGCGTTTCATACGGAGTAAGTCTTCCTTCACCCTCATCGAACTCCTCATAGTAATAGGAATATTAGCTATCCTCACAGCCGCCGTGGTTCTTGTCCTCAATCCCACAGAATTACTCAAACAAGGCAGAGATAGTAAACGGATG
>JBAYWE010000017.1:0-9607 GCA_041674185.1 Minisyncoccota bacterium
GGTACTGGATGGATTCCGATAGACTTTACCGCATCTGGTATACAAAATCTTTCTAAACTTCCTCTTGATCCAACAAACACTTCTTCCACCGGACTTTATTATACCTATATTGCTTCATCTGCAACATTTAAGATGAATGCAAAAATTGAATCAGAAAAATATAAAACTCTTTCATTTACTGATGGGGGAAATCAAAGTCTTCTTTTTGAAGAAGGAAGTGATGTGCGTATTGGTCCTTATGATACGTGTCGGAGTATTTTAGAACAAAACCTTTCTGTGGGAAGTGGTGTATATACTGTTTTTAATCCTCTTGGCGGAACAGCACAAGTATATTGTGATATGACTACGAGTGGTGGAGGGTGGACGCTCCTTTTCCAAAGACGAGGATGGGCAGTTAATGTGGAAACATGTCAGGCGAATATAAATGCTTTTTTGAGAAACACCTGTGGTACATCAACAGCACTTGCCTATGCAAATTCATACAGTATTGATCTCGATGTAGCTCCACGAGGAGAGGAGTATTTGTTTCAACAATTTGATATATCTATGCTGCTTGATAGTGACGATGCGTTTATTATAAAGACAAAAAATATATTATTTCCAGATAAGATAAATACGATTGAAAATATTTCTGTTGATCAAATTTGTGATGGGGGTAATCAAAATTGTGATACTACGGATGGATATTTCAAATATACCGGAAATGGTTATTTCAGTAGTACCTATTGTTTTGAGGGATATGCGAGTGGATATGGAGGTAATTATGGATATTGTCAAAATGGAGTTACGTCTTCGTATACTGCAAATGGTTTATTTGGTACGAGAAGTGGTTACGAAGAAACAAAATTATGGGCCCATACTAATGTGGCAAAAGATTATGCTGAGCGTGTGTATGTTCGCTAATTAAATATGTTTTGTTTCATATAACAGTTTTTTTCTACCTTTTTTGGTAGTATTTTTTATTGAAAAACGAATACAAAATATGTCAATCACCCCTAGTTGCGTTGCACGTATGTTTCGTTTAATATGAGAGCATTACTGGGTTACCCGTTCTGTCTTTGTATCTTATTTCGTATTAATAATTAGAAATTTCATCATGTATCTTACCGCGCTTGATCTTGGATCCTCATCTATTAAAGGAATTGTCGCTGATCTTAAAAAGGATGGTTCTTTAGTTATTGTGAAAATGGTTCGCCGAGAATCACGGGGTATTAAGCGAGGAGAAATTATATATCCTGAAGAAACGGTAAAAAGTTTATTTGAAGTTTTGAGTGATATAAAACATTTTGATAAAAAATGTTTACGGAATCTTATTTTTGGTATTTCAGGAACGAAAGTAAAGTTCCATCTTTCGCGCGCTGCAGTGTCTATTCCTCGACCTGATTTTGAAATTCTTCCTGAAGATGTAGAGCGAGTTATTAAAGAATCTATGGCGGTTAATTTGCCTGCAGGATGGCAAATTATTCACTCGTTCCCACGGGAATTTATGATTGATGATATTGAGGTAGATGATACAAATGTAGTAGGACTGTCTGGAAAAAAATTAGAAGCAAACGTTGTTCTTATTTCTGTTTTCTCATCTATTTATAAAAACTTTTTAAAACTTGCACATCTTGTACTTGGAAAACGAAGTGATTTTGACGGGAGTATTATTTTTACTCCTATTGCGTGTGAGCGTGCTGTGTTAACTAAGAATCAAAAAGAGCTTGGTGTGGTGTTGATTGATATTGGATTTGGCACAACGAGTGTGGTGGTGTATCAGGATGGTAAAATGATTCTCGCAAAAGTGCTTCCTATAGGATCTGGAAATATCACTAACGATGTTGCTATCGGATTGAAGTGTTCTATAGAGGCAGCAGAATCAATAAAAAATTCTTTGGGTTGTGCATTTTCTCGAGAGGTTTCTATGAAAGACAAGGTTGATTTAGTAGAATATGATTCTGAAATGCATACCCAGGTATCACGAAAATATATTGCTGAAATTATAGAGGCGCGGGTGAGGGAGATATGTTCTCTTATTAATACAGAATTAAAATCTATTGGAAAATCTGGAAAATTACCTGCGGGTGCGGTTATTACGGGAGGAGGGTCAAAACTTTCTGGGATTGTTGATATTGTTCGTGAAGAACTGAAGTTTCCTGCTCATATTGGTTTTCCGCGTTTACAAGAGTGTGAGGTTTCGACCGTTCATTTAGCAGATGAATTAAATGATCCTGAGATGACTGCTGTGTGTGGGCTTCTTTTGACTCGATATGATATGATTTCGAAAAAAGAAAGTGGATTTGGATTTTCTGGAGATGCTTCATATAACATTAATGAACCGTGGATTAAGCGTATTATAAAAACGCTTATGGCATCGGAATAATTTATTTATGAAAAAGAAACACGTCGTGTCTACACACGCAAAACAAAAAACGTCACCTAAAAAAAATATTAAAAAATCAGCTCTTTCGCATGATATTGTTCGTGTATCTGTGGGGAGGGGATCTCATACTCATACAAAAGAGGCCCCTATTGCAAAAATAAAAGTGGTTGGAGTTGGGGGTGCGGGAGGAAATGCATTAACGCGTATGCATGAATATTTTCCTCGTGGTGTAGAATTAATTGCTATCAATACTGATTTACAAGACTTACAAGAAAGCGATGCACGTAAGAAAATTTATATTGGAAGACAGATTACCAAAGGATTGGGAGCGGGGATGAATCCAGAGTTAGGAAAACAAGCCGCGGAAGAGAATCGGGATGAAATTGCAAATGCTCTTGCGGGAGCAGATATGATATTTATTACAGCTGGATTTGGAGGAGGGACGGGAAGTGGTGCTGCTCCTGTTGTTGCAGAAATTGCACAAGAAATGGGGATTCTTACCGTCGCCATCGTTACTAAACCGTTCTCATTTGAGGGGACACAACGAAATCAAATTGCTCAAGAAGCACTTTTGAAATTAAAAGATAGAGTTGATACCTATATCACTATTTCGAATGATAAAATCTTTTCAATTATTGATAAAGATACCACCTTACGAAAAGCATTTGAGGCAATAGATGAAGTGCTTAAGAATGCCGTATTAGGTATTACTGAATTAATTATGTCTCCTGGTATTATTAATGTTGATTTTGCTGATGTAAAAACTATTGTACAAAATTCGGGAACTTCTATTATTGGCGTTGGTATTGGTTCTGGAAAAGATCGAGCAGTGAGTGCTGCCCGCGGAGCTCTTAATTCTCCCTTATTAGAAACCATTATTGATGGTGCAAAAGGTGTCTTATTTAGTATATCAGGTCATCGTGATGTGAAAATGCATGAGATTAATGAAATTGCTCAGATTATTTCTGAGAACGTTGATCCCAATGCGCGTATTATTTTTGGAACGTATCATGATAGGCGTTTGAATAAAGGAAGTATTAAGGTGACTCTTATTGCAACGGGTTTTGGTACTTCGTTTGGGAAAAATGTAAGTTTATTTGGTGATTTCGAAGAGTTTTCTCGAGCTCCTCAGGCAGATAGCGTAGAAGCACGGGTATCTCCTCTCATAGCTCACGAGAGCATTGCTCCTCGAAAGGAATCTTTATTTGATCTTCCTCTGTTTGCAAAAAAAGAAGAACATATAAAGTCAGTAGCTCCTATACATACCGAGATACGAAAAGAAATAAAAAAGGAAGAAATTAAAAAAGAAGAGTCTTCTGAGGAATCTGAAGATGATGCTGAATCTCAATCATCACACGCCTTTATTGAAGAACAGGAAGATGATGAAAGTGTGTGGGATATTCCTGCATTTCTGCGAAGGAAGAAAAAATAATAAAAGTAAATTAAAACGTCGAGTTTTTACAAAGTAATCATATACATATATTCATATGCAAAAAAAAATTGCCGAGAAGAAACAAGGAACCATCTCTCTTAAGAGAGTATTTACTCAAGCAGGTAAAAATCCATTTCAAGAAGTAAAATGGGTAAAGCGGAATGCGGTTGTGGGAAGTAGTACTGCGATGGTCTTTGAGCAAAAAAATGTTTCGTTCCCGGAATTTTGGTCAATGAATGCAGTGAATATAACGACGTCAAAATATTTTAGAGGTAAATTAAATACTCCGGAACGAGAGACGAGTTTGAAACATGTAATCTCTCGTGTTGTGCATACGATTCGAATGTGGGGTGAAAAAAATGGATATTTTGCAACTGCAGCTCAGGCGGGTATTTTTGAGGATGAACTTTCACATATTCTTTTGCATCAAAAAGGATCATTTAATTCACCCGTTTGGTTTAATGTGGGTATTAAAGATGATCCACAATGTTCGGCGTGTTTTATTTTATCTGTGGAAGATACTATGCCCGCTATCTTGGATTGGATAAAAACGGAAGGAATGATCTTTAAGGGGGGATCAGGTGCGGGAATAAATCTTTCTTCACTGCGATCTAAAACAGAACAGTTATCTATAGGAGGGTATGCGTCTGGTCCTGTGTCATTTATGCGTGGAGCAGATTCGGTTGCGGGTATGATTAAATCTGGAGGAGCCACACGAAGAGCCGCAAAAATGGTTATATTAAATGTGGATCATCCAGATATTATGGATTTTATTCGCACGAAATCAGAAGAAGAGAAAAAAATACGTGCACTTATAGATGCAGGATATAATATGGCTGATTTGAATAATGAAGCATGGAATTCTATTCAGTTTCAAAATGCAAATAACTCAGTACGTTTAAGTGATGCATTCATGAAGGCGGTTGAAAATAATGAAGTATGGCATACGAAATACACTACAACGGGAAAGACAGCGCAAGCCTATAACGCAAAAGAAATACTTTCTGAAATTGCTCAGGCAGCTTGGGAGTGTGGAGATCCTGGGGTTCAGTTTGATACCATTATAAATAAATGGCATACCTGTCCGAATTCGGGGAGAATTAATGGTTCAAACCCTTGTTCTGAGTATATGCATTTAGATAATTCAGCGTGCAATCTTGCATCAATTAATTTGATGAAGTTTTTGAATGAAGATGGAAGTTTTAAAATAAATGAATTTAAACATACAGTTGATATATTTATTCTTGCTCAGGAAATTCTCGTGGGCGGATCAAGTTATCCTACTGAGTTAATAGGAAAAAATGCTCGCGCATTTCGAGAATTGGGACTTGGCTTTGCAAACTTAGGAGCATTTCTCATGACGAAGGGTGTTGCATATGATTCAGAGAGAGGGCGTGCATGGGCAGGAGCAATCGCATCGCTTTTGTCTGGGGAGGCGTATAGATATTCTGCTGAAATTGCGGGACGAGTAGGTTCTTTTGAAGGATATAAAATAAATCGTGAACCCATGCTTTCTGTTGTGAAAAATCATGGATTAGAATCAAAGAAGATACAAAAAGATCTTATTGAAGATAAGAAGCTTGCTCAGGAATCAGTACGGGTATGGACTGATGCATACACCCTGGGGAAAAAAATGGGATTCAGAAATTCACAGGTAACCGTTATTGCTCCCACGGGCACCATTTCATTCATGATGGATTGTGATACAACGGGTATTGAGCCTGATTTTTCGTTGGTAAAAATGAAACAGTTAGTGGGAGGAGGATACATGAAAATTGTGAACGAAAGTGTTGAGGGTTCACTGCTTAAACTTGGATACACAAAACAAGATGCACAGAAAATAGTTGAATATATAATTCAAACAGGAACAATAGAAGGAGCCCCAGGGTTTCATGAAAAACATTTGTCTATTTTCGATTGCGCTATGAAACCAGCTCAAGGAACTCGGGCTATCTCGTGGAGAGGGCATGTGCGCATGGTGGCTGCAGTACAACCGTTTATTTCAGGAGCGATTTCAAAAACATTTAATATGTCCCATGAAGTAACGAAAGAAGAAATAGAAGAGGCGTATATTATGGCGTGGAAGTTGGGTATTAAAGCGTTTGCGGTATATCGTGATGGAAGTAAAGCGACACAACCTTTGAGCTCATCAGGGGGTAAGAAAAAGGAGAAGAAAGAAACATCTGATGCAAATAATGTGATGCGTCAGCGATTACCCGCAACTCGTACTTCATTAACCCATCGATTCTCCGTTGCTGGTCATAAAGGATATCTTACGTATAGCACGTATGAAGATGGACGACTTGCTGAGATTTTTATTCGTATGGCAAAACAAGGGAGTACCCTTTCTGGATTACTTGATACCGTTGCTATATCGGTTTCCATGGCTCTTCAGTATGGGGTGCCGCTGAAAGCACTTGCTCATAAATTTATTTATAGCAGATTCGAACCGGCAGGATTTACAGAAAATCCAGAAATTCGTATGGCAACAAGTATTGTTGATTATGTATTTAGATTTCTCGCACTCTCTTTTCTTAAAAATGATGAACTTGCAGAATTTGGTATGGAGCGACGTTTACTTGTGGAAGATTTTTCAGAAAATACAGCAACCCTTATAAAAGAAAAAACACGTGAGACGTCTTCTGTTACGGCAAACTTAGTGCCGGTACATGCAAATTCTGAGAATGACTTTGTTCTTTCAGAACGAGAAAAAAAAGATGTAAAAAATGTATCTGCTGGTACGGTGTGTCGTAGTTGTGGGGGAATGATGGTGCGTACCGGTACCTGTATGACATGTGGACAATGTGGTACTTCTTCAGGAGGGTGTTCTTAATATATGAAAACAAAATTTTATCTTGGTATTGTTATTGTATGTGCCTTTGTGGGTTTTATAAATGCTTCGTTTCTTTTTGAAAAAGCTCAAAGTGGAGATGCTATCCCTTGTTTTGTGGTGAGTGGGTGCGACCAAGTTCAGAATTCTCCTTATGCTCATCTATTCGGTGTGCCACTCTCTTTTTGGGGATTGTTGTATTATGCCGTTTTGATATGTATAACGATATATCTCTTTTTAAAAGAAAGACAAGGAGGATTTCTTTCTCAATCTCTCCGTACGTTCTCTACTTTGTGGATTGGTGTTGTTTCATTTGGATTTCTTTTTTCACTCTATCTTCTTTATCTTCAAATTTTTCCGATTGGAGCGTTTTGTTCATCATGCCTTCTTTCTTTTGTTGATATGATTATTATTACTGCGTCGGCGATGATTGTGTGGCACAGAATAAAGCAAAATTCAATTTAAGGATACTGTAGAAAATTTTTTAAAAGATTTTTTGTTTTGAAGTCTTTATTTAATTGATAGTTTGTATTGAATAGAGCTATAATGCAATATACATACTATATATGAAATCATTACGCGAGATTTTAGTTACTGCGCAGAAAAATAATCAAATCGTCTGGCACTTTAATGTTGCATCTTATGAACAGCTTGAGGCAGTTGCTCGTGTATCTCAAAAAAGAAATATGCCATTTCTCGTCGGTGTTTCTGAGGGTGAGCGGACTGCGTGGGGAGTCCATCGTATTGCGCACCTTATACAGCTCTATCGCGCTGAAGGAATTGAGCTATTTTTAAATGCAGATCATACACATTCACTTGAAAAGATACAGGAAGCAGTTTCTGCCGGTTTTGATGAGGTGTTGTTTGATGCAGGGAAGAAAAATTTAGCCGAAAACATTCTCGAAACAAAAAAAGTTGTCGCGTGGGTAAAGGAATATAATGCTCTTCATGGAACTGATGTTTTAGTAGAGGGAGAATTAGGATATATTGGATCCTCTTCTGTTTTATTACATGAACTTCCTCCAGATATATCAACACAGACTACTCTTCTGGAGGCACAAGAATTTTGTGCACAGACGGGAGTTGATTTGTATGCTCCTGCCTTGGGGAATATTCATGGGATATTACATACGGGAGTAAATCCAATGCTTAATATTGAGTTACTTAAAAATCTTACTCAAAATATTGCGACTCCAATGGTTCTTCATGGGGGGTCGGGAACTCCTAATCTTAAAGAGGCTATGCGATTAGGAGTTCGTGTTATTCATATATCAACAGAATTACGTATTGCATGGAGAGAAGGTTTTGTTTCTGCTCTTGCTCAACATCCGCAAGATATTGTGCCGTATCATATTCTTCCTGAAGTTGTTTCTTCTATAGAAAAAATAATTGAAGAAAAAATTGACCTATAGTATACTTATAAATAAAGAGAAATATCTATATTATGTTTTCGAAATTATTTTGGAAAATGAGACGTGGGTTTACTTTGTATGAACTTACGCTTGTTGTTGGTATTGTCTCTGTATTGAGTGGATTGGTGTATGTTACGGTGCAACCAGGAGAACTCCTTGCTCGTTCCCGTGATTCTCAGCGTGTTTCTGATATCAATCAAATATCTGCTTTAATTGCTCAAAAAAGTACTCAACAGGTTCGTGTACGTTCTTTGGGGGATCCTGATACTTTTTATATCTCTCTGCCAAGTGTTAATTCTAATTGTTCTGATTTAATTTCTCTTCTGCCCACACTTCCTGCGGGGAGTTCATATCATTGTGTTCCTCAGAATCAGCTACGAAATGTGGATGGGACCGGATGGATTCCTGTCGATTTTAGTAAAGATAATATACATGCACTCCCTATAGATTCTGTTAATAATGCGTCTGAAGGACTCTATTATATATATACTCATAGTGGCACGAGTTATGAATTAAGTACTGCTCTTGAATCTATTCAAATAAAAGATATGAATGGGTCTAAAGATGGAGGTCTCAACCCAAACGCATATGAAGCAGGATCATCTCTTGCGGTTATCCCTAATACGGGAAGTATTGGAGGCACTCTTCCGATTATTTGTACACCAAATCAGACGCGTACTATGTATAATCCTTCTTCGGTTACCTGTGGAACAGCTTGTGCAAGTGAATTACAAACATGTAATAGTACTGGTACTGCATGGTCAGGAACGTATACAATAGCATCTTGTGTAACTTCTACACGTACGGCATATCAAGCAAATACGTCGGCGTGTGGTACCTATGGATCTAGTAGCGAAAACCAAACATGTCAAACAAATGGGTTATGGACAGGAACGTATACATTAATTTCTGTTCCCGCTACAACAACTCGAGTTCGTTATGGATCTCTTACCTCAGCCTGTGGTACCTATGGATCTACGAGTGAAACGCAATCATGTCTTTCAACAGGTTCATTTAGTGGTACTCTTACTCTTACCACAGCGCCTACCGCTACCACCCGAACTCGCTATGCCGCTTCAACCTCAGCCTGTGGTACGTATGGTTCAACAAATGAAACGCAATCATGTCTTTCAACAGGTTCGTTTAGTGGTACGTATACATTAGATACCGCACCCACTATAACTACCCGAACTCGCTATGCCGCTTCAACGTCAGCTTGTGGTACCTATGGATCTACAAGTGAAACGCAATCATGTCTCTCAACAGGTTCATTTAACGGTACGTATACTCTTACCACAGCGCCTACCGCTACTACCCGAACTCGTTACGCCGCCTCGACGTCAGCCTGTGGTACGTATGGTTCAACAAATGAAACACAAACATGTCTCTCAACAGGTTCATTTAACGGTACGTATACATTAGATACCGCACCTACTATAACCACCCGAACTCGCTATGCCGCTTCAACGTCAGCTTGTGGTACGTGGGGATCTTTGAGTGAAACTCAATCATGTCTCTCAACAGGTTCATTTAACGGTACCTATACTCTTACCACAGCGCCTCCTTTA
>JBAYWE010000018.1:0-8244 GCA_041674185.1 Minisyncoccota bacterium
AGTCATACGGGTACTATCTCTGCCTTGTTTGAGTAATTCTGTGGGATTGAGGACTATGACGACGGCTGCGGTGAGGATAGCGAGGATACCGATGACAATGAGGAGTTCGATGAGGGTGAAACTGGATTTATGTGAGGAATACTTTCTAGACATGAGAATATATATCTTATATAAGATATATCTATATTATAGTACATTCATATAGTGGAGACTAGCTTTGTTCTGAATCTGTATAAATAATATGCATATTTTAGATAGCTTGAATAACCCTCTCTATAAAACTAAAGAAATTGACAAATCTTTTATAAAGAATAATAATAAAATTCGCACTTAGTGATCAAAGGAGGTGAATATATTGAAACACTGGATGATTCCAGCCGTAGCACATTGTTGCAACGGAGGTTAGTTTCGCTTCAGTAGATTTATTATAATCTACTGAAGCGTTTTTTATTAATAAATGAGCGCCTGAACCCCCTGTTTACTTGATAAGATGGTGGAATATTTTGTATATTAATGATTTACTATATATATGTTAGATGAAATAAAAATATGGATCGGTAAAAAGGTTACTGTTGTTATGGATCGTCCTTTAGGATCAAAACACCCAGATCCAAGATTTAAAACTATATATCCCATAAACTATGGATTTATTCCAGATACTTTATCAGAAGCAGACGGTGAGGAAATTGATGCTTATGTTTTTGGTCCCACCGAACCTCTGGAAGAATTTGAAGGTATTGTTATTGCTGGTATTAAAAGAGGAGCAGACGGAGAAATAAAATTAATAGTAACAGATGGTACTGACTACACGATTGAAGAAATAGAAAATCTTACTCACTTTCAAGAACAATATCATACGCACACAATATATAAATAATAAAAGCGGCAGAGATGCCGCTTTTTAAAAAAAATAACTTATTCTATCTTCCTTCTGGGATAACAAAAATTGTTAATTCCATGCAAAACGTTTTAGACCCTTCACCTCTGCCAAATTCTTTAAACGTACCAGTAACTAAAACTTCTTTTCCGTTTAACAAATCGAGATCACCTATGGAGAGGTTTCTATTTGTAAATGTGATTTTTGTATCTGGAGAAATAATCCCAAATACATGTCCAGCTTCCCCACCACCGCACACCGGTTTCATGATTGAAAATTCCACAATCTTTTTTCCATCTTCTTTTGAAACTTGATACCTGAATGTTCCTCTGTCCCCTGTTTTATATACTTCGGTTTGTCCGAAAGTATAATTAACAAAAAGGATAGATATGAAACAAATTACGGCGATTAATTGTACTCTTTTCATTTTAGCTCCCTAGCTAGTTATGAGATAAATAAGTTATGTATGTATTGTTCTGTTTATATTATATCATAATATATCGTAAAGTCAACTGTCTCCAAAAACGACCTATTTCCTCATCTTTTTCTATATTTAATTATAAAAGAGACTTCATCTTCTACACTAAAAAACAGCCCCTTCAAGCTGTTTTTTAGTGTAATTCTATCTTTTGGTAAATGCTTCTTTCGGAGAAAGTTTAACCGCTCTTCGTGCTGGCCACCAACCTGAAATGAAACCAATACAAATAGAAAGAGCCAATGCAAAGAATATAAACCACCAGGGAATAAGAAATAATTCTATAGATTTACCTCCAAAACTGGTTGCGACCGAACTAATAACAAGATTAAGAACCTGTCCTCCGCCAATTCCAATAAGAACACCCCCTACTCCCCCCAATAATCCCATAAGAGATGCCTCAAGTAAAAATAGGTTACGAATATCACGATTTGTTGCACCTAAAGATTTGAGAATTCCCACTTCGTAGATACGCTCAAGAAATCCAACTAACATGGTGTTAAACATTCCAATCGCAGACACAATTAATGCCGTAATACCAAAGATACCTAGAATTGTAGTTAGAATATTGGTGATTTTACGAGCTTGTGTTACCAAATCAATACGAGCAGAAACTAAAAATCCATCTCCTAATAACTTATCGCGAAGTCTCTCTATAACATCTGTATTTTTTGCCTTCACGAGTACTTTGTTATAAAACGGCGGTTCTTTAGAAAGAGCGTCTGCAAAAATGATTGCTGTAGGAGACATAGCTTCATCATTTATAACTCCCCGAATACCAATTGGTTGATGAGAATATACTTCATCAAAAGCACCACTATTTTCATCTTGATAGAAAACTTTAAAATTAAGACTTTTATTTAATAACGCATCGTTTACTTCAAAATTAAGTGGCACAAGTGTTTGACTAGAAAGTAATAATCCTCCACTTTCTTTCATGGGAATATTACCAATATCTGGAAGAAGGCCTGCTAATCTAAAGTATGATGGTTCAACAATACGTGTATCAACGAGGATTCCAGAACCACCATTTTCACTTATTTCTCCAGGAAATTCAGCAATAGGACTCACCTCGCTTACCTCTTCATATTTCCGTAAATCATCTAACATTGATTTTTTAATGGGAATATTGCTTTCTGAAGGATATGATATTTCCATACTTATTAGAGAATCCTGCGTAGTCATAAGTTTTCCAATAAGAATGTACTGTAATCCATATCCTAAAGACACTAATATTAAAACAGTCGCAATACCCACAGACATACCCATGATAGTCAAAAAGGCTCTTTGTGGTTTCGTACGAAATGTTCGCAAAGACAAAGAAAATAATTCGGTCAATTTTAATCTTTTAGACATATATTTTTATTCTATTTCTAGAAATCATTTGTATTACTTATTTCACTTTCTCCACTCAGAACTAACTCCAGCTTTTCTGCAATAACTTGAGCAGCACGAAATGATAATCCAACACCAGATTTATTTTTCGAAAGATCCAAAATTTCGGAAACTTTTTGTGCTGAGATGTACCCTCTCACCCTATCTGATATAACCTGATCAAGCGCCATAATTTGTTCTCCAGAAAGTTGCCCTACATATCCTTCTAGCAACCAGTTGCGAATATTATGAACCTCATCATCAATAGAAATTTCTATATTTTTTTCAATGCTTTCATATATATGTACAATATCTTTACGTCTATTCATAACACCTTCTACATACGTAGCTACCCTTTGTGCTTTTTTCTTCCATAATCCAACTCCTCCTTCTTTAAAAGGTTTATGTATTACTTCATGAAAATTTTCTTTTGTAATTTTTTCATGGAATCTGTCATTTACAAAAGATTCGAAACGATTTATTTCATCCATAGAATACCCACGAAGAAGAAAATTCGCTAGAATACGAGCTGATACACTCTCTTCTCCTACCTTCTTGGTTCCATCTTCGTTTACAGCAGAAAGTTGATCATACAGATGTTTTGATAACACCTCTGCAACCCCACCTTCTTTCACACTCTCAAATCCTGTTATAGAACCATCTTTCATATGGAAAATAGTTTTTACATCACGTAAACTCCATGCTTCATGAGTGACCATAATAATAGTTCTTCCATCTTTCTCGTGTAATTCTTTTAGAAACCGTAATACCTTCTGAGCATTCACTGAATCGAGATTTCCCAATGGTTCATCAGCAATAATAATAGGAGGATCATTTGCAAGTGCACGAGCGATACCTACTCGTTGTTGTTGCCCTCCCGAAAGCTCAAAAGGATATCGATGTGCATAATGAGTAAGATCTAATCTCTCAAGAAGTTTTAGTGCTTTTGCATCCGCCTCCCTCGAAGAGAGGCCCACAAAAAGCATCGGAAGAGCTACGTTTTTGAGCACCGTTAATGATGGTAATAAATTAAATTGTTGAAATACAATTCCAATACCTGTTTGTCTAAAAACAGCAAGTTCCTGATCGCTTAATTGAGATATATCATGATTATTCACAAAAACCACCCCATCTTGGCATCGATCAATTCCAGAAATAGCATATAGGATAGATGTCTTTCCACAACCCGATGGTCCGAAAAAAGCAACATAATCTCCTCTTTCTATCTCAAGCGTTATATTGTTTAATGCATGAGCTTCAATAGGTTTTCCCTTCTCATACCACAGGTTAACATTTTTAATCTTGATTATTTGATCCATATATTATCTGACGTTCTTGATAAAGTTAAAGGTATCGTCAAAGTTCTTAAATATAACATCAACAATTGATTCTGATTTTTGTGGCGTCACAATGGTTCGCACCGGTGAACTAAACGTATTATTTGCATCATCTGTCGATGAAACCATAAAACGATATACAGTCCCTGGCTTGAGTGTCATAATAATAACCACATGGTTTTTGGTAAGCTCTAAGTCTTCCTGTTTATTTGCGGGCTTCTTACTAGTTGATCCAGAACCCTCCTCAAAATAGAACGCGGATGTTGCAGGTTCATCGGTTTGCCATGAGACGATCGTTTGTACCCTATCGGTTCGTCCTGCAATAAATGCACTACTCACTTTTACATTACTCACGGTCGGAGGTGTATTATCGGTTGATGTTTTTACATTCAATTCAGAAATTCCTTCAACATAATTTCCATTTGCATTTATTCCAGACACACTTACTTTATAGAGTGTTCCCGGGAGCAGATTCTCAACCTTTACTGAGTGTGAATAATTTTTAATTTCATTCGTAATGCGCGCATTAATTCCCGTTTTTACATTTCTATATTCTACAATAGAAGAAGTAAGTTCATCAGTATTCCATATAACTACGAATGAATCTTTTTTGACATCAGTAACTGAAGCCCGAATTTTTGAAGCAGCGGTCGTAAAGGTAATATCTTCTGATTTCCCTACTACTTGTGGAAGAGAAAAAGCCTTGGCCATAAGATGATATCGCGTATTTGATTTTAATCCGGTTAATTTCACACTATGTACCATATTCTTCATAGCGGTATCTGATACCTCGGCATCATATGGATTTTCTTTTGTTGCATCATACGTGTTTTGAGGCGCATAACTCACCACAGGATATGCTTTTATATTTGTACGAAATGTAACAGTCGCACCGTTTTCCGTAATATCTGAAACTATTGGTTTATCAATGAAAGGAGGAACTAAAGACGGTAAAATCGATTCAATAGTCGACTCTATTTCATTTTGGAATTGTTCCACATTTTCTATTTTTTTAAGCTCTGCGATATTTTCAGTAAGGAACTGAGTTTTGAATGTTTTATCTTCAGAGCTACTGGTGTTACTAAATCTATCTGAAACAGAAACTTTAACATGGTATTCGGTCCCCATGGTTAATCCTCGCAATACTATAGAATGATTTGTTTTAAAACTATCATCACCCGCTGTATTTGTATACGTCGTATCCTTTCCATATTTTATAAACGCAATGGTATTTTTATTAGTATCAAAACTCACTGTCGCACTAAACGCTGTAATGTTTGATATACCAACATTTGAAATAATAGGAGCGTCCGTTTCTTGTAGCTTCACTTTCGCTTTATTAGCCTCATTCTCTTCGAGAAGAGCGTCATATACCGATTGCAACACCCCTCCCGATCCCCCTCCCCCTCCACTAAATATAATTGTTTCTTTTATTTTGATAGTACTAAAAGATTGCTCTTCTGAAGTAACGGTATTCCCTATTCCATCTGTTGATTTAATAACGTAGTAATATGTAGTGTCTGGTGTTAGATCTGTTAATGCCACTAAGTGATTCAATACTAAATTAATATTTAATGTAGAGTTCTGTGTGTACGATCCGGCTGTGGTACTGTATGAAATTTGACTATTTGAAACTTCATTTGTTTTCCAAACAATAGCGACTGAATCAGAAGTAATAATGGGTGTTGCAATATCAGAGATAACAGGAGGAGTGACATCTATAACGTTTACCGTTCTTGTGGTAACCGCAATTCCCCCATCTGCGCCTGTAACCGTATAAGTGATTATAATACCTGATGCACCCGTGGCTGTACTCACGCTCGATAAACGAGTACCATCTGCGGTCGCTATAGATCTTACTATCTTTGTGGAGTCGGTTATTAAAGTTGATCCATCTGACTCATATGCAGTTACTCCTGGATCAACAAAAGTAGTTCCCGTATTCACATTCATAGGATTATCTCCGACTATTGTAACCACAGGAGGAATTATATTTTCAAGGACAAATGTTGCTTCAATCGTATGTATTCCCGCCACATTCGTAAAGGTATATTCTGTTGCGGGCACAAGACTTACTCCGTCTACTGTAAGAGAACCCACAATATAATTTTCATCTGGCGTTATGGTATATACCTGACTCGTACCTGAATTGACGGCTGTAACTCCATTCGGAGAAATAGAACCGTGAGCTCCTGCTGTTGCGGTAATATTATACGTTGGTGCAAGAACTACATTGACCGTACGCGTACGTGTTGCAATATTATTAGACGTGTCGTGAGCAACATACGTAATAACATATGATCCCACTGCTGCTGTATTCACAGTTCCTGAAGAGGTAACTTCAACCGCCCCATCTGTTTCATCTACCGCACTTACTCCCGGTTCTGTATAGGTACCTCCTACCGTTACCGAGAAAGGACTTGCTCCCGTAAGCGTGATGACAGGAGGAGTATTATCACCTCCCGTTCCTCCTACTCCATTTGGTACATCACTTGCAACTGTGGTAAAACGAGAAATATCTCCGTGTGTTCCAATCGTTCTTATTTTGTAATTATAGGTGGCATCAGTATTCGTAAGAATATTATGAGTATAAAAACTATTCACTCTATTTGAAACATTTGTCAGAAGTGTATAGGTAGAATTCAAAGAAGAAGAAAACCAAACCTCATATCGTAAGAAATTTGACTCATCAGTCGTAGCCCAGTCTAAATATTCACGATACGTTGGAGGTGTTGCTCCTAAATTCGAAACATCTTTATATAAGAAACTCACGGGCATTACCGGCGTTGTTTTTGTTTTTGAAATTGTGTTTCCATAAACATCGCGTACTTGTACCGATACCGCTTGTTCTCCTGTTGAAGTAGCTGTATATATCAGATTTAATTCAGGGGTTAAATCAACAGCAGTAGAGGTTGCACTCCATGTGGTGCAGCTACCCAATCCAGTATTCAGGTTATCTGCAGAAAAATCAGCATTCAGACAGAGTCGGTATTGCATTTGAGAAAGGTCGGTTGCAAAAAGTTTCACACCCGCCGTGCTTGAAGTACTTACTGAGGCGTCAATATAGAAATCTGCATCTGCAATTTCTGGACTCTTTACATCAAGCGTGAAAACCGCAGGACTTGCTGATCCAATCATTGATCCACTCGCACCGTCATTTGCGACTACTTTAATCAACTGACTCGCAGAATCATATCCTGTTATATCAGTCGGTGTTGTCCATGTTATTAATTTTCCAGTACCTTCATCTGAGAGACCCGTACCTGAGGTAGTTATAGCTTGGATAAGAACACTTGATCCTCCGGTATGAGTAGTGGGAGTTGTTGCAAGTGCTCCGCGCGTCATTCCCCCAAGAACATTTCCTGTCTTTGAGGTATATGAAATTATTTCATCGTCAATAAGAATAGTTCCTGAATTGGGAAAATATGTTGCATCGGATACCGTGATTGTTGTTATATTACTCGTTATACCCGTACTGAGCGTTGCTCCCACACTATAAAATAGATAGTTGGTTGTCTGACTTGATTCAATATCAGAAACATCATATAAAACTCGCACTGCACCACTCTGATCTTGTGAAGCAGAAACATTTGAAACAACGGGGGGTGCATTGGTGAATTTAAAAGTACCACTTTGAATTTGAACATTAGATGCTTGATCTGTTGCACGTATATTCACGGTATACACATGATTTATAACAAACGGCACCGCTGTTGTATTATAACTCCATGTTGTCGTTCCTGTTGCCGCTCTATACGTTTCACTTATATCTGTAAAAGAAGATCCATTATACCAAGCATTTGTACTTACATCTTTTATTGAAATATCAATAGAACCCACCCCTCCTCCATCACTCGCGGTACCAGAAATAGTCCGTACCATATATGATTCCTGAGGACTTGCTGAAATTCCTTCTGCGGTACATCCATTTCCCTCAATACTACACACCGCACTTATAACCACAATGGGTCCTGTTGTATCAATAAGAAACGTATTATTAGTTGGACTTCCAGACGAATTACCTGCTGCATCTGCAGTTGCTGATAGTGATACTGTTACTGTTCCATCTATGTAGGTACTTCCATTTGCTGTATTTGCGGTATAACTATAGGTATACACTGAACTACTTGCTGTAGTCATAGTGCTATTAGAAATATCTAAACTCCCCGGCTGATTGACAC
>JBAYWE010000019.1:0-8160 GCA_041674185.1 Minisyncoccota bacterium
GAATCCTGAACGAGAAGGAGAATGTTTTCTATACATTACGATATAGTTACGTATTACCTATCAGTATATCACAACGCCATATAAGCAAAAGGTGCATAAACCAAAACCCCACTTGAAAGCGGGATTCTTATCTTTATGTTCTATTTTTTCACTATATTCAAAAGATGCAATACTTCTTGTTCTATTGTTTCCATTCTTTCAGCATCTCTCTTTGTAACATGGTCATATCCTAATAGATGAAGAATTCCATGAACTACCATGTGATCAAAAGATTGTTTATGAATACGTACAAAATAAGGACTTATATAAATTTCACCTAAAGAATTCTTATCACAAAACTCTTTTGGAAAATTCCCCACTATATCACAGTGCGCAAAACTCAGTACATTCGTAGGAACATCTTTTTTGTGCCATTCTCTATTAATGTTTTGAATATCCTTTTGAGAAAGCAAAAAAATATCAACTGTTTTATTATTATTTTTTAGCACATTTAAAACAAAACGCGCAACAAAATCTGCGCGCACAGAATCTTTATGAAAAGAATTTTTCGTTACATGAATGTTAATTCTATTCCCCATTTCTTTTTTAATCTACTTAGTAGTGCATTTTCAATGCGTGTATTGGTAAAACAAACTGAAATTCTCCTATCGAGATTGAAGTTACCCTAATTTTTCTTTTACCAATTTTGCGACTAATGACCCGTCCGCAGATCCCTGTGCTTTTACATTCACTTCTTTAATAATCATCCCCATATCTTTTTGTGTCGCACCTGGATGAGTTGATATAATTTCTTCCACAAGCGCACAAACCTCCGCTTCTTCCAACATACGCGGTAAAAATTCTTTTATAACTTCGGCTTCAATTGATTCCTTCTGAGCAAGATCACTCCGTGATCCCTGTGTATACAAAGTTATTGCATCCATACGTTTTTTATATTCCTTCTTTAATACATCTAATATATCGGATTCTTGCAACTCTCTTCCCCCTCCCTTACATTCGATTTCTTTATTCTGTAATGCAGAAGAAATACCCCGTAACACCAAAATACGCACCTCTTGTTTTGCTTTGAGTGCTTCTATAAGCAGAGATTGAATTTTTTCACGTAACATCATAAAGATATTTATATCATCTCTCTACGCATATAATCCGCCTTTAGGCGGATTATATGGTGCGTATGTTATTTTCCAAGTTTTCTTTGTTTTTCTATTTCTACCTTTTTATTAGCACGATATGCTGCCGAAGCTCGTCGATTTGTTTTATTTGCAGGACGAACATAGGTGCGACGCTTCTTTGCTTCTTTTAAGACTCCTGATTGTTGAATTTTCTTAGTAAATCGATAGAGAAACGCATTGGGTGATTCCCCTTCTTTTTTCTTAATTTCAATCATAATAAATTAATAATTTAGTTAATGAATATCTCGCGATGAGATGAATATAGAAATATAGTAAAAAATTATTTTAAACCAAACTCTATCCTCTCGCTATTTGATTTTTAATCTTTTCATACACCTCAGCAGGAGTTTTGGATCCAGGATTATTAATTACTCGATGCATAGATCCTCCTTCATCACCCTCGAATCGAGGCATGCAATGTACATGAAGATGCTCTACTGCTTGTCCACTCACCTTACCATGGTTAATCCCAATTGTAAAGCCGTGCGGAGACAAATGATTTTCTAAAAGAGAAAGTGTGTGATTAACCCCCATCCAAAATGATGTTATTTCTTCAGTTTGCATATCAAGAATAGTTTCTATGTGCCTCTTTGGAATAACAAGCGTATGACCAAGCGCGTGAGGAAAAATATCTAAGAATGATATTACAAAATCGTCCTCATAAATAATATATGCGGGTTTTTCTTTACGAACAAAAGAACAAAATAAACAATCCATAAACAATAAGAATGAGGGGTTGGATAATGAGATATTTTTCGGTTTATATCCTCTTCTTTAACTCTACTACAATCTTTTTCAAAGGAATTGTCTCCTGAGTTCCATTTTTCATATCTCTCAAAAGAATAACTTCTTCAAAGACTTCTCGTTGTCCTAAAATAAGAGCGTAGTCAACTTTTTCTTTATCAGCGAGACGTAATTGTGATTTTAATGAGTCCTTTGCAAATGATTCTTTTACAGGAATTCCCGCTTTATAAAATTCATCCAACAGTAACATGCCTTGTTTTTTTGCTTGATCACCCATGTAAATAAGAAATGCCTTATATACTTGTTTCGGAGTTATATGAACTTGCTGTAATTTCATTGCTTCCATAATACGTTCAACGCCACAGGCAGACCCAATAGCAGGCATTTTAGGACCCCCCAAGGTCTCAGATAAATAATCGTATCGCCCCCCTCCACCGATAGCAAAATCAACCCCCTCCGCAAAAAATTCAAATACGGTGCGAGAATAATAATCTAACCCACGCACCAAAGTTGCATCAATAAGATACGGAACTTGCGCACCATCAAGAAATTCCAAAACAAGTTTAAAGTGGGCCTTACATGCAGCACAAATAAAATCTAACGTTTGAGGAGCGTCAGCTTTAAAAGACTGACATTTCTCTTGTTTGCAATCTAACAATCGCAAAGGATTTTCAGTGTATCGTTTTGCACAATCACGACACATAGTAGCTATTTTATTTTTATAATACTCTTTCAGTTTTTTTACATACGGAGTGCGACAATTTTTACATCCAATAGTATTTAACTTCACCGTAACACCTTTTAGTTTAATTTCTTCAAAGATTCTGAGTGAAGCAATAATAACCTGAGCATCATAAGCGGCATCATCTGAGTTTATAACTTCAAATCCGACTTGATAAAACTGTCTAAAACGTCCATGTTGTGGTTGTTCATATCGAAAAACAGGACTATAATAGAAAAATTTTCCCGGATTCGAAACATACAGTAATCCATTTTCTACATAAGCACGAACCACACCAGGAGTCATTTCAGGACGAAGTGCAAGAACACCATCTCCCTTTGTCTTTACAGTAAACATCTGTTTTTGTACAACTTCGGTAGTAAGTCCCGTACCTCGTTCAAATAATTTAATATCCTCCAATAAAGGAGTTTCAATTTTATCAAATCCATAGAACAACGATACCTTTTTGATAGCCTTTTCTATTTTATCAAAATAAATAAAATCAGCAGGGAGACGATCGTGCATTCCTTTTGGTGATTGGAATGGAATTTTTTTTCCACTAGTTGATTTTTTTTCCACCTTCTTTTTAGCGTGGGGAATCTTTATAGGCATATCGGGTTAGTAGAACTGCGAGTTTTATTTAATATATTAAATAATTCGCGTTCCTTTTACTTTTAATAATATATAATTTTATAATATAACTTACAAATTACTGACTCAATTCATGAGAATACTCAAATTTGGTAAAAAATGAGATATGTGAAAGAGGCCATAATCGAGTACGAACCACTCCTACAATATCAGACTGATCGAGAGGACCCCACCGACGCGAATCCAAGCTGTTTGATCTATTATCCCCCATAACAAAATACTCATTATCTTTCAAAGTAATCATAATATTTCCGAAGGGATTTTGTCGTAGTGCGGTTTCTAAATATGATTCCTGCAACTCGAAGCTTTGTGGATAATCTGAATTAGTAATATGTACTTTATTTTCAGTTATTTCTAATTTCTCTCCAGGAAGACCAATAACCCGTTTAATATAATAAATTGATTTATTTGTGGGAGCCTTAAATACCACCACATCGCCTCGTGTAGGATCAGAGAAACGATAACTCACCTCATCTACTAATAAATAATCCCCGTCAACAAAAGCGGGCTCCATACTCGCACCATTCACAATAAAAGGTTGAATAAGAAAATATTTAATAGCAGCAACGGCAATAATAGCAATAAGAAAAACTTCAACAATTTCCCAGATCGTATAAAATACTTTTTTCATAGAATACACTGAAATAATAATAAGGCGTTTACAAAGTAGAGTTTCGCCACGGAAGATATTGTGATAATATTAAAGAGATTTATATAAAAAAGCAAATGAAAGAGTCTATACCATTTTCATCAGTACAAATCATCATGGGATTAGGAAATCCAACAGATGTATATCAACAGACATATCATAATGTAGGAATACTTGCATTTTCATATATACGAGAAAGACTTCCTGAGGAGTGGACATTATCCGAAACACATACTCCCAAAAAAAGCTTCTCTTATCAGAAATTACAGGGACCAAATAAAAAAACATACCTCTATATACAATCCTCTCTGTTTATGAATGAATCGGGACGAGCACTCAGCGATGCTCTCTCGTTTTTTAAAATTCCTCTTTCCGCTGTGTTAGTTATACACGATGATAGCGACATGGCTCTCGGAACATATAAATTCTCCTATAACCAACGCTCAGCAGGTCATCGAGGTATCGAATCTATTATACAGCTGTGTGGATCTCAAGAATTCTCTCGTTGTAAGATAGGCATTCGTCCTACTCAAGAAATTATACGTAAAAAAGCAAACGACTTCGTTCTAAAAAAAATACCCAAAAAAAATATACATATACTTGAAAAAGAAGTGTTTCATAAGATGAGTGAAATTATTTTTTAAAATATCTCCTTGCGAATATAGTATAAATATCTTATACTTTTCTCATTATTCTGTCTGCCGAGGTAGCTCATTTGGTTAGAGCGGGCGTTTCATAAGCGCCAGGTAGTGAGTTCAAATCTCACCCTCGGTACAAAAGAAGGTATTGCAAGAAAATTAAAGATGGTATAGAATACTTTTGCTACAGATTAAAGGCGATTTTTATTGCTTAAAATATATCGCGGGATGGAGAAGTAGTATCTCGCAAGGCCCATAACCTTGAGATCGTCGGTGCAATTCCGGCTCCCGCAACAAAATTTAAACAACCCCAAAAGGGGTTGTTTAACTAAGAAACACCTAAGTGGACTACTTCACCGTAACATCTGTTGTGTAAATACTTTCTTTATCTCCACGAATGATATGAAACGCAACCGTATATTCTCCTGTATCACGCCACGCATGAGAAAAAATAGACATATTCTGGATAACGATATCATCTTGTATATCAATAACTCCATCTCCCCAATCAATGCGATACGAAGCGATTTCTTGATTCTTTTTATATGATGCGTCACGCAATACAAAAGAAGTTTCGGTATCTTTGTGAATAACATAACTGAGAGATAATATAACATCTTCTGAGGAAGTTGAGGAAGAAATTCCCAAGCTATTCCCTACTGAAGTAAAAGCCTTCTGAGCAGTGTCTTTTGCGGTATCACTCACTATTGAGTGAATCCCTTGAGTCGCTGAGGTGAACAACTCATTACCCTGTTCTACAATCCATGAACCAGCATTTTGAATAGCAGAAAGAGTAGACCCCCCCAATGATCGCATGGTTTCTACAATTCCTTGCGATGAAGAGGAATTTTTTTGAGAGGAAGTCACCGTACCACTGAACAAGGAATCCTCTACTCCCTGTCCAAGAAACGAAACACGAAAAGAATTATCATCTTGTAATAAGAAATATACACCCATTCCTATAATTCCGAGGATAAACACAATAACAAACGTTGTTTTCATGTTGATAGTATACCATTTATTTGCAAGAATGGGATATATATGAGATTAAGTACAGTAGAGATACAGAAGCTTATTACCTATGCGCAAACGTTCGTAAAAACACCCTACGAACGAGGAGCTAACCCCCAGAACAATGCCTCGTTTGATTGTTCTAGTTTTATACAACATATCTTTCAACACAGTAATATACAGCTTCCCCGCAGTAGTATATTACAGGCCGCAGAACCCCAAGGAGTTTTAATACTCCCCAAAAAAAATAAGGTACAATACAAAAAAGGAGATGTTATTTTTATGGCGAGCGACAGAGGGTATTACTTTGACGAAATATTTGCTGAAAAACATCTCTGCATCGGACACGTGGGACTTTATATAGGAAACGACAAAATTATACACGCGCGACAATCGAAAGGAGGAGTTGTCATAGAAAAGTTTTCAGAAGTACAAAAAAGATCACACTATAAGACAGTAGCCATACGAAGATATACCCAAGAACGTCCTATATACAACGTCCCCCCACGATCACAATATATCGCCATACATCATCACGACTGGAAAAATAAATCATGTGGTGTAGTTTCTGTTGGAATGATTCTTTTATTTTATAAAAAAATAGTGGATCTGAATGTGCTCCTAGAACAAGGATTGAAGATGCATACATTTAAAGAGCCGGTGGGTTGGATTCATAAAGGACTTGCTCGTCTTGCAAGAAAATATAATCTACATGCTAAAACCTATGATTGGAGTACAAATCCTCTTGAAGAAGCGTTTTTGAAACTCTTTTCATTTATTGAATATGGACCTGTGATCGCTTCCATTCATAAGAATTTTGATCCACGAGAAGGAGGGCACTTGATCGTAATTACTGGATACAAAGATGGATATGTATATTACAATGAGCCCGCGAGTGAAAAGAATCAATCTATAAAAAGAAAGATAACAAAAGAAAAATTCCTCAACGGATGGAAACAAAGAATAATAGTCATCATTCATAGAATATAAATTATATGAAGGAAGAACTTATACAAAAACTCATACAACAACTTTCACACAGTATTACTGAACTAGATACATATATTGCCTCCACACAAGAAGAGGCAATTCAAGCGCCTGGTGCTATGCAATCACAACATGATACGACAAAACGAGAAGCGGGATATCGCATGAATGAACTGGTAGAACGACGAGCTTACTTAACACAATCAATGAAAACAATAGTAGAATATATTTCTCACATACCCCACACACAAACACATATTACACTCGGCTCATACGTTACTACACAAGATATACAAGATAATAAGAAAAATTATTTTATATTACCCGCAGGCGAAGGGGAAATTATAGAAAAAGAAGATATATCTCATCACATCTTCATCCTTTCTCCCCGTTCCCCTCTTTTCTCTTTACTAGAAGGAAAAACTCTTGGGGCTACCTATGTATTCAGAGATATTTTATTCACTATTGTAGATATACAATAAAAAACAACCCTAAAAGGGTTGTTTTTGTGTGCGCGGGCGACCGGACTTGAACCGGCGACCTTCCGCGTGACAGGCGGACGCTCTAACCAGCTGAGCTACACCCGCACCAAAATTAAGATGGTGTGAATACAGTGTATCTATTTTTTATAAAAAATCAACAGAATCATCTCATAGCATTATATAATGATGCTATTTCTCCACTTGAAAGAGATCTCCGATAGAGCATGACTTCATCAATACGCCCTTCTAATCTACTCCCTCCACCCCCTCCTATTTGTCCCAAAACAAAGTCATCTAATAATCTTGTTGGTAAATTATTTAAATTTGTTCGCTCTGCCTCAAGTACACCATTAATATATACTCGTATATAATTTCTACTATAGATAGAGACCGCAATAAACGACCATGTATTTAAAGGAATTGCACCCGAGGTAGAAACATTTAATTGAACGGGACCCGTGTCATTGTTATAATATCCCCCATTAATAGTCCCATTTGAATTAAAAATTAAATAGTGTTCTGCATTATTATAATCATCAAAAACGTACGCTGTACTTGCTAACATAGGATATATCCACATAAGTTGAGTATAACTTCCATCAATAGGAATAGTTGGAGAAAGAGTTCCTCTCACCTTTGTGTCTAAAGTAGAACTGAAAACTAAACAATTCCCGACTTTACAATTAGCTCCAGATGTCCACGTTGCTCCTGTAATAACTCCGGTATTTGTATTTTTAGAATCAAAGACATTTAATCCACTCCCTTCGTCTAATTTCCAATACCCCACAAGAGAAGGATCATACATAGTAAATTGAGTATACGTTCCGCCCCTACCAAGCAATATAGACGGCGTTAAAGATAAATCATTACCCGCTTCAAATGTAAGCGAACTCATTCCCCCATCTGCGCTTCCTCGAAGAACATATTTAGATGATTCTACTGATGCAGTTAACTCATATGTCTTAGAAATAGAATTCGAAACATAGGTATAATAGAGTCCCGTAGAGGAGGTATTGGTGGGATCTATCGGGAGACGAGGGAGTGATTGTATCGATGAGGTGAAGTCTATGGGAAGCCAACCAGAGCTATTGAGGAGGGTGGATGA
>JBAYWE010000020.1:0-5436 GCA_041674185.1 Minisyncoccota bacterium
AAATACTCGAGTGCTGTCTTTTCATTGATGAGAGAAAAATCATCTTCGGAAAATTCAAATTTACCATCCTTGCCCTCTGCTCCCGTATTTACTTGGAGAAGTGTGTGGTGAGCTTCATGGTCATCGTGGCATGGGTAGTGAGAGTCTTGTGTTGCGACAAGAGGGATGTTGAATTTCTTACCAAGGGCGATAATTCCCATACGGAGTTCTTTGTCATTGGGGACATTTGGGTGGCTGTGTACTTCGAGGAAATAATTTTCTTTTCCAAAAATATCTTGGTATTCAGCAATGAGTGCCTCGGCTTTTTCTTCATTTTTATTGATAATTGCTTTTGAGAGTTCGCTGGCAGGACACCCTGAAAGACAAATAACACCTTCGCTATAGAGACGGAGAATCTCTTTGTCCATGCGAGGTTTATAATAGTATCCTTCAAGGTTTGCGATTGTCACCAGACGCATGAGGTTCTTGTATCCTTGTTTGTTTTTGGCAAGAAGTGTGAGGTGGTAGCGTTTATTGTCGATACCTGATTCTTTGTCGGCACGTCCACGCTCAGCGATGTATGCTTCCACTCCTATGATTGGTTTGATACCTGCCTTTTGGCATTCTTGATAGAATTCGATTGCACCATACATGTTACCGTGGTCAGTCACAGCGACAGCGGGCATGCCGTGGCTTTTTGCAATACGAACAATATCCTGAATTTTTGAAAGTCCATCAAGGAGAGAATAGTGTGAGTGGGTGTGTAGGTGAATAAATTTAGAATCCATTGAACGATTATACCAGATAGAAAGAAGTGATTTTATTGACAAATTAAATAAGTATTTTCTGTTGTGATTCTGTGAACTATGGGTAATATGTGGTATAAAGAATATGCTTAATTATGGAAATACAATTTATATACACTAATAAATAATAGACTATGAATATTTTAATAGAAAAATTTAAAACCAAACATAACACTGCGCCATTTTCTCAAATTAAAATTAATGATTATATTCCTGCCTTTGAACATGCTCTTGCTGTAGGTCGAAAAGAGATTAATGTAATTGCAGAGAATTCTCAGGAGTCAACATTTGAGAATACAATTGAAGCTCTTGATTTTGCTGGTCAGGAACTAAGCAGGTTGTCATCGATCTTTTTTATTTTAAATTCTGCAGAAACCTCCGATGAGATGCAGAAAATAGCTCAAGATATTTCTCCTTTATTGACGGCATTTGATAATGATACTCTATTAAATAAAGATTTATTTAATAGAGTAAAGTCTGTGTACGATCAAAAAAATAATCTTATTTTGACTCCAGAGCAAATAACATTACTAGAGAAAAAATATAAAGATTTTATTCGAAATGGGGCTTTACTGTCCGAAGAAAAAAAAGAGCGCCTACGTGAAATCGACGCAGAATTAGTTAAAACCGAGCTTACATTTGGTGAAAACGTTCTTGCCGAAACTAATAATTATCAATTACATATTACAAACGAAGAAGATTTGAGGGGTTTGCCAAGTCAGGCGAAAGAAGCAGCAAAAGAACGGGCGCGGTTAAAAAATATGGACGGATGGATTTTTACTTTAGATTTACCTGTTTATTCATCGTTTGTAACATACATAGAAAATCGTGAACTACGAAAAGAAATGACTATCGCCTTTGGAAAAAGGTCGTTTCAAAATAATGCATATGATAATCAGGAGAATATAAAAAAAATAGTCTCCTTGCGTCATGAACGAGCTCAGCTATTGGGTTATGAATCGTATTCACATTTTCTATTAGAAGAGCGTATGGCTCAAAACCCAGAAAAAGTAGAATCATTTTTAAGTGATTTAGTTGAAAAAGCAAAACCGGTTGCTCAAAAACAACTTCTCGAATTAACTACCTTTGCAAAAGAGTTGGATGGTTTGGAGTATTTAGAAAAATGGGACAGTGCATATTATTCAGAAAAATTACAGCAAAAATTATTTAGTATTGATGATGAAATTTTAAAACCTTATTTTAAAATAGAGAATGTTTTGGATGGTGCGTTTGCTGTTGCAGGAAAGTTATTTGGCGTTACTTTTAAGGAGGTATTTGATATTGATACATACCATGATGATGTGCGGACTTTTGAAGCTTTCGACGTCAATGGTGTATGTATTGCTGTTTTTTATGCTGATTTTTTTCCTCGAAAAGGAAAACGAAATGGAGCTTGGATGGATTCATCTAAGTCGCAATATATTAAAGATGGTGTAAACGAAAGACCTCATGTTTTTATTGTGTGTAATTTTACATCACCAACAGAAACAAAACCATCACTTTTAACATTTTATGAAGTAAAAACTTTATTTCATGAATTTGGACATGCTTTACACGGTATGTTTTCTAATGTTACCTACCCAAGCTTATCGGGGACATCTGTGTATTGGGACTTTGTAGAATTACCAAGTCAGATAATGGAAAATTGGTGTTATGAACCAGAAGTATTAGCTTTATTTGCAAAACACTACGAAACAGGAGAGATTATTCCACAAAAATATATCGACAAGATTAAAGAAAGTGCTTCTTTTCTAGAAGGAATAGTAACATTGCGTCAGTTGAGTCTTGGTGTGTTAGATATGGCATATTACGCGAAACCTCAAGTGATTGAAGATATAAAAGCTTTTGAAAAAAATGCTATTAAAAACACAAATCTCTATCCTGACATAGCTGAGACTTGTATTAGCACTTCATTTTCTCATATTTTTAGGGGTGGATATGCTTCTGGGTATTATAGTTATAAATGGGCTGAAGTTTTAGATGCTGATGCTTTTTCTTATTTCAAAGAAAATGGTGTTTTTAATAAAGAGATTGCAAAAAAATTTAAGGATAATATTCTTTCTAGGGGAGGTACTGAGTTGCCAATGGAATTATACAAACGCTTCCGTGGTCAAGAACCAAACCCTGAAGCGTTGTTGAAGCGTGCTGGGTTGCTGTAAGTTGCTGTTAAGGGTGTCTTATAATATAAATTACAATTCATATGCTTTATACGAGAAAAGGGGATGGAGGGACAACAAAAACATTTGGTTCTAATGAGCGAATTTCAAAAAGCTCTGCAAAAGCAGAGGCTCTTGGTGCACTTGATGAAATTAATTCATTTCTCGGTATTATAAAAGTATTAAGCAAACAGTATGGATACACTATTGAAATAAATAGTACGGCAATTGCATTTGATTCTATCGTGCACGATGTTCAAGAGACGTTGTTTATTATTCAAGCAGAGGTTGCTGGTTTCCCAAAGGGTTTAGCCGAAGAAAAAATAACACATATTGAGAACATAATAGATACGGCTGAAAAAATACTTCCTCCTATAAAGACATTTTTTATTTCAGGGGGTACCGATCTCGCTGCTCGTTTTGATGTTGCCCGTACTCTTGCGCGAAGAGCCGAGCGTCGAGTTGTACAAGTTCACGAAGAGGGTGCTGGTATCGGGGCGACTACGCTTGCGTATCTCAATAGACTTTCATCTCTTTTGTATGCTCTCGCGAGACTTTCAAACCATATATCTGACGTGATTGAAACTCCACCAAGTTATTCATAGGGGTTTGTTACGTTATCTTTTTTTGATATAAGCTTATGATACAATATTACCATGAAGATTCTCGTTGGAGTAGACGAAGTGGGGCGAGGTCCCGTTGCAGGTCCTGTGGCTGTGTGTGCCTTTACATGTCCGGCTGATTTTTTTGATTCAGTTACTATTGATGTACCACTGCGTGACTCAAAAAAACTTACTGAAAAGCAAAGGAATGCATGGTATCTCTATCTCAAGGAAGCAAAAAAGAGTGGTCTCTGTGATTATGCAGTTTCGTATGTTGGAGCAGATATGATTGATGCTCACGGTATCAATCCTGCAATTAAAAAAGCACTTGAAACATCTCTTTCTAAACTTTCATTTACTCCGAGTGAGGTATCGATCTATCTCGATGGTGGATTACATGCCCCAGCGGTATACATACACCAAGAGACAATTATCCGAGGGGATCAGTTACATCCCGTTATTTCTTGTGCGTCTATTATTGCAAAAGTATCTCGTGATAGCGTAATGCGACGTCATGCACTCGAATATCCAGAGTATGGTTTTGATGCGCATGTTGGATATGGTACAAAAGCACACTACGAAGCAATCGACAAAGAGGGAATGTGTCCTCTCCATCGAAGAAGTTTTTTAAAACGCTATAAGGTCACCGCAAGGTAACTTGCGATAATCCCCGCTGTTTCTCCTCGGAGTGTGTGAGAGAGAAGTGAAAATGATTCACACCCAGATTCTTTTGCGTTGTGTAATTCATCATCGGTCCAACCACCCTCAGGTCCAACAAAGAGCGCACAAGGGTCGGGTGTAAGTGCGTGTTGGGTAGAACCATCTTTGTCAAAAATAATTCGAGTTTTATATTTGAGGCTCTCACTAAGTGCTTCTTCAAATGTATGTATTTCACTAATCTCTGGTACTCGTGATAGACCTGCGAGTTCCGATGCTTCTTTTGCTATTTTTTCAAGACGTTCGTATTTGAGCCCTGTTTTGATTGTCCGCTCTGTGATAAGGGGGACTATTTTTCTAATACCAATTTCAGATGCTTTTTGTACAACATATTCAAAATGTTCCTTTTTAAGGATTGCCATATAGAGTGTAACTTCACGTAAGATTTCTTTTTGAGTGCCTATTTGCTCTCGGACAGTACAGAGAACAGACTCATCTTTGTATGATGTTATTGTGCAATGTGCTTCACCTTCTATGCTGTCGACAAGGATTATTTCTTCTCCTTTTTTAAATTTAAGCACATTCTTCCATTGATGAAAAAGGGTAGGGTCTGTGACTGTAATAGTGTTATTTTCTACAGTATAAGGGGTGATAAAACGATGTATTTTCTTCATAGATATATTTGAGTATACCATACCCCAAAGAGAGATATGGAGTAAAAAAGCCTTATTTTGATGGGCATAGAGCATTCATGGAGGTACTTGACAAATAGGATACTTATATGCTATAATACTAGTATGAAAAATACAACAATGCACAATTTCATAACTACTGGTGTTCTTGCGATTATGCTTTTCTCTGCTCAATCTGCCTTTGCATATGTACCAGGCGTGTGGGAATTACAGCCTCGTACAGCACTTCCAGAGTCTCCATTTATTGAAGCTCCGGTAACTGTATCTGCATCGACAACAACACAATCAAGTACACAATCGACAGCAACATCTTCTTCGTCATCAAATACAACACAGACACAGTCTCAAGCAAAAAAGACGACAACTGTAGCGAAGAAAGCACCCGTTGCTTCGACTGCGAAGTCTACAACACAGACCCCTGCGGAAAATACATTGACTGCATCAGCAGCTGGAAGTTCATCGAACTTTATGCCTGATACAATCCTTGAGTGGATCTTTGTAGTACTCTTGATTGCAGCGATTATCATTCTTTCACGAAAGATAA
>JBAYWE010000021.1:0-5058 GCA_041674185.1 Minisyncoccota bacterium
GGTTAAGAGGAGTTGTATGGTTTTTGAGAGAGAGGCAAGATCAGTCATACGGGTACTATCTCTGCCTTGTTTGAGTAATTCTGTGGGATTGAGGACTATGACGACGGCTGCCGTGAGGATAGCTAATATTCCTATTACAACTAACAGTTCTATGAGAGTAAAAGAGTGTTGAGCTTTCATCTCTCATTATTAATTACTTACTTCTTGTTGCGTTGATTGCTCTGTCGGCGCAACCGCCTTTTTATTATCAATAAGAAGAACAACAGTACACACCAGCACCACAAAAACTAAAACAAACAATATAATTTTAAGTGTTTTTTTCATTGCTTCTATTATACCTCTGTTATCATATTACGCAACGCGCAATATTCACACTCCACGTCACCACACCGCATATCCCAAAAAGTTAATTCTTTAATTTCTCCTAGAATAGTATGTATAGTATCTTTTAGGGCTAAGATTTCTGACTCTTCTATCCGGAACTCTTCACGGCGTATATCCCCTTTTTCGTTTGGTTCTACAAAGTCAATAACTCCAGATTCCATTTTATATTTTTTATCTTCCTGTGCGTCAAGTAATAATTTATAAAAAATTAATTGGCGATATATATCTCCTGTGCTTGATTTTGTTTTTCCTTCAATATCGGTTCGTGATTTATGCTTTCCTGTTTTATAATCAATCACTCGTACCATTCCCCCGTCAGATAATAATTCCATACGATCTATCACTCCTCGTAACATAACATCGGGTGTAATAAAAACGCCAGATATCTTAAATTCAGTAGATGCAGGAAACTTCCATTGTTCTTCTGTTTTTTTCACATATTCAGATACCGACTTCTCTCCTCGTTTTACCAAATCTTCATACTCTTGTTGCGTCAGAGGCTTTTTACGTAAATGTTTTTGAAATTGGGTGACTGTATATGCTGCGTCATCTTTTTGTATTCCTTGCTTTTGAACTCTCAGTACTACATCGCGTAGTGCCGCATGAATAGCAGTCCCGTATATTTGATGCTTCTTTTGTGTTTGAGGGATAGTGAGTAAATTGTTATAAAAATATTTCCATGGACATAAAAGATAGTTATTAATTGCGGTAACTGACAACCCTCGTTCAGATAAAAGCTCACAAACCATACTTTGTATTCGTTCTCGCGTTGGAGTAATTAACTGTTTCTTTTTCACTTCTAATGTTTCCTTTATCTCCTGATACGGAATCTCTTCACGCACAGAAATATTTTCTCGTATATCTTCTATGTATGCGCACGGTAATTGTTGACGCGCCATCGTATCATACTGTGCATAACTAATATATACTTCTTTTCTTGCTCGCGTGAGAGCAACATAGAATAATCTCCTGTCTTCATCCTCTTTTATTATTTCAGGAGTTTGTATGAGCCCAACGGTGTAAATTTGTGGCAGTAAAGGGAGTATATTAGGCATTCGTTTATTTCCCCAATGACCATCGTGAGCGTGTATAATATATACATAATCAAACTCTAACCCTTTTGACCTATGGGCGGTCATAAGCCGTACCCTTCCTAAACTGGGGCGCGTAGATCCAGTCCGTATGGGCACATTATGTTGCGCGATTGATTCTAGATGAATTACTAAATCATGAAATGAGCTAGATGGTTTTTGCTCTATAACTCGTTCCAACTCTTTGTATACTCGCTTTAATTTATAAAGAGACTCAATACGCTCTACCGTTGCGACTCCATACGACATAAGATTTGATTCTTTCGTGAGCATATCAATACAAGCAAGCGGAGATGTATTGTGACTTGCGCGAACCCACCGCACTATATTTCTATATAATTGACGAGTTGATTCTATATTTTCAAATTCAGTAGATTCCCCTCCTTGTTCTATATTTCGTAACACAGCAGTAATAGATTTTCTTTCTTCTCGGGCACGTTTCATAAGCAGAAATATATCAAGAGGATGCATTCCGATACATTCTGTGTGCAATAAAGAAACTACTCGTTCTTCATTAGAAGGATCATCCACGGCGCGTATAATATTTATAAATGCTTTTACGAGTGGATCAGAAAGCGCATCTTGATCTGATTCTATAACATAGGGAATATTTTCTCGTTCAAATATCCGCGCAATACTGTATGCATCTTTATTATCACGATAGAGCACTGCTATTTCGTGAGGAGCTATGCCTTGTTCAATATGAGCATGAATATGACTGGTGACTCCTCGTATTTCTTGTTCTCCGTCATAATACGTAGCAATATGAATAGGCGCATTTTTACGAGCCGCGCGCGCAATAAGAGCTTGAGGATCTTTTACCATACGTTCACTAATGGTATGAGATGCATTTAAAATATATTGTGACGATCTATAATTTTCTTCTAGAACAACAATTTGCGTATCAGGAAATTTTTCTTTTATCCGCATAAAATTCTCAAATGAGGCACCCTGAAATCTAAAGATGGCTTGTTTCTCATCTCCTACTAAAAACACGTTAGGACGAGTATCAAAATTACACAAACGTTCAATTATTTTATTTTGAGCGTTATTTGTATCTTGGTGTTCATCAATTAATATGTATTGATAGCGCTCCTGAATGCTTCGTAAAAAATCTTCACTTCGTTCAAATGCAGAAATTACCTCCATGATCATATCATCAAAGTCATACCATCTATCTTTAAATAACATTTCTTGATACGCGTTATATATATCCGCAATTTCTTTGTTCTTGCGAATTTGTTTTAATTCATCTATATATATTCCTTTCATCTTTCCTTGATGAGGTCCGCCGGTATGATGAGTATCTGTGCGTCTCAAAAATCGTTGTTCCTCTTCTTGAGTAAGTGCTTGATATGCTGTGGGATTTACCCCTTCTCGTTTTAAAGTGTGTATACCTGCCTGTATTGCCTTCACATAAAAAAGAGGATCTCCGTGAGGTTTGAGAATCTCGTATGATCCTTCCGTTACTATGTCTGATAGTATGCGTAATTGATCTATATCTGTAATTTGTTGAGACCCAATAATACGAGAGAATTCTTCTGGATATTTTTGGATTAATGCATTACAAAATGAATGGAACGTAGTAATAGCTACCTTATATCCAGTATTTCCTATGATAGCAACAAGACGTGCGCGCATTGTTGCCGCCGCTGATTCGGTGAAGGTAATTGCTAATAACGCGTCAGGAGATGTGTCGGTCAATCGTAAAATATTTGCAATGCGGAGCGTGAGAATCTGGGTTTTCCCCGTACCTGGTCCTGCGACAACCATAACGGGTCCTTCAATAGCATCTACCGCCATTTTCTGACGTTCATTTAAATTCGCATATGCCGAGTCAAATATAGAGGTATCTTGTTTAAGGTGTGACATAGAACTATAGTTGTAGTATAGCATATAAAATAAACACCTTATTATAGGTGTTTATTTTATAAAAACTTTCACACAGAGATATTTTTATTTTGTCAATTTAATGAGTGTCCCTACTGTGACACTATTTCCCGTTTCATATCCAATAACACGAATTTGATTTCCACTCACAAAAGCAGTTCCTAAAGCGCAAGAAATAACCTTTTGATCGACATCCAGACAAATACTCTTATTTGAAAACACCAATTGTACTACTTTACCCATTTGCTGAGGGGTATTGTAAAATAGATACCATGCATTTGTGTTTGCTCCAGCATTCGATACGAATGTTCCCATTTGATCAAAAGTATATGCTGTTGTTTCTGTTACCACGTTATTCTGTGTGGTAACTATAGTTGAAGTAGTAGCCACCGTTGATGGAAATACAAATCCTTCTCCAGGAATCGTAGTGACAATTTGAGTACGACCTTCACGTAATTGATAAATGGAATCATATAATACTACCATACCAAATAATATGACAACGATGCATATAATTTGAAGTGTAATAATGAGAGACCATTTATTATTGTTTGTTGTTATATCCATAAAATAATGCATTTTTCATGCATTACTACTATACCATATCAATCATAGGAAGTAAATCCCCTATCCTACTTCAATAGAGGTGTGGCAATATATTTTTATAATAACTATATAGTTACGAAAAAATAAAAATACTTGCAAAGATAGTACTATTCATAAAAAACCAAAGTGTATAAGTGATAATAAGTGGTTTTTCTTTATGCACTACACCATATATAAGCCACAAAATATTAAAGAGTGCATACATTCCCCACGTAATAGGAGAAAGACCTCTTACATCTTGCGTAGTAAAAATTTGTATAATTTGAGGAATAGTTACTAAGGGACCGATGACAGCGACGACTAATAAAATATCATCAAGGAACTTGATCTTAGGATTAATGCTCGGAAACTGTTCTATGTCTTTATGTGCTTGTGCTCGTTTGTGTAAATGATGCAGATGATGAGAATCCATAAGACAAGTATAAAACATACTTCGTATCGAAGCAATTTTTACTACTGAGTTGCGGTGTAAATAGATGCTATCTCTGCAGCAGAAAGTGCACGATTGTATATTCGGAGTTCATCAATAGAACCAATCCAACATTGTGCATTTGGTAAAGACCAACAACCAACATAAAAAACATTATTTACCGGAAAAGAAGGTAAGGTTCCTATTGTATCTTGTTGTCCATCAATATACATAACAATCTGATTATTTGTGGCAACCCATGTTAAATAATGCCAACTGTTTAGTGAGAAAGTATTTCCTGATTTTACATATGAGGGAGGAGTTGAATATACTGCTATTTTTGCCGTTGATGCTGCGATTTGAAAACTTCCTATTCTCACAAAAGTCGCCCAGTTACTTGCATCTCCCCCGCTCGAATCAGTTAGATACCCCCAACCAGAAACAGTGAACGCCGGATAGGTACTACTATTAAGGTTTGCTATTCCATAGTTTCTATTAAAATTTATTGCAGTATATTTTTTTCCAGAGACCCATGTGGGTCCGTTATATAAAGTAATATTATTCCCCTTTCCACTTCGATCATAAGCAGTTGTTCCTGATCCTTCATCAAAGGTCCAATAGCCTACCAGACCTCTATCTCGGAGAGATGGAGTCTGTGCTATGGTAGATCCTATTTCA
>JBAYWE010000022.1:0-4536 GCA_041674185.1 Minisyncoccota bacterium
AGTCATACGGGTACTATCTCTGCCTTGTTTGAGTAATTCTGTGGGATTGAGGACTATGACGACGGCTGCCGTGAGGATAGCGAGGATACCGATGACAATGAGGAGTTCGATGAGGGTGAAGGATTTTTTTTGTTTAAAAAACTGATTCATACACAATAAACACTAACACAACTTACAACTAATCACTTCCCCTAGAACGTATTGGTAAGCTGGTATACAGGTATAATAACGGCGAGGGCGATGGTACCAATAACTAATCCAATCATAAGCAACATAACTGGTTCAATAAATGAAACCAATGATTTCACTGCACCCTCAACCTCACTCGCATAAAAATTAGAGAGAGTAAGTAAAATTTCTTCTAGATGTCCCGATTTTTCAGAAATTGCGATAAGATTTGCAACAATTTTAGGAACGGCGGGTTCTCGCTTAAATGCTTCTCCCACTGTAAGCCCCTTCGCAATACCCTCTTGTGCAATACGACGAAGAGCACTTTTTAATTCAGGAACTCCCACTGAATCAGAAGTAATTTCAATTGATTCAATGATAGGAAGTCCTGAAGAAAGAAGCGATGAAAGTGTCGCGGCAAATCTCTGAAGAGATATTTCCCGAATAACTCGCTTAATAACAGGGAGATGCAGCGCAAAATCATATATAGTCTTTTTTCCAAGAGTAGTCTTTAAGAAAAAGAACAACCCTCCCACAACAATAATAACAAGTAAAGTAAGAAGAACGGCAAGATGATCTCCAATAAAAAGTCCAACAGTAAATACAAGACGTGAAAATGTAGGAGGAGTTAATCCACCCGACAAAAACACATTTGCAATTTTAGGAAGTGCAAAACTTACTAATAAAATTAAAATAAATATAGAAGCAACAAATAAGATAACAGGATACGTCAGAGCCGATTTTATTTTTGAGGTCAAATCTCTTTCTTTTTCTAAGGAAATACTCAACTCACCAAAAACCCGCTCAAGATTTCCGGAAACCTCTCCTGCACGAATTAAGTTAATGAACACAGGAGAAAATGATTTCGGATATTTTGCAAAAGTTGTATAAAATGGTTGCCCTTTCTCTAAATTCACGCGTATCTCAATAAGCAGGTTCTTAATAATAGGTTTATCAAAATCATCAATTAAGATATTAATAGCTCTAAATAAATCGGTCCCCACGCGCAACATGAGAGATAAATATTTAGTGATAAAAACTTTATCTTCAAGAGTAATTTTTTGCCCAAAAAAACCCTTAAAATCAAAAGATATTTTTTTAACTGGCTTAAGAGAAATAGGACGAAGTCCAGATGAAGCAATAGAAGCAAGTGCTGCTGCCATATCGATCGCCTCAAGATCAGCTTCTAATACCTTACCCTTTGCGTTAATTGCCTTATAGTGAAATTTCATACTTTCAAAATTTTATAATTTTTGAATTTTGTAATTTTATAAATAAATCTCAAATTATAATTTAAAAAAATTATTTAAAAATTAAAAATTTACTGTTTAAATTTATTCTCTTGCCACACGTAATACCTCCTCCAAAGTAGTCATTCCCAACGATACCTTACGAATACCATCTTCAAACATAGTAGAAGATCCATTTTTTTTATTTAATTCTATCAACTGAGAAAGTGAAAACGTGGGAGATGAAATTATTCTTCGCGCTTCATCAGTAACTTCAAATACTTCATAAATACCCATACGGCCACGATATCCAACTCCATTACAAGCCTTACATCCTTTTCCACGATACATGGTGTGGGGTATAAGTGAATCAGGTAATTCAAGTGTTTTTAATTGTCCTCGAAGGGTAACAATCTCTTCCTCAGTGGGAACATATGATTCAATACAATCGAGACAAATTTTACGAACCAAACGTTGGGCAATAGACATATTTACCACGGCAGCAAGTAAAAATGGTTGTATGTGCATATCAAGCAATCGAGCAATAGTTGAGGGTGCATCATTGGTGTGAAGACTTGAAAGCACGATATGTCCCGTAAGAGCCGCTTGTACAGAAATTTCTGCGGTTTCTTCATCGCGAATTTCCCCCACCATAATAATATTGGGATCTTGACGAAGAATAGAGCGAAGACCTGAGGCAAATGTAATTCCCGCAAGTGGATTAATCTGTGTCTGATTAATATATTTAATATTATATTCTATAGGATCTTCAATAGTAACAATATTAACCTCCGGGCGATTGAGAATATTAAGAATGGAATATAATGTAGTAGTTTTTCCAGACCCTGTTGGTCCTGTTACCAAAATAATTCCATATGTTTTTTTAATGTTATTACGAATAATACGCTCAGTATCTTCAGAAAGTCCCAATTCATTTAAAGAAAGTGGTCGTTGGGAAGAAGTTAAAAGACGCATAACAATTTTTTCTCCATACAAAGTAGGAATCATAGACACACGAACATCAACCACTCCTTGTCCTAATAAAAATCGGAAACGTCCGTCTTGTGGTTTTTGATGTTCATCTATTTTAAGCGAAGCAAGTAACTTAACACGTGCCACGATTGCTGGATGAACTTGCTTAGAAACAGTTATAATTTCATGCAAAATACCATCAATACGAAAACGAACCATAACATCATCTTGCATTGCCTCAATATGAATATCTGAAGCATTTAAATATGTTGCATGAGAAATAAGATTATCAACAATTTCAACAATAGGGATTTGTCGCGCGGCATCTTCTTCTTTATCAAATTTTTGTTGTAAAGAAAGACTAATACGTTTTTCAATAAGCTGTTTAAAATCTTCAGTCAAATCATGACTATACATGGAAAACCCAAGCGCAAGATCTTGCTCTGTTGCCAAAAAAGGAATAATACGCGCAGAAAGTTTTTTCTCCAAAAACTCAATGGTAGGCAAATCAGTAGGATCCTCCATGGCAACGCAGATGGTTTCTTCGCTATCTCTCAAAAAAGCCACTACTTTGCGTTCTTTTGCAAATTTTTCATCAATTTCTTTCAAGGTTCGCTCATCAATACCCCGCACATTCAAATTAGCACGCTCCACACCATAGTAAGATGCTAGAAAATCATAGAGATAATCATACGTAATATATCGTTTTGAAATAAGAACATCTCCTATGTCTTGATTCATGCGAGATGCTTCAACTAAAAGGTCGTCAAAGGAAGACGCAGTAATAAGCTCTTGATCAATGAGAGATTCTTTTAATTTATCTACAGGAACGTGAATCATGGGGGTAATAAATTTTTAAGCACGAATTTTATAAATAAATCTTAATGTCTAGAATTTAAAACATTAATACATTATTTAAAAATTATAAAATTAAAAATTCTCTATATTTTCAATAAACTCCACCATGCAAAGTTTTGCAAATAGAGATTCACTAACAGTATAACACACAGCGCAAGAGGAATCCAAAAAAAGCGCATAGACATACGACCTTCCATTCCCTTCCGTAGAGTTTGCACGATAGATCCAAAAATAAATATACAGAAGAATAAAATAATATAGAAGAGAAAAGCTGGATATCCTACAAGAAATAAAGCGAGGGGAGCCATGTGTAATTCTTCTTCGTAAAAAAATTTCCCCTCATATTTTTTATTCAAAAACTTCATACACACCCAGCATATACAAGAAAATCCAAGAGAAATGAGATACGGGGCCCATACACGAAACCCCACATAAGAAATAAAATAGGTGATTGAAAGATGTGGAGGAAGTAATCCTGGAGCACTTACTTTCCAAAGAGCGTACTGGTTCCACGAAACATAGAGAAGAGCTATACCAATCATGGTAAGAACAGACCACCATACTATAGTTCTTTTATAACACCATGAAAACAAAAAATTATTCTTGTAAAGCGCAATACAAGACAATATAAACGATAGGACAAGAGTAACCCAAAATATAATATGCATAAAAAAATATATGATTACTGTATCGTATCTATATAAAAAAACAAGCACATATCTATGCGCTTGTTTTTTTATAAACTATTTTATAGATCCAACCCAGGATCATTTCCTATTTCATAGAAACCAGTACTTGCTGAATTAAGGTTTCCTCCATCACTGGTCATTTTCGTAGTATATTTACTACTTTCAAACATTGCATTGAGCTCAAAGGTAAGTGCCGTGGTGTCTCCTGAAAACGAATAGAAATATGTTGTGCTATTCGTAGGATCAAGAGGAAGAACAGAAAGCGGAGAACCACTCGAAACAGCACTTAAATTAAGAGGAAGCCAACCACTTCCCGTTACGCCGGTACTAGCACTGGGAACTGCCGTTTTTGTACCATGACGAGCTGCCCCAGCACCATTACATCCATTTGCACCAGCGGTAATACTCGCGTTACTCACATAACAGCTTGTAGTTACAACACTTCCATTTGCTGTAAATGTCTTTGAATCAGCAAGGAATAATGCAATCGCATTCTCAAGAGCATCCAAATCAGTCATGCGTTGACTATCGCGTGCTTGTTTTAATAATTCTGCTGGATTGAGCACAATAACAACAGCAGCCGTTAATATCGCTAAAATACCAATAACGATAAGTAACTC
>JBAYWE010000023.1:0-4026 GCA_041674185.1 Minisyncoccota bacterium
AACTCGCTATGCTTCCTCAACCTCAGCTTGTGGTACATGGGGATCTTTGAGTGAAACACAAACATGTCTCTCATCAGGTTCATTTAACGGTACTTATACTCTTACCACAGCGCCTACCGCTACTACGAGAACTATGTATGCAACTGCTACCGTTGCTTGTGGAAGTACCTGCTCAGGTCAAACTCAGACGTGTCAATCAAATGGTACCTGGTCACCAAGTACGAATACGTATGCGTCGTGTACTCCTAATGCACAAGAATGGCTATACTATGATAATGATGGCGATGGATATGGAATGGGACCTGCAAATCTTCGTTGTTATGTCGGTGGTCCTGGAGCTCTTTGGTTGCGTAACAACACAGATTGTCTTGATGATTATATGGTTACAGATTCAGATCTTGTTCATCCCGATGCTGGATATCAGGCATATTTAGGTCCAAATAATGGAGATTGGGATTGTAGCGGAAATGTTACTCTTGAAAGTACACTTTATCCAATAGAAACAGTGGGAACTTCTGGTAATATCGCAGTGGACGTCTATAACTATGGATGTAATTCACAAGGAAGCATAGGAGCTCCCGTCGCTTACTATACCTCATCTTCTCCTATGTCCTGTGGAACCGCTTATGCAAACGCTTGTATGAGCGCTCCTGATTATTCTGCGAATCCACGTTTTTATGTTGGTGGAAGTACCTGGAGTTGTACTAATTTAGTTTGTGGTGCTTGGACAAGTGGAGCATCTACAATACGTTGCAAATAATATTGAATAGTGAAACATAATTTATGAACAAAAAGTATATATTTATATTTTCTATCACTACTGTTTGTATCGCTATTATGTGTGGTGTGTGGTTTGCGTGGTCCTCTTTTGAGAATAAAAAGACAGAAGTAACTACTGATACAATTTCTGTGCATAAAGACGACGCCCGTGTTCAAAAAGCAAAAGAAAATATACGTATGCTCCAAGAGTCTCTTGCTAAAAACCCACAAAGTCCCGAAATAAAAAGATCTTTGTCTCGCGCGTTCTTTCTCAGTGGTGATTCGGAGCAGGCTCAATATTATATAACGGAGGCCCTTACTCAAAAGAGTGATGATCCCCAATACTATATTGATTTGGGAGTTATTTATGTTGCACAGAATGAAATTCTTAAAGCAGAAGAACAATTTCTCAAAGCAATCTCTCTTTTCCGTGAAAAAGGGAAAACTTCTCAAGAAAATACCTTTTACTCTGTTTCTTCGAAGGGAGATATTTCTATGACAAAACAAGCTGTTATTTTCGAAAAATTATCTATTCCTGTAGTTGCCTATGCACGACTTGCCGATATTTATTTGAGACAGAATAAGCCTCAAGAAGTGATTGCTCTCCTTGAAGAAGGGGTGACACTTTCTCCTCAATATCCTGATTTCTATAAGATTCTTTCTCAGGCATATCAACAATTACATGATGTGGAAAATGAATCAAAAAATCAGAAAATATTTGAAAAATTAACCTCTTTTAATACAAGAAGTTAATTTTTATTTCAGAGGGGTTCATGCCTTGCTTTTTTGCTTATTTTGGGCTATGGTGTAGTCCAGTTTAACTTTATTCTTATGATTCAATTACACGCACAAATACGGACGGTGTTTAAAAAAGCAGTAGCTACATTACTTGCGCAAGATATAATTCCTGCTGAAATTTATGGGCACAATTTTGAAAATAAACATATTAGCGTTTCTCGGAAAGATTTTAAAAAAGCATATGCAGAAGCGGGGGAAACAGGTGTTATCATGCTTACCGTAGATGCTGTTTCATATCCTGTCTTAGTACATGAAACCAAGACAGATCGATTAGGTAATGCTATTGTCAGTATTGATTTTTATGCTGTAAATTTGAAAGAAAAAACAACTGCAGAAATTCCTCTTCATATTATAGGAGAGTCTCCAGCTATTAAAGAATTTAATGGGGTGATGATTAAGGCACTTGAAGAAGTTGAGGTTGAGGCGCTTCCTGCTGATCTTCCTTCTCATATTGATATAGATGTAACTCAATTAGTTTCACTCAATCAAAGTATCCATGTAAAAGATATTTCTGTTCCAAAAACGGTAAAAATTTTAACAGATCCCGATGCTGTTATTGTAGTTATCACCGAACCTAAAGTTGAAGAAGAAGTTGCTCCTACGGTTACCGAAGAAGTCGTCTCTCCGGTGACTCCTAGTGAAGGATCTAACGAAGATAAATAATATTTTTTGTTATTTTTTAAATTACCCTCTATTGTAGAGGGTAATTTTTTTATTGTTGCTTTTATGCTATACTTTTTGTATAGCGAATTAGATTCTCATTGTTTTTATGTTCCAGAAATCTACATTTATTGATATCAAAAATAAGAAAACTGCAATACGTCATGTTTCTCATCGTATTAATTTGAAACAACAGACTCAAGTTGTTATTCCGGTCCGTCGTATTGTTCTGTACACTGCTTTTTCTGTTGCAGCCATCTCATTTTTATTTGGATTTGTGTATGCTCCCATGGGGGGAAACTACTTATTTGCAGCTCAAAGTAAAGAGGAACAACGAGCTATGTATGAACGTCAATTGAAAGAACTGAATGATCAAATTGCTCAAGATGAGGCCACAATTGCTCAATATCAAAAACAAGGGAAGACGTTACAATCTGAAATTAATACCTTAAACGCAAAAATTGCAAAAATAAATCTACAAATTAAATCAGTCACGCTTAATCTGAATAAATTAAGTGGTGATATTGAAGTTACGAAGACAAAAATAACTCAAACAGAGGGAGATATTGGGCAATATGCTTCTTCACTTTCAAATATTTTACAAAGTTTGTATGAGGGAGAACAAAGAACAACGCTTGAGATGATTCTTGAAAATCCTAAATTTTCAGACTTCTTCCTTAATATTAATAGTTTTCTTGCTATTCAAGATAATTTACGGGAAACATTAGAAAAAATTGTCTTGTTAAAAAATGATCTTATTGATCAAAAAGAATCATTAGCAATACAATATGAAGATATTGCCCAATTAAAACAGTATCAAGAAGCACAAGTACTAGCTTCTAAAAAGACAGAAGCAAGTAAAAAACAATTACTCACCGTTACCAAGGGACAGGAATCGAAATATCAACAAGTTGTTGCTGAGAAGAAAAAAACAGCAGCACAGATTCGTAGTCAATTGTATGAACTTATTGGAGGAGGAGAATTGTCATTTGGAGATGCGTATAACCTTGCAAAAATAGCAGGGGATGCAACGGGGGTTCGTCCTGCGTTCATTCTTGCTATTCTTGACGGAGAATCTGCATTAGGAAGGAATGTAGGAAAATGTAAATATAATGTGAATCCATACTATCCCGCTAAAGCAAAAAATAGTACGACAATGCATCCAACGCGTGATATTCCTAAGTTTCTTACTATTACTAAGGAGTTAGGTATAGATCCTGAAAGTGTTTTTGTTTCGTGCCCTATTCCTCGCGATGGAGCATATGGAGGTGCTATGGGACCTGCTCAGTTTATTCCTTCTACATGGGTTGGATATAAAGAAAAAGTGGAGTCTGTTACGGGGATTTCTCCTGCGAATCCATGGAATAATAGAGATGCATTTATTGCTGCGGCGTTATATCTGAAGAGTGCGGGAGGAACTGGTTCTTTATATAATGAAAAGGTGGCGGCTGCAAAATATTATGCAGGAAGTAATTGGAAAGTTCATTTGCAAGATTATGGAGGTCCAGCGATGGATCGTGCCGCGGCATTTCAAGATGATATAGATGTTTTGAATGGATAAGAGAACTAGTGATTGGTGATTAATAATTAACAACTAGTAGAATTCTCAATCAGAAATTGTTTTTTTATGTTATGAATAGTTTTTTCAGAAAACAAAACAGTTTCACCCTCATCGAACTCCTCATTGTCATCGGTATTCTCGCTATCCTCACCGCAGCCGTCGTCATAGTCCTCAATCCCACAGAATTACTCAAACAAGGCAGAGATAGTACCCGTATGACTGATCTGGCCTCTCTCTCAAAAACCATA
>JBAYWE010000024.1:0-3575 GCA_041674185.1 Minisyncoccota bacterium
AGTAAAGATTGCGATCTGACTTGATTCCTGAATTGCCTGATCAATTTTTGACTGCAATTCGATTATATCCACTTCGCTCTTGATCAGATCTATTGCAGAGTCTGAAGTGTCGAGTGAAATTTTTTGTTGTTGTGTTTGCATTGTGTTTTCCTTATATTTGGTTGTTTGATTGTGTTTAAGTCCCCACTGGCAGGTGAGCCGTGGGGATTTTCTTTTTATTTTGTTTGAATTTCTGTGTTATCTTTAATTTTGAATTCTTCTTCAAATTCTTTAAGTATATCTTTTACGTTTTTCCTTATCTTTCTGTGACCGTTAATAAGAATATCCAGAGCGACCTGGGAGATGATATACTTATTGTGAGTTTTTTTGAAGAGTTTAAGAAGCTCGGCTTTTGTCATCCGGTTTAGCCTGTATTCGAATTCGGGGCCAACCATGTCTTCAATGTTCCAAGATCTCACTTTTTCGACTTTGGTCATGATGCTATCCTGGTTAAGCTTTCCCTAAGGCAATGGAGAGCGTTTTCGGAGTCCTTAAAAGCCTTATTCCAACGGTTTCTTTCTGCGATAAGGTCATCGACTTTCTTGATATAGTCTCTCTCGGTTTGTTCGAGCTCCCTGATGCGCTGATAGTGATCTGCAATGACAGAATCCCTTATGGCTTTTTGTTCCATAAAGATTTTGGTGGAAGCTTTGTTGCTCTTATTCCCAATTATGGTAGAGACAACCAAGAGGGTGATGGCACCACAGACGACACCGGCACTGAATAATAATATATCAACTAACATTATTTTACCTCCTTCCATTAAATAGTTTATCAATAGCATCACGAGAACCTGCTTCATGACCGAACTTATAGCCAAGAAAAAGCGAGGCTATTATTCCGATTATACAAGCGACGACATAAACGAACAGATCTTCCATAACTAACACTCCTTTATCTTCTTTTGAAAATTCTTTTAGCAATATCTTCAGCTGTTTCACGTCCATCCTGAATGTTTTTATTAAGTTGAAATGATTTGTGTTCGTGAGACTTTTGAAATTCATAAATATCGGGGATGCGGAAACGGTAGCGGATTCTTTTTTTATTATCACGATAAGTGACAGCCTTAATTTGACCTGTGTTGACAAGGTGGATAAGCTTCTTCTGACCTATCTTGAGGAGCCTGCAAGCCTGGAGAGTTGAGATGACTTTAACCGAGTCCATAGTCTGTTTCTCTATCAGATCTCTGACCATCTTTTTCATTTCCTGAATCTCATCATATACCATAGCTGTTGTAATGAGTGTCATAAGGCTTTGATCCATTCATCTATTTTGTGGTTAAGACGAACCCGGATGTCCTCGAGCTTGACCCTCAGCGACATAGACTCAACAGCATCAAGCTTTCCGTCTGAGAGGATGCTTGAGACGATATTGTTGATCTCTGTTATAGCATTAGCCAGGACTGAGTTTGTGGTGCAGTTATGCTGCACGGTATCTGTGCACTTGGAGTGTTTGCTCAGTTGACTGTTAAGGACATTCATAATATTGATATAGAGCTCGAGGGGAATATCACTGCTGGCGTTGAGGTTGTAGTAGAGCCTGTGTTTAGGGATATGCAGATGATCTGCAAGTTCCTGATAAGAGATGTTCTGTTCAAACATCAACATCTTTATTTCTTCTTTTTTGTCAGTTTGCATAAATTTTACAATAGATTGTTTGAGATTCTGTTATATTCTTTATAGTAAATTAGCAGCGTGGGATTTGACAGTTTCTGCTTCGTAGTAAGAGAGATAACGGTCAATAGCTACTGTAACAATGCTCTTTATTGCTCTTCGTTCCTTCTCTTTTTGTTTATTCAGAATTTTCTCATATTCGAGGGGCAAAAGAACATGATAATCCTTGCGGTATTTTCGTTTTGTAGATTCCATTTTATTTATTAAATTAATAACGGTTAATAAAAATTAATAATTACAGCCCAAATATAGCAAGTAAGCTATTTAAAGTCAAGTAAAAAATTAGCATATTTGCAATTATTTTTTAAAAACATGGAAATTGGCGAAAAAATAAAGGATTTTGCGCAAAAAAAGTTTGGCGGAGTCGGCAAATTGGCGCAAATTCTTGAGATGAAACAACCACAACTGAGCAAGTATATCAACGGGAAGACAAAACCCGGGCTTGATTTCCTTACAAAACTTGGTGAATTGGGTCTTGACTTGAATTTTCTGATTATCAACAAGGAAAGAAACAACAAAAGCATTTACAGAATAGAAGCCATAGTGCCTGCCGGTAATGCTAATATAGATTTTGTTAACGACTGGAGTAATACTGAGGAGGTATATTTCGATCCGGACACTCATTTTATTGTAATAATAGACCGAAACAATGGAGACAGCATGAGGCCTTTTATATCTCCTAATGACAGGATAATGTGCAGTATAAAAAACAAAGTAAAGAAAGGAGATATAGTGCTGGCAAGGTGGGGGAGAGACAAGGGAGCGGTCAAGATTCATGGGGGTGAAGTGGGGGATAGCATATTGTTGGTGTCGTATAATCAGATTGAGGGGACAATACCGGTAAAGAAAAGTGAGACACAGTTATTTAAGGTGGTTCAGATAATCAAATCATAAATAAAGGAAGGAAAACAGGATGACTACTTTTATAGTGATAGTGGTTTTGATAATTGGCTTTATTGCTTTGGGGATGTATGGGAAAATGGAGGCGGATAAAAAGCGGAAGCTTTTAGAGGATGCAGGTTTTAATCCGGATGAATTTATTGACTCGGGGAAGTTATTGACCGGACATCCGGCTGTTGATACCTCAAAGCAGTTTACTTATATGTACATAAAAGATGGAGTAATAAATATCCATGAAAAAATTAACGCACAAAGTGAAATTATTGTTCCACACTTTGCTTCTATCCCATGCGATAAAATAAAAGACGTGGTTATTGAAGATGCAACAACAATAGAAAAGAGAATAACGGCTACACGATTGCTGGCTGTGGGGATATTCGCTTTTGCGTTAAAGAAAAAACAGAAAAACGAACTTGCATATTTAACTATAAAGTGGAATGACGGAAAGTTCGACCATGAAACAATATTTGAGTTCAGCGGAAAATCAGCTGCAGAACTTGGGAACGCTGCGAGAAATAAGATTATAAGGAAGATGCAGTAGTAGTTTGTGAAAAAGTTTGTGTTTTTGGGGAATAGTTTGGAATAAAGTTTGTAGTTCTTTAATAAGTATTGGAGGGACAGATGATAGTAATACCAAAAAAAGTTGTTGAGAGATACGTAAACACAATAAAGAGGTTTCAGCCGGTTATTCAGGGAGCTAAAACCAGAGATGTAAATGAAAGCGATACGGTAATTATCATAACAGATATGCTTGCAGAGGTGTTTGGTTATGATAAATACTCAGAAATAACGAGTGAGTTCAGTATCCGAGGGACATACTGTGACCTTGCTACCAAAATTGAAGGGAAATTACAATTCCTGATAGAGGTGAAAGCTATAAATCTTGATTTGAAAGAGGGATTTCTCAGACAAGCCATAGATTACGCGGCTAATCAAGGCATTGAGTGGGTGATTCTTACGAAC
>JBAYWE010000025.1:0-3556 GCA_041674185.1 Minisyncoccota bacterium
ATCAGTCATACGGGTACTATCTCTGCCTTGTTTGAGTAATTCTGTGGGATTGAGGACTATGACGACGGCTGCCGTGAGGATAGCGAGGATACCGATGACAATGAGGAGTTCGATGAGGGTGAAACTGGATTTATGTGAGGAGGAGGTCATAAAGAGGTATATATACGTTTTTTAGAGATTCTCTACAACATTCCCATTTGTCGCAAAACACTGCGATATTCCCGTAATATTTCTTTCGTTTTTTCTCTACTAACAAATCCTTGTTCTTGTTGTATAGTATGTAAAACTTCATTACGTAATAAGGTAAGATCTTGTAAAGATCCGGTAATACTCCTATCAGCAGATTCAATCCGTTCTGTTACTGTTTTTCCCTTACTTCCAATAATACGAAGGGATTCATCAAATATTCTATCAGCATCAAGTATTGCCTTTTTCCATTCTTCAGGATTATGAGAAGTAACACGCTTAAGGATCTGTTTCCAAAACTTCTCCATAACCTGATTGGTAGATGAAACCTTACGTAAAAAATTAAAGCCATATTTTGTTGCAGATTCAAAATATTGCATTTTTATCATAAGCCGCATCGTAAGCACAAAAAATAAAACAGAGACAATGAATGAAATTGTTTTAAATAACCATAGTGAATCGAGAAACCAAGTGATCATAAATAGAATAGCATGAGATAATAAGTGATAATATTACGTATGTTTTATACTCCAAAAACCGCTTATTAATTTACCTACTATAATCAAAATAAAAGTATAAAATTAATTTCTTAAATTCATTTCATAATCATGCCCTATATTCAGTATATCATATTCACCCCATGGTTTACCGATTAATTGAAATCCAACCGGCATAGAGTCTTTTGTATATACGGAATCAACAGGTATAGAGATTGCGGGTATTCCAGCCAAGTTCACGGGAATAGTAAATATGTCTTCTAAATACATAGCAAGAGGATTCTGTGTTTTTTCACCAAAGGTAAAAGCAGATGATGGTGTTGTAGGAGTAAAGATAACATCAACTTCAGTAAATGCCTTTAAAAAGTCCTCCTGAATTAATCGACGAACTTTTTGTGCCTTCGCATAATATGCCTCATAATATCCAGAAGAAAGAACGAATGCACCTAAAAGAATACGTCTCCGTACTTCATCTCCAAATCCTTTTCCTCTCTGAGTTAAATATGTATCTAATAATGTGTGTTGTGTATCATCGTGCGTTATGCGGGCATAACGAATTCCATCATATCGAGCAAGATTTGAACTTGCTTCAGCAGGAAGAATAATATAGTAACAAGAAAGAGCATATTTTACATGAGGAAGCGAAATATGTTTTATGGTATATCCTGCTTTCTTGAATCGTTCCAGCGCCTTTTCTATTGCAATAGAAACTTCGGGAGATAATCCTTTCTCCTGTATATATTCATCAACAACTCCAATGGTACGTGCGCGAGCATGTGATTGATTAAACTGAGTCATAGAAGATACATCATAAGAATGAGACGTGGCATCATGAGAATCTTTTCCCGCAATCACTTGAAAGATATGAGCAGCATCTGCAACGGTATGCGCAAATGGTCCCACCTGATCTAAACTCGAAGCAAGAGATACAACACCATATCGAGAAACAGCGCCATAGGTCGGTTTTAATCCAACAACTCCACATAATGCAGCTGGTTGACGAATAGATCCTCCCGTATCACTTCCCAATGCACCTAAGGCCATATGAGCACCAACCGCAGCCGCTGATCCACCAGAAGAACCACCAGGAACTTTTGTTGTATCATATGGATTTTTAGTTACCCCAAACGCAGAATTTTCTGTTGAGGATCCCATCGCAAATTCATCAAGATTTGTTTTTCCAATAAGAATAGCCCCAGCCTTCTTGAGTTTTTGTATCACCGTTGCATCATATGAAGCCACATATGATTCCAATATACGAGAGCTCGCAGTAGTAGAAAAACCATGTATTAAAATATTATCTTTAATAACGATTGGAACCCCTTCTAACCCCCCAATAGATTCTCCCGCTTGGATGCGCACATCAATTAATCGCGCACTGTCGAGTGCTTCTTTTTTTTGTAACTGTAAAAATGCGTGTACATCTGTATCACGATTTTCTATATATGCATACAATTCTGTGATTGCCTCAGTAACAGAAAATTTCTTTTCACGCAGTCCTGTATGATAATCAGAAATAGTTTTTATAGAATCCCAAATCATGAATAAGTTTAGAATAGTTAAAATACCGGTGGAACTTTTAGATGAGATTGCTCTCTCTCTGGAAATTGTGATTGTAGCTCTTGTGGAATAGATGTATCAACGACACGTTGTTCTTCAGGAACATCTTCTCTCCAGATATTAGATTCATAGGTCCCTCCCGCAAGAGGCAAAATACCCTCAGTATCGACTTCTTGTAGTTGCGAAAAATGATCTAATATTTTAGACAAATCAAAAATAAGTTTCTCGCGTCGTACAGGATCAATTTCTTCTTCTATACGGGCGAGTTTAAATAAATGGCTTAATACCTTATCATCTATATAAGACATATATATATAGTAACAGAAATGATCAACAATTCAAAGTAAAAGAATGAATATCATGAAATACAATACAAAATATCTGTATGTATAGAAATAATTTCACTTATTTGCATTATAAATCGATAAAACCTCTGCTTTAGAAAGAGCTCGATTATAGAAACGAAAGTCATCCAATTCTCCCGAGAGATAATCATTGTACGATTTTGCTATATACGCAACAGTTCCTCCATATACAACTAACCCTGTTTTTGCAGAATCATTAGTCATAACGCCATTCAAATAAATTTTCATAAATGATCCATCATATGAAACAGTTATATGATACCAATCATTGAAAGAAGAAAAGGGGTTTGGTTTACCAACTGCAGTTACTGTTCCAGTATTCACAGCAAAATGAAGAGTGTTATTCACATCATTATTCTTTATAAGAGAAAACTCTGTATTCCAATTACTAAATCCGAAAAAGTAATACCATGTAGCGGGATTTAATGAATATGGTTTAAACCAAAAAGAAAGGGAGAAGGCTGTAGTCGGACGTAATATAATATTAGATCCAACATTTATATAATCGCTCAAAGAATTAAAACGTATTGATCCATTAATCTTTCCCCCGTCAGAAATCCACGTAGGAGAACCTAATAAAATCCCCGTATTCCCATATCCACTAGAGTCGAGTGCCTGAGTCCCTGTTCCTTCATCAAAGGTCCAATAACCAACAAGACCTGCGTCAGTAATCGGATGGAGTGTTAGATTAGTTCCTTGTTCATAGAGATAGGAGGTAGAACCGCCATCAGTAGAGACGGTATCCGCAGATCCTCCCAGTCTATATTTATTTGATTCTAAGATAGTCGTGAGTTCATAGGTTTGGGTTGTAGGATTGGCTATATAGGTATAATACAGAGAGGTAGACGATACATTGGTGGGATCTATGGGGAGACGAGGGAGTGATTGTATTGATGAGGTGAAGTCTATGGGAAGCCAACCAGAGCTATTAAGGAGGGTGGATGAGGC
>JBAYWE010000026.1:0-2805 GCA_041674185.1 Minisyncoccota bacterium
ATGGATATCACGACGGTCTTCGGAACCGTTATTGGGGGTTCGAATCCCTCTGGGTGCACAAAAGCAACACAATGAGTCAAAAGCTCACGATTGATGTATCAAAAATACCAACATTTGTTACACATGTAACATCAACCCTCGAAAAAGCAGGTTTTGAGGCATTTCTTGTTGGTGGATGCGTACGAGACCTTATTATGAATAGGGAACCAAAAGATTGGGATCTTACGACAAATGCCCTCCCCGAAGAGATTATTCTGCTTTTCGAAAAAACAGTCTACGAAAACACTTTTGGGACAGTTGGTGTTTGTATTCCCATTGTTTCAGGTGAAACGATAGGGGATGTTACACCCGCCGACGCTAAAGTTTTGGCAGTCAAAAATGAAACAAAAGAAAGTGTTACACGGGAAACATACCATATTGTTGAGGTTACTCCATATAGAGTTGAGGCAAAATATAGTGATTTTAGGCATCCAGATGAAGTAAGATTTAGTAAAAACATAGAGGATGACCTAAAAAGACGTGACTTTACAATAAACGCCTTAGCCCTTAACACTAAAGGACAGATTATTGACCTTTATAAAGGACAAGAAGATATAAAGGACAAAGTAATACGAGCGGTGGGGAATCCCGGTGAACGATTCCAAGAAGATGCCCTTCGTATGCTCCGAGCTGTTAGATTTGCTTCGCAACTTAATTTCGCCATCGATTATGATACTTTGCAGGCAATTGTGGATAACTCTCATTTGTTAAAAAATATCTCAGCAGAAAGAATTCATGATGAATTTGTAAAAATTATTGAAACAGAGAAAGCTTCTACGGGGGTTGGTATGCTCTCAAAATTGGGATTATTACAATATATTATTCCTGAACTCGAAGAGGGAATCGGGTGTGAGCAAGGAGGTGCACATATATATGATGTATTTGAGCACTGTTTGCATGCCCTTGATCATGCAACTCGTAAAAATTTCTCAATAGAAATACGCCTTTCAGCGCTCTTTCATGATATCGGCAAACCACGCACTCGCAGAAAAGGGGAGAAAAAAGCATATACATTTTACGGGCATGAAGTTATCGGGGCCCGTATGACACAGAAAATCATGGAACGTTTAAAATTCCCACGAAAGACAACAGACCTTGTTGTATTAATGGTCAGAAATCATATGTTTTTCTCTGACACAGAACAGATAACACTTTCTGCTGTTCGCCGTATTGTTCAAAAGGTAGGGAAGGATCATATTTGGGAATTAATGGATATTCGTGAATGCGATAGAGTTGGAATGAAAAAAGCCGAAGCCCCATATCGTCTCCGAAAATACCACGCAATGATTGATGAAGTTATGCGTGACCCAATATCAGTAGGACAGCTTGCAATCGATGGGGAAGTGATGATAAAAGAATTAGGTATTAATCCAGGTCCTCGTATGGGATGGATTCTCCATGCACTCCTCGAAGAAGTACTCGACGACCCACAGAAGAACACTCGAATATATCTCGATATTCGAACAAAAGAACTCAATGATTTATCTGATAGCGCACTAAAACAATACGGAGAGAAAGCAAAGAATATAAAAGAAAAACTCGAAGAAGAAGCAGTGGCAAAAGTACACGCCAAGCATGGTGTAAAAAAGTAAAAAGCCGACCCCACGTCAAGGGTCGGACTTTTTATACACAACCCCAATTAGGGGTTATTTCTTAATTTACTACGTTGCTCTTTTGCTTTATCCCACAAAAGAATAGATGCAACCATGGATACCACGCATAACGCCATAAAAACATGAGCTTCAAAAGGAGCCGGGAATTGGTTCCACATTGAAGGAAACATAAAATTCTTTGGCGACAAAAAACGTGAATACAAACCCGAAAAAGCAAATAAACAGAAAAAGATACCTGAAAGGATTTTACATCCAACAATAGATAAAACTATTTTACGATTCATAGGTGCGGTTGGTTTAATTTAAATAGATAATACCACACGAACTTTAAAAAGCAAGTATCTATGGTTTTGTTTCAAGTACAATAGGGCAATGATCTGAGCCGTAGTACTCGGTAAGCATCGATGTATTTTTTACAAAAGGAATATAATCAGAGGATACAAAAAAGTAATCAATACGCCAGCCAACATTGCGATCGCGAGAACGAGTCTTTTGGTCCCAATATGTATACATATCTTTCTTGGTAGGGTAGAAATGACGGAAAACATCAACATACCCTGCGCCAACAACTTCATCCATCCATGCACGCTCAATAGGAAGAAATCCTGTATTTCCCTCATTTGCTTTTGGTCGGGCAAGGTCTATGGCCTCATGGGCAGTATTTACGTCACCACAAAAGATAATAGAATGATTCTTTTTACGTAAACCATCAATGAACGAAAGAAATGCATCATAAAATTCAAGTTTATATGCCAATCTATCAGGACCGCTACCACCATTGGGAAAATAACAATTCAACAACACAAAAGAATCATAAAATGCTACGATTACTCGCCCTTCGTCATCAAACTTAGGGATACCCATACCATAGAGTACAGAATTGGGTTCTTTTTTAGTATATATACCAACACCGCTATACCCTTTTTTGTTTTTTGAGTGAGAAAAATAAGAATAATATCCTTTTATATTACGAACATCATCGGGTAACTGATCAGCCTCAACTTTTGTTTCCTGTAAACACAAGATATCGGGATGGTGTATTTCAAAAAGGGGAGTAAGGAATCCCTGCTTGGCTGTTGCACGTAATCCATTTGTGTTCCAAGAAATAATACGCATAGAAATTTAGTAAAAATTTAAGAAAATAAATAAAATA